>QCJF01000005.1 GCA_003216195.1 Pelagibacteraceae bacterium AG-404-P08
GAGTATTTTAAAACACACACAAAACGAATAATGAAAACTTTACTAACCCTATTATTATTAATCCCTAGTTTGAGCACTTTAACATTTAATGTTGAAGCTAGAACGATTGTGTGCAGTTACATTGATAATCCAAACGAAAAAAATAATTTTGAAATAATTGAAGATACTGCAGAAGAAATTAGCCCATTTGGTTTGAAAATATTATATAAATCTGTCCTTTTTGAAAATGATACTTATACTTTAAAAAACTCGTCTGGGGCAATAAATCAAAAGAGGTCATGGATAATTAATCTTGGTCAAGAAATTAGTAATCTTTTCATAGAAGAAGATAGCGGTGAGTTGTTTAAATATGAGTATAGATGTTTTGAAAACTAAAAATTTAACAGCAAGCCCACCCTTAGATCTACTCAATAGACTTTTGGGTTACTATCAAAACGGACGTATGAGTGATACAGAAAAACTTTCTATTAAAATCACTAAAGATTTTCCTAAGCATCAATTTGCTTGGAAAGTATTAGGCGCAGTATTAGGATCAACAGGTAGATTGTCTGAAGCTGTAAATGCTAATAAGAAAGCAGTTGCATTAAGCCCTCAAGATGCTGAAGCTCACAACAACTTGGGTAACATGCTCCAAAAAATGGGAAGGTTAGATGAAGCTGAAGTAAGCTTTAAAGAATCGATAACTTTAAAACCTGATTATGCTTTAGCCCAATACAACTTGGGTGTTACCCTAAAAGAATTAGGAAGATTAGAAGAAGCTGAAGCTAGTTATAACCAGGCAATCAAATCGAATCCTAATTTTCCAGAGGCTTTCAGCAACTTGGGTGTTACCTTAAAAGAACTAGGAAGGTTAGAAGAAGCTGAAGCTATTTATAAACAAGCACTAAAATTGAAACCTGATTTAGCCAAAACTCACAATAACTTGGGAGTAACGCTTTATGAACTGGGAAGGTTCAATGATGCTATTTCAAGCTATACACAAGCAATAGAGTTGAAACCTGATTATATTGAAGCCTATGCAAATCTTGGTATCGCTATCAAAAACGTAAGGTTCAATTCATTAGATAATAAGCTCTATCAACCATTAATCCAAATGTTGACTAATGGTAATCTAATAAACCCTAATGATGTAGCTAAGAGTATTCTAAGTCTCTTAAAACATGATAACCAAATCAAAGGTTTTCTTCTAAACAAAAATGTTATCACAAATATTGAAAAGGCAACTTTCATTATTGGGGCTCTTGATAATCTAAAGCTTCTCCATACTCTAATGCGTTTGTGTCCACTTCCTGAACTTCAGTTTGAAGAACTCTTTGTAACGATGCGAGGCTTCCTTCTCAAAAATCTGGATAATATGGAGTCATCTCCTGAACTCATCTATTTTTTATCTACACTTTCTATCCATTGTTTTGTTAATGAATATGTTTACTTTGAAAGTGACGAAGAGACTCGCTTGGTTGAAGAATTACAAGCTGAGATTACGAAAAAAATTAAGCAATCAGACCAACCAGAAATAATAAAGATTTTGTGTCTAGCCTCCTATCGTCAATTAAATCAATATAATTGGTGCCAAAAGATAGAAGCACTTGACAATTTAGAAGATGTAAAGGCAATACTGATTGAAGAGCCACTTTACGAGAGATTGATTATCAAAGACATACCTATGTTAGGAAAAATATCAGATGATGTGTCGCTTAAAGTTAGAGAGCAATATGAGGAGAGTCCATATCCAAGATGGATGAAAATAGGACTTTTTATAAAGGCAAAACCGATAGCTGCTGTTTGTGATGAGTTAAAACTTCAGCTTTATTCCGAAAATATTAAAAATGTTACTGATCCGCTTATACTTATAGCTGGTTGTGGTACTGGGCAGCATTCCATAGGAACCGCTTCTCGCTTTTCAAATTGTCGTGTCACAGCCGTGGATTTAAGCCTTGCAAGCTTAGCTTACGCACAGAGGAAATCTAATGAACTTCACTTAACCAACATAGATTATTTGCAAGCAGATATTTTACACCTCCATCAAATGGGCAAGGAATTCGACATAATTGAAAGTACAGGTGTTCTTCATCATATGGAAGAACCGATGGCTGGTTGGAGAGTTCTTGTAGACATATTAAAGCCCGGTGGTTTGATGAAGATTGGTTTGTATAGTGAGTATGCAAGACAACATATTGTAGAAGTCAGAAAAGAAATAACAGCATTGAGACTTGGCACATCTAATGCTGAAGTCAGAAAATATAGAAAATCACTAGCAGACTCGCATAACGAGAATTATCAACTATTGACTAAGTCGACTGACTTTTTCAGTCTAAGTAGATTGAGAGACTTAATATTTCATGTACAAGAGCACCGTTTCACTCTTCCACAGATTAAAATCTGTCTCGACGAATTGGGTTTAAAGTTCTGTGGATTTGAAAATAAATTCGCTATATCAAATTTTAGAGAGCTTCATGGAAACCATGCAAACATCTATGATCTTGAACTGTGGAGTCAGTATGAGGAAACAAACCCCCTTGCTTTCTCTGGTATGTACCAGTTTTGGTGTCAGAAACTTTAAGATTCCTAAGTTCGTGTTTTTCAGTAAAATAGTAAATTGGTAGTTATGAAAAGTTCCAGAGAAAAGACCGATAAAGATAAAATTGCAAGACTTGAAAAAAAAGTAAAAGACTTAATGAATGAAATATCAGATATTAAGAATTCTAAAAAAAGAAAAAATCTAGAAATGTTGAATGATCAATTTTCCGAAGAAATAAATTTAAAAAAACTTAAAGAGGAAAAATAATGTCGGCGGAAGTATTTATGCCAATAATTTACTTAATCTGTTTGTTAATTTTAATAGGACCCCGTTTTTTAGAGACTAACTCATCATTTAAACAATTACTAAGTAATTTAAGTATTTGGGCCTTAATAGTGATATTAATTTCTTTAGCTTATCAAACCTACAATTACTTCACTTAAATTTTTCTTGTTTGACCATGAGCCATATAAGAAAACTCATCTTTTTTTAATTTTAATTTTTTAGACAGTTGTTTAAGTAACTTTATTGGTTCATCCATAGGTTCATCTGTTAATTGAAATGTTCCCCAATGCATAGCTATAGATTTTTTAGATCTAACATCTTTGTGAATTTGAATTGCCTCTTCTACATTACAATGTGAATCTTTCATAAACCACCTAGGAGCATATGCACCAATTGGTATAGTAGATAAATCAAATGACTCAAATTTTTTCTGAATATCTTTAAAATCTTTTGAATATCCAGTATCGCCTACAAAAAAATACTTAAAATTATTTGCTTTTATAACCCAACCACACCAAAGTGTTTTATTTGTGTCGTTAAATGATCTTTTACTCCAATGTTGAACTGGCACAGAGTGAATTTCAAGATTTTTGATCTTAGTCATTTGCCACCATTCATGTTCAATGACTTTGCTAGCTCCTAATTTTGATATAATCCCTTTTAATTTTAGTGGAACAAAAAATGTTGGTTGATTTACATTTTGTTTTTTTAATAAAAGTTTAATAGTTTTAGAGTCTAAATGATCATAGTGGTTATGAGAAATTAAAACAAAGTCAATGAAAGGCAATTCTTCAATTTTTAATCCAGGAGGTGTCGTTCTTGAAGGCCCCATAAAACTCAGAGGTGATGCTCTTTTTGTGAAATGGGGGTCAGTTAATATATTTATACCATCAATTTGTAGTAAGAAAGTTGAATGTCCAATCCAAGTAATTGTATTTTCAGATTTATTAGATTTTAAGTATCCAGGGTCATTTTCAACCATAGGAAATGCAATCGGTTCCGGCTTACTTGACTCCCTCCTCCATTTCCAAAAATCTTTGAAACTACTTTTATGTGAAACGTAATTATTGACAAAGACCCCATCTACTAGATTGAAAGGTTTAAAGAGATTGTTTGCCATAATTTTTGTTTTTAGAATTACAAAAGATAATGAGAAAAGCATAACCTTTTTTATAAAATCTCTTCTGTGCATCTAAATTAAGTTAATAAAAACTAATTATTAATTATTTTAACGAAGTTTTTATACATTTGGTTGCAATGCATCATCATAGTATCAATTTCTTTAGCTACCAAATCTTTCATTTGAGGTAAGGCATCGGCTCCAAGAGATTTTTCGAGAGCATTTTTATATTCAGGAACTTGAGCCCAATCATCAACAGTAGTTTTTCGAATTTCTAAATGAAATTGAATTCCATAGGCATACTTATCATAACCAAAAATTTGATATTTTGTTGAGGGTGAAGTGCCTATAACTCTCACTTTAGAGTTAGTTTCCAAACCTACTACTTCATAAGAATGCCATTGTAATGCTTTTATTTTATTTGGAAGAAAACCAAAAATATGATCTTCTTTGGCACTTGTCTCAATGTTAATATCCAATACGCCAATTTCAGGTGGTTTAGACTCAACTACCTTTCCTCCCAATACTTCACCTAAAAGCTGACATCCTAAGCAAAAACCTAAAAAAGGTTTCTTGAGGTTTAAAACATATTCACCTACTGCTTTTTTTTCAGCTACTAACCATGGATATTGATCCTCCATAAATGTATCCATAGGACCGCCCATACAAAGCATAGCGTCAAATTCATCTAAATTATTTGGAATACTATCACCCTCATCCAATTGGATAGTTGTTATACTATGACCATCTTCTATAAGAAAATCTTTAAATGTCCCAGGATCCTCAATTGAAATATGTTGCAGAGATATAAATTTCATTAAATTAAATTAATTTGAACTTATTAAAGGGCACGCCTTTTAAAGCGCTAAACTTAATCGTCGTCGCTGCCGGTTACTGTATCTTTAACTTTGTTGTAACCTTTAGATACGGCACCCGCTACAGAGTCATAAGCATCATTAGCTTTTTCGCTCACAGTTGCGCAACTAGTGATTAAAAAAAATGAGGAAAGTATTATTAATATTAGTTTTTTTGACATCATTGGATTATCAGAAATCTAACAAAAATGTCAATTTATTTAAATGATAATCTAAAATATATTTCATAAAGGATGATAAAATTTTTATAATGATAGAAATTTCTTTAAATGAGGATCAAAAAAAAGATTTTCAAAAAAATGGTTTTTTGATTATTGAGAGTTTTCTTGACTCAACGCATTTTGAGCGATTGTATGAGAGGTTTCATAGTTTATTTAATGGAAACTTTGAAACAGGTATTGAACCTGACGAGTGGAATTGGAAGTTTGAAAGTGGACCTAAAGATGTTACCAGACAAATTTGTAATGCCTGGAAATCAGATAATTTTATAAAGGAAATAGTTTGCAATGAACTTTTAGGGAAGGCTTGTGCTGAATTAATGGGCTGGAGTGGATCAAGACTTTTACAAGATAATGTTTTATGGAAACCACCGGGAGGCAAAACTTTAGCTTATCATCAAGATGCTGCGTACGATGATTGGATTGTACCGCAAACTATGATGACATGTTGGATGCCCATCGATAATGTCGATAAAGAAAAAGGGACACTAGAATATGTAAAAGGATCACATCTTTGGGGATTAAGCCCTCCTAAAGGACAATTCCATTCTCCTAGAGATTATAAAAAAGAGTTAAATGAATATGCGTCAAAATTAAATAAAGAAATTCAGATTCAATATGTTGAAGTTCCAGCAGGTGGAGTAGCATTTCATCATGGGTACACTTGGCATGGATCAGGTATTAATAATACAAACAGTAATAGAAGGGCAATAGTTGCTCATTGCGTTCCTTCTAACTCTAGGTTTCATCCAACAAACAAAGGAGGTACAGCGAGAATTTATAAAAAATATAAAAAATTAGAAACAGATGAGTTGGATGAAAGTTTTTTTCCAATTATTTGGACAAAGGAAGGATATAGAACAAATGTTTGATGAAGAAGAGCCAAAAAAAATAAAACCAATTGATTTAGATGATTTGAGTGTTGAAGAAATTGAGGAGATGATTGGCAATCATAAATTAGAAATCGAAAACCTAGAGATTTTACTGAAAAAGAAAAAAGACAAACTCAAATTAGCCGATCAGTTTTTTAAAAAGAATTAATATCCCTCTATCAATATAAGGTCACTTTTTGTACTATTTTGCCTAATTTTCATAGCCTTTGAGTATTCAACAGACTCATAACATTTTTTAGCACTTTCAAAGCTTTCAAACTCTACTACGGTAGTTCTATCTACAGGCCATTCCCCTTCTAAAACATCAGTTTTTCCACCTCTAATTATGTACTTACCCCCATATTTTTTCATCACTTCAGTTGATAAAGGAGGATATTTTTGAAAAAGTTCATTATCGTGAATTGAAACTCTAACAATGATGTATCCTTTTTTCATAACTAAGGATAAATTAATACTTTTAAACAGAGTTATCCACAGTAATTCAGTATGCTTGTAGATTATTGATTGAATGATGATAAAACATTACAAATCAATTCAATAAAAAACCACGTTTTTATTGTTTTTTTTTGTAGTTTGATCTCTTTTTTCAAATTCAATCAAATTGTTTGTACAACTTTTATGAAAATACATTAATCTTTCAAAAGTTATGCACAGCTATCTAGCTAGTATTAAAATGATCACTTATTTCCTGATTTTTCAGGCTTTTTTTGTAATAAAAACTTCGTATTCTGATCATCTCACAGTAAAAATTACAGGTTTTGTTGATGCTTCAAGCCCAATTCACATTCTGGGCTATGATAGGAAATATTATTTCGAGGAAAATTCTGCACCTCTTTTTATCGTTGTAGAGCAGGATATAAATAAATTTAATAATGTTAATTTAAAAGCTTTCCCACATATTAAAATAGGCCTGTTTGCCTTTCAAGATACTGATGGAAATGGAGAATTTTCACAAGACTTTAAAGGCCAACCTTTAGAACCATTTGGTTTTTCATTAAACCCTAATTTAAATTTTGAAGATGTTGTTTTTGAAAATATAGTTTTTGATATGAGTAAATTTCAACAATTGGAAATTCGACTTAAGTAATAATATCCAATATTTTTTTTACAGCCTTACTTAAAGAAACTTTAGAGGTATCAATTTCCAGTTCAGGATTTATGGGTTTTTCATAGATGCTGTCTATGCCTGTGAAGTTTGGTATTTTACCCTGTCTTGCCTTTTTATATAAACCTTTAGGGTCTCTTTTTTCAGCTACTTTTAAAGGAGTTGAAATATAAATTTCTTTAAAATCATTCTTTTCAAAAAGTGATCGAGCCATTTCCCTCTCTGATCTAAACGGTGATATAAAAGCAGTGATCACAATTAGTCCAGCGTCACACATAAGTTTTGCCACCTCTGCAACTCGCCTTATATTTTCAACTCTATCTTTGTCTGTAAAACCTAAATCTTTATTTAATCCGTGTCGGATATTGTCTCCATCAAGAATGTATGTTTTTTTACCTTGAGAATATAATATTTTTTCTAGTTCATTAGCTATAGTTGATTTTCCTGACCCCGAGAGACCAGTCATCCACAGCACTTGACCTTTATGACCATTAACCTTCTCTCTCAAATTCTTATTGATTGTTAAGTTTTGAAGTTGAATATTTTGTGACCTACGAAGAGAAAAGTTTATCATTCCCATTCCAATAGTTTGATTATTAATTGGATCAATAATTATTAAAGATCCCAAAATTTTATTTTCTTTAAAAGTTGAAAAGGGAACAGTTTTATTAAATGAGATAGAAATTTCTGCAACATCATTGAGTTTTAGTTCATTCCCAGCAGCGAATTCTAGGGTATTTACATCATATATTTTTTTTATGTTCATAATTTTAATACTGGTTGAGATATTATGAATTTTCGCTAAATAAGTTCTTCCAGTAAAACCCTTATCCTCTGACATCCAAATAACATTCATGTTAAATTGGTCAGCCATATCAACTGTGGAGTTTTTTGAGCAGAGAATATCGCCTCTAGAGGTATCTATCTCTTTGTCAATGGTAATTGTAATACTTTGCTTTAAATTAGCTGTTTTAAGTGGTCTTTCACCTACAAAAATATCTTTTACCTTTACTTTTTGATTTGACGGGAGAGAAATTAACTCATCACCCTTTCTAATTTTTCCCTCAGCGATGGTTCCTGAATATCCTCTGAAATTTAAATTAGGTCTATTGACACTTTGAACAGGAAGTACAAAACTGTCTGAGCTTTGTATTTTAGTTTTAGTAGTTTCTAAATAGTCAAATAGGGTTTTATCATTGTACCATTTCATGTATTTAGATTTTTTGTGAATATTATCTCCCTTAAGTGCTGATATAGGAATACTTTGAATATTTTCAAAATTTAATTTTTTTGAGAATAATTTGTATTCAGAGCTTATTTTTTCGTAAATATTTTTATCATAGTTAACTAAATCCATTTTATTAATTGCCAAGACAATATTTTTAATTCCAAGAAGAGATACAATAAAAGAATGTCTCTTAGTTTGTGTAAGTATGCCATTACGGGCATCAACAAGTAAGATAGCTAACTCAGCTGTTGAGGCCCCAGTCGCCATATTTCTAGTATATTGCTCATGACCCGGTGTATCTGCTACAATAAACTTTCTTTTGTTACTTGAAAAAAATCGATATGCAACATCTATAGTAATACCTTGTTCTCTCTCAGCTGATAAACCATCGACCAGTAATGCAAAATCTATATTCTCACCTTGTGTTCCATATTTTTTTGAGTCGTTTTTTAAGGAAGCAACTTGATCATCAAATATCATTTGAGATTCATAAAGCATCCTCCCAATTAATGTACTTTTACCATCATCAACAGATCCACAAGTGATAAACCTTAATAGATTAAGGGAAGCTTGACTTTTTAAGTATCTGCTAATTGTACCGGCTTTATACATTTAAAAATAACCATCAATTTTTTTGATTTCCATTGAGCTACTTGAATCTGTATCGATAGCTCTTCCTTGTCTTTCGGATGTTTTGGATTGAAGAAGTTCAAGAACAATGTCTTCAAGTGAATTTGCATTTGATTCAATAGCGCCAGTTAAGGGATAACAGCCAAGTGTTCTGAACCTAATACTTTTTAATTCAATTTTCTCTTTAGATTGAATATTAAATCGATCATCATCGACCATAATAATCATTCCATCTCTCACGACTACAGGTCTAACTTTTGCAAAATATAAGGGAACTATTGGTATTTGTTCTTGGTAGATATATTGCCAAATATCTAATTCTGTCCAATTAGATAAGGGAAAAACCCTTGTGCTTTCACCCTTATTGACTTTAGAGTTGTATAAAGACCAAAGCTCTGGACGCTGATTTTTGGGGTCCCATTGATGAGAGGGGTTTCGGAATGAAATAACCCTTTCTTTGGCTCTTGATTTCTCCTCATCTCTTCTTGCTCCACCAAAAGCAGCATCGTATTTATACTTGTCCAAGGCTTGTTTTAGACTCTGAGTTTTCATTATATCAGTGTGGAGAGCAGAGCCATGATCAAAGGGATTAATATTTGATTTAATACCATCAGGATTAATATGTGTTATTAGCTTCATACCACTATTTTTTTCCACCCAATTTCTAAATAAATACATTTCTCGGAACTTCCATCGAGTATCAACATGTAGTAGAGGAAATGGGGGAAGACTAGGGTAAAAAGCTTTTTGAGCAAGCCTTAACATCACTGAACTATCTTTTCCGATTGAGTAAAGCATGACAGGATTTTTTGTTTCACTGACTACTTCTCTAATAATATGAATACTTTCCGCTTCTAGCTCTGACAGATAACTGTTTGGAGGTAAACTAAATTTATTGCGTAGTTTCGTATCATTAATTTTGAGGTTATTTATATAAAATAAATATTCAGGAAAATGAATTGAGAATTTTAATTTATTGTTAATTTGATTTTCGTTAATTTTTTGATCGAGAAAAATTTTAAGAAGATAAGTGTCTGGAAAAATAATAATATTTTTTTTTCTTAATTTTGAGAAATATTTTAAACTCTCTGAAATATCTTTTATTTTATTTGATTTAACTTTGACCCATAGTCTTCCATTACGTCTATCATTTGCAAATAAAAATTTATTATTATTTACCTCAACGTATTGGATAAACAAAATAAGTGATCTTTGTTTTTCAAATTTTTTTATGGAGTCTTCATAAATTAATTTGTTTATATGACCTGCATGTATTTTTAAAAGACTTTCTATATTTAAATTCTCTGGAAAAATTGATATTTTTTCCAGCCACCTTTCATAAGATCTTTTTGTTTTAAATAATTTTTTACTAAAAAGGAATTTGTAATGACTATCGCTATCCCAAGCAGGAAATTTTATTGATGGGTTAATTTTAAAAAATAAAGTATGATTCATTATAATTGACTATTTGTCGTATTATTGGGAAAATACAAAAAATAATCTAAATGTATATAAAAAAAAGTCAAAATTTAAAAAAATGACAAATAATCACATAATACGACAATTTGAGTTTTTCAATGAAATCAGTGAAAATCTTGAGTTATGTTCTCAAAAAATTCTTAATATTTATGAGAACTATGATCAAAGTATTGAATATAAAAAAGATAAAAGTCCATTAACAGAAGCAGATATAGCATCAAATGAGCACATCTCTGATTTATTATCTTCTATCTCAGCCTACCCCATAATTTCAGAGGAGGGTGACCTAAAGTATACTGATGAGCCAAAATACTGGTTAGTTGATCCTTTGGATGGAACTAAAGAATTTATCAATAAGAATGGTGAATTTACAATTAATATTGCTTTGATCAATAACAATTATCCCACCCAAGGGTTTGTTTACATTCCAAAAGACAAGACATTATTTTTTGGGGGCCTTAATAAAGGTTCATACAAGTTATTAAATGACAATATCAAATCTATTTCTGTGCAATCACCATCCGATAAATTAAAGATTGTTACGAGCAGAAGTCACCTCAATAATGAGACTAAAACTTATTTATCTCAGTTTAATAACTTTGATACTCTACAAGCCGGGAGTTCTATAAAGTTTTGTATGATAGCAGAGGGTTTAGCAGATTTATATCCTAGGTTAGGACCTACTTCTGAATGGGACACTGCAGCACCACAAGCTGTTGTAGAGGGAGCAGGTGGTACTGTAAAAGATTTAAAAGGTAATAGGTTGAAATATTCAAAGAAGGATATAATCAATCCTCATTTTATAGTTAGAGGTAAAATATAAATTTATTTACTAGGATTTTTTTCTTTATAAGTTTTTTCTAAACTTATGTCATCAACTTCAGTATATATTTGAGTTGTAGATAACGAACTATGTCCTAATAATTCTTGAATTATTCTTAAATCTCCACCATTTTTTAATAGGTGAGTTGCAAAACTATGTCTTAATGAGTGAGGTGTTGCTGTTTTTGGTAGCCCCAAATTAACTCTGGCATTCTTCAAATCTCTTTGGAAAGCCGAGGCTTTAAGCGGATTACCTCTATCTCCCACAAATATCGAAACATCGCTTGGTAAATCATATGGTATTTCTTTTAGATAATTTTCTAATGAGTTAGCTACAATATCAAGAACTGGCACTAATCTCTCTTTATTACCTTTGCCCACAATAGTAAGAGAATTTTTATCAATTAAATGGCTTTTAGTAACAGATAAGGCCTCATTTATTCGTAGCCCACATCCGTACAAAAGATAAAGCAAAGCTATATTTCTTTTTTGAACCCAGCTTTTTTTTGATATTTTTTTTAACTCTTCAATTAAAAGCCCAATATCTCCCTCTGTTATAGGTTTAGGAAGGGATCTTGGAATTTTTGGATTTTTTAATAACTGAACCTCACTATAAGCAACTTTATATAAATCATTTTTTAGAGATGAATACTTAAAAAAATTTTTAATAGAACTAATCGCTCTTCTCCTTGACCTTGCTGACAATGGTTTTTTATAAATATTTTTATATTTTCTATTCTCACTGAGATCTGCCAACCAAGCCCTAAATGTCTGCAAATTTAAATCTTTTAAATTTGATAAAGATGCGGAATTTCCATTATAGAATTTAAAGAAAATTAAAAAATCACATACATCAAAGCAGTACGATCTATATGTGTTTTCCGAGTGGCCTTTTATGTCTTTTAAATAAGTAGCCCATTTATCAAAGTCTTGTATTGAGGATTTATCTATTTTTAATTGTTCTAACAGTTCAATAAAATTCATTACATTATATTATAAATTAGAATCAAAATTTAAAATGGATTATTACTACCAAGTTATGCCAATAGGGCAAATAAATGATAGCCTGACTTATAAATACTCACATTCTATCGAGGTAGGCTCCATTGTTGAAATACCTTTAAGAAAAAGAAAATCAGCAGGAGTCATCATATCTCAAACAAACATTAAAGATTTAAATTTCGATCTCAAAAAAGTACTTTCAATTAGTAATTATTATCAATTTACTGTTTGCACAGAAAACATTGATTTTTACAAGTATGTGTCAATACATTGCTTCATAGATTTAGGTATGGTTTTGAAGATGGCAATACAACAATTTCCTAATACACAATTAAAAAATTATTATCTTTTTGAAAATAAAATTTATGAAACTCAAAAAAATCTCATTCATAAATACAATCTATCAAAAAAAGATTTGCAGAAATTATTAGAAGAAAAAAAAATTTCTCAAACTACAGATAGTTTTATTTTTGATGGCATGGCGCAAAAAATTTCTTTAAACCCTGATCAAGAAAATATTTTTAAATCACTTCAATTAAATAAAAATAATGATTTTCAAGTTCACCTTATAGATGGTGTTACAGGTTCGGGTAAAACAGAGTTGTATTTAAAAGCTGTTGAGTCAAATTTAGTCAGGGGAAATCAATCTTTAATACTTTTACCAGAGATAGCTTTAACTGAAGAATGGTCTAAAAGATTTTTTAAATATTTTGGTTGTAGGCCCTTTATTTGGCACTCTAAACAATCAAAAATTCAAAAAGCTAGAATAATCAGATCTCTTTTATCGGGCGAACCATGCGTTTTAGTTGGAGCAAGGTCATCAGTTTTACTTCCTTTCAAGAATTTAAAATTAATTATATGCGATGAGGAGCACGACTCATCTTTCAAACAAGAAGACGGCCCAAAATATCAAGCAAGAGATATGGCTATATATAAAGCAAAATGTTCAAAGGCTTTATGTCTTTTAATTAGCGCATCTCCATCATTAGAGAGCCTTCATAATTCTAATCAGCGAAAATTTCATATTCACCATCTTTCCAATCAATTTCATAAAACTCAATTACCTTTAGTTGAAATTGTTGACATGAATCAATCAAAACTTAGCTCTAGGGCCTGGATATCAAAACAAGTATTTGATGAAACAAATAGGGTACTAAAACAAAAAGGACAAGTTTTATTTTTTCTCAATAGACGTGGGTACGCTCCATCCAAAATATGTGCAAGTTGTCATACACCAATACAGTGTCAAAATTGTGCAGCTAATTTAGTTTATCACAAAAAAATTGATAGACTCATTTGTCATCATTGTTCAAATTATTTTGAGCCTAACCAAATATGTAAGATGTGTTCATCTGATAAATTTATATCAATTGGTATAGGGTTAGAAAGACTTCAAGAGGAAGTTACACGCCTTTTTCCAGGATACTCAAATCAATTATTTTCGAGTGACACATTAAAAACAAAAAAAAATAAAAAAGAAATCATTGAAAATATATTTAATTTAAATACTAGTCTATTGATTGGCTCACAAATAATAGGGAAGTCTTTTCATTTTCCAAATTTAAAATTAGTAAATATTATTGATGCAGACTCAAGTCTGTATAGTCCTGATTTCAGAGCTATGGAAAAAACATATCAGCTTTTGCAACAAGTAGCAGGGAGATCTGGTAGAGAGGGTAACAGGGGTAAGGTCTTAATTCAAACTTACAATCCTAAGCATTCGATATACAATTCACTTAAGAACCAAAGTAGAGATCAATTTATAAAATTAGAACTTCAAAGAAGAGAGGAGAACAATTTACCTCCATTTTACAAAATTGTTCAAATTCAATTAATCCACCCTAATGTCTCAGCTATAAGAGAGGCTTGCCAAGAAATTCTTGATATATCGAAAAAGTGTAGACTTGATATTTTAGGGCCTGTCCCTTCATTGATTCCATATAAAATGAAGCACTTTCATGAGAATTTTTATTTTAAAGAGAGCACATATAAGGCTTTGAGAAAAAAAATAGATATCTTAATGTCAAAAATAGCCCCAAAATACAGGCGTTTTCTAAATATTGACATTGATCCACTATCAATCGCTTGATGCGTCATTTGTATGATGCCGGTTGGCCTAGTGATGTGATAAAAAATTGAGGTTAACTATACAAAATGACCAATAAAATCGCATCTAAAAGGTATTCTACTGCCTTGTTTGACTCAGTCAAAAACGAAGAATTAGATGCCTTGCTAAAAGATGCACAAAGTTTATCTGAGACTATGGCCGACAGCCAAGAGTTATCCTCACTTTTAAAATCACCTCTGACCAAAAATGAATTAAAATCAAGTATTCTTTTAAAAATAATCCAAGGATTGCCATCTGAAAAAATTTTATCTGGCCTTGTCAATACACTAAAAAAAAATAAAAGACTTAATCTATTTGAAAATGTTTTGTCTGATTTTCAGGATGTTCTTTTTGAAAAAAGGGGATATCAAAAAGCTAAAGTAACAACATCTCATACTATTGGTGATGAAATAAAAAATAGTATCCAGGATTTGTTACACAACCAATATGGTTCCAAAATTAATTTAGAGTTCCACGTGAACAATTCTTTACTAGGAGGAATGACTGTAGTGATTGGATCAAAGATGATCGACCTAAGTATTCTTAATCAAGTTTCTAAATTTACCAACAATGTGAAAGGAGACATTTAATGTCAATAAAAGCATCGGAGATCTCTTCTATCATCAGAGATCAGATTAATAACTTTGAAAGCCAAGCAGATATTTCAGAAGTAGGAACTGTCCTAAAAGTTGGTGACGGAGTTGCTCAAGTTTATGGTTTGGACAATGTCCAAGCAGGTGAAATGGTAGAATTTACTGGTGGTGTCCAAGGAATGGCACTTAACCTTGAAGAGGACAATGTTGGTATTGTTATTTTTGGTGATGATAGAGGTATTAAAGAAGGCGATACAGTTAAAAGAACACAAAAAATTGTTGAGGTACCTGTTGGAAAAGGCTTGTTAGGAAGAGTTGTCGATGCTCTCGGAAATCCTATTGATGGTAAAGGTCCTATCCAAAGTAGTGAGTCTAGCAGGATAGAAGTTAAAGCACCTGGTATTATTCCTAGACAAAGTGTAAGCGAACCAATGCAGACAGGGCTCAAAGCCCTTGACTCACTAGTCCCTGTTGGTCGAGGACAGCGTGAATTGATTATTGGTGATAGACAAACTGGCAAAACAGCTGTTGCTATTGACACCATAATTAACCAAAAGGAAATTAACCAGTCTGATGATGAATCAAAAAAATTATATTGTATCTATGTAGCTATTGGGCAAAAGAGATCAACAGTTGCTCAGGTTGTTAAAACCTTAGAGGAAAATGGAGCTATGGAATACACCATCGTGGTTGCAGCTTCAGCTTCTGATCCAGCACCACTCCAATTTTTAGCTCCTTATGCAGGTTGCTCTATGGGTGAGTTTTTCCGTGATAATGGAATGCACGGTCTAATCGTTTATGATGACTTATCAAAACAAGCTGTTGCGTATAGACAAATGTCATTATTGCTTAGAAGACCGCCAGGGCGTGAAGCGTTTCCTGGTGATGTTTTTTATCTTCACTCTCGTCTTCTAGAAAGAGCAGCTAAAATGAACGATGATAATGGTGGAGGTAGTTTAACAGCACTCCCCGTAATTGAAACTCAAGCTGGTGATGTATCTGCTTTTATCCCAACTAATGTGATTTCAATTACAGATGGTCAAATTTTCTTAGAGACAGAATTGTTTTTCTCAGGTATTAGACCAGCAATTAATGTTGGTTTATCAGTGAGTCGTGTAGGTTCCGCAGCACAAACTAAAGCTATGAAAAAGGTTGCTGGTAAAATCAAATTAGAGTTAGCCCAATATCGTGAAATGGCTGCTTTCTCTCAATTTGCATCAGACCTTGATGCCTCTACCAAACAGTTACTTGCAAGAGGTGAGAGGTTAACAGAACTATTAAAACAAGATCAATACGTTCCGATGTCTGTGGCTGATCAAGTTTTAAGCTTATACTCAGGTGTTAGGGGTTTCTTGGATAAAATTGAAATATCCAAAATCACAGATTTTCAAGTAAAGTTTCTTGAGGGACTTCGTGCCGATCATTCAGATATTTTTGACGAAATTAATAATACAGGTAATTTCAGCGATGAGTCAGATAAAAAAATCGAGGATTATTTAGAAAAATTCACAGCTAATTATAGTTAATGCCAAATTTAAAAGAATTAAAGAATAGAATTTCCAGTGTTAAATCCACTCGAAAAATTACATCTGCGATGAAGATGGTAGCTGCAAGTAAGTTACGCCGAGCTCAAGAATTAGCTGAGTCATCGAGGGTCTACGCAGATAGCTTAAGTTTTATTCTTTCATCTTTGGCTGGAAATACTAAAAATAGCGCTGACTTACCAGAAATCTTAACTGGTAGAGAAAATTCAAAAATTAGTCTTTTAATAATTAACTCTTCTGACCGTGGTCTATGTGGAGGTTTCAACTCAAATCTTTTTAGAAACGCAAAAAAATGGATTAGTGATCAACAAGGACAAGGTAAGTCTGTCAAAATAATGACTGTTGGCAAAAAAGCATCCAGTTTTTATAAAAAAACAGACTTAGATATTGTGGCTAGTTTTGAAGATTTAAATTCTAATGATAGACAACTTCAGGTTTCAGAGGAAATAAAAAATAAAATTATGAAACTATTCGAAAATAATGAAATAGATGAGGTTTCTATTCTATTTAATAAGTTTGTTTCTGCGATTTCACAAGAGCCTACATATCAATCGTTGATACCCTTAAGTAATGAGGAAACTAGTGAAGGTGAGAGTGAAGCCAATAATGCTATTTTTGAATTTGAACCTGATAAAAATGAACTTTTAGAGTATCTGGTTCCAAGAAATTTTTTAACACAAATTTATAGAAGTGTTCTTGAAAGCTCTGCGTCTGAGCATGCAGCAAGAATGACTTCCATGGACAACGCAACAAGAAATGCGGGAGACATGATTGATCGGTTGACACTAACATATAACCGAACAAGACAAGCATTCATCACAAAAGAACTTATTGAAATTATTTCTGGAGCAGAAGCTGTTTAGGAAAGGAGCAACAAATGGCAAGTAATAAGGCAGGAAAAGTCACACAGGTATTAGGGGCTGTAGTTGACGTCGCCTTTGAAGGAGAATTACCCCCAATTTTAAATGCATTATCAACGAAAGTAGGTGATCAAGATTTAATTTTAGAAGTAGCGCAGCACCTCGGTGAAAATACTGTTCGAACTATTGCTATGGACGCAACTGAGGGTCTTCAAAGAGGCCAAGAAGTTCAAGACAATGGTGATCCTATTTCTGTGCCAGTCGGACCAGAAACGTTAGGTCGAATTATGAACATCATCGGTGAACCTATTGACGAGCGAGGTCCAATTGAATCAAAAAAATCTCTTCCTATTCACAGAGCAGCTCCTGATTTTGTTGATCAATCAACCGAAACCGAAGTTCTTGTTACAGGAATTAAAGTTATCGATCTTTTAGCACCTTACTCTAAGGGTGGAAAAATTGGTCTTTTTGGTGGTGCTGGTGTTGGAAAAACTGTTTTAATCATGGAATTAATTAACAACGTAGCTAAAGCCCATGGTGGATACTCTGTCTTTGCTGGAGTGGGAGAAAGAACTCGTGAAGGGAACGATCTTTACCATGAAATGATTGAGTCAGGTGTTATCAATCTTGAGGGCGATACTTCAAAAGTGTCTCTAGTTTACGGTCAAATGAATGAACCTCCAGGAGCTAGAGCAAGAGTTGCTTTATCAGGTTTAACACAAGCTGAATATTTTAGAGATGAAGAAAATCAAGACGTCTTATTCTTTGTTGACAACATCTTCCGGTTTACACAAGCTGGATCAGAGGTTTCGGCTTTACTAGGACGTATTCCATCAGCTGTGGGATATCAACCTACCTTGGCTACAGATATGGGCGCACTTCAGGAAAGAATTACGACTACCAACAAAGGATCAATTACTTCTGTGCAAGCAATTTATGTTCCTGCTGACGATTTAACTGACCCTGCACCTGCAACATCATTTTCTCACTTAGATGCTACCACTGTGTTAAATAGATCAATTGCAGAACTTGGTATTTATCCTGCAGTGGATCCTTTAGACTCCACTTCTAGAATCTTAGAGCCGAGAACTCTGGGTGAGAAGCATTATCAAGTTGCAAGAGATGTTCAAAAAACTCTTCAAACCTACAAAAGTTTACAAGACATTATTGCAATCCTTGGTATGGATGAATTATCTGAAGAAGATAAGCTGGTTGTATCAAGAGCTAGAAAAATTCAACGTTTCTTAAGTCAACCTTTCCATGTTGCAGAGGTGTTTACTGGCTCACCAGGTAAGTTTGTTTCTTTAGAGGATACCATCAAAGGTTTTGATGGATTGGTCAAAGGTGACTACGATCATATTCCTGAAGCAGCTTTCTATTTGGTCGGAACAATTGAAGAAGCATTAGAGAAAGCTAAAAAAATGGCTGAGGAAGCAACGAAGTAGAGATGATTAATTTGAAGGTCGTATCCCCTCAAAAAGTGATTTTTGAAAAAGAAGTTGAAATGGCAGTTTTGCCAGGAGCAGAGGGTGATTTTGCTGCAATGCCTAATCATTCTCCTTTCATCAGTTCTTTGCGACCTGGTCAAATGGCAATTATGTCTTCAAACAAAGTCGATGAGAGTTTCTTTGTGTCAGGTGGTTTGGTTATGCTTAAAGAAAAGGTTTGTGAGGTCTTAGTAGATCAAATAGAGCCATTGTCTGATGTTAATAGCTCTAACTACCAACAATCTAAAACCTATCAAGAACTAGAGGGTAATGAAACTGCTCTGGGTACGTTTGAACAAGTGGTAAATAATCCGCCTTATAAATAGTCTTTAAATTCTTTTAATAATTTTTCGTAAATTGCTTTTTTAAAAGGCACTATGTTGGGAACCAAAAAATCTGGTTTAACCCATTTATAATCAGAAAATTCAGGTTGAGATGTTTCAATATTTATATCTTGCTCACTGCCTTTAAATTCATACAAGAACCATTTTTGACGCTGACCTTTGTATTTACCTTTCCAAAGAGTTTTTGATAAGTCTTTAGGTAAAGAATAGTAATACCAGTCTTTGCTCTGTGAGATTAATTTTACTTTATTTTTTTTAATACCAACCTCTTCTTCCATTTCTCTAAGAGCTGCCAATTCAGATTTTTCTTTAGGATCAATCCCACCTTGTGGCATTTGCCAAAATTCTGAAGGGTGGTCTATTCTTTTTCCAACAAATATTTCTTTATTTTGATTAATAATCATCATACCAACATTTGGTCGATAATCTTTGGGGTTTATTTTCATTAATTTAATACAGCTATGGTTTTGACTGCATCTATGGCACGAGATAGCTGATAATCTCTCTCAAGAATATCATCAGTGGACTCTTCCTCCTCACTTTCTTCATTTGTCTCGTTATCTAAAGCTTCTCGATAATCTGACTCTCTAAGCGTAAAGTTATTATCAATCACATTTAATTCCGCTCTAGGCACTACAACATCTGGCTCAATACCAACTGCTTGTATTGAGTCTCCACTTGGTGTGTAATACTTTGCGATGGTGAGTCTGATCGCACCGCTGTCAATAGGTATAATGGTTTGCACAGAACCTTTACCAAATGACTTTATACCCATAATTACTGCCCTATCATGATCTTGTAATGCACCAGCAACAATTTCAGACGCCGAAGCAGAACCCTCATTGATTAATATAATCAATGGCTTTCCATTAATTAGATCCCCTTTTTTAGCAGAGTAAACTTGTACATCTTTCTTTTCTCTTCCTCTGATTGAAACTATTTCTCCTTTATCAAGGAACATATCTGTAACTGACACAGACTCATTTAATAATCCTCCTGGATTATTTCTTAAATCCAGGACATAACCAATTGGAGGATCAGTACCGTCTTCAAGTTCTTTTATACTTTTTTTTAATCCTGTTGTTGTTTGCTCATTAAATTGAATTATTCTTATATATCCCACATCGTTAATTAGACGATGTTTAACAGATGCAACTTTAATTATATCTCTTTTAATATCGACATCGAATGGTTCTTCGGAAGATCTAAAAATTGTTAAAGTTATAGTGGTCCCTGGTTCACCTTTCATAATATCAATTGCTTCCTTTAAAGTCATATCAACTACTGATGTGCCATCTAAATGCGTTATATAATCTCCAGCTAAAATTCCAGCTTTATAGGCAGGGGTATCGTCAATTGGAGAGACAACTTTTATGAAACCTTTATCTGTTGTGATTTCGATACCTAATCCACCAAAAGAACCTGACGTGTCCATCTGCATTTCTTTATAAATTTCTTCACTCATAAAACTTGAGTGAGGATCAAGAGCCTGTAGCATTCCATTCAAAGCTTTTTCTATTAACTCTTTATCAGTTACCTCTTCAACATATTGATTTTTTACTCGGTTATATACTTCGTTGAAAATACTTAATTGTTTATAAGTTTCTTTAGTATCAGAAAAACTGATATTCACATTAAAGATTAAAATTAAAATAAAAAATATTTTGAGCATATTTGGCTTTTTAAGAGGCAGTATTGATAGTGTTGAAGTCTTCAGACCATAGTTTTTCCAAATCGTATATTTCTCTAACTTCATTTCTAAAAATATGCACTAAAACATGTCCAGCATCAATGACCGTCCAGTCGCAAAGGGGCTTTCCTTCTGGTTTATTGCAATAAAGTTTATTTTTCTTAAGGTATCGGTAAACCTTATCTGAAACTGAGTCCACATGCTTATTTGATCGCCCGGATGCAACGATCATGAATTCAGCAAATTCTGCCTTTCCTTTGAGGGAAATAACTGAGATGTTTTCAGCCTTATTGTCTTCAAGACTGTCGACTATAGCTTTAACAGATGGGTCTTTATCGTGATTAAGAATCTCGTAACTCACTAGATGACATCTCTACACCTATATTATCAAGAATATGGAAACAAGGAGTAGAGCAGTTAATAAAACTATTTAAATTAGGCATAAATAAATGGGAGAATTGTTTTTGGACTGTTGAATTTTCAATAAATTCATCATATCTCGGTCTATAAATAACGCAAATACTAATATTTTTTAAAATCCACTCATATTCTTTCCATTCGTGAAAATGACCAAGCTGATCAAGACCTATAATTAAATAAAAAGAGCTAAGGTCACATTTAGTCTTAATTTTTTGCAACACATCATAGGTACATTTCATTTTATAACGATGTTCAAAGTCAGAAACTTTTACTAACGGCTCTTTAATTTTTGATCGGATATTTGATAATTGAGAATTTATTGAGTTTAAATTTTGATTAGCCTTAAGAGGATTTTGATAAGTGGGAAGGACAAATAGTTTTTTCAGATTTAAACTTTTTATTGAACTTTCTATTACATGAACGTGTCCCTCGTGTAAGGGATTAAAAAATCCACCATACAGTCCAATCTTTCTATTCATCTATTTTTCTCAAAAATTTTTTAGAGACACCATTTTCCTCGAGGAATTTGTTTAGAATATCTATAAATTGTAATTGTAATTTTGAACTTGTATGAAATAAAATCGGCACTCTTTGTTTAAAAAAATAAAATAAAGATATAATAAATTGCAAATCATTTTCTTCCTCTATGTAAACTACACCTTTGTTTATCAAACGCTCTTTGTTATATTTAAAGAAAAGGTTATTAAAGGGCTCACTTATAAGAGTCACTTTATTAATTTCATTTAATTCTTCTTCATTGAAAAATTTTAAACTTTCTAACTCATATATTGAAGATTTGATTATATGAGTAACATCTTCTTTGTTCAAAGAGCTAAGATATTCGATCTGGGATTTTAATTCTTGAAAATTATTACGGAATTCCATTAAGGCCTTGTGGTGTGATTGCCTATTACTTGATATTTAAATGTTGTTAGATGTTTTGCTCCTACTGGCCCTCTCACATGAAGTTTGTCAGTAGAAATACCTATTTCTGCTCCAAATCCGAATTCTCCACCATCAGCAAATTGAGTGGAAGCATTATTCATTAAAATGGCACTTTTACAGTTTTGAAAGAAATACTCTATAGATTGTTGATTGTTACTTAAACAACTCTCGGTATGTCCACTAGAATATTTGTTTATATGCTCTACACATTCTTCAACATTATCAACTAGTTTTACTGTAATTTTGTTATCTAGATATTCAGTTGACCAATCTTCTTCTGTTGCATCTCGATCGATTGAATAAATATCTTTGAGGCGACTACATCCAATAATTTCACATCCTTGTGATTTTAAATTATCTAAAACAGATGAAATATCTTCTGCTGAATTATTAGAGTGTATAAGTAAAGTCTCTGTTGCACCACAAATCTCTGGTCTTCTCAGCTTGGCATTTGCGATGACCTCAGTGGCTTTATCTTTATCATATCCTTCATCCCAAAAAGTATGACACAAACCTTCCAAATGTTTAATTGTAGGAACTTTTGAGTTTTTTGAAATTGTTTCAATTAACGATTTTCCCCCACGAGGAATAATCACATCTACATCTCCTTCAGCTTTTAACAACTCTTCAACAAAACTACGATCAGTATTTTGAATAAAACAGACAAGATGAGTATCAAAATTTAAATCTTTTAAAGCATCTTGAATGCACTCATAAAGTTTTTTATTAGTTTCGATACACTCAGAGCCTCCTCTAAGAATAGAAATATTTCCAGATCTAAGGCAAAGACATGCAGCATCTATTGTTACATTAGGTCGAGACTCATAAATAATACCAATCACACCAATAGGCACTGAGACTTTTGTAAATTGCAACCCATTAGTGGCATTGGTCCAACTTTCTAAAGTTTGATTAAGGGGATCTTGCATTTGGGCTATTTTCTCAACGTCACGAGAAAGTTGATCTATTTTCTCTGAAGTCAAAACTAATCTATTAATCATAGGTGCAGAAATATTATTTGATTTAGCTCTTTCTACATCTGCTTGATTAGCTTTTAGAATTTCATTTTTATTAGATAATAGAAAACCACTAATATTCATTAAAATTCTACTTCTATCCTCTGCTGATAGTTTGGACATGGCACTCGATGCCCTCTTCGAATGGTTTAAAATTTCTTGAAAATAGTCACTCATCTCGATCTCACCAAGTTATCTTTATGAACTATCTCATCCTCTCGGACAAAACCAAGAATTTCACTGAATTCTGATGATTTTTTACCTTTTATTTTATCCATTTCCTGAAAATCATAATTAATCATGCCTCTAGCTAACTCTTTTTTATTGTAATGGATCGAAACAGTATCACCACGATAAAACTTTCCATCAATTGACTTTACACCTATTGCCAACAGACTTGAATTTTTCTTGAGTGCTTTTGAGGCCCCTTCATCAATATGGACAATTGCTTTTTGTATTGGTCTATTCCAAATCCATTGCTGGCGACTTGTCAGAATATTTTTGGAAGGATGAAACCATGTTGAAGATTGAGGATCAATCTCACTCAAAGGATTATTCACCAAACCATTTGATATGATCATGGTGGATCCAGATTGAATGCAGAGTTTTGCAGCATTGATTTTTGCCAACATCCCACCAGAACCAAACTTACTTAAATCTTTATCAATATATTTTTCTATTTGTTGATCAACCTCTTCAACAGATGTAATCAGTTTAGCTTGCAAAGACTTTTTAGGATTTGCAGTATACAGACCATTCACATCAGATAATAAAATTAATAACTCAGCTGACAGGGCATTTGCGATCATAGCAGAAAGTTTATCATTATCTCCAAAACGAATTTCTTCTGTTGAGGTAGTATCATTTTCATTAATTATTGGAACAACATTTAAATCCATAAGAGAGTAAATTGTATTTCTGATGTTCAAATATTTTCTTCTTTCGTTTAAATCCTCAGCTGTTATTAAAATCTGAGAACTTTGAATATTTAATTTTGCAAAAGCTTTTTGCCATTGTTGAGAGAGTTGTATTTGACCTATTGATGCAGCAGCCTGCTTTTCATGCAAATTAGTCAACTTTTTTTTTGAGAGTATATTCCTACCTAAAGCGATTGCACCAGATGAGACAATGATTATCTTAGACCCTCTCTTTTGGAGTTCTTTAACATCTTCAATGAGTGAGTTTAGCCATTTTCTCCTCAGCACATGCTTTTCGTTAACCAAAATATTTGAGCCAACTTTAATGACAATAACTTTTGATTTTTTAGCTAATTCTAAAAATTTTTTATTCATCCTGTAAATATTCTAAACATAAATTTGTTAATTGATCTAATTGATGTCCTGTTGCAGCTGAAATCAATTTAACCTCTTGATTTAAAGAAGTCTCAAATTCTTTTTTAATTTCCTCAACCCTTTTCTGATCAGCAATTTCAATCTTATTTAGTGCAATAATTTCTTTTTTTTGTTCTATTTTGCCTCCATAATTCAAAAGTTCTTGTCGAATAACTTTATAATTTTCAAAAGGTTTTTCTTCAGTGATATCTACGACGTGAATTAAAATTTTACACCTTTCAACATGGGATAAGAAATCATGACCCAGTCCTTTCCCATCACTCGCATGTTCTATAAGCCCAGGTATATCTGCTAATACAAATTCAAGATCTTCCTTTTGAACCATTCCGATGTGTGGATGAAGTGTTGTAAACGCATAATCAGCAACTTTTGACTTTGCATTTGTTACAAAATTTAATATTGAAGATTTACCTGCATTTGGCATTCCCACCAAACCAACATCAGCTAATATTTTTAGCTTTAATCTAACAGTTGATTCTTGTCCTTTTTCTCCTTGTTGGAACTTACGAGGTGCTCTATTAGTAGAACTTTTAAAGTGAGCATTGCCTTTGCCTCCCTGACCTCCTCTTAAAAAATGATAAGTTTCATCATCTTTTAAAATTTCATGAATTTTAATACTCATGTCTTCGGTGTATATCTCAGTACCACAAGGGACGTCTAAAATAAGATCTTTGCCACTTGCGCCAGTTTTTAATTGACCAGCACCACCCATACCGTTTTGCGCATTATGATGTTGGTTAAAACGATATCTTTGAAGAGTGTTAATTCCTTTATTCCCTCGAAAAATAACATCACCACCTTTTCCACCATTTCCACCATTAGGGCCTCCGTACTCTACAAATTTTTCTCTTCGAAAACTAAGAGCACCGTGTCCACCATTTCCTGATTTAATATATATTTTTGCTTTATCTATAAATGCCATAACAGTTTAATTTGAAGTTTTTTTTAAGTGGGTTTAGTTAACGCAAACAAACTGTCTGTTTCGAGATTTTTTAAACAGAACTTTGCCTTCAACTAAGGAGAAAAGAGTATGATCTTTTCCAATCCCAACATTTTCGCCCGGGTAAAATTTTGTACCACGCTGACGAACAATAATATTTCCAGGAATTACGTGTTCGCCACCAAACTTTTTAACTCCAAGCCTTCTACCAGCCGAGTCTCTTCCGTTTTTGGAACTTCCACCTGCTTTTTTCGTTGCCATATTTCTACTTTTTTACCTCAGTTGTTTGTTTTTTCACAGTCTTTTTTTCTTTAGCCTCGACCTTTTTAGGTTTTTCAGCTTTAGTTTCAACTTTTTTTGTTTCTGTTGCTTTTACTTCAGTTTTTTTTGGAGTTTCAGCCTTTTTTTCAACTTTTTTTGGAGTTTCTGCTTTTGGCGCAACTTTTTTAACTGGCTCTTTAAAGCTTTCTTCTCCAATGGCGGACTTGATTGCCATGACTTTTAATATAGAGATATATTGACGATGACCTTTAGTTCTTTGAAAATGTTTTCTTCTATTTTTTCTAAAAACTCTAATCTTATCGTCCCTTGTCTGGTAAAGTAATTTTGCAGATACTTCTGCACCTTTTACTGCTGGAGAACCAAGTTCAAACTTATCGCCATTTCCAACTGCAACGATATCTTTAAAAGATATGGTGTCACCAACTTTACCATCTATTTTATCAATCTTTAAAACATCTCCTGGAGACACTTTAAATTGCTTACCAACTGATTTAAGTACTGCGTACATAATAAGTCGGTCAATATATATAGGTCTTTATTTATGTCAATAGTCAAAAATGTAATAAAATAAGGGTTTATAAGACTATATGTTTGTTATTAATTTATTTTGCAGGTATTGCAAACAACGTAAAACTCCAAGTTGTAGCGAGTAATATTTAATTTATTTTCTCTTACTAATTCGTTTACGCCTTCGGTTAGGTTATTATTTTTAATTTCTTTAACTTTTCCACATCTTTCACAGATGGTAAATGCAGTATTGCTGGCGCAGTTTGAATTATTACAAATTATAAAGGAATTCAAACTTTCTACTTTGTGAATTTTGCCTAATTCAACAAGCTTATCTAAAGCTCTATATACTTGGAGAGGTGAGTTTAAGCCCTCTTTTTTTAAACTATCTAAAATAAAATATGCCTTCAAAGGTTCTCCGCTATCTTGCAACAGATTAAGAACAATTCTTTGATTTTTTGTCAGAGTTTGATCTTTTTTATTATGTGTGTGGTTTGAACTCATTATTACTATGATTTTATTTTATTTTTTGAAATTAGCAATTTTTTCATTGGAATCAATGTGATTATAAAGACACCCAATGTTATTACGAGAATTGTTGGCCCTGTGGGAGTATTCCATATCATTGATGTTTGCAAGCCGGTAACTAATGAAAAAACTCCAATTATTGAAGATGTAATAGCCATCTGTATTGGCGTGGAGGATAAATTTCTTGAAGCAGATGCTGGTATGATTAGAAGACCGGTAATTAATAATATACCAACAATTTTTATAGAAATAGCAATTACACTAGCTATTAATAAAGTGAATATTGCAGTGGCTAGGTCAGGGTTTAGCCCCTCAGCTTTTGCTAATTCTATGTTTACTGTTCCAGCAAATAAGGGTCTCCAAATTAAAATTAAAACTGTTAAAACAATACCTCCTCCAATCCAAACAAACAAAACGTCAGTGAAATTAACTGAGAGAATGTCTCCAAAAAGTAAACCCATGAGATCAATCCTAATGAAGGATAATATCCCTAGTAGAACTAAACCTATCGCTAATACAGAGTGAGCTAATAGACCTAATAAAGCATCATCAGGAAGACGTGTTCTTCTTTGTAAAAAAAGTAAAGATAAAGCAAGAAAACAAGAAACAACAAATACGGCAATTGTTAAATTGTAATTCATCGCGTAAGCAATAGTAACTCCCAATAATGCAGAGTGAGCAATAGTATCACCAAAATATGATAATCTTCTCCAAACAATAAAACATCCTAATGGACCTGTAATTAATGCAAGACCAATTCCAGCTGCAAACGCTCTAACAATAAAGTCATCAAACATAATTAAACTTTCTTTGACTCGTCGATGCTTCCATCAGGCAAGTGCTCATGATCGTGATTGTGTTCATAAAATGCTAAAGTTGGATCAATGTTATTGCCAAATAGTTTTAAATATTCTTTATCTTTAATAACTGTTTTTGGAGTTCCAGCACAACAAACGTGACCGTTAAGACAAATCACGTAATCAGTTTGTGACATTACAACATGCAAATTATGTGAAATTAATAAGATTCCACAATTTATTTTCTTTACAAATTCTTGAATTGTTTTGTAAAGGGCTATTTCACCTGGGTAATCTACTCCTTGAACAGGTTCATCTAAAACCAGAAAATGAGGTTCTTTTGCTATAGCACGTGCCATTAGTAATCTTTGGAACTCTCCTCCTGATAAATTTCTTACATCTTCATAAATAAGATGTTTGATCCCAGTCATATTGAGAGAATCGCTGATTTCACTTTTTTTATGTTTAATTACTAGATTAACAAAGTCTATAACTCTTAATGGTAAAGACCAATCGATTGAAATTTTTTGAGGTACATATGAGATTCTTATGTCATCTTTAATTGTGTTAAAACCCTCATCTGGTTTTAATATGTTCAAACACATTTTTGCAGTTGTAGATTTACCAGATCCATTGGGCCCAATAAGAGTAACAATTTCTCCTTGTGAAACTTTTAATGATACACCTTTTACAAGCCACTTTTGATTTCTAACAACCCCACAGTTGTTTAATTCAATTAAATTATTTTGCATTTTTTAATTTGACATATTTAAATTGTTATAATATTACGTATGTAATAATATAACGTTTAGAGGGGTAATTAATATGAATTTCATTAAAAAATCAATTTTTATAATTTTGGTACCACTATTTTTTGGTTTTACTGCAAAAGCAGAGGTCAATGTTGTTACTACTATTAAACCTCTCCACTCATTGATATCAAGCGTTATGGAAGGTGTTGGGAAGCCCTCTCTTATTATTGAGGGAACAAATAACCCTCATACCTTTGTTTTTAAACCCTCTCATGCTGAAATGATTGAGAATGCAGATATTGTATTTTGGATCGGTGAGGATTTAGAGGCATTCATGGAAAAACCTTTAGACTCACTCGCTAAAAATGCAAAAAAAATAGCGTTTATGGATTTGGCATCAATTGAAAAATTAAAATTTAGAGAACAAAATATTTTTGACGATCACGACGATCATGGACACGATGATCATGACGACCACGGTCACAAAGACGATGACCATGATGACCATGATGACCACGATGGCCATGATGACGAACATGACGGACACGATGATCATGATGATCATGCAGGACATCACGATGGTCATAACCATGGTGAGTTTGACGCTCATATATGGTTAGATCCAGCAAATGCAAAAGAAATGGTTCTAGAAATTTCTCATGAACTATCTGAACTTGATCCAAGCAATAAATCTAAATACGAAGACAATGCTAGTAAGACAATAGTTGCTTTGGACAAGCTTATTGAAGAAGTAGATAAAAGTTTATCAAAAGATATTAGCTATATAGTATTCCATGATGCTTACCAATATTTTGAGAAAAGATTTGGAGTAATTCCTGCTGGAGCATTGACTTTAAATCCAGATGTTTTACCAGGAGCTAAACAAATAGCAGATATACAAGATGTTATAAATGACAAAGGTATTAAATGTATTTTCTCAGAGCCACAATATAATCCAAAAATAATTGAGACTCTTGGAAATGATATGAATATTTCTACAGGTGTAATGGATCCTTTGGGAGCTTATATAGATGCTGGACCTTCAATGTATAGTGATTTAATTAATGGAATTGCAAATTCAATTAAAGATTGTCACTAATAAAATTTGAAATAAGTTTCAGAAAATTTAAATAGTCATAGAAATTTAAAGGCTAAAAAAAAACTAATTTACATATCTTTCTTATAGGCATTTTATATGCCTATGAGAAAAATTAAAAATAAAGTTTGTAATCTTAAAATTAAAAGAATCGTTGAGGAAAAATATTATCCAATATCATTCATAGATAGAGTAAATGTTATGTATCAATTGAATTCACAAAAAAAAGGTAAAGAAAATAGGTCAAATATTACTAAGCTTTGAGTTTATTTATTAAACCAAGTTTTTTAAAACCCATTTCAATCTAATAGTGCTAATTTGTCTTCATTTTTTACTCTGAAAGTATTGATAAATAATGAAATTTAACATATTTTTAGGTCAATGAACTTAACAGACGCAAGTAAAAAAGATATTGATGTTGTCTTAGAAAATTGTGGTTGGAGACAGACTAAACAGAGAGTTGTTCTCCTCAAATCTATTTTTGATGGTAATGATAAACACTTTTCCATCAATCAGATTAATGAAATTCTTAAGGATAACAGAAGTTATTTTTCTCTTACCACTCTCTATGAAAATCTTAACACTTTAGTTGATAAAGGATATCTAAAGCAAATTGTTGTCGATAAACAATCATTTTATGACACTAATACAAGTGATCATATACATGTTTACAATCAAGAAGAAAACCGAATCTATGATTATGATGATTGTAAAGAACTTCACAAAGATCTCCCTATACCTGCTTGCTTATCGCTTCTTGAAGAATATTCTCTAGTAATCAATTTGAAAAAAAAGAAGTAATTTTTTAATTGTAATTTATTTCAGTAAACTTTGCATATTGAGGTATTGCAATACCTAATTTTTTTTTTATTTTCTTAAATTTTTTTTTCAATATTTTCTGTTCCACTATGAAAAAATCAAATTTAAAAACAAAACTTTTGGCATCAATTACTTGCCTCAGCTTTGGCTTTACAGGATTTGCCAACGCTGGAGCACATAGTGAAGATGTCTACGGCCCATTCCCTGTAACCTTAAAAGGTTATTCTGGTGATTGTACAAATACTGTTTCTTACAGCGGCCAAATTGCAAGACACGTACAGCACGATAGTCTTAAATATCTCTCAACAAAAGGCGATTATGATGAGATGAACGCCTATTACAGTGGTTCAGATAAAAATAAACAAATTTGGGCACCAGCCTCTAAAGAGGGTTTTCCTATAAAACAAATACTCTTAAATGATATTTCCTCAGGTAAAAATCTCTCTGGAAAAACCTACAAAGGAACAATTACTGCCTGGCCAAATAATATGACTGGCCCAGAGGTTATCGATTTTTGGATGAGTAAAGCTGAAAGCAATCCAAAAGATGTTTCAGTAGGGTTAAACTACCAACAGTTGATCTCAAAGTTCATTATGGGAGCTGTTTTTTACAACCAAGCTGTTGATAACTATCTAGATGAGAAAATGGAGGCAGATACTAAACCTAATGATAAACCATATAAAGATGGTGCATGTTATACTGGTAAGGAACACAGTTGGGATGAAGCATTTGGATATTGGGGTGCCGCGGCTCATTCTTTACTATTATCTGCCGAGCAAAATTACAATGTAGCTAAGAAAAAAGATTTAGCCTCAGCAGATTACAATAGTGATGGAGTTGTAGACCTTAAATCCGAATATGTTTTTGCACATGCTTATTATGCTTCAAGTTTTGACAAAGGTGGCAAGACATCTTATCTAGAGGACATTACAAGAGCCTTTTTAGACGGGAGAAAATTAATTACATCTGCAAATGGAGAAAAACTAACTGATGCTCAAAGATCAGAATTAATGGGACATGTCTCGATAATTTCTGATAATTGGGAAAAGGTCATTGCAGAGTCTGTATTTAAATACGCTGGATCAACTTATAAGTCACTTGTTGCTCTTGAAGATGTAACTAATGCTGATTTAGCTAAAGAATTTGATAAGTACATGAAGTATTGGGGTGAATTAAAAGGTTTCTCAATGGCTCTTCAAGTTGGTAAAGACAATATTGGAGAAACAGGAACTAAACTTAACCGAATGGTTGGATTTGGACCAATGCTTTTAGATGAAACTCAAATTTTAGGCATTGATGTAAATGGCAATTATGTAATGGATAAAATTTACTCCATGAATGATGCAAAACTTCATATGTTAAAAATACAAAAACTTATGATTGATCAATTTGGCATTGAAGCTAGAGCTAATGATATGCTCTCCGATATGGCAGATCTTGCATCTAAAATTGGCACATCTGAGTCAGCAGAAAATGACTAATTAAAAAGTTTGTCTCTTCTCCTACACTGACACATATTAAGAGACGATTTCATGGCCTTCTTATGAAGGCCATGTTATAACTAAAATACATGGAAATTTTTTTTGATATTTTTCAAAACTTAGTGGATCAATTTACAAATCCAAAAAAAAGAGTTTTCATCTTATATTTATTCCTCTCTATTTTAATAGCAGCAGGATGGCTCATACTTCATAAAAAAAAATCGTTAAAAGAGTCAATTAAATTTATATTTAATCCGAAAGTTTTTTTTTCAAAATCAGCAACAAGTGATTACAAAGTATTTTTTATTAATCAAGTTATAATGTTATTTATATCACCCCACCTATTAACACAAATTACAATTGCTACAGCATTATATTTTTTCTTCTTTGAAATAAGTTTTTTAGATATGGGCTTATTTGCTACCACACCAAAATATATAATTATAAGTTTATTCACTTTTACTCATTTTATAGTAGATGATTTCTCAAAATATATAGTTCATCGTTGGATGCATAGATGGCCTTTTTTATGGGCTTTACATAAAGTCCATCATTCTGCTACAAACCTGACACCTATGACAGTCTTTAGAACCCACCCTCTAGAGGGTTTAGTATTTACTTTAAGATCTGCATTTGCACAGGGCTTAACAATTTCAACTTTTGTATATTTTTTCGCTGGGGGAGTAGACTTATATACTGTTTTAGGTGCAAATTTATTTGTTTTCTTATTTAATGTATTTGGGTCAAATCTCAGGCATTCACACATTGGAATAAGATACTGGAAATGGTTAGAGTATATTTTTATCTCGCCAGCACAACATCACTTACATCATTCAGTTGCAAAAGAACATTATAATAAAAATTATGGTGCAGCGTTAGCAATATGGGACTGGATGTTTGGATCATTACATCATTCTGAAGATACGGAAACTCTTACATTGGGGTTGGGAACAAATGATGATCAAAAAAAACATTCTCTTAAGGAGCTTTATCTAATTCCATTTGTAGAGTCATTTAAATTTTTAAAAAGGAATTTCAATAGTATTTTTTTATTCAAAAAAATTAAAAAAAATAAATCTGAAATATACTACGAAAAATTCCCACAATAGTTGGTAACCAATTGAAAAAAAAATAGTTATGTCAATTACTTGTTACTACTTTATAAATTTCTATATGAAAACTCAGTCTAAATTTATATTAGCAACATCAATCATAATTTCACTAGCATCAATGTATATCGCAGCTACAAAAGCCAATGCGACAGAAACTATAAAAGTTTACTCAGAAAGACAGCCTTTTTTAATTGAACCTTTAATTAAAGAGTATGAAAAAAGCACAGGCAATAAAATAGAATGGATATTCTCGAAAAAAGGACTGGTTCAAAAAACTATCTTAGAAAAATCCAGGCCAGTAGCTGATATTTTTTTATCATCAGATATTGCAAGGTTAGTTGATATAACTGAAGCTGAAGCAAACTTTGAAATTCCTTTTCAAAAAAATGTACCCAAAAATTTACAATCAAAAAATTGGACAAGTCTAACCATGAGAGCAAGAGTAATTTATGCCCACAATGATCTTAATCTTAGTGATATTTCATACGAGGACTTAATACTCCCAAAATATAAAAACAGAGTTTGTACTAGATCAGGATATCATCCATATAATATTTCACTTTTTTCATCTCTAGTTGCACATCATGGAGAAGAATGGTTTGAGAATTATATTGTAAAATTAAAAGCCAATTTGGCGAGAAAACCTCAAGGAAATGATAGAGATCAAGTCAAAGCGATATATGCTGGTGTCTGTGATCTAAGTATTGGAAATCATTATTATTATTTCAAAATGTTGGATGACCCAAACCAAATAGTATGGCTTGATAAAGTATCTCCAATCTTTCCAAATCAAGATAATTATGGGACACACGTTAATATCTCAGGTATCGCAATTATTAATGATGAAAATTACGATGCATCAATTAATTTTTTAGACTTTTTACTTAGTGATGAGGCACAAAAAATTTATGCTAATGATAATAATGAGTTTCCTGTAAATCCAAATGTTTCTGCATCTAAGAGAGTACAAAAATTAGCAAATAATGCAAAATTTGACTCAACGAGTTTAGAAGAAATTGCTTCAAATAGAAAAGCCGTTCTGGATATCCTAAATAAAATTAATTTTGACGGTTAAATAGGTTGGTCGCTTTAAATAGATCCGTTGCACCCCAAAGGTTAGGGTGCATTTTAATTTAGTCTATAAAGTAAAATTGTAGCAATCGCATTTGTTGAATAAATAATCTATATAATTAGAATTTGCTCATGAATAATTCTGAAATACTTAATGCTTTATATGAATCTGATAAAGAATTAGTAATTTATAGAAACTCAGAAAAAAATAATTTCGAAATATATACAGATTTTGATGAAAAAGTTAATTTAAACATAGGTAATTTAGATAAGTTTTTAAATAAATTAGAGCGATTTAAATCAAATAAACCCTATGATTGTTATATTGGCTTCTTTGGTTATGAATTACTTTGTAAGAATATTAATTTAAAAGTAAATAAAGATAATTCATCTTTCCCTGAGGGAGTTTTTTTTCGACCACAAACTAAAATAATTTTAGATAAACAAGTTAAAATTATAACAAAATCTAAATCAAAATTACTAAAAGACCTTAAAGCTTTAAATAAAACTACTTTCTCAAATAGCAATAAAATATCTGTAAGTCCAAACGTCCAAGTATATGAAAAAATTTTTAATAAATTTAAAAAAAATATAAGGGCTGGTGAAACCTATCAAATTAAAATAGCTCAGAAATATTCGAACAAAAAAGATTTAGATATAGTAAATTTATTTTTCAATTTGATGAAGAAGAATCTTAGTCCAGAGTCTTTTTGTGTTAGAACAAATGATTTTAATATAATTAGTTGCTCTCCTGAAAACCTTTTTAAGGTAAAAGGAAAAAAAATAATTACCTCCCCAATAGCAGGAACTGTAAGTAGAGATAAGGTGAAATCAACAAAAGAGGCTAGAAAGTTTTTTGAAAATAATCAAAAAGAAGACAAAGAACATAATATGATTGTTGACTTAGAAAGAAATGATTTAAGTCGTATTACTAAGGCAAACACTGTGAAAATTCAAAATTTAAAATTTGTTCAAAAATACCAATATATTTTTCACAATGTCTCTGAAATTTCAGGAACGCTTCTTGATAATGTAAGATTATCTGCAGTTATTAAGGCGATGATGCCCGGTGGCTCAGTTATAGGTTGTCCAAAAATTAATACTTTAAAATTACTCAATAAAGAGGAGAAAGAACCAAGAAGAATTTATACTGGTTCTTTTGGTTACTATCGCTCTAAACAGGATATGAGTTTTAACATAATTATTAGATCTATTTTAAATTTTCAAAAAAATAATGAAGTATTTGCTGCTAGTGGTGTGATTTTAGATAGTACTGCAAAAAATGAATACCATGAAAATTACTTAAAAGCTAAATCGTTATTGGATTTATTAAAATGAACTTACTTTTAATTGACCACGAAGACTCCTTTACTTATAACCTCGCACATTTGTTGTCAGGATTTGGTAATTTAGAAGTAAAAAATTTTTATGACATTAAAGAAAAATCCATAAAAAAATCTGACATCATTATTTTTTCTCCAGGACCAGGGAAGCCCTCAGATTACCCAGTATCACTTGATATTTATAATAATTATAAATCAAAAAAAAAAATAATTGGTATTTGTCTTGGTTTTCAACTTATTGCTAATGGAGAGGGTGGAACTATTTCTAAGCAAGAAAAAATATTTCATGGTTATCAGACTTATATTAGAACGAATTCAAAAAGTTTAAGATTTCCTAATAATGCTTTATATCAAGTAGGTAGATACCATTCTTTAAAACTAAAAGAGCCATTTAATTCCTCTTCAATGCATATTACAATGAGATGTGAAGAAACTAATGTTGCAATGTGTTTGGAAAGTCATAAATATGATATTTGTGGTTTACAATTTCACCCAGACTCGTTTTTGACTCCAAATGGCAAACAATTTATTCGAAAAATCATTCAATATAAAAAATAATTCATATTACTCCTCACAATTTAAGCCACTGTGGGGTCAAAAAGGTGTTTTTACATCCATACCTGTAATTGGAAAAACACCAAGGTTAATAGGTTTAAATAAATATTTGAGGACTTTTAACACAACATGTCGGGATTATAAATTTGCTACCAAAATAGATTTAAACATTATCAGAAGTTTAGTGGGAGAGGATTTAAAGAAAATCAAAAATTTCAATCACTTGTTGAGAATAGCAACTAATGGAACAACATTATCAATTTCGTTTAGAAAGAGAACAACAACTAAAGATAGTGTCATTGGATTTATAAAAAAATACAAAAGAAGAGATTTTAAAAATAAAAACTTATTTTACAAAAAATTATTAAAATTCATGAGTGAAATAAATTACTCTGAAAATGAAATTATATTACTAAGAGACAATGAAATTACAGAAGGAGCAGTCACAAATTTAGTTTTCGTAAAAGGAGATAAAATTTATATTCCCAAAACTGGGTATTATCATGGAAATACTTTGAAGCTTATTGAAGAAATATCAAAATCGAAATTTATTAAAAGAAAAATTTTATTAGAGGATCTAAAAGAATACAGTGAGATATTATCGATTGGCTCTGGTAGAGGTATTACCTCAATAAAAAAAATTCAAAGTATTTTATGGAAGAGAGCGTCTACAAAATATTTTCAAAAATTAAAAAAAGATTATGAAACTATGATAAAAAGGAATTATTATGAAATTTAATCAAAATTTCTTTGCTTTGAAAAAGCCTTTATTAGTGGGTATATGTAATTTTACACCTGACTCATTTAGTGATGGAGGAAAAACATTTTCACGATCTACTGCATTGAAACATATAAATGCAATGGTTAAAGATGGTGCACAAATTATTGATATTGGTGCTGAAAGCACTAGACCAAATAGTGAGCCAATTACATATATTGAAGAAATAAATCGTTTATCCAAAATCTTACCATATTTAAACTATAAGAAATACCTTGTCTCTGTGGACTCTTATAAAATTGAGTCCCAAGAGTATGCACTGAAAAAAGGTGCCCATATCATTAATGATATTAATGGAGGATCAGAAGAGCTATTTAAACTTATAAAGAAATATAACGCAGGACTTTTCTTAATGCACAAAAGAGGAACGCCCAAGGAAATGCAAAAAAAACTTAATTCCAGAGTAAATATGGTAAGAGAATTTGATTATTTTATTAAAAAAAGATTGAAAATACTTAATAAAATGAAGATTAATCTCAAAAAGGTATGGTTTGATCCTGGTATAGGATTTGGCAAAACACTAAATCAAAATTTACAATTAATGAAATCTTTGAAGAAATTCAGTAGTGCAAATATTCAAGTATTATTGGGATCCTCACGGAAAAGTTGGATAAACTATATTGATCCATCAAATGCTGATGAAAGGATTGGAGGCTCTTTAGCTTCTGTAGCACATGCTCTCGAACAAAATGTTCATACATATAGAATTCATGATGTCAAAGAGACAAATCAAATGATAAAAGTTTTGAAAGCATTAAATAAATGAAATTTTTTATTGAAATAGAAGAGCTAAAAGTCGACACAATTATTGGGGTGTTCGAAGAAGAAAGGTTAAAACCCCAAACTATATTAATAAGTATAAAATGTCAGTTAGATATTGATCATAATCAAGATCTTGACAATATTGAAAATGTTACAAGCTATTCAGATATCAAAAATGAAATAATTAAATTTGTTTCAGCCTCTCAATATAAAACATTGGAAAAATTAATTACAGATCTTAAAAAACAACTAGATGATAAGTTTCCAATTCAAATAGAAAAATTAGAAATAAATAAAATTGAGATTGCTAAAAAATATAATGCAAAAAAAGTTAGCGTATCGATATAAATCATATATTGCTATCGGATCAAATGTAGGCAATTGGAAAAGTAATTTTAACAATGCATTAAATTTAATGAATAAATTTGGTCATGTTAAAAAAGTTAGTAGGGTTTATTTTACCAAGCCCTTTGGTTTAACCACCCAAAAATATTTTCATAATGCTGCCTTTTTATTTCTTACAAATTTATTTTTTAATGAGCTATTTATAAAAATGAGCACTGTAGAAAAGCTGATTAAAAAAAATAAACTTTTAGAGAATGGGCCAAGAAGAATTGATTTAGATCTTATTCAATTCGAAAACTTGAAAGTTAAAAATCATTTAATATCAATTCCTCATCCTTCTTCACATTTAAGAGATTTTGTTATACAGCCAGTTTTAGACCTCAATCCTAATTTTATTGATTTAAAAACACAATATACTTACAAAAGACTCATAAATAACTTAGAGGAACGATTTATTATTAAGAAATCTCGTCAAACCCAAGATTATCAAGGATTTTTCTAAGCTTTTCCTCATCCACACTATTAGATTGTTTTAAGCCAGTTGAAATATCAATTCCATGAGGAGATATTGTTTTAATTGCCTCTTTTATGTTATCTATGTTTATTCCCCCACCAAGGTAGAGAGGTTTCGCAAAACTCTTTAATTGATTGATTTGTTTTTCACATTCCACAAGAGATTTTTTCTCAATAGTATCTTTTCTGTAAATATTTAAATCATAATAAAAACTACTTATATTATATAAAATCTCTTCAAAGAAATTATAGTCAAAATTCTCATAATTTACCGAAATTGAAATTTTTGCATCTGTTTTATTATTCAGCAATTCAATTTCTTCATTTTTATATTGATTAGATATACAAACCTCTTTTATTGCTACATCATTTACAATACTAATTACTTCTTGCATCTGTATATTTCCAATCAATAAAATTGGATTTAATTTTAAATTGTAGGATGCAATAGTCAGTTTTTGAATTTCTTTAGTACTAAGTGTATTTGGGCCATATAAGTAATCACTTACAAGGCCCACCCTACTTACAGAATACTTTTGAATTACTTCTAAAGATTTTTGATCTGTAATACCACAAACTTTAAGTTGGATATTACCATAATTGAACATTAATTAATTATTGTTCAATTCAAATCTATCGGCATTCATTACTTTGTTCCAAGCTTTGACAAAATCAATTACAAACTTTTCCTTGTTATCATCTTGTGCATATACTTCAGCATAAGATCTAAGTATAGAGTTCGATCCAAATACAAGATCCGTTGAGGTTGCCGTCCATTTAATATTATTTGTTTTTCGATCAATAATCTCATAATGCCCATTAGACGCTTTCCACTCATTGCTCATATCAAGTAAGTTAACAAAAAAGTCAGTTGTAAGAGCACCCACCTGGTCAGTAAAAACACCATGTTTATTCTCACCATAGTTAGCGCCCAGAGCCCTCATACCTCCAACAAGTACAGTCATTTCAACTGCAGTAAGACCAAGTAAATGAGCTCTATCAAGCAACAACTCTTCTCCTCTTACTTCATAATTATCTTTTTGCCAATTTCTAAAACCGTCATGTATGGGTTCTAATTGAGAAAATGATTCAGAGTCAGTCATATCCTCAGAGGCATCACCTCTTCCTGGGTTGAAAGGAACAGGAACGTTAAAGCCCGCAGCTTCAATAGCTTTTTCTAGACCAACATTTCCAGCTAAGACAATTGTGTCTGCAATGCTAGCGCCTGCTTCTTTTGCAAGGGGTTCTAATATATCTAGTACTTTTGATAATCTTTGAGGTTCATTACCTTTCCAATCTTTTTGAGGTGAAAATCTAATTCTCGCTCCATTAGCTCCCCCTCTTAAATCCGACCCTCTAAATGTCCTCGCACTATCCCATGCAGTTGAGACTAGTTCTTGAACAGTTAATTCAGAGTTTCTGATTTTTTCCTTGAGTTGTTCCACATCAAAACTAGGTGTTCCAGCAGGAACTGGATCTTGCCAGATCAAATCCTCGTTTGGAAGGTCGTGTCCTATGTATCTAGATCTTGGACCCATATCTCTATGGGTGAGTTTGAACCAAGCTCTTGCAAAAGCATCACAAAAATACTCATGATCATTATGAAACTTTTTGGATATTTCTAAATAAATTGGATCTTTGATCATTGCCATATCAGCATCTGTCATGATTGGGTTATACCTAATTGATGGATCTTCTACGTCTACAGGCTTATCTTCTTCTTTAATATTGATAGGTTCATATTGCCAGGCTCCTGCAGGACTTTTTTTAAGTTCCCACTCATATTTAAAGAGCATGTCAAAATATCCATTATCAAATTTTGTTGGCTCACTAGTCCATGCACCCTCAATTCCAGATGTCACCGTATCTCTTCCAACTCCTCTGGAAGTATTATTCATCCAACCAAGGCCTTGTTCGCTAATTGCTGCCCCTTCAGGTTCTGCCTCAAGATTATCAGCATTACCATTACCATGCGTTTTACCAATGGTATGACCTCCTGCAGTAAGAGCAACAGTCTCTTCATCGTTCATAGCCATTCTTGCAAATGTCTCTCTTATATGCTGAGCTGTTTTTAATGGGTCAGGGTTACCTTCAAATCCCTCTGGGTTCACATAGATTAAGGCCATGTGATTTGCAGCAAGTGGACTTTCTAAGGAAGAGGCATCTTCTTTATCTGAGTGTCTATCAGACGCTAATGCTTCTGTTTCTGGTCCCCAATATATATCTTTGTTTGGGTGCCAAATATCCTCACGCCCATATGAAAAACCAAATGTTTTAAATCCTGTTGATTCATAGCCAATGTTTCCAGCTAAGATCATAAGATCAGCCCAGCTAATCTTGTTTCCATATTTTTTCTTAATCGGCCATAAAAGTCTTCTCGCTTTATCTAAGTTAGTATTATCAGGCCAAGAATTTAAAGGAGCAAATCGATGATCACCGGTTCCACCGCCACCTCTCCCATCAGCAGTTCTATAAGTACCAGCAGAGTGCCAAGCAAGCCTAACCATTAATCCTGCGTATGTCCCCCAATCGGCTGGCCACCAATCCTGACTTTCTTTCATTAATTTATGCATATCAGCTTCTAATGCTTTAAAATCTAATTTTTTTACTTCTTCTCTGTAATTATAAGTACCATTAAACGGTTTTGTTTTTTGATCATGTTGATGGAGAATATCTAGATTTAAATTTTTAGGCCACCAATCAGTTGATGACTTCTCCATATTTGAATTAGCTCCGTGAGCAACGGGACATTTGGCTTCGCTCATTTTTCTCTCCTACTTAATTAATACTGAAATCATTAAAATTTAACCTGTAAGTAAGTCAACAATACGAATTGTCTCTGTTAATAATTTAAAAAAATCCTTGAAATTATTTGCTTTTAAAGAACTGTTTATACAAAATGTAGGCAGCAAACATTCCAATAACTTGACAACTAATAAAAAATATTACAGTGGAGGGATTAATACCCGTAAATGACTCAGTAAACATTCTAGCAATTGTTACAGCCGGATTTGCAAAACTTGTAGATGATGTAAATATAAGAGCTGCTGTAATATAAATACCAACATTAAATGAAACTACATTTTTACCATCTGCTCTAGATAAAAGTATGACCAATAATAATCCAGTTGCAGCAAAAAATTCGGAAATATATATATTTACCCCACTTCTTATATTTGAAGAAATCTCAATTACATTTAATCCAAAAATATAATTAGCAAAAAGTGTGCCTAGTACAGCTGCAATGATTTGTATTAGTATATAAAGAAATAAATCCCTAGAACTCAATTCTTTTTGTAAGAAAAATATAATTGAAACAATAGGATTAAAATGAGCTCCAGAAAAATTTGCAAATATTCTAATTATAAAAATTAGCGTGAAACCTATTACAACAGCATGACTAAATAAAATTACCATTTGATCATTCGTATATTGCTGTCCTGCTATGCCAGATCCAACAATTGATACTAATAAAATAAATGTGCCTATAAATTCAGATATGTATTTTTGCATTTTTAAAGTCTTAATGTATCATTGCTAAGTTTTAAAGAAATGTATTATGAATTTTTAGTTACATACCTTGATGCACCATTTCTATTGCTATCTGCTGTAACCACTGGTTTGATAATTCGTATTTTTTATAAACAGTATATGAATACTAAGCTACCAATGAGGGTAGTTATTTCTATAGCTCTTTTTCTTATTAATGCGATTATTTTAGTTCCTGGAATTGTCTTTTTATATAGATGGGTAATGTTATGTGGTTTTTACCAACCAAGCGGCGTTTTTGAAACAGGGTATGGTTGTAGTGGGGACGTTTTTAGTCTACTTGCTCCAGGGCTTTTTTTACTTTCGTAAACATTTCATCGACCTGATTTTCGTTGATTATTAAAGGTGGAGAAAAAGCAAGCGTATCTCCGTTAGCTCTTACCATTAAGCCAAGATCCCAAGCTTTTTTCATAGCTTCAAACCCTCTTGCACCAACAGCGTTACCTTTAGGCTCTAATTCGAGTGCAGCAATCACTCCCAAATTTCTAATATCGATGATATGTTTTGTTCCCTTCAAGCTATGTGCGGCTTCTTCAATAATAGGAGCCATATGAGCAGCATTATCAAACAATCCCTCTTCTTGATAAATATCAAGTGTTGCTAAGGCTGCTGCGCAAGCAACAGGATGACCAGAGTAAGTATATCCATGAAATAATTCTATTGGAGCATCCGCATTTTCCATCATTGACTCATATATAAAGTCTTGAACTATGGTTGCACCCATAGGGATGGTGGCATTTGTAATACCTTTTGCACATGAAATAATATCCGGTGTTACACCAAAAAACTCAGATCCAGTTGCTTTTCCCATACGGCCAAAAGCAGTTACGACTTCATCAAAAATTAATAAAATGTCATATTTTGTGCAGAGCTCTCTTAATCTTTTTAAGTATCCTTTAGGCGGAGGCAGTGCACCAGTTGATCCAGCAATTGGCTCAACAATTACAGCTGCAATAGTTGATGCATCATGCAATTGAACAAGACGCTCTAAATCATCGGCAAGTTCTGCTCCATGTTGAGGTTCACCTTTTGAAAAAGCATTTAATTTTAAATTGTGGGTATGGCGTAAATGGTCAACACCATTTAGCATTGATCCGAAGTACATTCTATTTTTTACCATACCACCTACGCTTATTCCTCCAAAGCCCACACCATGATAACCTCTTTCGCGACCTATTAATCTAGTTTTAGATGAGTGTCCGCGTGCACGTTGATAAGCTAGCGCAATTTTCAATGCACTATCTACTGCTTCAGATCCTGAATTAGAAAAGAAAACATGATTCATTCCTTCAGGAAAAATCTCTGCTAAACGATTAGCTAGTTCAAATTGTTTTGGATGTCCAAATTGAAAAGGTGGAGAGTAATCAAGATTTTCAATTTGTTTATTTACAGCTTCTTGAATTTTTTTTCTACCATGACCAGCGTTTACACACCAAAGCCCTGCAGTGCCATCTAAAATTTCTCGATTATCGTCACTAATAAAATGCATATCTTTAGCACCGACTATAATTCTTGGATCTTTCTTAAATACTTTGTTAGGAGTGAAAGGCATCCACAGCGGTTCTAAATTATTTGGCTTATTCATTTTCTCTCCTGATTTTAATAAAGATACATTATTCCCTCACAATTGCTTCAGCAAGGGTAATAATGTCATCTTTTAGGGTGGGGAGAGGGCAGCGTGGACTGCCCTCATAACAATCACATTTTTGATCCGATGAAACCTGCTATGAACCAAATAATCATAACTATAAAGGGGTAGTGTCCTGTAAACATATCTGCCATTTAAACCTCCATGATTCCTTTAATTAGGTTATAGGATTTCATTGTAATATGCAATATTTGCATATGTATAGACAAATTTTGTTAATTTATCCACATTTATTGTAAATTATGGGGATTAATTATGCATTTTTTTTATACCAATAAGCACCATTGTTATTTCTTCGTCCTTATAATAAGTATAACTAGCTTATGAGCGTTGTTTCGAAAACAATCAAATATTTACTCGATAAAAACATATCAGTTTCAACAGCAGAATCTTGTACTGGTGGTTTGCTTGCAGCAGAATTTACAGCTGTGTCTGGTATATCTAAAATTTATAAAACTGGTTTGATAACATATTCAAATGACTCAAAAATTAAAAATCTCAAAGTCAAACCAAGTACTATCAAAAGGTACGGTGCAGTCAGCCGTCAAGTATGTGCTCAAATGTGTTTACATTTGCACAAAATTTCCAAAAGTCAGCTAACATTTTCAACAACAGGTGTAGCTGGTCCAAACGGTGGTACTAAATTAAAACCTGTAGGTTTAGTTTTTATCGGATTATATTTTAAAAAAAATATTTATATCGAACAATTAAATTTCAATCCAAAACTTTCTAGAATTCAAATTCAAAAAGGCACAGTGAAAGAATGTTTTCACATGTTAAATAATATTATAGATGAGCTATAAGCGAAATTATAATAGTTTACTACCTGATGATTTCGAGCTCAGTAAAGAATTTGAAAATATCATTGAGCAACTAGAAAGCACAAAAGATCATTTTTATATTACTGGTAAAGCAGGTAGTGGTAAGTCTACACTATTGGCCTACTTTCGATCTATAACAAAGAAGAATACAGTTGTTCTTGCTCCAACAGGAGTTGCTGCAATTCGAGTTAAAGGACAAACTATTCACTCATTTTTTGGTTTTCCACCAAAGGTTATTCAAACACGACATATAAAAAAAGTAAGACAAATCGAAATTCTTCAAAATTTGGAAACATTAATTATTGATGAGATATCTATGGTTCGTGCTGATGTTTTTGATGCGATTGATTATAGCCTTCGTGTTCATAGAAAAAAACTTACACAACCATTTGGCGGAGTTCAGTTAATAGTTTTTGGGGATTTATTTCAACTACCACCAGTTGTGAATATGGATGAGTCAGGACTTCTACAGCGCATTTATCCTAAAGGTCATTTCTTCTTTCACTCAAATATTTTCCAAGACGCACAATTTAAAACACTTGAACTACATAATATTTATCGACAAAAAGATGACCATTTTATTCATTTGCTTAACTCTGTAAGAGATGGCTCAATTACTCACACGCAGATCGAGAATATAAACGACTCTTTAACTGATCACATTGAGATGGATGAAGGTAAAATCATACTTACTACAACTAATGCTCGAGCGAGTAGCATTAATCAAAAATATTTAAGCCAGCTAAATCAGGAGGAGTTTTCTTACAGGGGACAAGCTACTGGCCAATTTTATAAAGAATTATTTCCCACCGATGAAATCTTAAAATTAAAAAAAGGAGCCCAAGTAATTATGATTAAAAATGATCCTGAAAAAAGGTGGGTTAATGGATCCATTGGTATAATTCATGATATCGCTCAAAAAAAAATAAAAGTAAAAATCAATAATAAAATATATGAGGTTAAAAAAGAAAAATGGGATCGTATTCAATATACCTATGATGATGATCAACAAGAAGTTCAAGAGGAAATAACAGGATCTTTCAAACAGTATCCAATGAGATTAGCTTGGGCAATTACAATTCATAAAAGCCAGGGACAAACATTTGAAAAAGTTATTATAGATATGAGTCAAGGTTCTTTTGCTCCAGGACAACTTTATGTTGCACTAAGTAGATGTATAAGTTTGGAAGGTATAGAGCTGCTAAGACCTATTAAAAAATCAGATATCATTGTTAACAATCAATTGATAGGTTTCCAAGACAGATTAATTTAAGATGAGTAAAAAAATATTATATAGTATTGCAGTCTTTGGCATTATAGGTTTAGGCCTATATATTTCTTCGACATTTGAATACCATGAATACTATGAGGAATGTGAAAAACAAAGCAACACTCAAGGAGGTATAGAGTCTTGTGTTGATTTTATGATAGAGGAAGCAAAAAAATGATTTATCTCAAAGATAGTTATACAAAGAGCTTTGAAGAAAAAATTTTATTAGTCGAGGGTGACAAAATCATTACTCAAGATAGTTCTTTTTATGCTCAAAGTGGTGGGCAACCCGGAGACAAGGGAGTACTTGAAATTAATGATAAAAAATTCAATGTTATCAACACAGTTAAACATGAGTTAGGTATTGCCCATGTTGTTGACTCAGAAAATCTAAATCTATCTGGGCAAATAAAAGGCCATATTGATTGGGATCATCGATATCGCTTAATGAAAATGCACACCACAATGCACTTAATGTGTGCAGCATTACCTTATTATGTTACAGGAGGATCAATTGGTTTAGAAAAAAGTAGGATTGATTTTGATTTAGGTGAAGAAACATTTGAATTTGAAACTTTAAATAAAATCATTAATGAATTTATTCAACAATCTCATTCTATTTCTTATCAGTGGATAACAAATGATGAGCTAGATCAAAAACCTGAGCTAGTGCGAACCTTGTCAGTTAAACCGCCAAGAACAAATGATAAAATTCGCCTTGTTAAAATAGGAGATATTGATTTACAACCGTGTGGGGGAACTCACGTAGCAAATACAAATGAAATTGGCGAATTCAAATTTATGAAGTATGAGAGTAAAGGAAAAATGAATAAACGTGTTCAGTTTACTCTCATATAATGCACAAAGCATCTTTTAAAGATTTTTTACTTTTATTTTTATTAGCTGGTATATGGGGAAGTGCGTTCTTTAACATCAAAATTGCCTCAGAAAGCTATACACCAATGGCACTTGCCTTTGGTAGAATTTTTTTTGCTGCAATAGTAATGCTTGTTTACTGTTGGATAAGAAAAATTTCAATTGAAGCATTTGGAGAGAATTGGTTATGGTACGCAACTATAGGATTTGTGAATTTAGTTCTCCCCTTTTTTTTTATTTCATTCGGCATATTAAAGGTTCAAAGTAATCTAGCAGCAATCTTGATGTCCACGGCACCTATTGCAGCAACAATCTTAGGGCATTTATTTATTCAAAATGAAAAAATTAATCTTTTAAAATTTGTTGGAATATTAATAGGCTTTCTTGGTATCGTTTATTTATTTTCAGATAATATTCTAATCAATCAGTCAAATATCTTTTATGCTTTTATGGTAATCTTGGGTCCAGTTTGTTACACCATAGGTGGACTATTTTCACTCAAGCTAAAACATATTAAAAATGAAGTACTTACATCAAGTATTTTAATTTGGGCAGTTATTCTTTTATTACCAATTATGTTCATTTTTGAAAATCCAACAGAATTGAGACCCTCTCTTAATGCTACAATTTCTCTTCTGTATCTTGGTATTGTTGCGACAGCGATAGCTTGGTTAATGAGATTTTATATTCTTAAAAATAACGGCTTAGTTTTTCAATCACAAGTTGCCTACATCATTCCAATTTTTGGTTTGATATTTGGATATCTTTTTTTAAACGAAAAAATAACTTATAAAATTATTGTTGCCCTTATTGCTGTTTTAATAAGCACTTACTTAATTGAAAAAAGTAAAAAAAATAAGATTACTGATAAACTATCTTGATGTTATTTGCTTATAATATACTGTACGCAATCTAATTATGTCAGCAGAAATCTTAATTAAAATTGATAATTTAAAAAAAACTTTTCAAGGAGGTTTAGAAGCCCTTAAAGGAGTCAATTTAGAAATTCAAAGAGGTGAAATTCTTGCACTTCTTGGTCCAAATGGTGCTGGAAAAACAACACTCATTAATGCCATATGTGGGATAGTTTTACCTACATCAGGAACAATTTCAGTTGATGGATATGATGTTGTTAAAGATTTCCGAAAAACTCGATCGATGATTGGTCTTGTGCCTCAAGAACTCCATTTAGAAGCCTTTGAAAAAGTTTTTCAAAATGTCTCTTATACTAGAGGCCTATATGGTAAGAAAAAAGATCCTGCATACATAGAAAAAATTCTTAAAGATCTCAGCCTTTGGGATAAAAAGGATAGTAAGCTTCGAGAGCTCTCTGGTGGTATGAAGAAAAGAGCATTAATTGCAAAGGCATTGAGTCATGAACCAAAAATACTTTTTCTAGATGAGCCTACTGCTGGTGTTGATATTAATTTGCGAAGAGATATGTGGAGAGCAGTGAAAGAACTCAAAGAAAATGGTGTGACAATCATCCTTACTACTCATTATATTGAAGAAGCTGAGGCTATTTCTGATCGTGTGTCTGTAATCAATAATGGCGAAATCATAATTACTGATAATAAGAATGATTTAATGCGAAAAATGGGTCAAAAAAATTTAACTATAGAATTTCAAGAGCCTTTCAGTCAAATCCCATCTACTTTAGAGTCGTATAATTTAAAAATGAATAATAACAACTCTTTAACATACTCTTATGATTCTCACGGATCTTCAACTGGTATTACCGCACTTCTTCAAGACATAAAGTTAGCTGGTCTTAAATTAAAAGATTTAAATTCCTCCCAGACATCGTTGGAGACGATATTTGAAAAACTTTTGGAGGAGAGTGTATGAACTGGACAGGCATAATGGCGATTTACTTGCATGAAATGGATCGAATGAGAAGAACAACTGTTCAAAGTATATTTTCTCCTGTGATATCATCCTCTCTTTATTTTGTAGTCTTCGGTGCTGCAATCGGCAGTCGCATCCCTGTGATTGAAGATATCTCTTATGGTTCTTTCATAGTGCCTGGTATGATAATGCTAGCTTTACTTACACAAAGTGTCTCAAACGCTTCCTCAGGTATTTTTTTTCCGAAGTTTCTTGGAACTATAAATGAAATATATGCTGCCCCACTATCAACAACAGAGATTGTTATTGGTTTTGTTGGTGCGGCCACTACAAAATCAATAATTTTAGGAAGCTTAATATTAGCAACAGGGTTATTTTTTGTTGAAATATATATTATGCATCCTTTTACTATGATTTTAATGCTCGTCTTAACATCTTTAACATTTAGCTTACTTGGTTTTCTCATAGGGATGTTGTCATCAAATTGGGAGGAACTATCAATATTTCCTACACTAATTTTATCTCCACTTGTATTTCTTGGCGGCTCGCTATATTCAATTAACTGGTTGCCAGAGTTTTGGCAGAACGTTTCTTTGGTAAATCCAGTTCTTTACTTAGTTAGTGGTTTTCGATGGAGTTTTTATGAAATGGCTGATGTAAGTATTACAACAAGTTTGATTATGATATTTACATTTTTAATCTTAAATATATCTGCAATTATTTATATTTTTTCAAAAGGCTTCAAAATTAAAGACTAGTAACAGATGTCAAATAGGATCGTCTGGTTTAAGAAGAATTTAAGATTTAAAGACAATGAAATACTAATTGATGAAAATAAAAAATATATATTAATTTACATTATAGAACCCGAGCTGTGGAAGCAAAAAGATATGTCTTTAAGGCAGTGGCAATTTACATTAGAGAGTGTAAATGAGCTTAAACGACAATTACTCATAAATAATTTACATTTAAATATCTTTTTTGGTGACTCATTAGAAATATTCAAGTTTTTAAAAGATAAACATAGCTTTTCAAGCGTAATTAGCGAACAAGAAACAGGTATTCAATGGACTTACCAAAGAGATAAAAAATTAAAAAAATTTTTTTTTCAAAATAAAATTGATTGGATTGAGTGCTCTTACCCAGGCGTTAAAAGAGGACAGCATGATAGAAACCTATGGGCTAAAAATTTTAGAAACGAGATTACTAAAAAGCCTAATTTACCCATCATAAAACAATCAGTTAATTTAGAATTAACAAACCATGAATTACCAAAATTTTTTTATGACTCAACACCATGTCCACATAGGCAAAAGGGTGGATCTGTTGAAGCAGAAAAATTACTTCAGTCTTTTTTAAATAAAAGAGGAGAAAATTATCAATTTGAGATGTCTAGCCCAATAACTGCTGAAAAAAGCTGCTCAAGATTATCAACTCATTTAACCTACGGTACAATTTCTAACCGCACAGTTTTTCAAGAGGCTACAAAAAAAAGAGATCAAATAAAGCATACGAATAAAAATTTTGCCAAATCTATAAATTCTTTTTTATCTAGGTTGCATTGGAGATCGCATTTTATTCAAAAATTAGAGGATCAGCCATCAATTGAACATACAAGCTTTATTCCTGTGTATGATCAAATACGTGAAAAAGATGAAGAGAAATTAGAAGCTTGGATTGAAGGTAAGACCGGAGTTCATTTTATTGATGCGTGTATGATTTATCTTAGAAATTATGGATGGATTAATTTTAGAATGAGAGCAATGTTAGCTTCATTTGCTTCTTATAATTTATGGCTTGATTGGAGATACTATGCTCCACGCTTGGCAGCATTGTTTACAGACTTTGAACCTGGAATTCATTACAGTCAAATACAAATGCAGTCTGGGACAACCGGTATCAATACTATTAGAATGTATAATCCTTATAAGCAAGCTATGGATCAAGATCCACTCGGTAAATTTATAAAGTCACAAATTCCTGAAGTAAAAAATTTTCCACCTGCCTTTTTTCATAATCAACCAAAAAAAAGTTCGAATGTAAATTTATTCGATAATGAGGTTCAAAAAGAAATAATAAATGTTAAAGAAACTGCACAGTATGCTAGAAAAAAAATTTTCGATATTCGCAAATCGCAAGAGCATAAAATACTTGCAAAAAATGTTTATTTGAAACATGGGAGTAGAGGAAGAAGTTAACTTAATCTATGTTTGGAAAACCCAAATAATTTTCATCACCTTCATAAATCTTTCCCTTATTCATGAAATCATGAATGTGGAAAGTCAAATTATTTTCATCAACAAAGATTATACCATAACTAGGCTCTTCCATTTTAAAATTTTCAACATCACCATCAAAGTCTAACTCCCTTGCATGTAATAGTCCCCTCAAGCTAGCGTAAGGTACATTTTTCCATTTCCCACTTAATGGTCTATGGCCATGACCAAAAAATAAATATTTAATTTTAGGTGCGTATTTGTCTAAGAATTTAGCAATAATTTCTTGGTCTTTATCATTAAAAGAATAGTTATCCATCGACTTCATGAAAACATTCATTGGGTTATGGTGCATAAAAATTATATTTGAATTCGACTTAAAAGATAAAATCTCTTTTTCGAGCCAATTAACTCTTTTGTGACAGTAATAACCTTCGTGAATGTTATTAATATCTTTATTGTCCCAGACTGTGTCACAAAATATTAATTTATGATTTTTAATTTTTATTGAGGATTGAATAAATCCATCATCATCAATTTTAGTCACACTTGATAGTTCTGCCTTAACTACTTCACGATTATCATGATTTCCAATCATAATTACTGAAGGTAAATCAAGTCTCTCCAATTCCTCTTTGAACAGTTGATAGCTTTCGTTAATGCCGTTATGGGCGATGTCTCCTGTTATTACAACTAAATCAGCATTTCTGTGGTTTTTATTAACATCATTTACAAAAGCCCTAAATCTATTAACCGGATTAGCGCCATACATAGTCTCACCGTCTTTTAAAAAATGTAGGTCACTGACTTGAATAATTTTTAAATTATTATCATTCATTTCTAGATGGCTTTACTATTCATAATTTCATATTAACATAAAATAAAATCTTTATATTTAGATTAAATTAATAATTAATTTTTATTAGATGAGTAATTTTGAAAACCCTGATTATATTGTAATTGGCTCAGGATCAGCGGGATCTGCAATTGCATACAGACTTGGTGAAAACCCTCAATTAAAAATTCTGGTATTAGAATTTGGAGGAAATGACAACAGTCCATTTATACAAATGCCTGCAGCTCTCTCATACCCAATGAATATGAATAAATTCGATTGGGGCTACAAAGCAGAACCTGAACCTACTTTAAATGGTAGGTCTCTCGTTTGCCCTAGAGGAAAGGTTATTGGAGGATCTTCATCAATTAACGGAATGATTTATGTCAGAGGAAACGCTGGTGACTATAATGAGTGGGCTGAAAGTGGGGCAAAAGGTTGGGATTATCCCGATGTCCTCCCATATTTTCAAAGAATGGAAGCAAGCCATGGAGGCAATTCAGAGTTTAGAGGAAAATCAGGTCCTCTAAACATAACTCATGGCAAAAGAGATAACCCATTACACAATGCTTTTGTTAAAGCTACCGAGCAGGCGGGATACACCTACACTGACGACTACAATGGCTTTCGACAGGAGGGTTTTGGACCAGCTGATATGACCGTTTGGAAAGGCTCTCGTTTTTCAACAGCAAAAGCTTATTTAAAGCCTGCAATAGCAAAAAAAAATGTACAACTCATAACAAAGGTTCTAGTCGATAAAATAATTTTTCAAGAAGACAAAGCTAAGGCAGTTGAAGTATTCCATCGGGGCCAAAAAAAAACCTTTAGTGCAAATATTGGTGTTGTTTTATCAGCTGGCGCTATCAATAGTCCAACAATTCTTCAAAGATCGGGTATTGGAGAGGGCAATGATTTGAATAATTTGGGGATCAAGGTTATTAAAAACTTACCAGGTGTTGGTAAAAACTTACAAGATCATTTAGAAGTTTATTTTCAAGTCAAATGTTTACAACCAGTAACACTTAATAAATATTTAAATCCTTTTTCTAAATTACTTATCGGCATGCAATGGATGTTTCTTAAAAGTGGGCCAGGTGCAACAAACCAATTTGAAACTCTTGGTTTCATTCGCTCTGATAAAAACATACAATATCCTGATATACAATTTCATTTTCTTCCAGTCGCAATTAGATATGACGGAAAGGCGCCTAGCGAAGGTCACGGTTTTCAATTGCATGTAGGGCCAATGCGTTCAAAATCTAGAGGTTTTGTAAAATTAAAATCTAGCAACCCATTTGATTCACCAACTATAAAATTCAATTACATGTCTCATGAAGATGATTTTCCAAACTTTAGAAAATCACTTAGACTTAGTAGAGAGATACTGAGTCAAGAGGCCCTAGTTCCTTTTAAAGGAGATGAGATTCAACCTGGTGATGACGTTGTTTCGGATGAAGGTCTTGACGAATTTATAAAAAATAATTGTGAAAGTGCTTATCATCCATGTGGTACCTGCAAAATTGGAAAAGAAGATGACCCTTCTTCTGTCGTTCTAAACGATTGCAAAGTAAAGGGTTTTACAAATTTATTTCTTGCAGACTCATCAATTTTTCCTCAGATATGTAATGGCAATCTTAACGCACCATCTATAATGACGGGTGAGAAAGCCTCAGATCATATCTTGGGAAAACCTCTTTTAGCACCATCAAATCTACAACCTTATACCCATCCAAATTGGCAAAATTCACAAAGATAAAATTAATGATCAGGTTAGTGCTTTTGTTTCTGGTACTCCCATTAACTGCATATTCTGATAAACATATTCCATATTATAAATCTCTTGCTCATGATGAGTCTTGGCTACGTCACTATCCAGAAAATCAAGATTTGAATAAACAAACTGAGAAGTTTCTCCTTACAGAGGAAAATATGCCTGTAAAGGTTATTGAAGAGTTTAGAAATAGTTGGAGTTCTTATACAGACTGGTACCGCATTGAATTATTTAATGGAATACAAGGTTGGATTGCTCACAATCAGTTATCTAAAAAAAGAACCTTGCTAATACTAGAAGATATTGAGTTGTATGCATTGAAATCTTATGACCCGGAGTCTTGGATGACTATTCAAAAAGGAATAATACTTGCACCAAAAATTGTAAACTTGTTAGAGGTAAAAGAAACAATGGTGAAAGTAAGTATACCTGAGGGTAATAAATCCTCTATTAAAGGATGGATACCCATAGATGACAGATTATGGGGAGTCTCTGATAAAGAAACGAAATTTTAAATGATTAAATACTTACTATTTATACTACTCGTGGTACAAGACTTAATGGCCTATAGTGAATCGCCTTATAAAGTAGTTCATCAGACAGATACGTATGAAATTAGATTTTATGAGGAGCGTCTAGTCGTTCAAACCCAATACACAAATCAAAATAATGGATTTCGAAAACTTTTTAATTATATTTCTGGCAATAATAAACAAAGTGAAAAAATTGCAATGACCACACCAGTGAATGTTACTCAAATTGAAAACGAGTACGTTATGCAATTTTATTTACCAAATAAATACAAACCAAATGAAATACCTTTACCATCAGATAATTCAGTAAAAATTTCTTCAATTAAGCCAGGTTATTTTGCAGTAATTAGATATTCTGGCTTTGCTTCAGATAAAAATTTTTATAAACACCGAGATGTTTTAAAAAGTGAGTTAATTAGTGATAATATTGAAGTAATTGGACCCGCTATTAAAGCTACTTATGATGGCCCCTTTACATTGCCTAACCTACGAAGAAATGAAGCTATTTTTCAAGTTGACTGGAAATAGACTCTTTGATTTTTAATAGAAGCTCAAATAATTTCTTTGACTCAAATACTAATAGACATTGATTCTATTGCCCTATCTTTAGATATTCACTGGATGCATAGTTAAATTAACTTCTTAGCATTATTTTTTTTGTGAATCTGTAATTATAAGTCATGTATTACTCAAAATATAGAGAGGTATTTATGAAACTAATAACAGCTATTATCAAGCCCGACAAGGTTGAAGCTTTGAGACAGGCACTAACTGGTGTCGATATCCAAGGTTTAACTATTGTTGAGGCCAAAGGATATGGGCGCCAAAAGGGTCATACCGAACTGTACCGAGGCGCAGAATATGAGGTACATTTTCTTCCTAAATCTCGAGCTGAGATTTTAGTGGACTCTGCAGACGTCGAAAAAGTCATTACTACAGTTTCTGAAGCAGTAAAATCAGGGAAAATTGGTGATGGTAAAATATTTGTAACTGAGGTGCAAGATGTTGTCCGAATACGTACAGGAGAACGAGGCGCTGAGGCAATTAAATAAGGAGATCGTATGAAAAAAATATTAACTTTTTTAATCCCTACTTTGCTTCTCTCTGGAGTTGCAAGTGCAGAGGTTTCTGCTGAAACAGCTTTTGTATTCAATACATTTTTATTTGTTTTTAGTGGAGTCTTAGTGATGTTCATGGCATTAGGTTTTTCCATGTTAGAAGCAGGATTTGTTCGTAAAAAAAACACATCGGCAATTTTACTTAAGAATATAGCTTTATATTCAGTAGCCGGAATAATGTTTTATCTAATAGGTTACAGTTTAATGTATGTAGATGTTTCAGGTTGGATAGGCTCACTAAGTGGTGCATTTTACGATACAGCTGATGATTTGACAGTTGCAACAGAAGAGGGTGGATACTCTTTAGCATCAGATTGGTTCTTCCAAATGGTTTTCTGTGCAACAGCTATTTCGATTGTATCTGGTGCATGTGCTGAGAGAATAAAAGTATGGCCATTTATTATATTTGCTGCTTTTATGACAGGAATTATTTACCCAATTTATGGTTCATGGACTTGGGGCGGCGGATGGCTAACTGAAATGGGCTTTTCTGATTTTGCTGGTTCGACAATTGTTCACTCAGTTGGTGGATGGGCAGCTTTAACTGGATGTTTAATCCTTGGTCCTAGAGCTGGCAAATATGGTTCTGATGGAAAAATAACTCCAATCGCAGGTGCAAATATGCCCTTAGCTTGTCTAGGCACTTTTATCCTTTGGTTTGGATGGTTTGGATTTAATGGTGGATCACAGCTAGCTCTTGGAAGTGCTGCTGATGCTTCTGCTATGTCAATTGTGGTCGTTAATACCAATATCGCTGCATGCGGCGGTGTTGTAGCAGCAATAATTCTATCACAGCTAATGTACAAGAAGATTGATCTATCAATTGCGTTAAATGGTGCCATTGCTGGTCTTGTTGCAATTACAGCTGGTCCTGATTTAAGTAACCATTTCTTATCTATGATTGTTGGTGCTATTGGTGGTATCCTTTGTACAATTGCTATCCCGATGCTCGATAAAATGAAAATCGATGATGTTGTGGGAGCGATTTCTGCTCACTTAGTTGCAGGTATATGGGGAACTTTGGCTGTAGGTATCTTTGGAAGTGGAGATTTCTTGGTCCAATTGATTGGTATCGTGGCTGCTGGTGTATTGGTTGTGCCTTTAAGTGGCGTTTTCTTTTACATTCTAAAAGGAACAATTGGCTTAAGAGTGTCTGAAGAGACGGAAGCTTCAGGTCTTGATAAAGCTGAATTGACAACAGAAGCTTACCCAGAATTTAAATAATCTTATTTATAGCACTCCTAAAAAAGGGGCACATAATGTGCCCCTTTTTCTATATTAACTCATCAATTAAACTTGTAATTTTTGAACTGTCAGGTTTGGTCATAGAGGACCAACTTTTTACTAATTGACCCTCTCCATCAAAGAGATACTTATAAAAATTCCATTTTGGAGTTTCGTTATACTCTGATGTCATCCAACTGTATATCGGATGGGCATTTTCACCAACAACACTAATAATTTCTGATATAATAAATTTGGTTTCATAATTAACTAAACAAAATTCTTTAACTTCCTCATTATTACTAAGCTCTTGATGAAAACTATTTGAAGGGGTTCCAATAATTACTAAATTCTTTTTTAAATACTCACGATGAAGATTGGATAGATTAGCGTATTGTTTTGTGAAACCACATCTACTAGCCGTATTTACAAGAAGAATGGGTTTACCTTTAAATTTATCAAGATTAACTGTATTTCCATCAATATCTTGAATACTAAAGTTATATAAGTTTTTCGCCATAATGCTCCCTATGCTTGTGAGTAAAATACTCAAAGTTATCAAGAAAATTCTCATGACAATATATACTTACTTTAAATTATCTGGATTTATAGATTTAAACTTTTGGTAAACCTAAAACTTCATTTTTTTTGATGTATTCATCTTTGTAGGGAGGTCTGCTAAATACCTCTTTAATCAAGGGTTTAAAAAAATCTAGATCTTTATTTTTATATTCGGGATCAAAAGATTTTTGATCCCATCTTTCACAGAAATCTGCACAAGTTTGGAAATAAATATTATCTTTAAATTTATCTCTAGCATTTTTATCCCATCCATAATGATGAGCATAGTAGATCATTTGAAAAATTCCATGATGCTCAATCACCCATGTTATTTCATCTCTTACATAAGGTCTTACAACTTCAGCAGAAAACCTATCGTGATTTTGAGGGGCAAGCCCATCTCCAATATCATGAAGTAAGGCACCAACAATCCAATCAATGTCAGCTCCATCATTATAAGCTCTAGTAGCTGATTGTAGACCATGATCTAATCTTGTTATCTTGTAACCCTCCATAGTATTTTTTCCTTGCCTTGTAAGTTCCTCTATTATTCTTTCATATGTCAAAGAAACATACTTTTCCTCATATTTTTGGAGCAATATATAATCTTCTTTATCTCCATCTTTCATATGTTTAAATTTTACATTTTTCTCAGTCATAAATTTGTCTCACTTAAATGATATTTTTCATGTAAATGTCTCAATTTTCCGTCAGTTGAATCAAATTCTAGATAACAACCTTGTAAATGTCTAGCTCCCTCACTCGAGTCATAAGAGGTCCTTCCATGGAGAAGTCTGTGGTTATCAAACATCATGACATCTCCTGGTGAGAGCTTAAATTTTATCTCGAAGTCAGATGAAGTGTATAAATCTCCTAATAATTTTCTCGCTTTGTAAAATCTCTCTAATTTTTCATTTTCTAAAGGTGGCACGTAATCAACTCTGGTACTATACCTGACTTGCTTATAGTCGCCATCCTTGTCTAATTCTATTAACTCTCCCCAATTTTCTAAAATTATATCTTTATCTTGAAATCGGTAACGTAAATTAGTTTTGGTTAAAGACTCAAATGCTTCTGGCTCATTTAGTTTGATATATTCTGCAACTGAAAAACCATCAACAAGAGTAGAAAAACCACCACTCACTTCATTTTTTAAACAATGCAAAAACTGTATCCCGGGTGCTTCTGGTTTTCTGTAAGGGTTATCAGTATGAGGCGGTAATGCAATAGGTTTATAGGCTAAGTCATTTGGATTTGGTTTAGACATTACATCAAAAAATTCTCCAAAATTTGTGACTTTAACTGGGCCGATTAAATTTACAAATTTTAAAATATACTTACTTTCAGTTGGTACATTTTTAATAATAACAAATCCATATTTATAAAAATCTATAAGAAGATTATACATAGATTCTTGTTCAACCATATCTACTTCAAAAATAGCTTCTGGTAAATCTTCTAGTTGAGAATTCCATAAAATTCTTTTTGGTAAGGGTCCTCTTTTATTTTTTTCTTCATCCATTTCAATCAAAAGATCATTTAAACTATATTGACCTTGTGCCCCATCATTAAATTCAACATCAAGTTTGTTATCCGTTAATTTACAATTTTCAATTTTCAACTTTAAGTCAATAGAGGATGGCTCGTATAATCTTTGATTAGTATCTAAATCAAAATACTTTTCACCCGGCAGTCTTTCTCTTAACCAAATGGGATGCAAATGAAATGTTTTATTTTGATGGATTATCTTAATAGTATTATTTTCAAAATGAAAATCCAAAATTCAAACTCCAAGCATTAATAAATTAATATTTTGCTAAATTTAATTAATTGTCAATTAAGAAATTAAGTCTTGATTTTAAACATTGCCTCAATTTCTACTGTAAAACCTAGAGGCAAAGAATTAACTCCTACTGCAGCTCGAGCATGAACACCAGTCTCACCAAAAATATCTTTCATCATATTTGAGCAACCATTGATTACTAAAGGCTGTTGTGTGAAGCTCTCAATACAATTTACAAAACCTGTCAGTTTTATTAATTGATCTACTTTATTAATTGATCCTATTTCATTTTTTAAAGCAGATAAGATAGCTAATCCACATAGCCTTGCGTGGTTTTGAGCTGTCTCTAAATCAACATCAGCTCCAACTTTTCCTTTTGCAAAAGACCCATCCTCATGTAAGGGGCCTTGACCAGATATATATGCAATATTATCAACAATAACACAGGGTTTATAACTCCCTGCAGGTTTGGCAGGTTTTGGTATTAAAAGACCTAATTCAGCTATCTTGGCTTCGAAATCCATTAATTAAAAAATTACTCTTTTTCATCAATTTTACTAATCATTTGTTCAGTAGCAGTTTGCATTCCTATTGCGGAAGTGGTGCGAGGCACAATCACTGATGGTGTATTCTCATCATAAATTTCACTTGTTCTTCCAATACTAATTCTTTGATAGGTAAATAGTGCCAGAAAAACATAAACTATTGCACAATAATAAAACAATCCATAGGCATCAAAATAAGACATAAATCCAGAGACGATAATTGGCCCTAAAACTAAACCTAATGCATTAACTAATGTCAGAGTTGAGCTAGCAGAAACAACCTCATCTTTTTCTAAAAAATCATTTAGGTGAGAAATAACAACTGCATAGTAAGGAAGAGATACAGCTGAATGTATTCCTACAAATAATAAAAGAATATTAAATGAAAAAGATCCTAAAATAATTACACAAATAGATGAAACCAAAGCAATGATATTTAATATCAGTAAAATTATTCTTCTATCAAATGTATCCGATAATTTACCAATCGGATACTGAAATAAAGCTCCAATGAAAGTATTTACAAAAACAAGTATAGAAATTTGAAAAATGCTAAAGCCTGACTTAGCTCCAAAAACTGCAATTAATCCAAATGATGCTCCATATATCATTCCAATACCAAAAGAACCGATAAAAGACATGGGAGAATTTTTATATAGATTTTTTAAAGATATGAACTTAGGTGTAGAAAATTCTGGTGCTGATTTTTTAGTAAGCAAAATTGGAACTAAAGCAAAAGAAATTAATAAAGATGTTAGAATATATAAGTGTGCCTCAGTAGTCTCTTTTAGATTTATTAGCAAACCACCCCCACTAGTTGATAAGTATAATATCACCATGTAAAATCCAATGAGCTTCCCCCTTGTTTTATTATCAGCACGATCATTTAGCCAACTTTCACAAACGATATATATTGCTGCCAATGAAAACCCCGTGAGTAGTCTTAAAAAAAACCAAAAATATGGGTGAGCATAAATCCAATGAAATAAAATCGTAATGGAAGCGATTGATGCGAATGCTGCAAATACTCTTATATGCCCTACATTTTTGATAATTTTGGGACAAATATATGAGCTTGCTAAATAACCTATAAAATAACCTGTAAAGACATATCCAATTTCAAAATCGGAAAAATTAAATAATACGGCATTAATATTTAACAAGGTTCCTTGCAAAGAATGTGCAAGCATAATAAATCCAAAACCTGTAAATAGAGCCCAAGAGCTATATATGACGTTCAACACCGGAGATTTTTTAAACTTTTAGTTTAAAAAAGCAATTATTATTTATTGAAGGGGAGCTTTGTCATTTCAGACTCAATCTCTTGACCATCAAGAAGAAGTATCTGTTTTTTTTCTAAAGTTTGATATTGGGTTTGCACCATGGCTATTCCAAGACAACAGCCAAAATCTGGACTAAAGCATGCAGCTCTTAACTCACCTATTCTGTCATTACCTATTTTTAAAGATAGTGCTTTTGTAATTTCAATTTTATCCAGTTTAAATTTTAAACCAACTAAAGATCTCTTGACTCCCTCTTTGTGCTGTTTTTCTAATTCAGCTTTTCCTAAATAATCTATTTTAGGATTGAAAGAAACAAAAGAACCCAAACCACACTCCAGTGGAGTGTCATTCATATTCATATCATTTCCAAAAGATAGTAAACCACCCTCTATTCTTTCTATTAAATTTGGACAACCTGGTCTTACATCTAAATCTTTTCCCTTAGACATAAGGGTATCATAAAGATTAAGGCCGATTTCATCATTATCTACATAAATTTCAAATCCACCTTGTTTGGACCAACCTGATCTGGCAATTAAAAATTTATGATTTTGAAAATCAAATCTTTTAAAGTTGAAAAATTTTAACTTATCTATGTCTTTAAATACCCTTGACATAAGTTCAAATGATTTTGGCCCTTGAACTGCAAGAATGTTAACGTTGGGTTCAGTAATTTCTACATCAAGATTCATACCTATTGCAATTCCTTTAGCATAGAGAAGTACATCAGTATCTGCTATGGAAAGCCACCATGTGCTTTCCCCAACTTTCATTATCAGTGGATCATTGATAATCTTACCTTTGTTATCAACAATTGGTGCATAATAACAAAGATAATCTTTAGCTTCAGATAAATCTCTACAAGTAATTAATTGTGTAAGTTTTGCTGCGTCAGGGCCCTGAATTTGAACTTGTCTCTCTCCTGATACATCCCAAAGTTGAACATTATTTTTAAGATGTCGACTGTCTTCTTCTATGCCTTTAAATGAAGCAGGTAAAAGCATATGATTATAAACTGTATATGATTGTACCCCATACTCTTCTATCCTTTTAGTATATGGTGTGGCGCGAAGTCGTGCACTTTTTGCAATTAAATGGTTCATAAAATTTCCGGCTTAGTTAATATGTATTCTTGATACAAAGCAAACGATATTTTTTTATTTTTATAATATTTTTTATATGTCATATTCCAATATTTAACTCTTATTCAAGTAATTCTGATCGAGTGGACTATCTCTTAGAGTTACTTCAAGAGCCATTAGATGATGATTCTCAAAAAGAAGTAAAGGGAGCCATAATGCGAATTTGGAAACTATCAAGGAGTGAGGAAATACAACAAAAAATGAATAATATCGGGCAATTAATAAAATTCAAACAGTACCAAGATGCTGAGGATATTCTTTCTATAATAATAAATGAGCAAAATGACTTTATGGACGCCTACTATCAAAGAGCAATAATTCATTATTACCAAGGAGAAATCAACGAAGCACGTTTAGATCTTTTAAGTGTTTTGTCTTTGGAGCCAAGACATTTTGATGCATTAAGAGTATTAGCTTTTATCTATGAAAAACAAAATAAAAAAAGTGAAGCCTATTATACATATAAAGATCTAGAGAAAGTACTTCCTCATGATGAAGTAGTAAGAAGTAAGTTAAAACTTTTAAAGAATTAATTAAATATTAAGACCTAGTAAGTAAACTAATATACAGACAGAAAAAAAAGTAACAAGACTATACATCATTCCAATAATTATAGGAATTAAGCCTTGATTGAAAATTTTTTTTAAATTGATAGATGCACCAAGTGCGGTTAATGCTAAACCAAATAGGATAGTAATTACATTTTCTATGATAACTATGATGTTTTCCCATGTATAGGAGTTTAAATAAAAGACATCTATTATTGTTCGAATAATTATTAAAAAAATAAAACCTATTACGAATAAAGGTATTGAATTTTTAATACTTTTTAATATCTGAAAATTCTTAAGAGTCTCATTTTCTTTTCTATTTTTTAAAATCAATAATGATGGAATCAATAATACAAGAAATAAATTTCTAAGAAGTTTAGTTATAGTAGCAATTTCAAGAACCTTATCATTATGGTATAAGTCACTATATACCATTGATGCAGCTAATACTTGACTAGTATCATGGATCCCAACTCCTAAAAAGATACCCTTTGCTAAATCTGATATGAAATACCACTCTATAAAAAAAGGATAAATAAGCACCGCTAGGCTACCCCAAAGGATAACTATCAATATTGCTGTACCAACATCATTATCTTTAGATTTTAAAACACTTGAGGTGGCCATTATTGCAGTTACACCACAAATTGACGTACCAATAGCGAGTAATTTTGATAGATCTTTCTGAATTGGCCATAACTTTGAAAGAACTAAATATGTCAATAATATCAATAAAAATACAATAATTATTATACTTATTGATTGAATACTAACGTTGGCAAGTTGAACAAAACTTATTTTTATACCGAGTAATACTATAGCCAATTGGAGAATATTTTTCTTAATAAAGTCCCGTCCCTTTTGAACCCTCTCAGAAAATTGAAATAAATTAAAAAATAATATTCCTGAAATTAGACAAAGTAAGCTTATCGGTAAAGATGATAAATTTAAAATGTAACTCAAGGGTTGACTTAAAAAAACTGTAAAAAGGTAAATTAGACTTATAACTGTAATTCCAATAATTTTACTACTAGTCATTATCTGTCAAACCAGCACCAGCTCCTGAAATTTTTTTTTCTTCTGTTTCTTCAACAAAAGTATCTAGTGATAGTTTATAAAGATAGTCCCAAGAACTTTGGGTATATTTACTTTTTCTATTTGTTGATATTGTTAGAGAAAAGTCTGTTAAATTCTTAGGAAAAAAATTTTGATTTATAAAATAAATTCCTCCAGGAGTTATAGTAAAATTTAAATCTGGCGATTTTAAATGAAAATATAGTAGATTTTTTTTTGCTGACTTGGATAAGAAAGGAACAATTAATAGAGGCTCATTTATATTTTTAAAATTATAAGTACGGTGTAATTCTTTATTATGAGATTGATCAAGAAAGAAAATTCCAAAATGTATGGGACAAAGATTTCTTGTATTAGATTGATCCACATCCAAAAGTTTATTAAGGTTATTAAGTCCTAAGCCAATGAGTCTCCTAAAACTCTCTAATCCTTGAAATTCTGATTGTTCTAGCATTCTGACTGCTTTTCCAGTTTCTTCAGAAACACCCCAGCTTAATCCTTCAGCACGTGATGATCTTTTAATTGTTGTTTCGATTTCATATAAAGAATGCATTAAGCTATCTTTTTATAAGACCAAGTATCATCAGATTTACTTATTTCTCTCATTAATGGAGCACCTTGATACATCGTAATTCTTACCCATCGATCAGAACGAGGGTCAAAGCGAGTTGCACCAAAAAATGATAGTTTTAATCGAAGCATATCTACAGGTATTAAAGTTTTTGAAATAGTGTTATCTTGTATTTCAGAATAGGGAAGTTTCTCGCATATTAATACTCTTCTTAATATGTGACGGTATTCTTGGTTTTTTAGCAAATAATACCCTAGGTCTTTCTCTAAGTTACATGATTTTAGATCATCATAAAGTGCACTTACATCTCTCGCAATAGCCAAGGGTAGTTCTAAATCTGAACCCTCTTCAGTGAATCTATCTGACATCCGAGGTTCTTGTTTGTTTTTTGAGTAATACCAAAAATTTAAAATATTTTCTTTATCATCAAAATTAATATCTAGAAGCCAAGTATATTGATCCTCTATTAACTCACACACCTCTTTAATAGTTCTTGATGTGTCAATATCAAAGTACTCATCTTCGTTTATTGACATTTCAAAACTTAAAGGTTCCACTATATCAGGATAGACCTCCATCATTAACGAAATGATAAATTCACAGCATTCAGATTGAGTATTAGCTTCTGTCCATTCATATATAGAATTCCAAAAAAATTTATTTAGAGGAAATGTTGAGTAAAATTTTTGAAAAATACTTAAATCTTTTAAAAGCTGTTTATTCTTTTTCTTTTGGAAATCACTTTCTGTTTTCCAAAATTTAATATTCTCCCGAATTATAGATAGATAAGATTGGAAAATATTTTTATCTTTTTGGCTTACTGAAGAAATTGAGCGAATTGCTTTTAATGCTTTTTCTTTTGCAATGATCCATTGATTTAATAAAGCTGGATGATTAACTATAAATGGAGCCATTCCCAATCCTGTAGAATTTCCAATACCTAAATTTCTAGCAATATCCTCTTTCAACTTCACCGCTTTATTTGGCGAACGAGAGTAAGCAACATGATTTACTACATCAAAAGTGAATTGTCTTGCAAGATACACAAGCATCATTTCTAACCTAAATGGCCCCTTAAGTTCCTCTCGATTTTGAATTTTAATTCGGTCAGCTAATCCAAATTTTCCTGAACCATAAACAGCGGTAGTTCTATAAAGATAACCTACGTCATATAGGAGTTTAGTATTAGGTTGCTCTCCTTTAGATAGTTTATCTACTACATGTTCAAAGACACGAACTGATTTATTAGCTCGAGATAGACAAAGCTCTTTTTCACTTACTCTTCCTTGTTCTTGAAGAGGTACGTTATCATTGAGTCTTTCAATATCCTCTTCAGTTGGAACTCCATCAAATAAAACAAATGAAGCATCCCACTTTGTGGCTATCACTCGATCAGATCTCTCGCTATCCTCAATATGATTAGAAAAACAAATGAGAGAGTATTGTTTTTGCCCGTTATTTACTACATAAACGATATGACCAAAACCTTGTTTGTCTAGAGCAAATTTTTCAGTTGTAAATTCCCAATTCTTGAACTCTCTTATAAAACTTCTAAGAAAAGAAAGTTTAGATTGATGAAAGGATCCTAGCCGATCTAATTTCATAACCAACTCTGGTTTTCTTAAATCAATTTGCATTAATCAAACTTTCTATAAAAATTGTACCAATTATTTCCTAAGATGTCGTGTGTCTCTTCTTCACTAAAGCCAACATCTCTTAAACCTCTATGAAGATTTTCAAATCCTCTAGCATCCTCAAACCAGGATGGCTGAGGAGGAAAACCAGCATTATCTGATGTCCCCTCACCAAAATCTTTTGTTTTCGTCCAGGTGCCATTTCTCATCCATTCGACTATACTGTCAGGGTGATGAATACAAAGATCTGAGCCAATACCTATTTGTTTAATAGATATTCTTTTTGTACTTTCTGCAATCATCTCACAAAATGATTTAAGAGTACATTGTGATGCATCTTTAAGATGATGTGGATATAGGGAGAAACCAATCATTCCTTTACTATCGTTCAATGCTTTCAGTATGTTATCTGATTTATTTCTAAGCCCCTTGTGCCAGAACATAGGATTGGCATGACTTACAACAATTGGATGCTCCGAAATATCAATAGCCTCTAATGTCGAAAATTCTGCTGAGTGTGACATGTCAATTATCATATTTACTCGGTTCATTTCTTTGATAACCTCTTTCCCCATTCTAGTAATGCCACTATCATGTTTCTCGTAACAACCTGTGGCAAGTAATGATTGGTTATTATAAGTCAGTTGCATAAATAGAACTCCTAATTCTTTTAAAGACTCAACGTAATCTATATTATCTTCGATAGGAGAGCAGTTCTGTAATCCATAAAAAATAGCAGTTTTATTTTCGAGTTTAGCTTTAACTATATCTCTCGAACTTTTCCCTTGAAAGATTAAATCTTTATTTTTTTTAAAATATGTATTCCACTTTTTTATGTTAGTGAGAACTTCATCAAAATTCTCGTGATAACAAATAGTTGCGTGAACAGCATCCAATTTTGCTTGATGATTGATTTCAAATATTTTCCTTGACCAGTTACAATACTGAAGATTGTCAACTCGAAAATTCATTTGAAAATTATACTGGTCCAGAATTAATGTAGGAAGTCTTTACCTGCGAGTAAAATTCTCTAGCGTATGTTCCTTGTTCGCGAGGACCAAAACTTGACGCTTTTCTTCCTCCAAAAGGTACATGATAATCTAAACCAGCAGTTGGTAAATTTATTGTCGCTACACCAGATTTAATATTTTGTTTGAAAAACTCAGCTTTTGCTAAAGATTGAGTAATGATCCCACTGGATAACCCAAATTCTGTTTCATTTGCTATTTCTAGAGCGTGATCTAAGTCTTTTGATGGAATAACACATGCAATGGGTCCAAACATTTCTTCCTGATTTATACGAGACTTGTTATCTCCGTCAATAAATAAGGTCGGTTCCATATAATATCCTGGTGTTCTCATGTTCATAGGGCTACCCCCAAAAGCTAATTTAGCCTCACCTTTACCTATATCGACATACTTTAAGTTTGATTCAAATTGAGATTGACTTGAAACAGGTCCCATTTGCGTTCCTTCATCTAAAGCGTGTCCAACCTTTAAATTTTTTATATTTTCCAGCAAGGCATCTATAAATTTTCTATAAATATTTTCATGTACTATTAGTCTTGAAGAAGCTGTGCATTTTTGCCCTGTTCCACCATAAGCTCCATTTACAGCACAAGTGATAGCAGTTTTTAAATCTGCATCATCCATTACAATCAAAGGATTTTTAGAGCCCATTTCCATTTGCATTTTTTTCATAGTTGATGATGCGTCTTTATAAAGTTGTCTTCCAGTCTGAACTGAACCAGTAAAACTTATGGCTGCTATTTCAGGGTGAACTGCAATTTTGTAACCAATATCACTTCCAGATCCTAAGACTAAATTAAAAAGACCTTTGGGAATATCTTGTTTGGAAATTATCTCAGTCAAAGCTACCGCGCTACCAATTGTTAGAGAAGCTGGTTTTAAAATTACAGCATTACCACACATCATTGCAGGGGCTGCTTTCCATGCAGGTATAGCTATTGGAAAATTCCAAGGTGATATAATTCCAATCACTCCAAGAGGTTCTCTAGATATTTCAACCTGAAAACCAGGTCTAGTCGATGGTATCTTTTCTCCATACAACCTTAAGCATTCTGAGCCATAATATTGAAATTGTTGACCTGCTCTTGCAACCTCGCCAATCCCTTCAGCCAATGGTTTTCCCTCTTCTTTAGACAATAATTCTCCCAATTCCTCAGATTTTTGTATTAATTCGTCTCCAATTCGAATTAATATTTGTGATTTTTTTTCAATACCTACTTCTTCCCATTCCTTTTGTGCAATAATTGCTGACCCAACTGCTTGTTCAAATTGCTCACTAGTGGCTGAGGTATACTCAGATATTACATCAGCTGTATCTGAGGGATTAATATTTTTGATTGAACCAATACCCTCGACCCAATGGCCAGCAATAAAGTTCGACTTTTTCATAAATTATCTTTTTAAGATCTCAGAAAGTTTTTTCGTAGATAAGAAACCAACATTATTTTTATCTCTATCTTGAATTACAAGATCTTCTGGTTTTTCAGAAATAACTTTATCGATAAATCTATCAATAAATTCATCTTGGTTAACGGGCATTGCTTTACTAATATCTTGTCCATTAAGCTTGTCCATTATATGTTTGGCTTTAATTACTCTAGCCCTATTAACATCTTCAACAAAGTCTTTAACATACTTAGTTTGTGGATTGAGTAATATCTCAGCAGGAATACCTTCTTGATCCATTATGCCATCTTTTAGGATAGCAATACGATCACCAATCTTAAGAGCTTCATCAAGGTCATGAGTAATAAATACAACAGTTTTATGTAATTCATCTTGAAGTTCCAATAGAATATCTTGCATATCTTTTCGAATTAAAGGATCAAGAGCACTAAAAGCTTCATCCATTAAAAGTATGTCTCCATCGTTAGTTAAAGCTCTAGCTAATCCAACACGCTGTTGCATTCCTCCTGATAGATGTTGAGGATATTTATCTTCATATCCAGACAAACCTACTCTTTCAATCCATCTAAGAGCCTTTTTCTTGGCTTCCTCTTCATTGATATTTTGGATGTGTAATCCAAAAATAGTATTTTGCAATACGGTTTTGTGAGGCAGTAGGGCAAATCTTTGAAAAACCATAGCAGTTTTACTTCTTCTAAAATTTCTTAGTTCTTCTTCATTCATTTTTAAAACTTCTGCTCCATCAATAGTCACGCTTCCATCAGTGGGCTCAATTAAACGATTTATGTGTCGAATTAAAGTAGACTTACCAGAGCCAGATAAACCCATTACTACTTGAATTGATTTTTCCTCTATGTCCAAGTTGATATCTTTAAGACCTAAAACATGATTATGTTTTTCTAAAAGCTCATCCTTACCAACTCCATTTTTGACATGTTCCATAGCCGATGTTGGGTTTTTACCAAAAATTTTATATAGGTTTTTAATTTTAATCTTTGCTTCAGGCATTAGATAAGTTTTCCAGATCGATGCTTTTGAATACGCTTTCCATATGATTGAGAGACTCGATCGAAAACAATCGCAACGATTACTATTGCCAACCCATATAATACTCCTTTAGTAAAGTATTGATTATAAATTGATTGTAGCACAGGTTGACCTAGTCCTTTGACGCCAATCATCGAAGCAATTATAACCATGGCAAGTGCCATCATAATCGTTTGATTAATTCCTGCAAAAATAGTTGGTAAGGCTAAGGGAAGCTGAACTTCAAATAATTTTTGCCTTTTGGTTGCTCCAAAAGCATCAGCTGCTTCAAGTGCTTCTTGATCAACTTCTCTTATTCCAAGGTTAGTTAGTCTTATGAGAGGAGGTATAGCATAGATAACAACAGATATAAGGCCAGGTATTTTTCCAATGCCCATTAACATAACAATAGGAATAAGGTAAACAAATGGGGGCATTGTTTGCATAACGTCTAATATTGGAGTGACTATTTTTTCAGTGCGATCAGAACGAGACATTGCGATACCTGTTGGAAGACCAATTACTACAGCCATAATCACAGATGTGAGAATAATAGCTATTGTACTCATAGTTTCCTCCCACATTTGGAAGTAACCAATAAATACAAAAGCTAGAAAAGTAGAAACACATAATTTTATACTTCTACTTCCCCAATAGGTGAGAGCCATTAAGACAATCATGAAAATGGGCCATGGTGTGGCAATTAATAAATCTTCAAAAAAAACTAATAGTTTTAATAATGGGTTGAAAATAGCATCAATAGTATCTCCCCATTCTCTCGCAAAATCTTTATATCCAGCATCAATTGCCTTTTTCATAGCACGATAAGTGGCTTTAGGCATTTCAGGAAACTCAGTGAAAAAATTAGACATTATTTAATTAAAAGGTATTTGTTATATAAAAACCCCCCTTAAATAATTAAGGGGGGCTAAATTTAAATGATTTACATCATTCCTAGTTCTTTTTTAATAGCTATTCTGGCATCAGCAGAAGTCCAGTTTTTCCAAACATCTTCATTTTCTAATAAGAAGTGTTCAGCTGCTTCTGAAGCTTCAGCTTGTTCACCATCTTTCCATGCTAACATTTGTGATAATAATGTATTTGGAAAACTTCTCTTTTCAAGATAGTTCATTACAACATAATTATCGAGCATGTCTGAACCAACATAGGTTTCAACAGTAGATGCTGGATATCTATTTTTACCTGGAGCTGCTACTTCTAAGTCATTGATTTCTGAAATCCAAGTTTCAGCGTTATGGTCTACACCTTCATCTAACTTAGTCATATCATACTTACCAAGGATCGCTGTTGGGCCCCAATAGTAACCCATCCAACCTTCACCTTTGTTATATGCTTCACCCATAGCACCAGCGAGAGCACCACCTGAACCTGGATCAATAAATTCAAAACCAGCGTCAGCCATACCATAAGCTTTAAACATTTGTGTAGTGGTAATCTGACAGTTCCATCCAGCAGGGCATCCGTAGAAGCCAGCTTTACTTGAGTCTTCAGGATGTGGAAAAAGATCTGGTCTTGCAAGAGCGTCTTCAATGGTTACTAAACCCTCTGCTTCAGCAAGATAAGTAGGTACCCAAAGTCCCTCTTCTCCACCATTTTGAAATACTTTACCAACGTTTTTAATTAAACCCTCTGCTTCCGCTGGATCTAAAACTTGTTTTAGGTTTTGAGACCACAGCTCAGGAGCGATTGATGGCTCACCTTTCTCAATAAGAGATGTAGATGTAGGCATTGTATCACCAGGAATTAATTCAACATCACATCCATAACCATACTCGAGTATTGTAGCATCGATGTGAGCAATAACCTGAGCAGAAGCCCAGTTCATCTCTGCAATTGTTACATCACCACAACTTGCCTTAGCACTACTAGAGATAGAAGTTATCCCTAATGCAAGGAAAATAGCAGTAAATATACGAAATATTGACATATTTCCTCCTTTTTAGATATATCTATAAGATAGTTAAACATTTAGTGCCATATCATGCAAATTATTTATAATGTTTATTTGTCGTACTTTGTTTAATAAACTTGATTACAAATAATAAACCTATCTAATTTTTCAAATGCCTTATTTAAATAAATCTCAAGCCCAAAGCCTCGCCTCTAAAAAGCTAATAAAATCAGGATGTATTAAGGAAAATAGCCTAGGTATTATTGATGGAATACTTGACGCAGAGTTCAGTGGAATAAAAAGTCATGGTTTTCACTATTTACCCATATATTGCAACCATTTAAGAATAGGTAAGATTAACGGCCATGCCTCACCAAAACTGGAGCAAATTTCTAGCTCGTCAATCAAGGTAAATGCAGATAATGGTTTTGCTCACACTGCTATTAATATGGGACTTAAGCTTTTATGTGAAATGAGTAAAAATGAAGGTATATCATGTATGTCTGTTAACAATTCATATAATTGCGGAGTTCTTGGCTTTCATACCAAAAGAATTGCAGAGAAAAATTTAATAGGAATAGGTTTCACTAATGCGCCAGCTTCAATTGCTCCTATTGGAAGCATTAAGCCAGTGATAGGAACTAATCCTTATTCAATAGCCGCTCCTCAAAATAAAGAGGTTTTAATTATTATTGATCAATCTGCCAGTGTGGTTGCAAAAAGTGAAATTTCTGTAAGAGCAAAACTAGATGAACCAATTCCTGAGGGATGGGCATTCGATAAAGATGGCAATGTTACAACAAACGCTAAAGATGCTCTTAAAGGGACTATGGCTCCCACCGGAGGATATAAAGGTTTTGGTGCAGGTTTAATGGTTGAAATATTAGCATCTTGTGTTGCTGGAGGAAATTTAGGGACAAAGGCCTCTTCATTTGCAGGAGAGGATGGAGGTCCTCCTTCCACAGGTCAATTTTTTATAGCTATAAATCCAAAAAAATTTAACTCAGATTATGATTCATATTTACAAGAACTAGTTAATTCTATCACAACTCAAGAGGGGTCAAGGCTTCCTGGTTCAAAACGTTTGAGTAAATTTAATGAAAATGTAAAAAAGGATATTTTCATATCTGATGAACTTATGAGTCGGATTGAATTAATTTGAATTAAATTATTTTATTTTTTAGTCACAGCGTATGGTTTAAATGAAGAGTCTGTTTTTTTGTTACCTAAATTAATATTTTTAGCTGGGACGCCAACCATTATTCCACCTTTAGGCACGTCTTTTGTAACAACTGCATTTGAACCAATTCGTGCACAACTCTTTATTAAAACAGGACCTAATATCTGTGCACCAGATCCTACGATAACATCATCTTCAAGAGTAGGGTGTCTTTTTAAACCAACTTGTTCTGAAGCTTTGATAGCAGGTGATATTCCACCCAATGTCACACCGTGATAAATAGTGACATTATTTCCAATTTCAGCAGTCTCTCCAATTACAACACCCATTCCATGATCTATAAAAAAATTCTTCCCTATTTTTGCAGCAGGATGAATTTCTATTCCAGTTAAAAATCTTGATAATTGAGAAATCATTCTTCCTAAAATTTTTAAATTAAGCCCCCAAATGAAATTTGCTATTCTGTGAAAAAACAACGCTTTAACCCCTGGGTAAGTTAAAATTACGAGCAATAAAGAAGTTGCAGCAGGATCTCTTGCTTTAATAGACTCGATATATTTTTTTAAATTTTCATACATAAATATTTTATTATAGAAATAAGGCTTATCCTATCAAGATCAAGTCTATAATTAATTATTCGTGTAAATGAACACAATTAATTGTTAAATTGATAGGCGAATGTTTACAATAGAAAAACCAAAAGAAATTCATCTTAAGAGCTGGAAAGAAATTATAAATGAAAGTGCGTCATCAAATTCTTTTCAATTTGAAGAGGTTAATTTCAACTTATTTTGGTCGAATATATTTCAAGATGATTATTTCGCATTTGCGGCAAAAAATGCAGACAAATTTATGGGTATTGTTGTTGCAAAAATTAATGAGACTTATTTTGAGAAGAATATTTTATTAGATGTACTTTACGTTTTGCCAGACTTTAGAAAAATTGGTGTTGCAAGATCTTTAATGAATAAACTAGAGGAAATAGCTAAAGATCAAAAACTCGACCTTATTATAAATGGTGTAGAAAAAAGTAATTTACTTGCTCAGAAGCTTTTTAAAAATTATACCGTTGTTAATAGAACAAGATATTTCAAAAAAGCCTAATTGATTTTGATTATTTTATATTATATTTAATTATTATGGTTGATCCTAATAAGAATGGCGAAAACTATGACAAGAAAAATAGGTGGGTATGGATAATTATTATTTTAATTACTTTGAGCTCTGTTTACGTGATGTCAAAGATATTTATTCAGACACCTTGGCAGTATCTGCAGTAGCTTTAAGTCTTCTTTCAAATTCTCTGAGTCTTTTATACACACTCGCTAACTCAATAATCGTTGGCCAGGACTTTAATAAATATTGCATAGATCCTTCAACTCTTCCAAAAGCACGAATAATTTGTTGCATAACACCAAGAGTGATAATTCCAGCTACAATAGCAGGTGCTAAAAATACATAAGCACTTAAAACATTAGCTTGTAGGTACGCTATTCTCCCAATATTGAAATATAAGTATCTAATATATGATAAAAAATGAATTTTTCTTACGTCATCAAATAGTTCTTCTATCGTCTTAGGGCGAACGGTTTCATCATCCTCAGCAATGACTAAAACTTTACGATAAGCCGCTTCTTGTTTTTGTAAATCATATTCTACACCTACAAGGCGTAGAATTATTCCAAGAAGAATTAAAAAAACTGTTCCACCAACTGACCAAATTAAAGCACCAACAACTAAACCATACTCCCAATCTCCAAAAAAGAATATTGGAATCCCAGCGCTTAAACCTAATAAAATTGGTAAAAATTGAACAATTATCATAACAGACTCTATTAAACTTGTTCCTAATCCCTCCATAATTCTACCAAACTTAATGGTGTCTTCTTGCACTCTCTGAGCAGCGCCTTCAATAGTGCGCGCGTAGTTATAAACACTGTGGTACCACTCAACCATTGCAGTTCTCCACCTAAATAGAAAATGTGCAGTAAAAAAACTTACCAAAACGGCAATTGCAACATATATTCCAGCAAGCGTTATAAAAGAAAGTAAGCCTGCCCAGTATTCTTCAATTGTAATTGAATTCGGTTCAGCAAGAGCTTTTTGAATCATGTCATAAAAAGTACCAAACCACTCATTGATCCTGACATCAATTTCTACTTGAACCCAAAGACTACCCAATATAGCTGCTGAGCCAGCCCACGCCCATAAAAACCATTTTTTTGAGTTAAAAAATCTAAACATTATTTCAATCAACAATATGCGAAAAATTATAGTTTTTGAAGACTTAAAAGTGCTTCAATACGCTTAATTTATTTAAATCCTCCTATACCTATATAATGAGTTAATGCCAAGTATTAAGGATATTAAAAAAATTAGGCTTAATGACGAATATATATCTTTTGGTCCAGAGTCTATTGTAAGCGAAATAGCAGATAGTATGGATATTAAAAATATAGGTGCCGTTCCTATACTGAATGAACAAAAAACATTACTTGGTGTTGTTTCAGAAAGAGACATAGTCAGAAAATGTGTCAAAGACGGTAGAGATCCAGATTTGGTCACAGCATCAGATATTATGACATCAGAAATTATAACTGTAGATTTAAAAACCTCCTCAGAAATTGCAATAAAAATTATGGGGGAAAATAACATAAGGCACCTACCAGTAGTAGATGATCAAAATAAATTAATAAATTTTATTTCTCATAGAGACCTTATAAGTTCTGTTAGAGATAGCACAAAATTAAATATAATTTTAATTACATTTATATGTATGATTATTCCAATAGTATTTCTTGTTAAGTCATTTGGCTGGATATGAAAACTAAAGGTATTATTCTTGCTGCTGGTAAGGGTACAAGATTAATGCCCGCAACTATACCTTCATCAAAACCTTTATTACCTCTTTATGATAAACCCATGATTTATTACCCAATTGAAACTTTAGTAAGATTAGGAATTAACGATATATTATTTATTGTCAAAGAGGACGACCTTTCAATATTCAAAAAAACATTTGGAACAGGTTCAGAGGTTGGTCTAAATTTTTCGTATGAAATCCAAAAAATTCAAAGGGGGATTGCAGATGCTTACTTTATTGCTGAAAATTATTTAGATGGCAGTCCATCAGTTTTAGCTTTAAGCGACAATGTTTTTCTTGGAAAAAATTATCTTGATTATGCAAACTCTGCTCTTCTGAAGATGCAAGAGAACGGTGGATGTGTATTTGGATTGCCAGTTCCAGATCCAGAAAAATTTGGTGTTATTGAATTGGATAACAATAAAAATATTGTTGGTATCGAGGAAAAACCCTCAAAGCCAAAAAGTAATTTGATCATTCCTGGTTTATATTTTTTTGACTCTGAGGCTTCAAAATTTGCAAAAACTCTCAAACCATCAAACAGAGGTGAATTAGAAATAACTGATTTAATTAAAATATATTTATCAGAAAAAAAACTTGCTTTAGAAATTCTAGATGAGTCAATTGTTTGGCACGATACTGGAAATGCAAATGCTCTACTAGAGGCAGCGCATAAAGTAAAATTATATGAGCAAAATAATAATGTTAAAATTGGCTCTTATGAAATAGCCTCGTACGAACAAGGATTTATAAACAAAAGCAATCTAAATGATATTGCAGAAAAATTAATTAAATCTGATTACGGACAATTTATCAAAAAATATCTAACTAAGGATTAATCTTAATTCCATTTTGCTGACTCATTATTTAAGAACGTTATAACTTTTTGTTTAAACTGGATTTTTTCATCTTCATCTTTAATCATTTTATCAAGGTCGGTCTCTAAACTAGAGAGAATTTTATTTTTAGAATTCCATTTAGATTTATCATCATCATTAAAACGCTCTTTAATTTCAAATTCATAATTTCTTTTGTCATTTTCAGGCAGAGTGTGGGGGGCTATTTCATATAAAATTCGCACAGCTATTTCTTTATATCGGTCATCTTTGAATTGTTTTGCAATTTCATATTTCTTATCGTTCGGTGCAATATGAAAATCAATCATTAATTTTTTATCTTGATGCGATGGGAAACTCTCAAATATTCTATCTTCAACATTAAATGGTTCAGGCCATTCTTTTTGATTTGAGAGGTGAAGTTTAATCAGACGAGAGCAAAATTCCTCATTTTTTTTAATAAAATTTGCTCTTTTTCTGATTTCATCTACTCCTATTTCAGCATATTTATTATCTTTGAATGAATAACTTTCATTCAAAAGTGTTTTTGACTTTGACCCATCAAAAACTTCACAAATTCTTTTAGCCCCATCATTCATTTTCTTAATTAAATCTTTATCTTCTAATTTTATGATTTTAACCGGATCAAAAAGCAAATTATAAACTAAATAGTGATGATTTCTTGATGGAATGCCTCCAATTAAAGTTTGAGCTTTGATTGTGGGTCTTCTTCCCCAAAAAGTCGTGTTTGTAAAAACTAAATTATCTAGCATGAATCTCTTAGGAGTGTCTCTATGTCGAAATTCATATGCAGAGTTCCAAATCTTTCGACACCTTATATTTAATATCTTATTAAGTTCCAATGTAATTAAGCTATCAAAAACAGCATCATGAGGACCTGCATCATAATTTATTGATATATTATTTAGTTTAGAAATTTCATCTAATTTAAGTATCGGATACCCTTGATCATCAGTATTAAATTTAATATGTTCAGGGCTATAAACTGAAACTAACCTTAATATATCAAAAACATCCATACGTACATTATTGTTAGTCACAGTCATATAAATTTCAGGTAATAAGTTTTGATAAAGTGCCTGTCGTAAAAAGGGTTCATCAAAATTTATATTATTGAAACCTACAAAAATAGCTGATGAGGATGACCATTGTTGAAATGTTTCATACAATTGAGCACTAGCTTCATAATAATTTGGGTAATTATTTTGTATTAAACTAGTTGGATCTACCCCAGTTGTTATTAAAGCACCTGGCTCGAACCATTTTCCCTCTCTTAATTTACTATGTATTTCTAATTTGTCTTTAACTTCAAATTTATTATTAGTTAACACAGCACCAACTTGTGTTATTTGATTAAATTTATCATTACGACCTGTTGTTTCGAGATCCCAGAAAATATAATGATCACTCATATTAAAAAATTATATCAAATAAATATTATAATAAAGTTTAAGTTTAATTTGTAATTTTGAGAGATTATAAAAACTAGCCCCGGAGGAATAAGTAAGGATAGGAATAAGGATGGAGCTAGTTTTTGATTGTTGCTTTATACTAATTTTTTTTCTAAAGTCAAATTGCAGATAATAGAACTTAGCTGTGCAAAATTTGCACAGCTAAATGTATTGAATTTATTGATTTTTAAATAATTTTTTAATTTTCTTGTAATAAATTAGTGAACATTTGGCATCACAAAAAAATACTTTTTTTGGAATATCATAAAACTTAGGATCAGCCCAATATAAAGGCTCCTCAATCTTTTTTTTACATACTTCACAACTATGATTCATTTAATTATCCTAAAAATTTAACTCTACTATTCTACTTTCTTCTATTGGCTCAGGGTCGAAGTATGGAACTGACCCATATAGTCTGTTATCTAAACCCAATATTTCATCATAATATCTCATCATAATCTTATTAGGGCTGGCGTGTGGTGCGATTTCTTTTAAGTTTTCAATTATAAGCTCAATATTTTCAGGGGAGTATTTTGCCGCTATGCCTAAACTTGTTGCAGTAGATCGACTTATACCCATATGACAATGGACTAAAATAGGTTTAGTTTTATCCCAATCATCTGTGAAATCTAATAATTCTTGAGTATGATGTTTTTCAGGTAATATAAATCCCTCTCTTGGCTCAGAAATATCATCAATTAACATTTTCAAGTGTCTATTTTTATCCATACCTGATGGGGTTTCAGGCTCAAAATTTTTATTAATAATAGTAAGCATTTTATCTGGGCTAAATTTATCAACACACTCTTGGATATCTGCTAATCCACAAATAATTATTTTTTTTTGCATAAGAACTTCAATTAATATATAGCTTAAATAATCGTTAAGAAAGAATATTTATTTTCATGGTATCTCAATTAGATAGTCTTAAAAAATTTTCATCAGTTGTTGCAGACACAGGAGATATTGACAGTATTCAAAAATTTAACCCAGATGACTGTACTACCAATCCATCTCTAATATTTAAAGCTGTTCAATCAAACAAATACAAAAAACTAGTTGATGAAGTAATAAGTAATTCAAAAAGTAGAAAGTTTTCTCAAACTGACGATCAAGTTAATTACATTGCTGATCAACTAACTATTTCTTTTGGTATAGAATTAACCAAAATTGTGCCAGGGTATGTTTCTACCGAGGTCGACTCTGATTTATCATTTAATACTGAAGCTACTGTTGAAAAGGCAAAGCAAATAATCAATAGCTATGAGCAATCAGGCGTACCCAAGAATAGAATATTAATTAAAATTGCAGGCACATGGGAAGGAATACAAGCAGTAAAAAAATTAGAGGCAGAGGGAATATCTTGTAATTGCACACTCATTTTTTCTTTAACACAAGCAATAGCTTGTGCTGAAGCAGGAGCATTTTTAATTTCACCATTTGTGGGAAGGATACTTGATTGGTTTAAATCAAATACACAAAAAGATTATGACTCATCAAATGATCCAGGTGTTGAGAGTGTAGAGAAGATCTTTAATTATTTTAAAAAATTTAATTATAACACTATTGTTATGGCAGCATCATTTAGAAATAAGGATGAAATAATTAATTTAGCTGGATGTGATAAATTAACAATCAGCCCAACTCTTTTAGAAGAGTTAAGCAAAAATGAAGATGAAATTAAACTTAAATTATCAAAAGAAAAGTCATCTTCATTGGATATTGAGAGAATTAATGTGAATGAGAGCTCATTTCGTTGGCATTTAAATGAAAATCAGATGGCATCTTTTAAACTAGCTGAGGGTATTAGATTATTTAATAAGGATTTATTGAAACTAAAAGAATTGATTAGAGGCCAATTATAATTATTGCACAAATCACTCCAAAATTATAAATAATTAATATGGAAAATAAAAATATAACAATTTTAAGTCAGTACGCACAAAGTAATTTATCAAAGATAGTATTTTCTCTTTTAGGAATTATTCTCTTATCAGTTTCTAGTAAAATCAGTATACCCTTCTATCCTGTGCCGATGACATTACAAACATTTGTTGTATATTTTATTGCTGCCTCAATGGGTATGGTTGGATTTTATGCAACTGTATCATATGTAACTCTGGGACTTATTGGCCTTCCCATCTTTGCTGCAGGTGGAGGTTTTGGTTATGTCATGTCCCCAACATTTGGATTTCTTTATGGAATGATTTTAGCTTCTTTTGTAATAGCGTATTTTTCAAAAAATCTTTTTAATAAAAATTTAATAAAAATCATTTTATCTATTTTTATAGGAGCATTAATTATTTTTATTTGTGGTATTGCCCACTTATCTAGCTTCATAGGATTAGAGAAATCTATAAATGCAGGTTTATACCCATTTATTTACAGTGAACTTTTAAAGATAGCACTAGCTATTTCTTTAACATACTCGCTAATTAAAAAAAATTAATCTGGTATAAAGTTTAAAGCAATACCGTTATTACAGTATCTTAAACCCGTAGGTTCTGGACCGTCTTTGAAGACATGCCCGTGATGCCCACCACACTTAGCGCAGTGATATTCTTTTCTCGGAAACACCAATTTAAAATCTGTTTTAAAACCTAAAGAATTAGGAAGATAATCGAAAAATGAGGGCCAGCCAGTTCCACTATCATATTTCATATCTGATGAAAATAGTGGCAACTCGCATCCTGCACAATGATATGTACCTTTTCTCTTTTCATTATTAAGCACACTAATACCAGGTCTTTCAGTTCCATGTTGTCTTAAGACATAATACTCTTCATCTGATAATCTTAATTTCCATTCCTCATCTGTAAGAATTAATTTTTCCATAGCAAGAATGGGTTTATATCCAATAAAACATCCTCCAACAAGTATTGATATAAAACTTCTTCTGTTCAAAACAACCATTAAATATCAGGGATAAATTATAATAATTGGAAATACTATTTCTTTTTAGCTCTTCTTTTTGCTCTTCTTTTTCTGGAGCCGACTTTTCGTCTTCCTCTATGTTTTTTAGGATAACCCATGTCGGCGTATAATAGATAATTAACCTCAAAAATAAACATATTTTTTTGATGCGATTCATATATTTTAAGCAAATGAGAACAATTCTATTAGTTTTAGTTGCCGGATTAATTCTGTCAGTAGGAAACGGATTTAGAATGTCCCTGGGGATTTACGTCCCAGACCTTTTAAGCTCTACAGTTTTTAGTGCATCGATAATAGGTCTAACTTATGGTCTTTTTAATTTACTTTGGGGGGCTATGTCACCTATTGCAGGAGCATTTGCTGAACAAAAAGGTTATGTGAAAACTCTTTGTTTCGGGTTCTTTGGTGTATCTCTTAGTTTCTACGTTGCTTCTTCAGCTATACACCCTTTGCATTTTTTATTTGGTATTGGCATAATTGGAGGCATATCAGCTGGTGTCATTTCTGTACCAGTTATAATTGGTGGAGTCTCAAAATATTTCGATGATGACAAAACACAAAGCACAGTTACAGGAATACTTATGTCTCTTGCTGCAACAGGGATGTTTATATTTACGCCTGTTAACCAATTTTTAGTCACAACTTTTAAATGGAGCTTTTCTTTTCAAATTACATCTATGTTTTTTCTTTTCATCATTCCTCTTTCTTTAATCTTCTTACTACCAAAGCCCCAAAAAAAAAATAAGAAAGAATATACAAAAAGAAAAATATCAGATGTTTTAAAAATTGCTTTTAAAGACAAAAGTTATAATTATTTAATTTTAGGATTTTTTGTTTGTGGTTTACACGTAGCTTTAATTTCAAATTATCTTCCAGTTTTTGCAAAAATTAAAGGTTTAGAAACAACAATAGCTGCAACAGGACTTACTTTAATAGGTTTATTTAATATGATGGGTACTTTAATCTCAGGAAAAGTTTCAGGTATAATTAAAAAAAAGTATGTATTGTCTTTTATTTATTTCGTAAGAAGTATAGTAATTTTTTTATTATTAATTTTGCCTACTAACAATTTTACAATTATAGCCTTTAGTTGTTGTATTGGTCTTTTGTGGTTATCTACTGTCCCACCAACATCAGGAATTGTATCAAATAGATTTGGCACAAGATACCTCTCGACTTTATTTGGAATTGTGATGGTTTCCCACCAAGCAGGGGCATTTCTGGGCTCTTTTATGGGTGGTTTAGTTATAGATATTTATGGATCACTTGATATTGCATGGATAATGGCAATCGTAATTTCTTTGTTTTCTGCAATCATTCACTTTCCAATTATTGAAAAAGAAAAGTCCGAAGAAGTTTTTGCCTAATCTTAAGATTAATCCTTTTATTATCTTAGTTATTGGAGCAGTAAGTATTGCTTTTTCTCCTATATTTGTTCGATTATCAGAGGTTGATCCTATAATGACAGCTTTTTTTAGAGTATTTGTAAGTCTTCCTTTTTTTTTATTGTTTGGGTCACTAAAAATTATTGAAAAAGTTAATTTACCAGTTTTAAAAAATAAATTTTTAATCATTTTTATTTCAGGTATCTTTTTTTCATTAGATTTAATTTGTTGGCATTGGTCTATCAAACTCACTACAGTTTCTAAGGCAACGTTTTTATCTAATTTAGCACCTATTGTGGTAATTTTATTTTCTTTAATATTTCTAAAAGAAAAATTTTCTAAGTTTTTTTTTATTGCCATATTTATTTCGATCAGTGGAATGACCATGTTATTAGGTGAAAGTTTTCAATTTTATAAATCACAATTTTTGGGAGATCTTTTAGGTGTTCTTACAGCATTTTGGTATGGTTTTTATATTCTTACTATTAGCCAATTAAGAAAAGATTTAAATTCTAGCACGATTATGTTTTTTTCAGGATGTGTAAGTTCAATTATTTTAATTTTAGTCGCGATATTTTTTGAACAAAGTTTAGTGCCAAAATCTTTTTACGCTATAGCAATTCTATTTTTATTAGGTTTTGTATGCCAATTCATTGGACAGTCTTTTATAGCTTACTCTCTAGCATTTTTATCTGCTTCCTTATCATCTTTGAGTCTTTTGATACAACCTATTGCTGCGACCTTATTGGCGTATTTTTTTTTCCAAGAAAAATTGACCTTAATCCAATTTTTTGGAAGTGCATTAATTCTAATAGGTATTTATATTGCTAAAACAAAATATGAAAATTAAACAAATAAAAGTTGTAGCAGGTTTAATACTTCAAAATGATAAACTTTTAATATGTCAAAGACCAAACTTTAAGGATCATCCATTAAAATGGGAATTTCCTGGAGGTAAAATCAAAAATGATGAGACTAATGAAGAAGCTTTAATTAGAGAAATAAATGAAGAGCTATCAATAAATATAATTAATTATGAGGATCTGATGAGTTATACCTTTAATTATAAAAATTTGAATAAAACAGTATTCATAAATTTTTATTTAATTAATACTTTTAGTGGTAAGGTTTTAAATAATTTTCATAAAGAACTAAAATGGATTGAAATTAAGGATATTCGTGAATATGATTTTTTGGAGGGAGATCTTAAAATAATTGAATATATAAGTAGCAATGACTTTAAATATTAAAGATAAGCCAAAAGATGGGTTTGAAAGAGTAGTCTACGCAGAGGAAGATAAATTTAATTTCTGCTCAGTAATAGCTATTCATAATACTAAAAGAGGCCCTGCTTTGGGTGGATGTAGATATTTCAATTATAAGGACTTAAATAAGCAAGAAGAGGATGTTTTAAAATTAGCTGAAGCAATGACATATAAGAATTCTTTAGCTGAACTTCCTTTTGGTGGGGGAAAGGCTACTATTCACTCTAAAATAAATAAAAAAGATGCATATAGTCTGTTTGGAGAGGTTTTAAACAAACTTAATGGTACTTATATAACAGCTGGAGATATGGGAACAGTTGATGAGGACTTAAAAGGATTTAGAGAATATTCAAATCATGTTTGTAACCCAATAGGTTCTGACTCTGGATTAGGGACTGCATTAGGTGTTTATTACTCAATGTTAGGATGTGTTGAATTCAAATATGGAAAAGAGTCATTAAAAAATAAAAATATATTTATTAAAGGATATGGAAAAACTGGATCCAGAATTGCTTCATTGTGTAAAAAAGATGGAGCTAATATTGAAATTTTTGACTTAGAACATAAAAAAGATTTGATTGAAAGAGATGGATATAAATTTTGTAATCAGCTTCAGGATACCTCCTTTGAAAAAATTGACATTTACTCTCCTTGCGCAGCAGGCGGTGATTTAAACAGAGAGTTTTTGAGTTTTTCTAGAAATAAAATATCAATAATTTCTGGAGCAGCAAATAATCAACTGGCTAATAAAGATATAGAAAAAGAGTTAAATAATGAGGGTATATTGTATTGTCCAGATTATTGTGCCAATGCTGGTGGTGTAATTATTTTAGGTTCTAGAATAAGCATTAAGGAAAATCTTGAACCTAATGATAAAGTTGTAGATGACCTTTTAAGAAAAATAAAATCACGTACAAAACTTATCTTGGAAAAATCTCAAAAAGATTTGAATTTAGCATCTAATATAGCAAGTGAAATGGCTTTAGATGGATTGAAATAAAATGAATTTTTTTCAAGCTTATATTCACCCTCAACAAAAAGAAAGGTTACTATTTTTAGGATACTGGATTGGGTCACTTATAATTTGGTCTTTTGTAATGAATGTAAGCTTAGTAATTGTTATCGTATTTTCCATAATTGGCAATTACGTAGTTGTTAGACCATTAGCAAAATTATTTTTTATTCTTAAAAACTTTGTAAATAAGAAGTTTTTCAACAATTTTGATATATTTGAAGCTTATTATGCAGGTTTTGAACTTGGAAGAATGACTAGAATTTTTTTAAAATTATCTTTTTTTATATTTACTATGATTGTTTCAAAAATTTTTATGGAAGCTTATTTAACTTTTATAAATTAAATTCATCGTAACAAACAATAACCCTAGATATAAAAGTTATTAAACATAAAATCCCAAAAATAATAGATATTAAAATAAAAAAATTCGGTAGTAAGAGACACAAAACCATGAAAATTATTGTTTCTGTACCTTCAACTAATCCTGAAGTGTAATGAAAACTTTTTGTTAACCCTTTAACAGCATCATTTGTTTCTGAAATTTTATCTAATTGTGTTTGAATTGCAGCTTTTGCAAGAAATGTTGTACCCGTGCCTATATATAAGAATAATAAAACCATTGATAAGTGTGTGTAACTACTATTGCTAAATCCAAAAGCTAAAACAAAACCGGAATAAATTGTGAAGTCACTGACAATATCTAAATATCCACCTAAAGGAGTTGGGGTTGTAAGTCTAGCCATTGTTCCATCTAAGCCATCACAAAACCTGTTTAAAATTAACAGCGCTAGTGCAGCAATATAGAACTGAAAAAAAATTAAAATACACATAAAAAAACCTAATATGAAACCTAATATTGTCATTTGATTAGGTTTTAAAAATTTTAAAAAAAGTTTAGCTATTATGATTAATGGCTTTTGGGTAAAATTTTGAATTTGGCGATCAAACATCTGTGTTATTGTCTGTTTAGTATAATGTTAATATAATTTTCATGGTTCAAGATATTCCTCTAACTATAGCTTTTTTAGCAGGTATTCTAAGTTTTCTTTCGCCTTGTGTTCTGCCCATAGTTCCAGGATTTATATCATATATCGTCGGCAAATCTTTTGCAGATTTACAAAATTCATCAGCAGTAAATACCCTAAAGTTATTACCTCATATTCTATTATTTACTCTTGGATTTTCTTTTGTCTTTATAATCATGGGTGCTTCTATTGATTTTTTGAGTGACATATTTTTCGATTTTAAAAGGCAGTTAAATTTCATATCGGGAATATTAATAGTAATTTTGGGACTATATTTTATTGGAATAATTAAAATTCCTTTTTTAGATTTTGAGCGTAAGTTCCACTTACATGGTTTTCAAAATAATCATTTTTTTCCCTTTATAATTGGAGTTGCTTTTGCTTTTGGTTGGAGTCCATGTATTGGACCAATTTTAGGATCAGTATTAGCTGTTGCCATAAAGGATAGTGTTAACGGAATTATATTGTTGTCTTTTTATTCAATTGGTTTAGCAGTTCCTTTTATAATTGTTGGATTAATGATGAGCAAAATATTGATCATGACTAGTTTTTTAAATAAATACATTCGTTATTTTCAATTCATTACTGGTATTATTTTACTTGTAACAGGTATTTTAATCTTTAATGGTTCTATTCAATCTTTAGGATTTCAATTAAATTCAATTTTACCATCACTAGAAATGCTACTTATTTAGTGAAATTATCAAAAAAAATATCCATTTTATTTTTATTAATATTTTTTGTAATTTTATGGATTACATATTTTTTTAATAAAGACTTTTTTCAACTTGAAACTTTTTTCTCTAATTTGGACTTTATACAAAACTTCATATATCAGAACTACTTACTATCGATATTTACATTTTTAACTTTATATAGCTTTTTAATTTTATGTAATTTTCCATTAGCTTCCTTATTATCAATGATAAATGGTTTCTTATTTGGAACATGGACAGGTGGAGCAATATCTTTAATTGGTGGAACACTCGGTGCTTTTGGAATTTTTATAATAGCAAAAAATTTTTTCTCGGGCATTATTAAAAATAAATTTTTAAATAAATACTCTTATATTGAAAATTATTTTAGTAAAAATGATTTAGAGTTAATGATATTAATTCGTATCGTTCCTGTAGCTCCTTTTTTCATACAGAACCTCATTTTAGCAGGTCTTGGTGCAAACAATAAAAAGTTTTTTTTTACTACTTTGTTTGGGCTAGCACCGTGGTCATTTATATTTAGTAGTATCGGTCAAGGTTTAGAGGAAATATTTATTAATAAAACTGAGTTAAATTTTTCTCTAATAGTTCAGCCAGAATACTTAATTCCTTTAGGTTTTATTGCTTTTCTGGTACTTATGATTATTTTATTCAAAAAAAAATTTAAAAAGTAAACGTCGATTAATTTATTACATAAATAAATTTTTTTTTGAACTTTTTAAACTGTCCTAGCAGTATAGGACTAAACCCAATTAATGATTGAAACTCTTTTTCAAATTTAATTTGATCTTCTTTCTCAATAGAAATCAAAAGGGGTCCATTTGTTTGAGGATCATAAAGTATGTTTTGTAATTTATTATTATCAGATATTGAAATTTCATTTGCTGAGGACGAATAATTATTTTCAAAACCTGTGCTTTTAAAGTTATTTAAAATCTCAATATTTTTATTAATCAGTATTTCTTGATTGAGTTTTATTTCAGCAGATAATCCTGAAGATTTACAGATATCTAACAAATGTGATGCTAGTCCAAAACCACTTATATCTGTTGTAATTTTGCTTTTAAAATTTTTTGATATTTCAGATATTTCTTTATTTCCTCTTTTCATCCATGTCATCAATTTTTGAAAATCAAAACTTGATAATAGTTCTGAATTATTAAAATAAGCAGCCAAGAGATATCCTGTGCCTAAAGGTTTTGAAAGATATATTAGTTCATTCTCTTGTGCTTGGCTTTTTGTAATTTGTTTTTCAAATGAGCCATTCATTGTAATTGTAATACCAGGTTCTTTTGATTGATAACTGTGTCCTGATGCAATAATTGAACCATCTTTTATGGCTTCTGATTTAATACCTTTCATAAAATATTCCATGAAAAAACTTTCTATAATGCCATCAGAAAACGGTAGGGCCTGTGAAACGCTTATAGTTTTTACAGAACCCCCACTTGATAAAATATCATTTTGAGAATGCAGATAGCTAATAATTCCAAAATCAAAAGGGTTAAGTGATGTAAATAACTTTATGTGATCTATACTTTGTAATAATGATGAGGAATTAGTATTTATTATTGATGAGTCAGGTAAATCACTATGTGAATTTTCCTCATTTAAAAAATTAACTAAAGTGTTTTTTGATACTTTAGATCCACAACCCTGGCAATACATCTTAATGTCTGTTGGCTTTTCTAATTCAAAATTTCTAAAAGACATCTTTAAATTATTAGTAAATTTAAATTTGTTAATGAAACCTCTATCAATCCACTCTTTAAGTTTCCAGCACCATAAACCATGAAATGATAAGAAAAAATAGTTCAATAATGCTTTATTTTTATAAGTGCCTATTAAATATAACCAGTTCTTTTGTGCTTTAAATTTTATAAGAGGCATACCAGTTAATTTCGAAAAAACATTTTCTTTTAAAACTTGTCCCTGACGGACTGCCATTACACCTGATTTCGGTCTAAAATTATCTTCCACTGTACAGGCATCACCTGTAACGAATATATTTTTATCACTTGTAGATAGAAGATTATTATCTACAACTATAAATCCATTTTTATCTTTATCTAGATTGCTCTTTGAGAGCCATGTTTCAATATTAGCACCAGAAGAAAGTAAATTTAAATCACTATCAAATTTTTCTCCACTATTTAGGACTAAATGAGTTTCAGTTATCGAAACAACTTCTCCTAAATATTCTTTAATACCTAAATCGGATGAAATTTTTTTTAGGTTTTTTTTTGTTTTCTCATTTAAATTTTTTTCCTTTAAAATATTTTTTCCAAAAATAGTTATTTCTAAATTATTTTCATATCTTCTCAATAAGCTGAAAGCCAATTCATAAGACGCTACACCTCCACCAATAATTGAAATTCTAATTCTTTTATTACTTATAATTTGATCAATCTGACTCAAGTTATTAACGAGTGAGCTAATGGGTTTTGCAAAAAAACATTTAGATAATTTTTCTATTTTTATTCCTTGTGTATTTGAGATGGAACCAGTATTAATTGATAATAGATCATAGCTAATTGATGGAAAATTTTGCAATACTATTTTTTTATAGTTAGTTTCTAACTTTATTACTTTATCTTTTATAAAAGTTGCTCCTGCATTAAAGCACAGTCTTTGAAGATCAATGCTTATTTCTTCTTTGCTAAAATCTCTATGAATATATCCAGGTGTCATCCCTGAGTAAGTAGCTTCATAATGTTCACTAATTAAAATTGTATGCAATCCTTTAATTCTGTTCATGCATAATTTCTTTAAAATTTGTACATTTGCATGCCCGCCCCCTATCAGCACCAGTTGTTTAATTAGATTATTTTCAAACAAAATTAATTGCCGATCTCTCTGAAAAATTGGGATACATGAACATTGTCTCTAAAATGCTTAAATTTGAGCAATTTTGCATATTAGGATAATCATTCAATTAAAGAGAAATTTCAATATTTTTAATGATTTTTGGTTATAACAACTTGAAAACAGAAATATATTTACCATTTACTAATATAATTTAGCACTCTATAAAAGTGAGTGCCAAAAACTAAATTTTAGATATAGAGGTATGAAATGAATTTAAAACCCTTACACGATAGAGTCTTGGTAGAAAGAGTCGAACAAGAAGATCGTACGAAAGGTGGTATCATTATTCCTGATACTGCTCAAGAAAAGCCTATGGAAGGAAAAGTAATATCTGTGGGCGGTGGTGCTAGAAATGAAAACGGACAAGTTGTTGCTTTAGATGTTAAAAAAGGCGATCGAATTTTGTTCGGTAAATGGTCTGGTACAGAAGTTAAAATTGATGGTAAAGAACTCCTTATCATGAAGGAGTCTGACATCATGGGAATTATTGAGAAATAATTGAAAGGTATTTTATAAAATGTCAGCAAAATTAATACAATTTGGCACAGACGCTAGAGCAAAAATGCTTAAAGGTATAAATATTCTAGCTGATGCAGTCAAAGTAACATTAGGTCCTAAGGGAAGAAATGTTGTGATAGATAAATCTTTTGGTTCACCTAGAACTACAAAAGATGGAGTAACAGTTGCAAAAGAGATCGAATTAGCAGATAAATTTGAAAATATGGGCGCACAAATGATTAAAGAAGTTGCGAACAAAACAAACGACTCTGCTGGTGATGGTACAACAACATCAACAGTGTTATGTCAAGCACTAGCTACTGAAGGTATGAAAGCAGTAGCTGCAGGATTAAATCCTATGGATTTAAAAAGAGGTATGGACGCCGCAACAGATGCTATTATTTCTGAGCTACAAAAAAATTCTAAAATTGTAAAATCAGATAAAGAAGTCCAACAAGTTGGAACTATCGCTTCAAACGGCGATGGGGAAGTTGGAGGAATGATTTCTGAAGCAATGCAAAAAGTTGGTAAAGAAGGCGTAATTACTGTCGAAGAAGCAAAAAGCCTAGATACAGAATTAGATGTTGTCGAGGGTATGATGTTTGATAGAGGTTACTTAAGTCCTTATTTCGTTACTAATGCCGACAAAATGAAGGCAGAAATGGAAGACTGTTTAATTCTTCTACATGAAAAGAAATTAGCAAGTCTTCAACCAATGCTACCGTTGTTAGAGTCTGTTGTTCAGTCAACAAAGCCGTTACTTATTATTTCTGAGGATGTTGAAGGTGAAGCTCTAGCAACCTTAGTTGTTAATAAATTAAGAGGTGGACTCAAAATAGCTGCAGTAAAAGCCCCAGGTTTTGGTGACAGAAGAAAAGCTATGTTAGAAGACATAGCTATCTTGACTGGTGGTCAAGTCATCAGTGAAGATTTAGGTATCAAACTTGAGTCAGTAACTATGGACATGTTAGGCAAAGCTAAAAGAGTTGTTGTGGACAAAGAAAACTCCACAATTGTTGGTGGTGCTGGTAAGAAAAAAGATATTGAAGCAAGATGTGATCAAATTAGAAAACAGATTGAAGAGACGACTTCTGATTATGATAAAGAAAAGCTTCAAGAGAGACTTGCAAAGCTTGCTGGTGGTGTAGCTGTAATTAAAGTAGGAGGAGCATCTGAAGTTGAGGTTAAAGAAAAGAAAGACCGAGTTGAAGATGCTATGCATGCAACTAGAGCAGCTGTAGAAGAAGGTATCTTACCCGGAGGTGGAACTGCTCTTCTATACGCTACAAGTGTCCTTAAAAACCTAAAAGTAGATAATGATGATCAAAGATACGGTGTAGATATAGTTAGGAAAGCTCTATCCGCTCCTTTAAAGCAAATTGCTCAAAACTCTGGTTTCGATGGAGCTGTTATTGCTGGAAAGGTACTTGAGAGTAAAGATAATTCTCACGGCTTTGACGCTCAATCAGGAAAATTTTGTGATTTAGTAAAAGCAGGTATTGTTGATCCTACCAAGGTAGTCCGAACAGCATTGATTGATGCAGTGTCAGTTGCAGCATTATTAACCACAACTGAGGCAATGATAACCGACAAACCTGAAGATAAGTCATCTGCACCTGCGATGCCTGACATGGGCGGAATGGGCGGAATGGGCGGCGGAATGCCCGGAATGATGTAATAATATATTTATAATTTATTTAAAAAGCCGCTTTATGCGGCTTTTTTTTTAACTATTATAGTAATCTTTATGAATTTAATTGAATATTTTCATATCCAAATCTTAAACGTTTTTAAAGATGGTGTTTTTGGTATAAGTTTATTTGACTTAACAATAATCATAATATCAATAATTTTTGCATTATTAGTTAGAAGTTTAGTTGCAAGAATTTTATTAAATAAAGTAAAGATTATTATATCAAAAACAGGAAATAAAATTGACGATAAATTATTTGAAGCTTTATTACCACCTTTAAGGCTTCTACCTATAGTAATAGTATTTCTGGCTATAACTCTATATTTTGATATTGAGTCTACGCTTGGTTTATATTTTCAAAAAATTAACAATACACTAGCTACAATATTTGTTTTTTGGATAATTCATCAAGCTTTAATTCCTTTCTCTAATTTATTTAACAAATTAGAAAAAATATTAACCAAGGGATTGGTTCTTTGGATAATTAAATCTTTAAAATATTTAATTATATTTTTAGGGGTAGTTGCAGTGCTCGAGGTATGGGGAATAAAAATCGGACCTGTAATAGCAGGACTAGGTTTATTCGGTGTTGCTGTAGCTCTTGGAGCACAAGATTTATTTAAAAATTTAATTTCTGGAATAATGATTTTATTAGAAAAACGATTTCAATTAGGTGATGTAATAAATGTTCCAGGACATACTGAAGGAACAGTTGAACACATTGGTTTTAGATCAACACTAATAAGAAAATTTGACTCAACACCTATAACTATACCAAATTATATTTTTGCTGAGGCTCCTATATTAAATTATTCAAATAGAAATTACCGCAGGATAAATTGGGTTATAGGTCTTGAATATGGCTCTACTTTAGATCAAATTAAAAGTTTTACTGAGTCTATATCATCATATCTTGCAAATAATAAAAGCTTTATGGTAAATGAAAATTATAAATCATTTGTAAGATTAGAGAAGTTTAATGATAGCTCAATAGATATACTTGTTCTATGTTTTACATCAACTAAGGATTGGGATAAATATTTGGAAATTAAGGAGGATCTGGGTTTGTTTATTAAAGAAAAAATTGAGGAATTAGGTCTGTCATTTGCTTTCCCTACAAGATCTATTTTTATTGAAAAAGAATAAATATCTTTGAATAAGAGAAAATTATTTACCTTCTTTATTTTAATTATTACCCCTTTTCTTACTTATAAGATTTATATTACAGCCTTTGTTTGTAAGATTTCACAAATACAATTAAAAAAATTTATATGAGATTTATTTCATTTAATAAATTAAAAATTAAAACAGCAATTAGTTTTTTTTGGGCTTTACCATTGATGCTAATATGGAGATATACTTTTTTTATTCATGGTTATAAATTAATTAAAATCAGGAGTGATAGAATTGGACATTTCGTTCCTGATGGAGCTGAACAAATAATTAGACATAAATTAGAAAAAAATTCTAAAAACTTTTATTGTTTTGATCAAATAATATCAAACTTTCAATGGGCAAAAATGCTTAGCAGAAAATTACCTATCTATAAATTCTTATATTACGTCCATTTTTGGAGTTGTAAAATTTTTAATGATCAATTATTTGTTTTAAGTAGTTCTCAAACTGACTCGAGAGATATTCATCTATTATTTGACAAATTTGATGCAAAGATAAATTTTACTGATGAAGAAAATGAACTCGCTCTTTCTTGGTTAAAAAAATTCGGTTTTAAATCTGGAGAAAAATTTATTTGTCTATTAGTTAGGGATGATGAATATTTAAAAAAACACCTTAGTTCTAATGATTGGGAGTATCATAGCTATAGAAATTCTGATATTGAGAGTTACAGAGAGGCAATTAAATGGTTAATTTCAAAAGATTATTGGATAATTCGTATGGGCAAGTTAGCTTCAAAAGAGATAAAAATTGACTCAGATAAATTTATAGATTTTTCATTTTCAAATAATAAAACAGACTTAATAGATATTTGGTTATTTGCTAACTGTAATGGCTGCATCAGTACGGGTACAGGACCAGATTCTATACCACATATATATGGTATACCATGTCTTGGAATTAATTGGTTACCTGTTATGAATATTCACTCGTTTCAAGACATTATTACATATCCAAAATATTTATATGACTCTAATAATAACTTATTAGATTTAAGTGAAATTTTAAAATCCAATTATTATAAATCAGAGGATTTCATACGTAATAAAATCAGAATAGAACCACTTTCTTCCTCTCAAATTCTAAACTCATTTAAAGAATTTTATACTTACAAACTTGAAAACAATAAAATTGATGAAGATTATCAAATTAAAAATAGCAAGTTTTGGATTGAAGTGCTTAAAATTGATAAAAACAATAAATTTCACAAAGAAATACATAAAAAATCATTAATAAGTAAAGAATGGATTGATGCTCATTTATAACTTACTCCAAAATATTAAAAATTAAATAATATGAGATTTACTTTATAAATAAAAAATGTATTTGTTTATTGATGTTTGTTTCCGAAGAAGAAATACTGTTATCTTCAGATTTTATAAAAAATGGCTTTGTAAAGAAAAAAGCTGAAGATATTAAGTCTTTAGATTTTATTAAAAGTCAATTAGAGAATATTGTTTTATCATATGAAGGTTTTAAGAATACTAAAAATATCGATTTAGAAAATATTCATGATCATATTTCACCAGAGAATCTTAATGATTTCAGACTATACTGTATCAATCAAATAAGTAGAAATAATAATTTAAGATTTTCTTACTACAAAGTATTTAAAAAATTTACAGATTTATTAATTGGAAATGAATTAGCTATGCAAAAAAAATTAAATCTAAGTATTCAATTACCTAATGATAATAGTTCTTTACTTACTATTCATGCAGATACATGGTCTGGAGACTCTCCATTTGAAACAGTTTGTTGGCTTCCAATGGTTGATTGTAGAAAGTCGATGTGTATGTTTATTTTACCAGCTTATAATTATAAATTTTTTGAAGAGCGGTACTCTGAATTAAAAAATAAAAACAGTAATGATATACTTGAAAGCTTAAAAGATAAGCTTATTTGGATTGAAATTAATTATGGTGAAGTGATGGTTTTCAATCAAAACTTACCTCATGGCAATATTGTTAATTCTGAAGAAAATACAAGATGGTCTTTCAATTGTAGATTTAAAAGTATTTTTACTCCATATAAAGATAAAAAATTAGGTGAATTTTTTGAACCAATTACACTAAAAGCAACTTCTAAAGTAGGTTTAAATTATAAGTTTCCCTCATAAAATGAAAGAAGTAAGTTTTTTTTTAAAAACTCATAATTCTTCAAAAAGAGATTATGAAAAGTATATGAATCCTGAAAAGCCGAATTGTATGACAAAGGCAAAACTTTATGGAAAAGATTTTTTTGATGGAGATAGAAAATATGGTTATGGGGGATATAAGTATATTCCTGGAAGATGGGATCATGTTATAGAACAGATTGTGAAATATTATAAACTTAACAACAATTCTAAAGTGATTGATGCTGGTGCTGGAAAAGGATTTTTTTTAAATGATTTAAAATTAAAAATAAATTCTGAACATTTATATGGATTTGATATTTCAAAATATGCTGTTAAAAATTGCCCAGTGGATTTAAAAAGTAAATTTTATGTACATGATATAAAAAAAAAATTTATTTATAATGACAAATTTTTTGATCTTCTTACATGTTTTGGAGTGCTTCATAATTTAAAAATTTTTGAAATTGAAAAAACAATTAAGGAGATTTCAAGAGTGTCAAAGAAACAATATCTCTGGGTAGAAAGTTATAGAAATGATAGAGAACTTTTTAATTTACAGTGTTGGGCTAAAACATGTGAAAGTTTTTTTGCACCTGATGAATGGATATGGTTATTTAATAAATTCGGTTATAGAGGTGAATATGAATTTATTTATTTTGAATAAATAATGATGGAAAATATTAGAGGATATATTTTTAGTAGGTCTTTTATGGGAGAGAGAGTTCCGCAATCTGTCCAAAGTTTATTAATTAGAGATTTCTGTAATAAAAATAATTTTAAGTTCAATCTACATGCAGTTGAGTATACTATGGACAGCTGTTTTTTAGTATTTGAGTCTTGTTTGAAAGAACTAGATTTTTTTGACAGTATAGTTTTATATAGTTTATTTCAGCTTCCAGAAGACGACAAAAAAAGAAATAATTATTTTAATTTTGTTATTTCAAAAAACAAAAAACTTCACTTTGCTTTAGAAAATCTTAGTTTAAGTGATCATAAATCAATTGAAAAAATTGAAGAAATTTGGACTATAAAAAAAGCTTTGCCAAATTGCATTACTGACCTAGTTTAAGTTTTTTATGGATATTTATAAAAGACTTCTAAATAAAAAACTAATAATTCAGTTATTTATCTTATTTTTTGGTTTGTTATTATCCACTTTTTTAGAAACAATTTCTTTTGGATCAGTTATTGCTTTCTTAGCTATAATAACCGAACCCCAACTAATTCTAGAAAAAATAAATATTGTTTTTATCACAAACATTATATTAAGTTATGAGCAAGAAAAATTAATTTTAATATCTTCATTTATTCTTTTTTTAATGTTCATAATTAGAAATTTTTTTTTAGGCTTTATTAATTTTTTATCTAGAAAATTTATATATAATATTGTTACTTTAAATGCCAAAAAACTATTAAATTATTATTTACATTGTTCTTTAAAATTTCTTTATAATAAAAACCCTGAAGTAATTACAAGAAATCTTGAACAATTAATTCATGCTGTTTGCGAAAGGCTTTTTTATTTTGTAACAATTCTTCGTGAAGTATTAATGATGATAGTAATTATGGTTGTTATTTTCATTTTCAATACATTAATTAGCACAATTGCATTTATAGCCCTAATGATTGTTTCTTATTTTTTCATACAATTTTTAAAAAAAACCTTAAAAAAAAGATCCTTAGTTGCACATCAATTTGATGTTGATCGATTAAAAACTATCAATGAACTTTATGCTAATTTAAAAGAAATTAAATTATATAATCTCCAAAATACTGTAATAAAAAATTTTGATGTTGCAATAAAAGGGGTTGAAGCTCATAGAGTATTTTTTAATACAGTTAATGCTCTTCCAAGATTATTCCTAGAAATTATTGCTATAACAGGTATTTTATTTTTAGCAGTTTTCTCAACTTTTTATGAAATAGAAAATCAAAGTCTCATAGCAACTATTACAATCGTTGCTATTTGCGCTAGTCGTTTGATACCAGGTTTTCAACAGATTTCTACCTCAATTAATGTTCTCAATAATACAAAATTTGCAATAAAAATAATCAAAGATGACATTATGAATTTTGATAATGTTAGTAATCATTCTTTATCAACTGTATCAAAGAAAGATTTCAATTACTTGGAACTAAAAAATGTTTATTTTTCATTTCAAAATAAAAAAAATATATTAAACAATATTAATTTGAAAATAAGAGAAGGTGAAAAAATTTGCATTATTGGTGAGAGTGGATCTGGTAAAACAACTTTACTATCTATCATGATGGGGTTATTGGAAGCTTCAAGTGGAGATATTGAAGTAAATAATGAAAAAATTAATCAAGAAAATTTATTAAACTACCAAAATCAAATTGGATACGTATCTCAAGATATTTTTATTTCTGATGACACAATATTAAGTAATATCGCTATTGGGGAAAATAAGTCAGATATAGATATGTCAAAAATAAATAAAGTAATTGAGTTGTCAAACATGGGTGATTTTATAAGTGTTTCTAGTGAAAAACTATCATCTAAAGTTGGCACTAAGGGAGTAAAATTATCTGGTGGTCAAATCCAACGTATAGGAATAGCAAGAGCTCTATACAGAGATCCCAAAATTATCTTTTTTGATGAAGCTACAAGCTCATTAGATGAAAAAAATGAAACTAAAATTTTAAAAAATATATTTAGTGTTTTTAATGATAGAACTATAGTTTTTGTTACTCATAAGAAGCAATTAATTAAATATTTTGATAAAGTTATTAAGGTAGAAAACGGAAGGGTGACAACTTCATAGAATTTAATTATGCAAATAAAATATGTAGATCTAAATAAAGATTATAATTTTAATAAAAAAAAACTTTTAAAAATTATAGATAAAACTTTATCTACTGGCGAGTGGGTTGGGGGTAAAGAAATCAATCTTTTCGAAAAAAATATAGCCGCTTATACTAAATCAAAATTTGCTGTTGCTTTAAATAGCGGTACTGATGCACTAACATTATCTTTACATTTACTTGGTGTAAAAAGAGGAGATGAAGTAATTACTACACCAAATTCGTTCATAGCCTCAACGGCAGCAATTGTACACCTCGGTGCAGTACCTGTATTTGTAGACGTATTAGATGATCAAAACATTAACCCAGACTTAGTTAAAGCTAAGATAACAAAAAAAACAAAAGCCATTATGCCTGTCCATTTAACTGGTAGAATGTCAAATATGATAGAAATAATGAAAATAGCTAAAGAGTTTAATTTAAAAGTAGTTGAGGATGCCGCTCAAGCAATAGGCTCTAAATTATGTAATAAACATGCAGGAACTTATGGAGATTTTGGATGTTTTTCTGCACATCCACTTAAGAATTTGAATGCTATGGGAGACTCAGGATATTTAGTTACCTCAAGTCTGAAATATGCAGTTAGGGCTAAAAAACTTATTAATCATGGTATGAAAAAAAGAGGAATTGTTGAAGAATTTGGTTATGTTTCGAGAATGGATAATTTACAAGCAGCAATTTTAAATTTTAAATTAAAAGACCTAAATAAAATTATTAGAATTAGGAGAAATAATGCAAAATTATACAATCAATTTTTAAATAAAGATTATGTTCAAACCCCAAACAATGATCAGAAATATTTTGATACATACCATACCTATGTTATCAAAGTTGATAAAAGGGATAGTTTAAAAAAATATTTAGAAAAAAAAGGAATATCTACTAGCATTCATTATCCGACCCCTATACATTTACAACCCGCAGCACATAAACTCAATCTTAAATTAGGTGACTTTCCCAATACAGAAAAACAATCTAAAAGGATATTAACTCTGCCAATTAACCAATATCTAAAAAAAAAAGAATTACTGTATATATCAAATATGATTAATAAATTTTATGAATAAAAAACTAAAAACTAAGCTTTTATTTGAAATGATCAGAATGAGAGAAATAGAATATAAAATACAAAGAGAATACTCTAAAGAACAAATGCGATGCCCAATTCATTTATCGGTAGGCCAAGAGGCTATTCCAGTAGGTATTTCAAATAATTTAAAAAAAAGTGACAAAATATTGAGTGCTCACCGTTCACATTTTCATTACTTAGCAAAAGGAGGTTCTCTAAAAAGTATGATTGCTGAATTGTATGGGAAAGAGTCAGGCTGTGCTATGGGTCTTGGTGGTTCAATGCATCTAATTGATATTAAGTCTAATGTTGTGGCTGCTGTCCCAATAGTTGGTAGTACGATGCCAATTGGAGTAGGTGTAGCTTGGTCACAAAAATTAAATGGTTATAACAAAGATATAACTGTTATTTATTTTGGCGATGGAGCAACGGAAGAGGGAGTTTTTCACGAAAGTCTCGATTTTGCATCATTATTCAATCTGAACATTCTCTTTGTTTGTGAAAATAATTTCTATTCTGTTTATTCTAATATTTCAAAAAGACAAAATAAAAACAGATCTATAATTAAAATAGCAAAAGCTCATGGAATTAACTCTACTAAAATTGATGGTAACAATTGCGAAGAGATTTATAAAAAATCTAAATCAATTATAAATCAAATAAGAACAAAAAATATTCCACATTTAATTGAATTAGATACCTTTCGACATTTAGAACATTGTGGTCCTAATGAAGACGATTATCTAAATTATAGAGATGCTAAGGAAATAAAAATATGGACCAAAAAAGACCCAATTAAAAATTACCAAAAAAGACTATTAAATGAAAAAATTATTTCTAACCAAGATTTAGAAAATATTTTAAAAAAAATTCATAAAGAAATTAATCAAGCATTTACTTTTGCTAAAAATAGCCCATACCCTAATAAAAAAAGCTTATTATATAAATACATCTACGCATGAGAAAATTAAAGTACTCTGAAGCAATTAATGAAGCTTTTTCATTAGCAATGAAGAAAGATAAGAAAATAATTATATTAGGTTTGGGTTGTGATGATCCCAAAGGTATTTTTGGGACAACCTTAGGTTTGAAGGATAAGTTTGGTAAAAATAGGGTTTTCGATGTACCAACGGCAGAAAACGCATTAACAGGTATATGCATAGGTTTGGCATCAGAGGGATTCAAGCCAGTTTTATCTCATCAAAGAGTTGAATTTGCACTATTAACAATTGAGCAAATTTTTAATCAAGCAGCAAAATGGAACTTTATGAGTGCAGGAAAAAAAAATGTACCTTTAGTTATAAGGTTAATCATTGGAAGAGGATGGGGGCAAGGACCTCAACACTCTCAATCACTTGAGGCTATTTTTGGACATATTCCTGGACTCATAGTAGTTACTCCATCAACAGCGGCAGATGCCAAAGGAATGCTTATTTCAAGTATAAAAAATAAAAATCCAGTCATATTCTTTGAGCATAGGTGGCTTCATGAAAATTATGGCATTGTTCCAAAAAAATATTATGAAACAAAATTAAATAAATCAAAGCTTCTAAAAATTGGAAATCATATATCGATAATATCAAATTCTTTTATGGCTATTGAGTCATTAAAAGCATCAAAGTTACTTAAGAAATTTGATATAAGCTGTGAAGTTTTAGATTTAAGAGTAATTAGACCTCTTGATAAAAAATCAATAGTCAAAACTGCAAAAAAAAATAAAAAAGTTCTTATTGTAGATAATGGTTTAACCTCATTTGGTATCTCATCTGAAGTTGTCTCTACAATAATTGATGAATGCGATCATAAAAGTATAAATATTAAAAGGATTGGTTTATTAGATGCTCCTATACCTAGCACTAGATCTTTAGCTAAGTTTATTTACCCATCATATATATCGATAATAATTGAAGTTTTTAAAATGCTTAATAAGAAAGTCCCAAAAAATATAATAAATTCAAAAGACTTTTATGCATCGGATCAACCTGATGAAAATTTCAAAGGCCCTTTTTAAATTTTATGAGAAAATTTTGGTCATTATTAAGTGTTATAAATCACAAAAAAACTAATTTAAATATTAGATTATTGAGCAAAATCGATAATTTTGGATTTTTAACTTCAAAAAAAACTCAAAATATAAGAACTAAAAAAATTTTTTATTCTGTTTGTTTATGGGGAGAAGAATATATTAAAATTTTTAATGAAATTTTAATACCTAGTCTTTTACAAAAAGAAAATATTCCAAATTTAAAAAAATTTGGTTGTTATCAAAAAATTTTTATTTTTACAAAAGATAATGAATACCCACTTTATAAAAAAAATGAACTACTTCTTAATAGGTATTTATCAATTGAAATAGTAAAAAATCCTAACGTATCGAATAATTTAAACCCAAAAAAGTTTTTAAAAAATTCTTTAGTTACATTTATTAAAAAATCAATATTAAGCAATGCATATTCTATGGTTTTGACGCCTGACCATGTTTACGGTAATAAATCTATATTTAATCTTTTCGTTTCAGTATATGGAAAGGATTATGGAATTGCTTGTGTAGGCGCAAGAATAAATTGGAAAAGTTCTCATACAAAATTAAAAAAATACTTTAATAAAAATAAAGTTTTAAATAACCCAAATTTAGTAAAATTTACTTTTGAAAATCTTCACCCTGCATTTAAACAATGTATTAACGCACAATCAAATTATCTTGGATTAACATTAGAGGCTATAGATAAAAATAAATATTTAGTATGTTCGTCTCGTGTAAACGTTTGTATAGTCAAATTTAAGAAAAGTGATTTAAAATTTTTTAACTCTATAGAGGATTACAACAATATTGATTTTTATTGGCCAAGATTATTAATTAAAGAGGGTAGATACAAATTTATTGGAGATTCTGATTATATTTTTTATTCTGAACTTACAAAAGAAGATTTAAAAATTGAAAAATTTGATAAAAGTTTACTTAATTATACTTTATATGGTAAAAATAGAAGATTAATTAACCACGTTTTAAATGACTCTTACTATTCTATATGGAAAATAAATAAATAAATGTATTTTTAATCGAATTTCATGAAAGTTCCATTTAATTATTTAAATTTTGAATTTAAAAATAACAAAAAAATAATTTCTGAATGGAAGAAGTTAATTAGATCAACTGACTATACTCTTGGAAAGTATGTTTATAAAGTTGAAAAAAAATTTTCTGAATACTTTGATTGTAAATATGTAATAGCGGTTAACAGCGGAACTGATGCACTGATATTGGCATTAAAGTCTTTAGGTGTAAAACCAGGAGATGAAGTTATTACAGCTGCAAATACATTTTATGCTACTGCTGGTGCAATTGTTGCATGTGGAGCTAAGCCTGTTTTGGTAGATGCAAATGACAATTATCAAATAGATGAAAAATTAATTCAAAGACACATAACAAAAAAAACAAAAGTTATAATACCTGTTTATTGGGGAGGCGCTATACCAAACATAAAACTCATTATGAAAATAGCAAAAAAAAATAAATTAAAAGTTGTAGAGGACTCTTGTATGGCAATCGGCGGGAAGGTAAGCTCCAAGCATCCTGGAACTTTTGGAGATATTGGATGTTTCAGTTTTCATCCTCTGAAAACTATTAATGCAATTGGGGATGCTGGAATGATATGTACAAATAATAAAAAAATATATGACTGGGCAATTAAATATAGAAATCATGGTATGAAAGATAGGGATAATATTGATTATTGGGGGGTAAATATGAGGATGCAACCTTTACAATGTGTGGTTGTATTAGAGGGGTTAAAAAGAATAGATAAAATTATTAATATAAGAAATAAAAATGCAAAGTTCTTAGATAAAAATTTAGGAAAACTAAAAAACTTAGTTAAAATTCCAAAAAGAGATAAGAATAATACAGAAACATTTGCTTTGTATATGATAAGGGCAAATAAAAGAAATAATTTATTAAAGTTTTTAAATAATAACGGTATCGAAGCAAAAATTCATTACCCCAAACCACTTTGTCTTCAAAAACCTTATTTAAAGTATAAACAAAAGTACATTTCAAAAAATGTAATTAAGCAAAGCTCTGAACTCATAACTTTGCCAGTTCATCAGTATTTAAGTAAAAAACAATTGAAATTTATAATAACAAAATTTTTTGAATTTTATAAATTCACTTAAAGTAAATAACAATTATATTTCAACCTAAGATAATAAGATAATGAAACATAATCTGTTGGAATAATTGTTTTTTTTAATGAAAATAATTTATCTTTCTTTACTAAAACATATCCTTTACCTTCAGTTACATGAAAATTATTTGGTAAATTCTTGATTTTAGAAAAAAAAATATATCTTGTAAAAAAAGATTTTTTATTTTTAATTCTAAAATCACATAAAAAAGAAATTTTTTTTAAAATAATATTTGTTTCTTCCAAAATTTCTCTTTTTAATGCATCAAATTCATTTTCATTATTCTCAATTTTTCCTCCAAATAGGCCAAGCATTGAGGGGTACCAAATATTTTTAATATCGTCTCTTTTTTGTAAAAGGAATGAATCACCAATCTCAATGATTGCAAAAGATGAGTTAGCAAAGTTTTTTGTAGGAACTTTAATCATCAATTAACCATTAAAATTATAATTTAAAATATAAAATAAATAATTGTAATCAAATTGCTACTTTAATATCTTAAACTTATAGATTAAATGTTGTATCTTATATAAATTAATGAAAAAAATTATTTCTACACAAAAAATAATTGATAATTATAAATACAATTACTTACAAGCAATTAATACAAAAATTGAAAAAAAAATAATAAGTTTTGCGAAATTAGTTGAAAAATATTGGAAAAAAAATAACACTATTTATTTTGTTGGAAATGGTGGTAGTGGTGCGAATGCACAGCATATAGCTAATGATTTTTTATTTGGTGCTGGCAAATCAAATAAAAAGGGAATAAAAGTCGAAGCACTTGTATCAAATACATCTATAATCACGTGTCTTGCTAATGATATTAATTACGAATCAATTTTTTCAGAACAATTAAGAATAAAAGCAAATAAAAATGATTTATTAGTTGTTTTAAGTGGGAGCGGTAATTCAAAAAATATAATTGAGGTAATTAAACAAGCAAAAAAAATGGAAATTAAAACTTTTGGTATAATAGGATACGATGGTGGGAAGGCGAAAAAAATTCTTGATGAGCACATACATTTTGAATTAGATGATATGCAAGTAGTAGAGGATTTACAAATGTTTGTGTGTCATGTATGTTGCAAATGGCTTTCTCAGATTAATCACAATAAACGTATATGAAAATTGTAATTACTGGTGGAGCAGGTTTTATTGGTAGCCACTTGGTTGAAAAATTATTTGAAAATAACGACTTGCACGTTATTGATAATTTAAGCACAGGTCATTTTGAAAACATTAAACAATTTCAAAATAAAATATCATTTTATGAACTTGACCTGTATTCGGTTGATGAAAATAAAATTGATAAGGTTTTAAAAGGAGCTGATTTAGTTTTCCATTTAGCGGCACTTGCTGATATCGTTCCTAGCATGCAATACCCAGAAAAATATTACAATGCTAATGTTACTGGTACTCTAAAACTTTTACAATCAATGGTGAGAAATAATGTAAAAAAAATTATTTATACAGCATCATCATCTTGTTACGGTATTCCAGATGTATTTCCTACTGATGAAAAAGCTGAAGAGAGGCCTCAATATCCTTATGCTTTGACAAAATTATTAGGAGAAAAGATTATTTTTCATTGGTCAATGATTTATCAAATAAATGCTATTTCTCTGAGGTTATTTAATGTATATGGCACAAGATCAAGAACATCTGGAACATATGGAGCAATGTTTGGTGTCTTTCTGGCTCAGAAGTTGGCAAAACAACCCCTTACAATTGTTGGAGACGGCTCTCAAACAAGAGACTTTACATACGTGACTGATGTAGTGAACGCTTTAATAATTGTTGGAAAAACTGACATTACTAATCAAATTTTCAATATAGGGAGTGGTGAAACTATATCTATTAATAAAATTGCAAATTTACTCGAATGCAATAAGGTTTTTATTCCTAAAAGACCAGGCGAGCCAGATTGTACTTTTGCTAATATTAATAAAATTACTGAATTTACTAAATGGAGGCCAAAAATAAAGATCGCAGAAGGTATAAAATATTTAATAGATAATATTGACTATTGGAAGAATGCTCCTGTTTGGACTCCAAGCAAAATTGATGATGCAACTAAAGATTGGTTTAAATATTTAGGTAAAAAATAAATGACTAAAATATTGCAACCATCTAGTTTAGCCAAAGTAATAGCTGGAAATAAGAAAAAAAAACTTATAACAGTAATGTGCCATGGCGCTTTTGATGTTTTACATTACGGCCATATTAGTCATTTTAAAGAAGCGAAAGAGTATGGTGATATTCTAGTAATCAGCGTTACAGCAGATAAATATATTAATAAGGGTCCAAATAGACCATTTTTTTCTGAAAAGATTAGAATGAAAACTGTCGCTTCTTTAGATATTGTTGATTATGTAGTTTTAAGTAACAGTGATGTTTCAATAAGCATTATCAAAGCACTAAAACCTGACATCTATTGCAAAGGACCAGATTATAAAAATCATAAAAATGATATTTCAGGAAATATTAAAAAAGAAATTGAAGCTATTAAAAGTGTTGGTGGTAAAATTTCATACACTGAAGGTAAAACTTATAGTTCAAGTAAATTAATAAATATTTTTTCAGATCATTTTAATGAAGATCAAAAAAACTATGTAAAACTCATTAAATCAAAACATTCGAACTACTATATCAATAAAATGATTGAAAAGATTTCAAAATATAATGTTCTTTGTGTTGGTGAGACAATATTAGATGAATACGTATTTTGTAAGGCTATTGGTAAATCTGGAAAGGAACCTGTACTAGTCCTTCAAGAAATGAATAGAGAAAAGTACTTAGGCGGAATAGGGATGATTTCTAATAACGTTGCTGAGTTTGTTAATAAATCTGAAATTCTCTCAGTAATAGGAGATAGAGATATTAATTTAAAATTCATAAAAGATAATCTTAACAATAAAACTAAATTTAATTACATAAATAAAATAAATTCTCCTACTATTACAAAAAGAAGATTTATTGACCACATTGATAAAAAAAAACTACTTGGAGTTTATGATATAAACGATGAAAATTTTGATAGAAATCAAGAAAAAGATTTTATTAATTTATTTAGAAAATTAATTTCTAAATTTGATACTCTAATAGTAGTTGATTATGGACATGGTATTATAAACAATACAACTTCTAAACTTATCTCAAACTCTAAAATATTTACAGCTATAAATACTCAGATAAATTCTTTTAATATTGGATTTCAAAAAATTGATAAATATAAAAAACCTGATCTACTAATTATTAATGAGAGTGAACTAAGACATGATTTAAGAGATAATTCATCTAACGTAGATTATCTAGTTAGTAAAATTCAGAGCACAATAAATTTTAAAAAACTTGTAATTACTCGAGGCTCTAAAGGATGTTTTTTATATTCAAAAAAACAATCTAAAGTAAAGAAAATTTTCTGTCCTGCATTCGCCACAAGAATTGTCGATAAAGTAGGATCTGGTGACGCAATGTTGTCAATGATGTCCATATGTTTAAGTGCTGGATTATCAGATGAGTTATCATTGTTTATTGGCTCTCTGGCAGCTGCAAAGTCTGTAGAAAATATTGGAAACAGTTATACTTTAAAAAAAGTTGATTTATTAAAATCTATAAATCATATTCTTAAATAATTTATTTATGAGTTCTAAAACTTTAGTTATTGGTGGAGCTAGTGGAATAGGATATGAGATAAGCAAATTCTTAGTAAAAAAAAATTATAAAACATTTATTTTATCAAGAAGAAATAGCAAAAATAAAAATCATATACAATTTGATATAAATGATATAAACCATCATCAACTAAAAATTGGTAAGATTAAAAACATTATTTTCTGCCAAAGATCAAGGATTAATGATCCAATTTTAGATTATAAAACTATGATCGTTAATCCTGTAAAGTTTATTAAATCACAACTAAAAAATTTCTTACCTAAATCTTCTATTATTTTTATAGGTTCAAGTGCTCAAAAATTTGTTTATAAGGAACAAAATGCTTTTTATCATGCATCAAGAGGATCAATTTATTCATTGACTAAATATTTATCATATGAACTTGGAAAAAAAGATATAAGAGTGAACTGCATAATACCTTCAACATTAATTAAAAAGGAAAATAGTTCTTTTTATAAAGTTTATAAAAATCGAAAAAATTTAGAAAAATTAATTCCAAATAAAACTATGGTAAATAGTAAAAATATAGCTCAATTATGTCTTTTTTTATGTTCTAATAATTCTATTGGAATTAATGGTGAAATCATTAATGTAGATAATGGTCTGTTTTCTATTAGTCAAGAGACAATAATGAAAGACTTATCGAGTTAAATATAAAACATTTTTAATTGATTAAACATAAATTTAAAATAATTAAAACTTGTAGATTGTGTAAATCTAAAGATCTTTCATATATCTACAAATATCAAAATAGTCCTCTTTGTGATGAATTTCTTCAAAAAAAAAATAAACAATTTTTTTACCCACTGAGGCTTCAAAAGTGCAATAAATGTCTTTTTGTACAGATAGATACAGTTGTTGAGCCAAGAAAAATTTACGATAATTACTTATATCTTTCTCACAGTTCATCAGGTTTATCTGACCATTTTAAAAAATACGCACTAGAATTAATCAAAGATCTAAGATTGAAAAAATTATCTAAAGTAATTGATATTGGAAGTAATGATGGAGTTTTACTTAAACATTTTCAAAAAAAAGGTTTTGAAGTTTATGGTATAGAACCATTCAAGGAGGCTTGCGAGGTAGCTAACAATAACAATATCAGAACTATAAATTCATATTTTGATGAAAAATTGGTGAATTCTTTTATAAAAATATTAGGTGAAGTTGATCTGATTTGCATTAATAATCTATATGCAAATGTAGAAAATCTTAATGATTTTACCAAAAATTGTGCAAAATTCCTAAAGATCGATGGTTACCTTGTTATAGAATCATCTTATTTATTTAGCATGTTAAATAGAAATATATTTGATTTTGTTTATCATGAACATTTATCTTATTTATCTGTAACTCCACTAAAAAAGTTTATGAAATCTTATGGTTTACAGTTGATTAAAACATATAAAAATGAAAGTAAAGGAGGATCTCTAAGATACGTTTTTAAAAAAACTAGAGTGTCTATAAAGAATTATAATATAAGAAAAATTGTTGAAGATGAAAAAAAATTATATAAGAATTTTAAATATATAATGTTCAAATATGAACAAAATATAATTAATCTCAGAAATAATTTTAAAAAATTTTTATCTAAATATAATTACAAAACTATTGCTGCATTTGGAGCATCGGCAACATCAACTACTTTTCTATCAGAGATAAAGATTGGAAAAAAAATTAATTTATTTATTGATGAAAACCCTGCAAAAATTAAAACTTATTCACCAGGTTATGGAATAAAAGTCATAAGTTTGGATGATGTTGAAAAATATAATGTAGATATAATAATAATTCTAGCTTGGAGATTTAGATCCCAAATAATTAAAAAGATAAAAAAACTTAAAATAGATTATTTAGTGCCTCTTCCAAATTTTAAAATCTACAAATACAAAAATTAAAATGAAAAAAATATTAGTTATTGGTGGCGCGGGTTATGTTGGCTCAAATTTGGTACCAATTTTATTGAGTGAAGGTTACAAAATAACTGTATTTGATCTATTTATATACGGCAATCATTTAAAAAATCATGAAAACCTTAATATAATTAAAGGAGATATTAGAGATTTCAATTTAATCGAAAAAATACTAAATAAAAACTTTGATGAAATAATTCATTTGGCATGTATATCAAATGATCCAAGTTTTGAATTAAATCCTCATTTAGGCAAGTCAATCAACTTTGACTCTTTTGAACCTTTACTAAAAATCTCAAAAACTAAGGGTATAAAAAAATTTATTTTTGCTTCTTCATCAAGTGTTTATGGAGTTAAAGATGTTGAAAACGTTAATGAAAATATGTCATTGAAGCCATTAACTGATTATTCAAAATATAAAGCCATGTGTGAAGATCTTTTAATGAAATATTCAGATAAATATTTTAATACCTGCATATTGCGTCCTGCAACTGTTTGTGGTTTTTCGCCAAGACAAAGATTAGATGTTGTAGTAAATATTTTTGCTAATTTTGCTTTTTTTAAAAATAAAATAACAATATTTGGTGGAGAACAACTTCGGCCAAATATAAATATTATTGATATGTCTTTATGTTATTTGAAGTTAGTTGAAGAAAAGCCAGAAAATATAAATGGAGAAATATTTAATGTCGGACAAGAAAATCATTCATTAAATAAATTAGCTGAAATAACTAGAAAGGTTATTTCAAAAGACATAGCAATAGAGAAAGTGAATTCAAATGATAATAGGTCCTATCACATATCTTCAGAAAAAATATTCAAAAAATTAAAATTTAAGACAAAATACGACATAGAGGATGCTATATTTAGTTTAAAAGAGGCTTTCGAAAAAAAAGTTTTAATTAATACTTTTGATAACGATGATTACTTCAATATCAAAAAGATGCAATCATTAAACCTTGAATAATTTGTCTAATCAAAATAATAAAAGAATTCTCATTTTGGGCGCTTCAGGAAAAATTGGAAACACATTATATCATTCAATAAAGAAACATTACTACACAGTAGGAACATATTTTAATAACCAAAGAAAAGAACTTATTAAATTTGATATAAATAAGAATTCACTTTTTAAATTAATTAAAAAAAAATCTATTTCTCATGTTATTCTGTGTCAAGGTATTGTTAATTTTGACCAAATTTCTAAAGACCCTAAAAAAGCTGAAGATACAAATTTAAAATCTTTGATAAAGCAATTAAAAGAAATTAAAGATAATAATTCTATAAATGTAATTTTTTTTTCTTCAGAGTCAATTTTTGACGGTAATGTTGGAAATTATACTGAAGAGTCTAGTCCAAATCCTATTTTTTCATATGGTAATCAAAAATTAGTTATAGAAAATTTCATAAAATCTAATTTTCAAAATCATCTAATTTTAAGATTATCAAAAGTATATGACTCAGAAATTAATGAACAAAAATCATTGATAGTTAATTGGTTTAATTTATTAAAAAATAGTCAAAAAGTAGAGGTCGCCATTGATAATTTCATTACACCAATTCATAAAAATGATTTGATGGAATTTATTACTAGATTAATAACTAAAGATGCACAAGGCACGTATAATATTAGTTCTGATGATAACATGAGTCGTAGTAACTTTTTCGAGATTTTTTATGAAAAATATTGTTTATACTTTAATACAAAATCATTAATTGAAAAAAAACAACTTAATATTATCTCTAAGAAAAATGCTAATATTCCAAAAAAAACATCTCTTGATAATAGAAAAGTAAAACAATTTACAGGTCATACTCCCAAATCTTTTAGTCATTATTGTGATATATTTTTTTCTAACTTAATTGCAAATGATAAAAAATAAAAAACAAATTATTTTCAATAGAATGCCTTTGACAAATAATTTCAGAAATTCAATTACTTCAAATAAAAGATATTTTAAACCTTCTATTGAAGTAGATGTTAATGATGGATACTTTTTTTTAACAAAAAATTGTTCATTTAAAAAACTCAAACCAAAATTTAATTGGCTTAAATGTTATGAACCTGAGTCACATTTAGATGATGTAGTAGATGATTTAATTAAAAATAAGATAATAAAAAAAAATCAAAAGTTATGCTTTCTTACATTTAAAGATTACACCTTATCGAATAGGTTTAAAAAAAAAGGATTTAAAAAAATAAAGTTAATAGATCCTGTTATAGATTTAAGAATTAAAAATAAAAATTTTTTGACTGAAACTTTACAATATCATTTTCAAAAAGGTTACTTAAATAAAAAAAAACATATTAATAAATATAATTTCTTGTTTGCAAGACATATATTTGAACATGTAAGTGATTTAAGTTTATTTTTTGAAAACGCAATGAATTTAATTGTCAGCAATGGTTTCCTTTATTTAGAGGTACCGGATAGTACCAGGGCAATAAAAACTGGAGACTCAACTTTATATTGGGAGGAGCATAATTTTTATTTCACATATAAATCGTTTAAAAGAGTTTTAAAAAGACAAGGTTACAATATTGTTTTTTATAAAAAATATAAAGACTCACTAGAGAATTGTATAGTAGCAGTAATACAAAAAAAAACTCAAAAATATTCCATTAAACGATTGAAAGCTGATCATCATCTTTTAAATGATTACTATAAAAATCTTATGCAAAATATAAAAAATACCAAATTAATATTCAATTTTTATAAAGATAAATATCCAATTATTTTCTATGGAGCATCTCATTTAACTTTTACATTTATAGAGCTCATGGGAATTAGTAACTATGTTCAATTTATTATTGATGATGATAAAAATAAAAATAAACTTTTTTCACCTGTGGGAAATTTAAAAATTTTTTCATTAGATCAAACGACACTTAAAGAAAAAAATTTATTTTTTTTAGGCCTTAATCCAAATCACCATCCCAAAGTTATATTAAAATTAAAATCAAATTATCCAAAATCAATCTTCTTTTCTATATTCCCTAAAACAAGAAATTATTATTTAAATAGCACTCTAAAAAATGAAAAATAAAATAGTTGAAACTTTAAGCAATTCGAAAGTAAAAGCATTGACTAAGAAGAAAATTTTAAATTTAAAAAGTTCTGCAAAAAAAAATGCCTCAAATAAATATAGAGTTTGTGCTCATCAGCCTAGAGATAAAATTCATGAGATGTTTATATTTCATGAAAAAGATTATTTCGTTAAACCCCATAAACATATAAATAAAACTGAGTCTTTATTTATATTAAAAGGTTCTATTGACTATATAATTTTTGATAAATTAGGAACTATTGTTAATTTATATAAATTGAACGACAGAGATCATAAAAAGTTTTTATTCATCAGAGTTAGCCCAGGTACTTATCATTCAATTATTATAAAAAGCAAATATGCAATTTTTTATGAAGTTACCTCTGGTCCTTTTTATAAAAGAGATACTATATTTGCCAATTGGTATGATACTAAATTACAAAATGAATACTATTTAGAATTAAAGAATCAGGTTAAAAAATTTAATAAATGAAAAAATATTGTTTAATAGTTGGCGAGAGCTCACAAATTTCACAATTCCTCATACCAAAATTGACACAAAAAGAGTATTCAATAATTACTACATATAATAAGAAAAAAAATAAATTATTAAAAAATAACTCTATTTATTTAAATTTAGAGAACACTAAACGTTATAAATTTTTTATTAATAAAATAAAAAAATTAAAAATTAAATTTGATCTCATTTTATTTGTTGCTGCTATTACCCCATCACTGGATAGAAATAAAAATAGTTTTTTAAGCAATTTGAATTTTGAAGATTTTAAAAGGTATTTGAAGGTAAATTGTTACAGCTATATTTCAATTACCGAACAATTAATAAAAGAAAAAATTTTAAACAATGAATGCAAGGTATTCTTTTTCTCTACTAAGGCCTCAAGTATTGAAAATAGAGGTAAAATTGATCATCATTTGCCCGGTGGAGATATATTATATAGAATTTCTAAAGCTGCTTTGAATTGCGCTGTTAAAAATATTGCCTTTGATTTGTCTTCTTATAAGTATAGTTTTATAGCTTATCACCCAGGATATTATAATAGTAAAATTGAGAATTTTGATAAAAATATGATAAGAATTTCTGATCAGTTTATTAAAATAATTAGCTCTAAAAAAAAGTATTTATCTGGCTCTTTTATTGACAATGATGGAAAGTCTATTAAATGGTAAATTACCTTTTAGCTCTAACTGAATTAGTCTCTACAATAGTAATTCTTTTGATATCATCTTATTTGATAAGATTTTCTTTTATTTTAAATAAGCAATATTGGATAAAAACTAAAACACTACTTCTATCTTCTTTGTTACTCCCAATAATTACCTTTGTTATTACAAAGGTTATATCAGGTAACCTAGCATTATCTTTAGGCATGGTAGGCGCATTATCTATTGTCAGATTTAGAAATCCAGTAAAGTCACCTTTAGAATTAGTTCTTTATTTTACACTTATTACCCTTGGTATATCTGCTTCAGTAAATATTCAATGGACTATCATTTTAAGTTTTGTGGTTATTTTCATAAATGCAATGGCTTTTATTTATGAAAATTTCCTAGTTCAAAAATTTGGTATGCCAAAATTTTTAACAAGCTTTTCAGAGGGGAATCCTTTATCCACATTGGAAATTTCTATAGATCAAGAAATTGATTTTTTGAATAATAATAACTCATTTAGCTCGCTTACCCATCATGATAGTACTTATGTTTATAGATTTGCATCGCCTAATATTTCTGATCTAAATGATATTCTTTATGAGTTAAAATCTAAAAAAGTAGAACTTATTAGCTTCAATATTCAGAAATTTTAAAATGCTTTTGAAGTTTTATTTCTTCATCTCATTACTTTTTTTTTATTCTTTAAACATAAAAGCAGACGATTATTGTAATTTTTTATCTTCAGATTATGTAGATGAAATGATGGATTACACTGAAATAGAGTCCATAGAGGTCAACGCTAACAATCAAAAAGTATGGGTCATGAATGCAATAAGGGCATTATATGAACAAAATAATATTCAAAATGAACGTAAGAGAAAATTTAAAAGTAAAATTATTGTTAATTACCCTTTTGGTCATTGTAATTTAGATGCTGAGATAAGACTTCATGGTGATTGGGTAGATACTCATATTTCATGGGATAATCAAAAATTGAGAACTAGTCTCGATATTGAAATCTTGAATTCAAATATAACTGGAATTACACAATTCAAATTATTTTTGCCAGAGGCAAGGAATTCTTATAATGAAGTTATCTCTTCAGAAATATTAAGAAAATTAGGTTTTCTGAGCCCAAGAACTAAAATAATAGACTCTAAAATAAATGGTTTTAGTTATGAGGTAATTTTTCAAGAAAAAATTGTAAAAGAGTTTTTAGAAAATAATGACTTAAGGGAAGGGTCAATTCTTGAGGGTGATGAGTCGCTTATGTTTCTTGGATCAAACGCTGAAAATAATTTAAATCAAATATCATTATCTAGAATTATTAATTCAAATTGGGCAAAAAAAAATGAAACTAATTTGATATCATCAATAAAAGCTCTTGAGGCTCTACAAGAAGCTTATATTTCTAAATCAAGAGCAGACTTAAACGTTTATATTGATTGGAAAAAAATTTTTGAAAACTTACCAATAAGTGAAGATTATGAAAAATATATAAAAAAAAATGAAATTCTCGTAATGGCCCTTGGGGGCACACATTCAATGTATGCGAGTAATAGAAAATTTTATTACGATCAATTAAATGAAACACTACACCCAATATATTATGACTCTGGACCTGACTTAAATGATACTTGTTTATTTTTAAATTGTAGCGGTGTTGCTGAAAATTTTTATAGAGATATTTTAGATAATTCTTCAGTTAGTGAAATAAAAAACGATTTTTTCCGTCTATTAGATAGTGATGACTTTAATATAAATATTTTAGAGGATCATAAAGTCCCTAAAAATATTTATTATGAGTATATAGAATATGTGAAAGAAAGATTTAAAAGATTTGAAAAAATTGATTTTGATATTGAACCACAAGAAAAAATAAATTTTAGTATAAAAGATTATCAGTCTAAAGCATTTAATTTAAAAAAAGATTTAAGTCTTCTTTACTTAAATGATATTGACTGGATCAATAAAATTGTATCATTTGATTTATGTGATTTAAATAATTGTAAATATAATCAATTGAAAAGTATTGATTTTTTTTATGATATTTTAAAAAGAGATATTTTATTAGAAAAAGATATCTTTTTTGTAAAATCTAATATTAATGGTTTATTTGAATTTAAAAAAATTAACTTTGATGATGATAAAATTAAAGTTTTATATAATGTAGAATCAACTGCACCATATTTTGATGAGGAAAAAAAAGAACTTATCTTTAAACAAAAAGATGGTAAAGAACAGTTTATTATTATCAATTCAAATTTGGAAAATATAGATATTCATTTTCATGGTAGTAGTAATTTATCTAATAAGAAGAGTCTCAATAAATTTAATCAAACTGGTTGTTTAAATATAATTGATACTAAAGTTGAAAACATCAATATATTTTCCACTAAAGGAATTTGTGAAGACTCAGTTAATTTTATAAGATCAAACGGATATATTAATAAAATTTATATAAAAGAAGCTTATTCAGATGCTATTGATTTTGATTTTTCAGAAATTAAGCTTGATCAACTGATCATCGATAGAGCTAATAATGACTGTAGTGATTTTTCAGGTGGGGAATATAAAATAAGTTTATTAAATCTATCTTATTGTGGTGATAAAGCATTATCTATAGGAGAGTTTTCAAAAGTAAAAATAGACAAATTTATTGCTAGTAGTTCTAATATCGGTATTGCTGTAAAAGATAGTTCTATTTTAGATGCTAATAATGTTGAAATAAAAACTGTTAAATATTGTTTATCAGCCTATAACAAAAAGAATGAATTTAACGGTGGTTTGATTAATATTGGATCAGTCAATTGTAAGGATTTTTATAAATTCAAGGATATTGATCAATTTTCTAAGATTATTATCACAAATAATAATAAAAATATCGATTTTGGCATTACTGAAAAAATTAATAACAAAAATTTAATTGAAGATACTAAAAGTTTTGCCTCAAAAAATTATATAAATGTAATTGTTGAAATACCTAAAGGAACTAATGAGAAGTGGGAGGTTGATAAAATTACAGGATCTTTAATGCAAGATTATGAAATGGGAGAACCTAGATATACATCTCTAAATTATCCTTTTAACTATGGCATTATCCCTAGAACTTCTTTGCCAATAAAACTTGGTGGAGATGGCGATCCATTAGATGTCATAATTATTGGAGAAAATTTACAAAGAGGTCAAATTTTGGAAGCTAAAGTTTTAGGTGCAATAAAAATGACTGATACTGGAGAAAATGATGACAAAATTGTGGCTGTAACTAAAAATTATAAAGATTTAACAAAAAAAGATATTGATAATATTTTCAATGAGTCAAAAACTTTCTTCGAAAATTATAAAGGTAATTATAGAGTAGAATTCTTAAAATTTTTATCAAGAGATGAAGCATTAAACATTATTTCTACTTCAAATAAGCAATATAATAAGTTTGGTATCAGAAAAAGATAATGTCTTACAGGGTTGAGGATAAAATTCCTATTACTAAATACGATAGATTTATACTGCATAAAGAACTAAAAAACAAAGGAATGAAAAAATTATTCCCCGATAGACATATAAGTTCAGTTTACTTTGATAATATGGAGTTAAAAATATATCAAGACTCAATAGAGGGACTTCTTCCAAGGAAAAAGTTAAGAATAAGAAATTATAATAAAATAAATAAATATAGTTTTGAAAAAAAGATTTCCTCAGTAGAGGGTAGGTTTAAGACATCTCAACAAATTAATATAGAAGAATATGATAGAAAAATTAAGAATGGTTATTTAGACAGCCAGTATGGTTTAGTTAAACCATTAATTACTATTTCTTACACAAGAATGTATTTTCAATATAATAAATTTAGGATTACAATTGATAGTGATATTGAATGTTATCAATTTGTAAATTCAAAAAAATATTTTAAATCTGATAAAAATGTTCTTGAAATAAAATCACCAAATTTAAATGATAGAGATTTGATTAATCGTCTAATTCCATTTGAAAAAAAAAGATTCTCTAAATATACTGAAGGCATAGAGAATTTAAATTTATTGAATTTTGTCTAACATTTTTAGAATAATGATGTAATCTGACTATATGCAAAACAGAAAAGGTATTGATATTTTTGAACACAGTAGTAATAAAAATTTTGAACAAATTAACACTATAATTGGGCATTTTTTTAATCTCAAAGAGTCTGTATATTTTAAAATGAATTCAGATGACTACAGAGATATTGTTGTATCTGCCCAAAAAAAACTAAATTCGATTAATATAATTAAAAAAACTATAAAAAATATATCTGAAGAGCTTTTTTATGCTCTTGATACAGATAAAATTTTAGTTCAATCTTTGGCTTACCTAAGAGCTACTCGACCTAGCAATGTAAAATCAGGAGAATTTATACAATTTCATAGAGAGTCATTTTTTGGAAAAGGTATGGAAAAATGCTTTAATGTTTGGACGCCTATTAAAGGTGTTAGTGAAAAAAATAGTTTAAATATTATCCCAATGAGTCATAGGATACCTCTTTCAAAAATTAAACTTAAAAGAAAAGACAGTAAATTCACAAAAAGATACTCAGCTGGCCATAAGATTGGTCTACTATATAAAGATATGATCATTACTTCAGGCGTAGATTTGAAGAAAAAAACACCACTTGTTGTTAAAAAAAATCACTCAGCTGTTTTTGAATGTAATTTGATACATGGAAGCGCTGAAAACAAAACTAATAAGATTAGATTTTCATACGATTTTAGAATTATTCGAAAAAAGGATTATAATAAAAATATGTTTAAGAAGCAGAATTTTGCCTCAGGCAAAGACTATTTTATAGAATTATAAATTTATATGTACACTTTGGAAAGTCATGGATTTCAAAAATTCAAAGTTCCAAAAAAAAATTTTAACTACCTTATAGAATTTAAAAATCTAGTTGAAAATACATCTAATTCAATAATAAATAAAAAGCAAAAACTTAATAATATTCATAAACATAATTTTGATAAAGAAGATTTTAATAGTTTTAGATTAAAAATCTTTAATCAAATAAATAATAAAAAAAATATACATGAAATAATCTTTAGAATTTACGACGATCTTATTGTGAGTTTAATTGGAAAAGATATTTGTGTACAAAAAAATATTAACTTTAGTATTCAAAGACCTTTTGATCAACAAAGGGCTCCTTTTCATAAAGATTCTCCTCCTAATTCTCCTTACGAGATAGTTGTATGGCTGCCTTTAGTTAATTGTTTTAAAGATATGTCAATGTATTTATTTGATATCAAAAAAAGTAAAAAGATTGATTACTTTTTATCAAAGTCTAATGGTATATCACATGATACTTACGCAAAAAAAAATGGAGTTTGTTGTGAATGTAAGTTTGGAGAATTATTGATTTTTTCAGCTCCAACTTATCATTATATACCAGTAAATAGTCAAAAAGACTCAAGGTGGTCAATTAATTGCCGATATAAAAATACTTTTTCACCAAATGGTATGAAAGGCTACTTGGATTTTTTTGAGCCTTTACGGTACTCTGAGATAACAAAGTTAGCAATAAAATATGAAGAAAAATAACTTACTAGCTATTTTAGATTATTGCATAATTCAAATTGTTCCTCAAATGGCACAGATTGATATTCTCAAGGAATATGTCTCTAAATTTAATAAGTCGATAGACTTTTACTCTATTGAGTCACAGTTAACTATTGAGAACTGCTCTGTATTAAGAGATAAAATTAAAGAACAGCCTAAAATTGATGGCTTTGTATTTTATTCTCTTCTGCAATTATCTTATGGAAATAAAGTTGATTTAAAATTAATTGAGGAAATTCTTAGTAAGAACTATAAGATTTATTTTTATAGAGAAAAGTTAAAAATTCTTAGTAAAAATGATTTTAAAAAAAAATATGAAAAATTATCTTTGTT
>QCJF01000006.1 GCA_003216195.1 Pelagibacteraceae bacterium AG-404-P08
TTATTTATGATCTCCAAAATTATTATAATATTAAATAATGTATTACGATGATGATAATGATGACGATAATACGTTGTTAGGCAGACTTACTGAGCTAAATAGAGCCCTAAGTCAAATGATGAGAAACACCAGCGAAAGAAATATTGTTGAAAAATTACATACTTACCAACTTGCTATAAAAAAAACTCTTAATATTATGACTAAAAAACAGCTTAGTACTATTTCCGAGTCCTCCAATGAATACGAAGATAGATTAGAACGAGGTGACTTTGACTAAATTTTTAGTCTAAATTTTTAAAACCGTAACCTGTTTTTTTCACTCTTGTTTTAAAATAATTCTTATTAAATTTATTAATTGTTGGTTTTGTATTAATTTGTTTGGCAATTTTAATGCCAGCTTTTTTAAGAGAGGAAACTTTTGTAAAATTATTTGTGATAATATTGACTTTATTTACTTTTAATAACTTAAGTATCTTAGCGGCAATATTAAAATCTCTTTCATCATCTAAAAAACCTATGTTGTGATCAGCATCAATAGTATCCATGCCTTTTGACTGAAGAGAATATGCCCTCATTTTATTGGCTAGTCCTATACCTCTCCCTTCTTGATCTAAATAAAGGATAATACCCCCTTTATTTTTAACCATATAGTTTAAAGAGTTATTTAATTGTTCTCCGCAATCGCATTTTCTAGAGTGAAATATATCCCCAGTAAAACAAGCTGAGTGAATTCTAAGGTTTGTTGGTTGTTTTAAATTTTTTGGTTTAATAATGATCGCAATATGTCTTCTAGCACCAATATATGACTTAAAAATATTAAAAGTAGTAGATGCAACATTTGGTAAGGGCACATTTGCACTTGAAACTAATCTTATACTATTAGTTATAAATTTATTCTGATTTTTTAACTCTTTATGATTAAATCTTAATAGACCAAGTTGTAATATTAGATTATCAATATTTTTGTAGAACTTAGAATTAATTTTTTTAAATACAAGTGATGGTATTACCTTCGCATTTTTGGCTATATCTAAACAGACATTGTGGAAGTCTTGACTTTTGATATAAGGTTCATCTTTAAATAATATTTTATTTTGATCAGATAAAGGGTTAATGAATAAACTTAATAAAGATTTGTTTGATATTTTTTCATTTATTTTTAAATAGATATTTGTTGATACTTTATTTTCAAAAATTGATTTTGCTTTTTGTTTTGTGATTAAAAGATATTTGTCTTTTTGTAGGTATTGATTGAATTGATTTAGAATTTTATTGTCTGAATGTTCAATATTAAAAAACATCCAATAATTTTTATTTTCTTTAATAACTATTGGTCTTCCGGTTCTAAGCTCATTGATAGCTCTATCAATAAAGGTACCAAAATTTGATTTTAAACTCATAGACTATATATATACTCAATAGTACTTGATACAGATGAAAAATGATAACAAAGCATAATATTTCTTCACTATTTGAATTTGTAAAAAAACAAAAAAAATCAAATATCTTAAGAATTGATCTAATTAACAAATCGTTTGTACTTAGTCAACATTCTAAAACTGATAAAATTTTAATTGATAAAAATGGCGTAAATTTTAATTGTAAGATTGAAAAAAAAATAAAGGAAATATCACAAATTTTATTACCAATATTGATGGTGAAAAAAAAATTCTATATCGGTCAAATTGGTCAAAGCTTAGACGGTAAAATTGCCCTTTTAAACGGAAATTCTCATTACATTAATGATAAAAATAGTATTGCATACCTTCATAGTCTTCGTTCAGTGTGTGATGCAGTTGTAGTTGGTGTAAATACAATAAAAAAAGATAATCCCCTGCTTACTACAAGAGCGATTAAGGGTTCAAATCCTCAGAGGATAATTATAGATCCATCTTTAAAATTAACAAATAACTATCAAATATTTAAAGATGGTTTTTCAAATATCATATTTACACACTCTAATATTAAAAAGAATTTAAATAATACCCAAATATATAAATTACCTGAAAGAAATTTTACAAATCTTATATACAAATACATAAATAATCTGGGTTTTAAATTTGTACTAGTGGAAGGTGGATCTAAAACTATATCTAAATTTCTTGAAAATAAATTATTAGACATTATGCAATTTATAATAGCACCTACAATTATTGGTTCCGGTATTAATTCTATAAATATAAAACCTATAACAAATTTAAAAAAAGCTATTAGAACAAAAAATAAAATTTATAAATTTGGTAAAGAAATGATAGTAAGTTTAGAGTTTTAAAGCTAAAAAATCTTTATTTCTTAAAAATAATTTTGATTGATTTTTTTTAATATTCTCTCTTCTAAATTCTAACCATCTTTCTAACGATATCTTATTTTTTTCAAGTACATTTTCACAAAAATCTAAAAATATATTTTGAAATTTTTTATTTTTTGAAACGTCCCAACTTGAGTCAAAAATAAATGTTTTATGTGAATTAGAAAACATTTTATTAATCATTTGACTGCAGTTTTTACCAACTGCTTTTTGCCCAATACCTTTATCTGACTCCTGATCTTTATTAAATAGATTTAAAACGTATTGATCATCTTTATGTTTTGGGTAAAACTTAAAAAATCCATCATAATTAATCGAAAAATATATAACTTTTGTATTTATATTTTGTTTTTTAAATTCTAAATACCAATTTTTTGGCATTATATCTAAATACGCAGACCCTGTAATAATATCGTATTTTTCGAATTTAAAACTTTTAACATTCTTGATTAAATCAAATTTTTTATAATTTATATTTATAATTTTATTCTTATTATTTGTTTTTTTCTTAAATTCTTTAATTGACTCAAATGATATGTCTATCATATCCCACGATTGCCTTTTTTTAAGTTTGGGGTACAAATATCTATAGTTAGAACCTGTCCCACAACCTAAATCAGCGATAGACAATATCTCATAGTCTTTAAAATATTTATTAATTTTTTCTATAATTTTTATACTTCTAGAAACTGCATCAATTTTCTCTCGAAGAAATAACCAATTATTATTAAATTTATGCATCTTTTATAATTTTAATAAAAAGATCTCCAGATTGTATTGGTGTTAAAAATTTTCTCTTATTTTGTGATAATTTTTTTGATAATTTTGTATTTGACACATTTTTATTAATTAATTTTGACAAACTTTTTTCTTTGAAATTATTTAAGTAAATAATTCCATCCTTTTTTAGAGTACTCATAATTGTTTTAGTTTTATATGTAATAATCATTTTCTTGAGTTTAAGGGCATTAGCAAGTGACATACCAAAACCTTCATATTTACTCACCGAGACATAGAAGTCACATTTAGAATATAATTTTGATAATAAATTAGTCGATACATTACTATGAAACTTGACTTTGTTACTTAATCTATAATTACTTATAATTTTTAGTAATTTATTATAGTATTTACTCTCTCTAGTTACATCTCCTACAATATTTAATTTTATTTTATCCATGTATCTTAATTCGTTTAACAGATAATGATAATTCTTTCTTTCAATAATACTTCCTACAGATAGTAAATTTATATTTTTATCCCTTTTAAATTTATATTTTCTTAATTTTTCTATTCCAGGTTCTACAACTTGAATTTTTCGCTTATTAATTTTAAATTTTTCAAAAATTAGTTGTTTTGTATCATTTGAAGTAACAATTATTTTTTTTGTTTTCTTATATAATTTTTTAGCATTTTTAAGAAAAAATTGACTTTGATTACCTTTAAATTCTAGATAAAGAGGGTGGTGTATAAGAGCTACTACTACAAACCTATCTAAACAATTTTTTATACTATCAATACACTCAAAAACTAATCCATCAAAAATTAGTACTGCATTATCAGGTAATTTTTCTAGAGTTTTTTTTAGATTTTTTAAGTCATTTTCTCTAGGAAAGGGAAAGCTGTCAGCTAGTTTGATAGCATTTAAATTAAATTTAATTTTTTTTGCTCTTTTGAATATATTTTTTTCATAAATGTAACCACCTGTTTTTGTATTAATATTACCCGGATAAATAAAATAATAAGATTTATTTTGTATTGCTGATCTCTTGTTCATAAGAAGCCCAAGCTACATTTGACTCAGTTAAAATAATTTTAATTTTATGCAACTTGTTAAAATCTTCTATGTAATCTTTTTGTAATTTATCGCATATTCTATCAAAAATATCTTTAGCAAGAAATTCTGTAGAGGTAATTATATTTTTAAATTCTTTAACATCGTCTAAATTTTTATAACTATAAAATTTTAAGACGTCTGAGAGAATTTCTGTTACAACCCCGAGATCCATAATAATGTTATATTTGTTAATCTCTTTTGCATAAAACTCAGCATCAACTATGTAGGTCGCTCCATGCATATTCTGTGCTGGTCCAAAAACCTCACCCGGAAGAGAATGTGCAATTAAAATATTATTTCGAACAGTAATTGAATACATTTTAATACTTTATAGCATGCATTATGCTTTCTGGATTATTTAAAATTGAAATATAATCTTTCTCTAGATCCTTAAAGTCACTTTCAGTGTTTATTAATTTAAGAAGTTGGTTATTAGATAAAGCATTAATTGCTAAATTCAATCTCTTTTTATAACCATATTTTTTTGATAAATATTCTGGAATATTTGAAACTTGAGAACCAATAATTTTTAATCTCTTTGAGTGAAAATTACCTCCTAAATTTATATGACCTTTTCTATTTCCATACCAACTAGCCTCAATTAATTTTCCTTCTAAATTTAATTTTTTTAGTGACTGGTTTAATACATCATAATTAGATGTTGTATTAATTATAACATCTAAGTCTTTAATTTTTTTAAAATTAATAAATTTTAGACCTAAAATATTAGCAAATTTCTTCTTTTTAATATTTATGTCAGTAATAAAGACATTTTTAAATTTTAGTAATTTATAATAGTAGGCAGTTAAAATACCAACAGAGCCCATCCCTATTATCAATATTTTATTATTTAATTTTGCTTGAGTATCCCAAAAGATATTAATTGCTGTTTCCATATTTGCTGTAAGTAAATATTTTCTAATATCACTATTACCTTTTAAAATATTTACGTTATTTATATTAATCTTAAATAAAGACTGATGGGGGTAAAGGCAGAATGTATTCTTATTTAAATATTTTTTTGGGCCTTCAACTATTTTACCAACATTAATGTAACCGTATTTAATTGGAAAAGAAAAAGATCCCTCTTGAAAAGGAGATTTCATTATATCAAATTGATCTTTGCTAATATTACCAGAGGCTACTAATTTCTCAGTACCCTTACTAATTCCTGTATAAAGAGTTTTTACGAGAACAGTTTTAGAATTTTTTTTATAACTTATTATTTTTTTCTTTATAATTGGTTTATTTTTATTCTTAAGCCATAGAGAATAAGTTTCCATAATAATTATATAAATGTTAAATATCATTTATGCTATCAAAGTTTTGGTCAGATTTAACATCAGCAGATATAAGTAAATTAGGTAAAAATAAAATACTTATTCTCCCATTTTCATCTGTAGAGCAACATGGAGAGCACCTTCCATCAGGAACTGATAAATTGATATTAGATGGTATTTTAAATACTTTTATCAAAAAATATCCCAAACTAAATAAATATTTAATTCTACCAAATATCTCAATAGGTTCAGCGAGTGAGCATAATAGCTTTGAGGGGACTCTATCTGCGAACTCTACAAATTATATTGATTATATAATAAGCATAGTTGATGAATTATGTATTCGTAGATATAAAAAATTTATCTTTTTAAATAGTCATGGTGGACAAATTAGTCACTTAGATATAGCTGCTAAAGAAATTAAAAGTAGATATAAAGCTGTCGATATTATTAAGGTAAATTATTTTTTATTTAAAGGTTTTGAAAAAATTATTCCAAAAAAAGAATTACTTTATGGTTACCATGGAGGTGAATTTGAAACATCAATAATGCTTCACCTATATCCGGAATTGATAAATTTAAATAAAATTAAAAGAAACATACTCTCATCTGACTTTAAATCTAAAAAAATAATTTCTTATGAAAAAAATATTAAAAGGGCTTGGAACACAAATGACTTAACAAGCACAGGCATTATAGGCAATCCTATTCATTCGACTTCAGAAAAAGGAAAAAAAATTTTAGACCTTATATCTAGAACATTAAAAAAAATAATTGAAGAAATGTGAAATTGGAGGCCCACCCCGGAATCGAACCGAGCTACAAGGATTTGCAGTCCTCTGCATAACCAATCTGCCAGCGGGCCTTAAAAAGTTGTTTATTTTATACAAAAGTTTTTAAAATAATAAATAACAAACTAATTTGTCAGAAAATAACATTTTTGAACAAATATTTATATATTTTATGAATATGTAATATTCCTAAAATCTATGTGATTATTAACTGAATTATAAGATAAAATAATAGTTTAATTTTAAGGAGGGAATATGAGGAAATTAAAGTTAGTAATACTTTCTGTAGCTCTTATTTTTTCTGCAAATGTTTATGCAAAAGATATCCATACACATATAAATGATTTAATTGCAGAAAATCAAAAGGGTTGGAAAGATTTTAAAAATAAAGAACTAGGTAAGTTTTTTAAAAAAGATGGTTTTAGGGATTACTTGGATGTATATCCAGTGACCTCATTAACTGGAGGATTTCAGTGGGAGCCTGGTATGGGTAGAGAGTTTATTGGTCCTTTAAGTGGATTACCAATCAAAGCTCCTTTTAGTGATTACATTCCACTTCCAGAGGGTCCTGTTTTGGACTCAGGAAAAACTTACAGAATAGGTTTTGTATATCACTGGGGATTTCATCCATGGTTAATAAGCTTAGCTGATACAGCAGTTTATGAAGCAAATCTTCATCCAAATGTAGAAATAGAAGTTTTAGATGCAGAGGGTGACGATAACAAAATGGGTCAAATGATTGATGACTTTATTGCTAAGAAAATGGATGCAATTGTAATGTGGCCAGCAAGAGAAGCACCTATGGGTCCTCCTGTAGAAAGAGCAGAGGCAGCTGGTATTCCTGTTGTTAGCTTGGATAGAAGAGCTGCAGCTCCTAACATTAGTTCAGAGGTTCTCGGAAACTTCTATGCTAATGGTCTTCAACAAGGTTTATACCTAAATGAAGTAGCTAATGGAGAAGGTAATATCGTTATGAATAGAAAACCTCTAGGAAGTACAGCTGACTCAATGAGATCTGGGGCATTTATGGAAGCTATTGGTGACTTAGACTACGTCATCTCAGAGTCAATGCACACAAATAGTTCAAGAAAAGCGGCGTTTGAAGCAACTCAAGATGCTCTTCAAGCACACGATGATGTCTCAGTAATATTTAATACTGGAGGAGAAGAGGCACTTGGTGCTTTAGATGCTGTATTAGAAGCTAACAGGCTAAATAGTGCACCAGGAGGAAAGAAGATCATAATACTTGTAAATGACGACTCTAAAGAGACAGTCAATGAAGTAAGAAAAGGTAATATGGATGTTGTTGTACCTTATACCCCACTTTTAGGTGGAATTGGTGTAAGAGCTGCATTATTACATATTGGAGCTAAAGAGGGATTAAACGAAAGACCTCCAAAACAAATAGTAACTCCTAATTTACCAATGATCACTAAAGAAAAAATGACAATTGCTGGTATTGAAACTATTACTCCAGATGAGTGGCCATACGCTTATGGTCCTGAGGCTGAGTAAAAAATAATAGTTATCTCCAATTTAAACTTCCCCCTTTATATTTTAATAGGGGGGAGTTAATCTCCTTACAATGATTTTAGATAAGTTCAAAAACCTCAGTAATAATTCAAATCTTTTAATATTATTTTTTATTCTTTGTGCCTTTGCTATTTTCATAAGCCCTGCATTTTTAGATTTCAATAATATTCAAAATATAATCAGAACTGTAATGGTTTTAGGAATTATTGCTTTTGGCATGACAATGGTAATGATTGTTGGAGAAATAGATTTATCTGTTGGTTCAATAGCAGCTTTTTCTTGTGCTTTTGGTGGATTATTTGTTGAAAGCGGATCATCTTTTACAGTTATTTCTTTAACCCTGTTAGCTGGACTGCTTTGTGGCTTTTTAAATGGACTAGGAGTTACTTTAATTAAAGTACCATCTTTAATAATGACTTTAGGTACGATGGCAATAATTAGAAACGCCGGATATATAATGACAAATGGCCAAGCCTCCTATCCAACAAAGCTTGAAACGTACATGATGACAGCAAAGGGTTTTATTGGCATCGTCCCAGTTCCAGTGATGATTTTTATTATTCTTTCAGTTATTTGTGCTGTTCTTACTAGATATTCAACTGTTGGAAAAAGTCTCTATGTTGTAGGATCTAACCCCGTTGCTAGTATTTTATCTGGTATATCTAATAACAGAGCTAAAATTATCGCTTTTACTGTCTGTGGTCTTTGTTGCTCAATAGCAGGTTTAATTCAAAGTGCTAGACTTGGTCAAATAGATCCTCATATGGGTATAGGATGGGAGTTGACTGTGATAGCTATTGCTGTACTAGGTGGAGCCTCTTTATATGGTGGAAAGGGATCTATTGAGGGAACTATAATTGCTACACTTATCATAGGAGTAATAAATAATTTACTCAATTTACTAGGAATGAGTAACCACTCTCAAGAAGTTGTAATTGCTTTAATCATTATAGGAATGGTGCTACTTCATAATTTTGGAAAGAAAGATAAGTCAACAAAATGAATTATGACTTCAAAAAATTTTTTTTAAATAATTCACTTTTATTTGTGTTCTTTTTTATTTGTCTAGTTGGAACATTCACGAGTGAATATTTTTTTACTCTTACTAACCTTCAAAATATGGTAAGAAACATGGCTGTACCAGGCTTGTTGGCATTAGGTGTGTCATTTGTTTTTTTAGTATCTAGGATCGATTTATCAGTGGGATCTCTCACTATATTTGGGCCAATTTTAGCAGTTTCATCTTTAGCTTTTTTTGGAGATATATTTGACTTTAAGGTTTTAGTTAGAGGTAACCAATATGCTAATAGTGCTGCTTTTATTGTCATAGTATCTTTAATTACAGGTTTAATCGTAGGTTTATTAAACGGTATTGGGGTTATGTATGGCAAGATAACATCATTTATTATGACATTAGCTATGATGAAAGCACTTTGGGGACTAAACTATGTTTTAACTCATGGTCATGCCTATTACTTACAAATTCCAACTTATACATGGATGGGTACATTAAATTTGTTTTATATCCCATTTTCAACTTGGGTTTATATAATTCTAACTATAGTAGCTGCTTGGATTATGAAATTTACTATAGTTGGAAGAAGAATTTATTCCATAGGCGGTGATGAAAAAACAGCTAGGTTAGCAGGCATAAATGTTACATTTTGGGTAATACTTGCTTTTATGATGAGTAGTTTTTGTGCAGCTGTAGCAGGAATTTTATTTTCTTCAAGGTTACAGACTGTTGATGCACCTTTAGCTGTAGGTTTCGAGTTAACAGCAATTGCATTCGCTGTAGTTGGCGGTGTTAGTTTGACTGGTGGAAGGGGCTCACCATATAGGGCTTTTCTTGGAACTATCGTTATGGGCGCACTTTTTAGTCTTTTTTCAATGTGGGGATTAAATACATGGCATAGAAACATAGTTGTAGGTATAATAATTATACTTGTTGTTATGCTAGATCAGAGAAAAAACAAATTAGGGAGGTTATAAAAATGTCAGATAAATACACATTAGGAATAGATATAGGAACAACTGGTGTAAAAGCCTCAGTTTTAGATGTGGATGCAGGTAAAGTAGTAGCACATTCTTTAAAAGAACATCCTTTATTTCACCCAAAACCTGGGTATGCAGAACAAGAGGGGGATAATTATTGGAAAGCTGTAGTTGAAGCAGTTCAACAATGTTTTAAACAAGGTTCTTTTGCAGATAAAATTTCTGGAGTTTCTCTATCTGGATTAGTAGGAGTTATGCTTCCAATTGACAAAGATGGCAAACCAGTTAGACCAGGAATGATTTGGATGGACTCAAGATCTGAAGAGGAATGTACAGATATTCGTAATACAGTTGGTGAGGCGACAATCAATAAGATCAATGGAAATCGTGTTGCACCTTGGTTTGTAGAACCTAAGGCTCTTTGGATGAAAAAACACGAACCACATAATTTTGAAAAGACTCATAAACTCGTTTCACCATCTGGTTATTGCACCTATAAAATGTGCGGAGAGTTTACAATGAACCATGGAGATGCTCAGTTATTCTATCCATATGAATATCAAAAAGGTGTGTGGAATGAAGAATTAGCAAATGGTTTAGGAATTTCTCTTGACAAATATCCAGATATTTACAATTCACATGAAGTAGTTGGTAAAGTTACAAAACAAGCATCTGAAGAAACTGGAATTAAAGAAGGTGCTGTTGTAGTAGCGGGTGGAACAGATATAAGTTGTGCAGCATTAGGATGTGGCGTAGTTGAAGTTGGGCAAGCTTTTTACTCAATGGGTACTGGTGCTAATATAGGTGTAATGATACCTACATCTCAAGAAATTAATGAATTTAGAATCTTGAAATGGACATCTGTTTTACCAGGTATGACAATGTTTGATGGACCTATGGCGTTTGTTGGAGCTTCATTAAACTGGTTTAAAAATAATTTTGCTGAACTTGAGATTCAAGAGGCTGAGAAAAATAACCAAAATGTTTTTGAACTTCTTACAAAAAAAGCTGAAAAAATAAAATCAGGTTCTGATGGTTTGATGTATTTCCCATACTTAGGTAATACACTTTCACCTAATTGGAATTCTACAGCTACAGGATTATTTTTTGGGGTAAGACCAACTACCACAAAGGCACATTTTATTAGATCTGTTATAGAGGGTGTAGCTTTTGATTGTAATTCAAATGTTAAAATTGCAAAAGAAGCTGGAGCAAAAATTGATAAATTTACTCTCAATGGTGGTCCAACTAAGAGTAGACTATGGAACCAAATTACATCTGATGTGACTGGCTTACCTCTAGATCTTCCAGATGTAGGTAAATCAGAGGAGTCTGGTTTTCCTCCAGAAGCTGCACCACTTGGCGATGCTATATTAGCGGCAGTTGGAGCTGGTTTTTATTCAAATCCTTTAGAAAGCCTTAGTGATATCATAAAAATAAAAGAAACTTTTGAACCAAACTTAAAAAACCATGAGATGTATAGTGAATTTTTTAGTGTTTGGAGAAGTGTCTATCATAACTTAATTGATGATATGAAGAAACACCATGAACTTCTAAATAAATATGATTTTTCATAATTCAATTTTATTTTAAAGGACAAAAATATGGATTTTCTTCAAATGAATAACATCTCCAAATCTTTTCCTGGAGTTAAAGCTTTAGACGATGTTTCATTTGAAATCAAATCTGGAGAAGTTCATTCATTAATAGGTCAAAACGGTGCTGGTAAATCAACACTTATGGGAATCTTAAATGGTATTACCAAACCAGATGAAGGAGAGATATTAATTAATGATTTAGTGGTAAAAATTGATGATCCAAAAGATGCATTCAATTTGAATTTATCGATCGTTCATCAAGAATTTGCGCTATGTAATAATCTTTCAGTTGCAGAAAATATTTTTTTAGGTAATGAGCCATTTAATAAATATGGCTATATAGATAAAAAAAAAATAAAAAATGATGCCATGAAGATGTTAAACAGCATAAACGTTAATTTAGATATTGATGAAATAGTTGGAAATTTAAATACTTCTCAATGGCAAATAATTGAAATTTGTAAAGCACTAGCGAAGAGTCCAAAATTTATAGTTATGGATGAACCAACTGCCTCTCTAGATGAAAGTCAAATCGATAATTTATTTGAAATAATAAAATCACTAAAAAACAATGGAATTGGCATTATTTACATATCACATAAATTAAATGAAATTATTAAAATCTCTGACCGAATAACAGTTTTAAAAGATGGAAAGATTAAAAAAACATTTGGAAAAGAAAACATTACCGAAGGTTTATTAATAGAAACTATGGTAGGAGAAAATATAGAAAATAAAAACTCTAATAATTTAGAAGATATCAAAGAGCCAATTTTAAAATTAAATAAGTTATCTCATTTGAATTCATTTAAGAATATCTCTTTTGATTTACATAAAGGAGAAATCCTTGGTCTAAGTGGTTTGTTAGGATCAGGCTCTAATGAAATTTTGAGATCCTTATTTGGAATAATTGAATTACAAACAGGAGAAATAATACTTCAAGATAAATTAATAGATATAAATAATCCAAGAGATGCGATAGAAAATGGAATAGGTTATATTCCCTCTGATAGAAAAAATGAGGGTCTTATACAAGATAATTCTATTAAAGATAACAGTATTCTTACCATTTTTAAAAAATTGACTAATTTAGGTTTCTTCAATGCAATTGAAGCAAGAGAGACTACAGAAAATTACATTGAAAAATTAAGCATTAAAATTTCAAATATAAATGATTTCGTAATGAATTTATCGGGTGGCAATCAACAAAAAGTTGTAATTGCAAAATGGCTAGCAAAGGAGTGCAAAATACTTTTATTTGACGAACCTACAAGAGGAATTGATGTTGCGGCGAAAGCTCAAATATGGAGTTTAATTTTAGAATATACAAAAAATGGTGGTGCAGTAATAGTTGCATCAAATGAAATCCCAGAATTAATTGGTAATTGTCATAGAATCATAACATTACAAAGAGGTAAAATAAATCGAGTATTTGATAATAAAAATTTTGATGAAAAGGAAATTTCTCTAAATATTTCCTCTAACTGACATTTACGAATATATAGCTGTCTTCAATTTTTGTTATATAAGTTTTTAAACCTTCAGTGGGTGGAGACTCTAAAACCTCACCTGTTGATATTTTAAATACACCTTGATGAAGGGGACATTCTATACTATCACCGTCAATAAAACCGTCACATAAAGATACTTTTTCGTGTGTGCAAAATAAATCTGTAGCATAAAATTTATTATTAATATTATATACAGCTATTTTATTTCCATTAGGTAACTGAAACTCTTTAACATCTTCGTCATCAATATCACTCACAGCGTAAGTTTTTATCCAATTTTCATTATCGCTCATAACAATTCTTTTAAATTAATATCTATATTTTGTATTTTTTCCATGTCAGGTACAATATTTTTTTTAATAATTTTTCTTATAATTGAAATATCTCTACCATTGTTTACTGCCACTGCACCAATAATTTTTTTATTTTTGAAATAAATGATTGTATTCTTATTTTCAGAATAATTTCTTAATATCTTATTATCGAAATAATTTATTTCTCCTAAAATTTGAAAATTTTGATCAAACTGATCTGTCCAAAACCAAGGAATTTCATCATAGGCAGTTTTTGTACCAGTCAAATTTTTAGCTAAAATATCTGATTGTTTTTCAGCATTATTCCATGACTCTTCACGAATATGTTTATTTAAAAAATTATTTTTTGATAGAGCCACGTCACCTAGAGCGAAAACGTCTTTAACAGCTGTTTCACAATACTCATTTACTTTAATACCGTTTTTTTCTTCAAGCATGGTACCTTTTAAAATATCAGTATTAGGATTGACACCTATACCAACTACTAACAAATCGCATGGTAAAATTTTATTATCATCTAATATTAAACTTTTAATAGATCCATCTTCATTCCTTATTAAGTTTTGAAGAGAAGTGTTAAATAAAAATTTAACACTATTTTTTTTTTGATATTTAAATATAAATTCTCTTAAATCATCATTAGAATTTCTTAGCAAAATTTTTTCAGAATTATCGATAATAGTAACTTCTTTATTTGGATAATTTTTTTTTATAGTTGAGGCAATCTCTAATGATATATATCCTGCGCCCAATAAAACAATATCTCTAGAAATTTCAATACTATTCTTTATTTTAACCGAGTCATCTAAAGTCCTTAAATAATTTACTCCTTCAATATTTTCTTCAAAAATTCTTTTAGGGCTAGACCCATTTGCAAAGACTAATTTGTCGTATGAGTAATTATTATTATTTTGATCGTAAATAAGTTTTTTATTAAAATCAATTTTATTAATTTTTGTACTAAAATAGTAATTTACTTTTCCTAAATTGATATCAATCTTAAAATCTTCAAATTTTTTTGATCCATACAAATAATCTTTTGATAAAGGCGGTCTTTCATAAGGTAAGTGTTTCTCTTCACTGAAAATATTAATATTACCTTTAAATTCTAATTTATGGAGATTATTAACTAGTTTGCCTGAGGCATGACCCCCGCCAATGATAGAAATATCACTCATTTAGTGTTAATTTATTGGCTAAGAATTGTTTCTTTGTTTTTTGATTTTTTATTTTTCCAAATCTGTTTAATAATATCATAATGAACACTTAGTATCGAAGGCTCTACTTCATCAGTATGTGGTTTGATGATATTATGAAACTTAGGAAGTCTGTGGAAAGGCACATTTGAATATAAATGATGTTCAATATGATAAGGCATGTTCCAATATAAAAATTTTAAAATAGAACTTGGAAAAGATGTTCTAGTGTTATGTATCATATCAGCTGTTTCATCTTTGCCTGTATGTTCAACCATTCTAACGAGTCTTACAACTGGCTCACCCATAATTCTAGGAAGTAGCCAATAAACAAGTAAAAAAGTAGTGCTAAAGTAAATTGAAAAAGCTATAAGAAAAAAATAACCTAAAACCATCAATCTTGACTCTTTGAAAAGCAATTTTACGTCTGACTCAGGTATGTAATCTTTTTCTGATTTATTAAGTTTGCCAATTGAGTGTCTGTACAAATTATCGATGATTCTCAACCAAATCGCAAAACTTGTCACATGTTTAAAATACTCAGTGTAACTGTCTGGAAAATCAACTTTATCAGGATCCTTTTCAGGGTGCTGAGTGTAGGTATGATGAGCAATGTGCCTGTAACGACCATTAAGGAAAGATCTAAGTAAAATGAAACCAATAAAATATCCAACTATTTCATTTAACTTTCTATTTTTAAAAGCAGTTTTATGGATACATTCGTGTAAACCTGCATAAAGGAAAGCAATAAATGTTCCATGGATAAACATCAAAGGTATGGTTAGGTAAATATTAGGTGATAAATATATAAGCACGCCAGATATAATTATGAGCAAAATGTGCAAAAAAAGATGTTTAAGACCACTTAAGTTATCTCTTTTAAGAAAAGGTTTTAGCTCTTCCTTAGGTATCAATTTTGAGCCATGGTAAGGCCAATTATTATTGATATTTGATGTGTTTTCAGTTGTTTCCATAAAGTAAATATATTTAAGCAAAAATTCTTATCAAATATATTTTATGAATATGACATATGCTTATTTTCTATAAATGTTTAATGCCATGTCCAAAAATGATATTATTTATATATGAAAAAAATTTACACATGGGGTGGAAAATTTTCAAATAGGAATATTACAGTCTACGATTTAGTAAAAAATAAAGGAAAGAAAAAATATATACAAACAACTGCTACTAATTCAGACGAGTCATCTGCTGCAATGGAGGCTGGTTTCGATATGATTTTATGTAAATCACCAAATATTTCTGAAGTTAGAAAAGGAGCTCCAGATTTATTTTTAACAGCAACCATAGATTTAGCACTTTTTCCTTCAAAGGATGATGTATTAAGAGAAGCTTTTAATTCACTAAAAAATGGAGCAGATCAAATTTATACTGCAAGAGGTCCACATATTGTTGAGTATCTATCAAAGGAAGATATTCCTGTAATGTGTCATTTGGGGTTGGTGCCAAGAAAATCCTCTTGGAAAGGAGGTCTAAGAGCTATAGGAAAAACTTTTGATGAGGCCATGAAGCTTTATGATGAATTTAAAACCATGGAGAGTGCTGGAGCATTATCAGCAGAGTGTGAAATAATTACATCAAATGTTATGGATGAAATCTATAAAAAAACTAATTTAATTATAAGCTCTTTGGGCTCTGGAATGAGTGGTGATATTATTTATTTATTTCAAAATGATATTTGTGGAGAACATAATGATATCCCAAAACACGCAAGTGTTTTTGGAAATTTATTAAAGTTAAAACAAGATCTTTATAATGAAAGAGTAAATTCTTTAAAAAAATATAAAGAAGCAGTTGAAAATCAATCTTTTCCAACAGCTGATACCACAGTTAAAATGAGCGATAAAGACTTTGAAATGTTTAAGTCGAAAATATAAGATATAAATATTATCTATATAAAAACATTTATGTTATAAATTATCTATATATGAAATATATCAATTTTAGTCAATTACGGTCTTTTCATGCTGTTTCTAAAACAGGAAGTATTACTCAAGCTTCAAAACTTTTAAAAGTTAGTCAGCCAACTATAACCAAACAAATTCAATTATTAGAAGAATTCTATTCTATAAATCTTATTAATAGACATGCGAGAGGAATTTCTCTTACAGATCTTGGGATAAAATTATATGAAATCACCACTAATATCTTAGAATTAGAGGAAAACGCACTGGATCTTTTCTCATCTAATTTAAATGTTCATGAGGGAAATTTAATTACTGGTACATCAGGTTCTTACTACATAATTAAACTTATAAAAGAGTTTAAAAAAAACCATCCTAAAATTAAACTAGATATTATCTCAAGTAACTCTAATGATATTTTAGACAAAATTTATAATTATGAGATTGATATTGGTGTAATCGGAAAACCTTTAAATAAGAATTTTAAATCAAATATTTTTTCAATACCTTACCTAAAACAAAACATTGTTATAATCGCTGGAAAAGGTCATAAATTTTATGGAAAAAAAAGCTTAAATATAAATGATCTAAATGGTTGTGATTTTATAAACAGAGAACCTGGATCTGAAACAAGAAGAGTTTTAGAAAATGTATTAAACAAAACAAATAATAATATTAATTCAGTTATGGAAGTAGGTAGGGTTACAATGATACAAGCTGTTAAGGAAAATATGGGCTTAGGTTATATTTCTGAGCCTGAGTTTGAAAATTACAAAGATGTTAAAAAAATTTATGTCAATAATATAGATATGTTTACTCAAGCATATGTGGTTTGTTTAAAAAAGAAAAAGTCAGATAATTTAATTAATGCATTTATAAACACTGCAAAAAAAATAATCTAACCGCTTTTTTTCATACTAATGATAAGAGATATTAATATTTTTTTATTTATATTCGTAATTAGGGTTAGTTCCAGATGTATACTCTATTCCATCAATTACTACCTTTGGCCAAGTTCCTATACCAATAAGTTTAGGTCTTGAATACAGGTAGTCTAAAATACCCTCAACCTTTTCAAAATCGCTCATAAATTTTTTTAGATTTGGATAGTTATCTAAAATTTTATCATCTAATAGCAATGCTAGTGAAATATGATGATAAACATTAAAATCACAATAATATGTCCTTTCTCCTAAAAAAAAATTACCCTCATATTTACTGAGTAACTTTTCAAAATTTGTAAAAGCTTTTGGTAAAATTTCATCTAAAAGATTTTTTTTATTCTTTAAGTGCATTTCACCAACCCAAACATTTATTGTTGGATTTAAAGGAAAAAATAAATCATGGGCAGACTCAAATATAGAGTCAGCATATGCCACCATTTCCTCATTATTGGGGATATTGTTTGTAAGTTTAGCTATATATCTTGAGATAGTATTGCTTTGCCATATTTCAATTTTTTCATCTATAACAAGCAAAGGTAATTTATGAAAAATCACCTCTTTTTTGACATCACCCCATGGTTTTTTAAAATAATCCCATGCCATTTCATATGAATATTCGATACCCGCAGTATGTAGCATCATCCTTGGAGCCTCACACAAAGCTCTCAGATTGAAATAGATTAACTGTAGTTTAGACATAAAGTTTATATTAATATTTTTATATTATAAATATTTGTCATGAAAACTAAAAATTATATATCTGAAGCACAAAATTTTCTGAAAAGAAATCCACAAGTAAAATCATTCGATATTGTAATGCATGACTGTAATGGTGTAGGTCGTGGAAAAATAATTAGAAGAAATGAGTTATTAAATTTGTATAAGTCAGGTAGGCAATTTCCTCTTTCATTACTTGGGATGGATATTACTGGTGAGGATTCACCTGAAACAGGATTGATTTTAGAGCAAGGTGATGGTGACATAAAAGCTTGGCCTATACCATCATCACTTAAGTTATTGCATAACAGCAAACCACCAAGAGGTGAGTTATTCATGAACATGTATGATATTGATGGAAAAAAACTGTTAACAGATCCAAGAAATGTTTTGGAAAATAAAATTCAAGATTTTAAAAAAAAAGGAATTAATTTTTATGCAGCATTTGAGCTAGAATTCTTTCTTGTTTCAAATGAATTGGATGAGTATGGAAAACTCAAACCAGCAAAATCTATACTTGGAAAAAGAGCATCAATTAAAAAGACAGATGTATACTCAGTAGATCATCTCCATGGTATGTTACCTTTAATTGATGATATTTATGAAGCTACAAAACTTGCAAAAATAGATGCTGAAACTATTATTTCAGAGTACGCACCCGGTCAATACGAATTAACATTAAAACATCAAAAATCGTTACTAAAAGCTGCTGATGATATTTTAAGGCTAAAAAGAATTATAAGAGCACAAGCAAGAAAACATGGAGTCACTGCATGCTTTATGGCAAAACCTATGGAAAATATTTCTGGTTCTGGAATGCATTTTCATATTTCACTTTATGATCAAAAAGAAAAAAATATTCTTACCGAAAAAAATAACGAAAAAGTTAATAAAAATCTTAATTATGCACTTGGGGGTCTTTCAAAAACTATGGGTGAAAGTATGTTGATATTCGCACCAAATGCTAATAGTTGGAGGAGATTTGTTTCAGGGTCTTATGCACCAACAAAGCCTAATTGGGGAATAGATAACAGATCAGTTGCTTTTCGAATACCAAGTAGTAATAAAAATAATAGAAGGATAGAACATAGAGTCTCAGGAGTTGATGCAAACCCATATTTAGTAGCCTTAACTATAATTTCAGCAATTGAATTAGGAATTCAAAATAAAATTTCTCCAGATAAACAAACAACCGGAAATGCTTATTTAAAGAAAAATAATCAAAAATACAAAATTCCCTCTGACTGGAATTCATCAATTATGCTATCTAAGAAATCTTCTTTTTTAAAACAAACTTTAGGCCCAGAATTACATAAGGCGTTTATAGCCATTAAGGAAATGGAATATCATAAATTTGCTAGTACTATATCAGAATTAGATATTGATTTATATTTAGATGCTATTTAACTTTATCTAGAAAATCATTAAGCTCTTTTTCTTCCATTTTAATAAGATGTTTATCTTCAGGGTATACACCACTATTAAATTCATCAACAAACATCTTAAAACCTTTTATTCTTAATTCTTGTAATTCTCTCTCTTTAATTTCTAAATCCACATATTTTTTTGCATGTCGAGGATAATGACCAACGTTTGTGCCAAGTATATCATTACAAAATAAATATTGTGTATCACACACATCACCACAACCCATACCCATAGTTATCATTTTAGTATTCTTTGTTATAAATTCTGCAAGCTCAACTGGTACCACCTCAACTTCTACGCAAGCTGCTCCAGCATTTTCGAGATCTTTTACTTTTTGATACACTTTAAAAGCTTCGTTTGATGTTTTTCCTACAGCTCTATAATTAGTCCATGTTGCAATATTTGGGACTAATCCAACGTGTGCAGTTACAGGTATTCCCTCTTTTGCCATAGCTTCAATAAAGTTTATAGAGTGTGAACAATAAATAGCATCTGCTCCCATTTCCATTATTTCAAAACCTTTTTTTATTGCCTCTTGAGGAGAACTCACCAACCCATGTTTAAGACCAACAGATAAAAATGCTGTTGGAGCAACTTTTCTTACATCATTGAAATGATGATCGGGCTCACAGGAAATTATTTCAATTCCTGCTTTGTAGGCAGCTTCCGCCTCTTTTGCTGTATCTATATGAGTTTGAGGCCATTTTTTTTTTCCTTTTTGACTCCATAAATCAAAAACGGTAGTTCTTTTAGCCATTGTTATTAGATGGAACAGCTACTCGTAATTCATATGAAGGGTTCTTTGCTTGTTTTAAAATAGTAGGGATGATTTCAGAGTATGCTCCCCATAAGCCTCTCTTAGCTGGCGGCATCTGATCTTTAACTAATTGGTGCAGTTTAGGTAAATTATGTGATGGCACAGTAGGGAACATATGGTGTTCAATATGATATTCCATCTGCCAATATAAAAAACTGAAGATCGGGTTTAAATGCATTGTTCTAGTGCTATATCTATGATCTTTGATATTATCTTTAAGCCCAGTGTGTTGAGTTAATCCAAAAAGTCTTTTGAGTGTTATCCCATAAAAGTTTGGAAGTAAAAAATATAAAACCGGCAACCAAGACTGAAAAGCAATTGACATTAAAATTAATAAGATCCAAATACCAACATGTAATCTTGAAGAGTTTATGCATTTTTGATGTTCTCTTTCAGGAATTACTTGTTTCATTACTTCTGTTTTTTTGCCTAAAGCATGAAGAATAGTCTCGTATTGAGTTGTTTTTTTAAAATTAATTACGTCAAAGAAAGGTATGAATAAACTGAAAAAGTAAAAAACATCAGTTGGTTTTCTAATTGCTATTTCAAAATCAAGAGGGTCATCAAAGTAAGTATAACCATGATGACGAAAATGTGACCATCTCCATCTTACTGGTTCAAAACCATTCATATAACTACCAATTTGATAAAAAAAGTTATTCCAATAGTTCGTTTTAAAAGCTGTTTTATGTCCAGTTTCATGCCAAATAGGATCTGCGCAATTCCATATATTTCCATAAATTAAAAAAAATAATAAAGACCACCAAGTACCCCATGTCATATAGGCTAAAACACCGAACACAATTAAAGACCCAAAGAAAATAAACATGTGTTTAAAACCTTGATAATCCGACTTCTTAAGAAGCTTTACAAATTCTTCTTTATCAACGTCACAATGATGCCATTTATCTAAGTCAACTTTCATTTATAAAAAAATACCATAAACTAAAAAAAAATAAATAAGGTCAGACAAATGATCCTATTGCACCAGCTATGGCAAGAATCAAGCCTAATCTAGACAAAGACCCAGAATTTTTAATATATTTTTGATTGGGGGATAGGCTTTTTCTAGCTGATACATATAAATGCATATTTATAAATATTGCTGTTATTAAAATTAAGCTAGCTCCAAATAATTTCATATGAAAAGCCCAACCTAAATTAAATGAGCCGTATATTGCCAATAGCAAAATAATTCCAGTAACCCACATTGTGATGATAGCTAATAAAGATAAAAATGCTAAAACCTTAAAACCTCTAGCCAAATGAGGCTCAGGAACTTTACCTTCTTTTATATATATAGATTGTATAACAGCACTACCAATACCTCCTCCTCCAGCAATAAACAGAGATATAAGATGAAGAAACTTACAAATGTATATAATCATACAAAAAAAATATCATAATTTAATATTTATGAGTTAATATATTTTTAAAAGTTGATTAAAAAAAAGATTGTCACGATAGTCGGTGCTGGCGTCATTGGCGCTGGATGGGCTGCTAGAATGCTAGCATGTGGTCTAATAGTTAATGCTTATGACCCAAGTGTTAAGGCAAGAAAGCAACTATTATCAAATACCAAAACAGCTTTAAAGAGCCTTCAAAGATTAGGTTTAAATAAAAATGCAAAACTTAGTAATTTGAAAATTTATTCTGATCTCAGAGAGTCTCTTCATTCAACCACCTTTGTCCAAGAAAATGCTCCAGAGAATGAAAAATTAAAGAAGAAACTTCTCAAAGATATAGATAAATTATTGCCAAAAAATATAATCATTGCGTCTAGTTCATCAGGACTTTTGCCTACAAGAATTCAATCTTTATGTAATTATCCAGAAAGAGTTTGTATAGGACATCCATTTAACCCTGTATATTTATTACCTCTTGTCGAGTTGGTATCAGGAAAGCAAACAAAGAAAAACACAATTACCAGAGCTAAGAAGTTTTACGAGGGAATAGGAATGAAGCCTTTGATTGTAAAAAAAGAAATTGAGGGTTATATATCTGATCGCTTACAGGAGGCTCTTTGGAGAGAGGCACTTCACATAATTAAAGATGGCATTGCTTCGACTCAAGATGTTGACGATGCGATTGTTTATGGACCTGGATTACGATGGTCTTTTATGGGTGTTTGTCTAACTTTTCATCTTGCAGGAGGGCAAACTGGTATGAAACACATGTTAGAGCAGTTTGGACCTGCTCTTAAATTACCTTGGACTAAATTAAAGGCGCCAAAACTTGATGCAAAACTAAAAAAATTAATGATTTCAGGCACAAAAAAACAGGCAAGAAAATACACTATTAAAGATCTAGAGGTGCAAAGGGATATTTTTTTGATTGAAATCATGAAAACTTTGAATAAATATCAAAAAAATAATTTTCCTAATTGGAATAAAACATTTAATAAATTTTAATATGAGCGAAAATCTTTCAATTAAAACAATCGATAAAAATAACAAGTCTATTTTGGTCGATTGGAGTGATGGTTTTAAAAGTAAATATAATTTCTTATGGTTGAGAGATAATTGTCCCTCTGAAGTGCATCCAACAGCTCGTGAACGAACTTTTAATTTGCTTGATGTATCTGAAGATATTCACCCAAAAAATTACTCTCTAAATAGTGAAGGTAATCTTGAGATTGAGTGGAGTGAGGGAGGGCATAAAAGTGTTTATGAGAGAGATTGGTTGAGACATAATTGTTATTCTTTAAAACACAGTCGAGAGTACGTTTCACCATATAGGATTTGGGATAAATCCATGCAAGATACATTTACCGATATTCAAATAGATTACAGCGAAATAATTAGTAGTGATGATGGTTTAAAAAAGTGGTTACAGCAACTACATTTTTTTGGTATTTCAATTGTCAAAAACGCTCCAACAGATGTAAATTCTGGTTTTGATATCCTGAAAAATATAAGTCACACTCGAGAAACTTTTTTTAAAACACCATTCGAGGTCATTGATATACCTAACCCTAATAATTCAGCTTATACTGCTGCAGGTCTAAGAAATCATATTGATTTACCATATTATGAAATAGCTCCAGGATATCAGTTTCTTCACTGCTTAATAAATAATGCTACTGGGGGTGAGTCAGTTGCTGTAGATGGTTTTAAGGTAATTGATTATTTAAAAAATAATCACCCAAATGATTATGACGTACTAATTAATACGTCTGTAAAATTTGTAAATAGAGACTACACAACTAATACAATTAGAGTAATGCATAAACCTATAATAACTCTCGATCACAATAATGATTATAATGATATTAGGTTCAGCGTTGCTTACATGGGAGTTATGGACTGCCATCCTGATCAAATGGATCATTTTTACTCAGCATACAGAAAGCTTTTAAGCTTACTTCATGACCAGAGGTTTGAAATTAACTTTCGTATGCAAGCCGGAGATATTTTTAGTTTTAATAATCGAAGAGTGTTACATGGGAGAAAAGAATATGATGCCAATTCTGGAGAAAGACATCTTCAAGGATATTATATGGACAGAGATGAAATCATAGGTCGTTTAAATTTTATTGAAAATATAAACCCTTAATAATAAGGGCCAGTTCAGTATTGAGTAGAATTGTTAGAAACTACTTTGGTGGCTTCATCTTTTTAACCTCCATCCTTAAACCTATCCTCTAGGTGATTCTATTTTATCAAATTAATTAATTTTTGTATTTTTATTTTAAAAAAAAATGTTGGTAATTACTCAAAATCTTATTTCATTTAATTGTTCAAATTACTAAATCTGAGGCGATTATGATCTTTGAAAAACAATTTATTTTGTTATAAATCAGACTTTATCATGAATTTTGAACAAGCAAGGTCAAATATGGTTCTTAATCAACTCAGAGCTAATCGTATAAAAAACTCATCTTTAATTGAAAAAATTGAATTATTTCCAAGAGAAAACTTGTATCCAAAAACTTATAAACATTTAGCTTACTCTGATAAAATTATATTTTTAGACGATGGTCGCTTTATTTTACCTCCTTTAACATCATTTCATTTATTACAAGCTTTGGGAGAGATTGACGATGAGAGTATTTTAGAAATTGGTTCTGGATTTGGTACATCAACATCTATTATTAATAAATTTTCCTCTAATATTGACTGTATAGAGTCTTCTTCGCAAATGACTGAAGTTTTCAAAGATAGTATTAAAGAAGGTTTGTTCAATGCCTCTTTATTAAATTTAACCATAGAAGAATTTTTCAATAATAAAAAGCCAAACATTCAAAAATATCAAAAGATTATTATTAATGGTTCACTTGATGAAGAGCCCATAAATATAATTAAAAATGCATCAGATAATGCAGAAATTGTTTGTATAATTGATAATCAAGATTTTAAGCATAAAATTGTTAAATATATAAAAGTAGGTGGCAAATCGAATAAGTTTGTTATAGATGAAGCTTCTTCTTCTTATATATATAAATATGTTCAATCCGAACCATTTGTTTTTTAGTAAATGGATGAATTTCAAAATAAAAAAGAATATGAAAACGAAATTTATCAGCTTTGGTTAGATAAAGAATGTTTTAAACCTAAATACAATTTTGATAAAAACTTTTCTATTTGTATACCTCCCCCAAATGTAACAGGGTCTCTGCATATGGGGCATGCACTTAATAACACTATTCAGGATATTTTAACAAGATATCACCGTATGAATGGCTTTAATACTCTTTGGCAACCAGGAACAGACCATGCAGGCATAGCGACACAAATGGTTGTAGAAAGAAACTTAGCTGAGAAAAATATTTATCGTAAAGATCTCACAAGAGAAGAGTTCATTGAAAAAATATGGGAGTGGAAAGAATATTCGGGTTCCACAATCATAAATCAATTAAAAAGGCTAGGTAGTTCATGTGATTGGTCAAGGGAAAGATTTACTATGGATGATGAATTGTCATCTGCAGTTAGAAAGGTCTTTGTTAAATTATATACAGAGGGGTTGATATATAAAGATCAAGCTCTTGTGAATTGGGATACCAAATTTAAAACAGCTATTTCTGATTTAGAGGTTGTTCCTACAGATGTAAGCACCCAAATTTATTATATAAAATATCCTAGCACTAATTCTGAGAGTATAACTGTAGCAACAGTCAGGCCAGAAACAATTTTTGGTGATGCTGCCATAGCAGTTAACCCCAATGACAGTAGATATAATTCAATAAAAAAAGAAACTTTTACTATTCCTTTAACATCAAGATCTATTCCAGTTATATTTGATGAATATTCTGATCCCGAAATGGGAAGTGGCGCAGTTAAAATTACTCCAGCACACGATTTTAACGATTTTGAAATCGGTAAAAGGCACAACTTAGAATTATTAAATATTCTAAACGAGGATGGATCATTGAACGAAAATTGTCCAAAAGAATTTCAGGGTTTAGATAGATTTGAGGCAAGAAAAAAAGTTGTTCACTTACTAAAAGAAAAAGGTTTTATAGAAAAAATTGAAGATTATAAAACTACAATACCATATGGTGATCGCTCTAACACTGTTGTCGAACCTTTTTTAACTCATCAGTGGTTTTGTAATGCTGAAGAATTAGCAAAACAGGCTATGAAAGTTGTCAAAGAAGGTGATACAAAATTTTTTCCCTCGAATTGGGAGAAAACATACTTTCAATGGATGGAAAATATAAGACCATGGTGTATTTCTCGACAAATATGGTGGGGACATCAAATTCCAGTTTGGTATGGTCCTGATGGAAAAGAATTTTGTGCAGAAACTGAAGAAGAAGCAAAAAATTTAGCTGTAGACTTTTATAAAGCAGATAAAATAATTTTAAAAAGAGATCAAGACGTTTTAGACACTTGGTTCTCCTCAGCTCTTTGGCCTTTCTCTACATTGGGATGGCCAAATAAAGAACAAACATTAGATACATTTTACCCCAATTCTGTACTAGTTACGGGTTTTGATATCATCTTTTTCTGGGTTGCCCGCATGATGATGATGGGTAATAAATTTATGTCAGAAACACCTTTTAAAACTGTTTATGTTCATGCTCTTGTTCGTGATGAAAAAGGTCAAAAAATGTCAAAATCAAAAGGTAATGTCATAGATCCTTTAGAAATAATTGACAAGTATGGTGCAGATACACTTCGCTTTACTCTAACATCATTAAATACACCTGGAAGGGATGTAAGGTTAAGTGAGCAACGCATAGCTGGTTATAGAAACTTTGTTACTAAAATCACCAATGCCTACAAGTTTGCTGAATTTAAAGGAATTTATCCATTTACAGACAAAGGCAAAGTTAACCCTAACCATATTTTTAATATCTGGATTATAAATGAGTTTCAAGAGTTATATAAAAAAGTTCAAGAAAATTATGAGAAATACTATTTTCATGAAGTAGCTAATCAACTATATCATTTTACATGGCATACTTTTTGTGACTGGTATATTGAACTTTCTAAAAATCTTTTAGACGACAATCAATTTAGAGATGAAACCAAACAAACTTTTCATTTAGTATTTAATTCTTTACTGCAACTTTTACATCCAGTGATACCTTTTATCACTGAAAAATTATGGGGTAAAAATAATAAAGATATTTTGATGAGTCATCAGTGGGACTATATTGATCAAAAAACTGAGAGTGAACATGTATTTAAAACAAAGTTATTTATAGATTTTATAGAGGAATACAGGTCAATAGAAAAACTTTTTGAAATCAAAAAAGAAGATACTGTAGAAATTTTTTCTAAAAACCAATTAATTCAAACAATTTTAGAAGACAATAAAAAAACATTTGAATTTTTAACAAGAAAAAAACTTTCATCGTCCCATAAAGATAATAGTGTTACTTTACCTTTTAAAGAGTTTGATTTCGAAATTTCTACTAGCCAAATTGATAAATCTAAAATCAAAGAAAAACTTCAAGAAAATAAAAGCACTTTGGAAAAAGAAAAAAATACGATTGATAAAAATTTATCAAATGAAAATTTTGTATCAAAAGCCCCAAAAGATCTCATTGATCAAAATAAAGAAAGACAAAGTTCAATTAATATGGAATTGTCTAAAATTGATAGTATATTAATAAATATTCAATAATGGTTGATAAAAGCAAATTACCAAGTAGACATGTTTCAGTAGGTCCTAAAAGTGCACCACATAGAGCTTTTTATTATGCTATGGGTATTACCGAAGAACAAATTAAACAACCTTTTGTCGGTGTAGTAACCACATGGAATGAGTCTGCCCCTTGCAATATCTCACTTTCTCGCCAAGCTCAATCAGCTAAAAAAGGCGTGTGGGATGCAAAAGGTACACCCAGAGAATTTACCACTATTACTGTTACTGATGGTATTGCTATGGGTCATGAGGGAATGAAATCTTCTTTAACTAGTAGGGAGATTATAGCTGACTCAACTGAACTTTCTGTAAGAGGGCACTGTTATGATGCCTTAGTTGGTTTAGCTGGGTGTGATAAATCTTTGCCAGGTTTAATGATGGCAATGCTAAGACTTAATGTGCCATCTGTATTTATGTATGGTGGATCTATATTACCAGGTGTTTATAAGGATAAGGACGTAACAATAGTAGATGTTTTTGAGGCTGTTGGAAAACATTCAACAGGAAAGATTTCAGACCAAGAACTCCATGACATTGAGTGTGTTGCCTGTCCATCTGCTGGATCCTGTGGCGGACAGTTTACCGCAAATACCATGGCATGCGTTTCAGAGACTATTGGTTTAGCTCTTCCAGGTTCTGCTATGACACCAGCTCCTTATGAAAGTAGAGATAAATATGCTTATGAAAGTGGAAAAGTAGTTATGGAATTAATTGAAAAAAACTTGAGACCTAGGGATATTGTTACAAAACAATCACTAATAAATGCGGCTGTAGTTGTTTCAGCATCAGGTGGATCAACTAACGCAGGTTTACATCTACCTGCTATGGCTCATGAAGCTGGTATTGAATTTACTTTGGAAGATGTCTGTAATATTTTCCAATCAACACCTTATATAGGTAATTTAGCCCCGGGAGGGAAATATGTAGCTAAAGATTTATATGAAGTTGGTGGCGTTCCTGTTCTAATTAAAGCACTCATTGATGGCGGGTTGATTGATGGATCATGCATGACTGTTACTGGAAAAACGTTAGCTGAAAATGTAAAAGATGTGGAGTTACCAAAAAATCAAGATGTTGTATATCCTGTCAGTAGCCCAATTACTAAAACAGGTGGCGTGGTAGGTTTGAAAGGTTCACTTGCTCCTGATGGTGCGATTGTAAAAATAGCTGGACTTAAAAAATTACAGTTCAAAGGAAAGGCAATTTGCTTTGATAGAGAAGAACACGCTCTAGACGCTGTCTTAAATGGTAAAATTAAACCTGGTCATGTTGTGATTATAAGATACGAGGGCCCAAAAGGAGGGCCAGGTATGAGAGAAATGCTATCTACCACTAGTGCCCTTTATGGACAAGATCTTGGCGAAGAGGTAGCTTTAATTACTGACGGAAGGTTCTCTGGAGGTACACGAGGTTTTTGTATCGGCCATGTAGGTCCAGAGGCTTATGATTGTGGGCCTATAGCGTTAGTTGAAGATGGTGATGAAATAGAAATTGATGCAGAGAAAAATATACTAAATTTGAATGTAGACGAAAAAACGTTATCCGATAGAAAAACTAAATGGGTTAATAAAGAACCAGAGTTTATGTCAGGTACTTTATGGAAATATATGAAAACTGTTGGACCTGCAAACCTAGGGGCAGTTACACACCCTGGTGGTAAATTAGAAAAAAAGACTTATTCAGATATTTAAATCTATAAGAATAGGGCAATGATCAGAGGGTCTATCCATATCACGGTATTCTTTTAATACTTTTAGTTTCATTATTTTACTTTTCAAAAATGGAGATAAAAGAAAGAAGTCTATTCTTATTCCTTCCTCTTTTCCAAATTTGTAAGTTTTATAATCAAAAAAAGTATAACTTTGTTTTTTTGGAGCAGTCTTAAACACATCAATTAGATCTAGATTTATTAATTTATAGAATTCTTTTCTGGATTGAGGTTGTGCTAGAGCATCATTTTTATATTTTTTAATATCATGAGCATCTTCATCATCTGGAATAACATTAAAATCTCCCATTAATAAAACTTCATATTCTTTTTTAAGTATTTCTATTTCTTTATAAAGTAATTTCATCCATTCAAGCTTATTTGTAAATTTGTCTGTATCTATAGGATTTCCATTAGGGAAATAGCAATTGAGAATTACTAAATTTTTATCTTTTATAATAACTGTATTGTTTCTTGCTTGTGTCATATTTAACTTCCTTAAGGGAGTTTCATTTAATACAATCTCACTTTTACAAGAAACACTTACCCCATTATAGCTTTTTTGAGTTTCAGCCACTGTTTTCAATGAAAATTGATTAAAAAAATTTTCTACGTATTCTTTATCTAATATCTTCAGTTCTTGTAAGCAAATTATATCTGGAGCCTCTGTTTTTATTATTTTTTCTATAAGTGGTTCTCGAGCTCTTAAAGAATTTACATTCCAACTAATTATTTTCACAATTAAACGCTAAATGATGTGCCACAGCCGCAAGAATTTTTAGCATTAGGATTTGAAATAGAGAAACTAGAGCCTATCAATTCATCTTTATAATCTAATTCAGACTCATTTATGAAAGTCATAGAATTTTTATCGATCAAAATTTGTAAATCTTTAAAATTAAATACATGATCTTTTGTTTCATTAATTACATTTTCACTTTTAAATACATACTGAAAGCCAGAACATCCACCACCTTTGACTCTGATTCTAAAATATTTCATATTTTGATCTTTTAGAACTTCTTGAATTTTATTTATAGCTTTATCTGTTATATTAATACTTCCCATATGTTCAGTAATTTATCAGCTTTACCAGAAAATTCAAAAGGAAGACTTCACGATGAAATAAATGATCATCGATCACTCTACGAAAGAGATAGAGATAGAATTTATCATTCAACAGCCTTTAGAAAACTAAAAGATAAAACACAAGTATTTATGTTTGAAAAAGGTGACTATTATAGAAATAGACTAACACATACTCTTGAGGTGTCTCAAATAGCAAGATCTATAAGTAGAAAATTGTCTTTAAATGAAGATCTCACAGAATGTATAGCGCTGTCTCATGATTTAGGCCATAGTCCTTTTGGTCATGTAGGCGAAGAAATAATTACTCAAGAATTAGATGCAAATTTTAACCATAATTATCAATCTTTTAGACAAATTACACTATTAGAAAAGAGATATATAAATTTTGATGGTTTAAATTTAACTTGGGAAACAATTGATGGCTTAATAAAGCATAATGGAAAAATACAAGAAACAAATAGAAACTACGACTTATCAAAAAATTTTAAATTTGATTTAAATAAGAATCCCTCATTAGAGGCTCAAATCGCATCCTTATCTGATGATATAGCTTACATAGCTCATGATTTCGACGATGCTTTAAGATCAGGTATTCTGACAATATCAAGTTTAGCTGAAAATAAAGAACAATTTAATTTTATAGATTTTTCATACATAGCAAACTTAGATAAAAGTATTGCAAGAAATTACTTTACAAGGTCCATAATGAACTACTTAATTTTGGATCTTCTTAACGAGACTGAAAATACTCTTTCTAATAATTCACAAATACGATCAATTGAAGATGTTATACTAAGCACAAATTTTTTGGTTAAGTTTAGCCCTCCAGTATTAGATAAAGTAAAATTTCTTAAAAATTTTCTATTCGAATTTTTTTACACATCTGATTTTGTATATAAAAATAGAATGCAAGCTGAAAAAATTTTAGTATCTATAATAAAATTATTAAATAATGATACCTCTATGCTTCCATCTAAATGGAAAGAAAAATTACAATATGATACAGATAAGCAACAAATTATAGTCGATTATGTATGTGGTATGACAGATCAGTATGCTATAAATTTCTATAAAAAATATGTTACATAATTTAAAAAAATCTCTTTTTGAAATAATAATCAAAATTGATAAGAACGTTAGTATTAATTTTGAAGATGTTGAAGTTGAAACACTTTTTGACAAAAAAGGTGATTTTACAACTAATGCTGCTCTAAAATTTTCAAAAATATTCGGAAAAAATCCAAATCAATTAGCAGATATTATTTTAAGTGGCATTAACTTAAATAATTTTGAAAAAGTAGAAATTGCTGGACCTGGTTTTATAAATTTTTTTCTCAAGGATGAGAGTTTTAACCCTCAATTATTTAATAATGAAAAAGAATTAACTGAAAATGAAAAAGTAAATATTGAATTTGTATCTGCTAATCCAACTGGCCCATTACACTTAGCACATGGAAGAGGTGCAGTTGTTGGGGATATTTTATCTAATTTATTTGAGTATTTTGGACATCCTGTAACTCGTGAATATTATGTAAATAACACAGGTAATCAAATTAATGAATTTCTGTCTTCAATACTTTATTCTATTTCACATACATATAATTTAAATCTTAATGAAAAACAATTTTACAAAGGTGATTACATTAATGATATAGCAAAGAATTGTTACGAAAAATTTAAACCACTATTTGATAATAAGTTAAGTTCTGATGAGAAAAACAACATTGTAAATTATGCTATAGAAAATCTTGTCAATCAGACGCTTCAAACACTTGGCACAGCAGGGATAAAATTTGATCAAATATCATACGAAACAAACATTATTGACAAGGGCCACCTCCCATTAATTTTTGAAAAATTAAAGCAAAAAGATTTAATATATGAAGGTCAATTAAATGCTCCTAAAGATTTTACGGGCACTTTAAAGGATAATCAGCTGACAATATTTAAATCAACTCTTTTTGAAGATGATGAAGATAGAGCATTAACTAAAAATGATGGCACTCCCACTTATTTTGCAAATGACATTGCTTATCATGAAGATAAATTTCAAAGAGGATTTAATAAATTAATAAATATATGGGGTGCAGATCATTTAGGATATCTCAAAAGATTGTCATCAGCGATAACTTCTTTAAATCCAAAAATTGATTTTTCAGTTGTTTTTTGCCAAATTGTCAATTTAAAACGCGATAATAAAATACAAAAACTTTCAAAAAGAGAGGGTAACATTTTTGAACTTAAAAATTTAATAGATGAAATAGGAATTGATAATTTTAGATATTTTATGTCATACAGAAAAAATGATACTCACATGGATTTAGACATAGATTTAATTAAGAGAGAGAATAAGGAAAATCCTATTTATTATATTCAGTACTCTTATGCTAGAACACAATCTATTTTAAATAAAGTAAATAAAGTTGTTGATACACCCGTTTTAATTACTTCAGAATTAAAAAACTTATATAAAAAAATATTGGAGTGGGATGACGTAGTAAAATCTGCATATTTAAAAAAAGAAGTTCATTTAATAGCACACTACTTAGAAAACTTGTCTTCATATTTTCATACATTATGGTCCTCCTCAAAAAATAAACCATCAGTAAAATTTTTAGATAATGATAATAATATTTCTTCTAATATAATTAAGTTATTACATAATTATCAAAATGTCTTAGACGAAGGATTAAAAATTTTAGGTATAAAGCCTAAATTAAAGATGTGAAAAATCTAAAAATAGTAATAATAATTTTTTTTCTTATACTGACTTTATTATTTTCCTATCTGTTCTTTGATAATTACTTTAAGTATATTTTTTTTGATAATTTTATAACTATTACTGCTGATGAATTTGATTTTATTAAATGAACTTTCCAATAATTATATCCATAAAAAGTATTTCTTTATCTAGACAAGAAAAAAATTTTATTTCTAAGATAAAACCTTTTGGGGTAATAATTTTTGCAAGAAATATCAGTAATATTTCTCAAATTTCAAAGTTAAATCTATCAATTAAATCGTTAAGTAAAAATACATTAATATTTATTGATCAAGAGGGTGGTATCGTAAATAGATTTAAAAAATTCAAAGAATTTAATTTTTTAGATAATTTTGAGTTATATAAGATTTATTTAAGATACCCCTCTTTATCCAAACAGTTAGTTTTTTTAAAATCTTTCATAACATCGTATTATTTAAAAAAACTAAATTTTGATGTTAACACTGTTCCAGTCCTAGATTTACCAATTAAAAATACAATCCTAATGATCAAAAAAAGAACTTTTGGACCCAATATTAATATCAATATAATTTTGCAGAAAATATTACTAGATAATTTGAGTTACTTTGGACTAATTCCAATAATGAAACATATCCCTGGACATGGTGTAACAAATAAAGACTCACATTTAACTTTGCCAATAACAAAATTAAGTAAATCTTCTCTCCAAGACCACATAAAAATATTTAAATATTTTAATAAAATACCTTTTGCAATGACTGCACATATTAAATATTTATCCTGGGATAAAAATAATATTGCCACTTTTTCTAAATATATAATTGATAACATTATTAGAAAAAAAATTGGGTTCAAAGGTTTACTAATATCTGATGATCTGGAAATGAAAGCTAATATTTATAATATTAAGGAAGCTACTCAGTTATCTAACTTTTCTAAATTAGATGTTATTTTAGATTGTAGCTCTAACTTGGATAAATATCGTGAAATTATAAATTCGTTTAATTTTTCGAAAAATTACGTTAATGTTTTTAAATCCAATAAACTTCAGCAGTATAAGAAAAAATTAGACCTTAAATCTATTAATATTAATCACTATCATGAATTGTATAATCAATTGTTAAAAATTAATGGATTCTAATCTAAATATAGACATTAAAGACTACAATGGACCTTTAGACGTTCTTTTAGAACTTGTTCATAAGAATAAATTTGATTTAAAAAACCTGCCAATACTTAGTCTTTGTAACCAATATATTGCTTTTATTGTAGATTTAAAAAAGGTTAGCATAGAGATAGCATCAGAATATTTACTAATGGCTGCTATTATGGTCTTTTTAAAATCTAAATACCTTGTAAATAAGGACAAAGAAGAGGATGTTAAAAAAGTAACAAGATTTCTTACTAATCGATTAACGATACTAGAACTTGTAAATAAAAATAGTATTAAATTATTTGAGCTTCCTAAATTCAAACAAGAATTTTTTCCAAATACGCAAAAACATAAATTAAAAATTGAAAAAAACTTTGTAATCAAAGACAAGCTCATTGATCTTTTAAAAGCTTATGCAAATATTCATAAAAGAAATCAACAATATACTTTAAAGTTTAGCTCAACTAAATTATTTACGATTAAGGATGGTCAAAATGTTATTTCTAAGGAAATTCTATCTAACCAAGATTGGTTTAAATTAAAGAGCTTACTACCTAATAATTTAAAATCAGATATTTTGAATAAATCATTTTTTTCTAGTACATTTAATGCAAGTCTTCATATGGCAAAAGAAGATAAAAATGAAGAAAAAAAAATAGTAATTAAGCAATCTTTGCCATTTTCTGATATATATTTAAAAAAAGATGAGTGAAACTTCACAAAAAATAGAAGCTTTAATATTTGCATCAAGTAAGCCAGTTTCAGAAAATGAAATCAAAAAAAGATTAGATATTCATGAGGATATATCTGAAGTCATGTCTAACTTAGAGACTGCTTATCAACATAGAGGTATAAATTTAAAAAAAATATCTAATAAGTGGATTTTCTTAACAAATACAGAGGTAAGTGAGATCTTTCACGAAAAAAAAGAAATACAAAAAAGACTTTCAAAACAAGCAATAGAGACATTAGCAATAGTTGTTTATCATCAACCTATAACAAAATCAGAAATCGAGAGTATTAGAGGGGTTGTTATAGGGCAAGGAATATTTGATCAATTAATGGAGTTTGGATGGATAGCTCCAGGAGGTCGAAAAGAGGTACCAGGTAGACCTATTCTTTGGGGTACCACTGAAGACTTTCTTTTACACTTTGGTTTAGGCACGTTAGATAATCTTCCTGGAATAGAGGAAATGAAAAACTCAGGAATATTAGATGAAAATTTTGCTTCAATGAATATTCAAGAGGTTTCAGATGATTTAAATAAGGATGAGGCATTTATAGACGATGAAGATGAAGCAGAAACTCTTGATGAGTTCTCAAAAAGCCAATTGACTCAAAATAATGATACTTGATGTTAGAGATCTTCACCACTCTTTTGGTGAGGTAAATGCTATAAATAAACTAAGTTTTTCAATAGAGCATAATTCAATTGTTTCTATTTTGGGTCCCTCAGGCTGTGGAAAAACTACTTTAATTCGATTAATAGCTGGTTTGGAAGAAATTCAAAAGGGACAAATATCTTTTGAGGGTAAATTAGTTGCAAACGAAAGATTTAATACTCCCCCTGAGCAAAGATCAATTTCTTACGTTTTCCAAGACTTTGCATTATTTCCTCACATGAATGTAAAAGAAAATATAAGTTTTGCCGCAAGCTCTAAAGTAAATAAAAAACAATTGATTGATCAAGTTATTCAATTAGCAAAAGTTGAAAATTTTCTTGATAAATATCCTCATGCTCTCAGTGGAGGAGAGCAGCAAAGAGTAGCATTAGCAAGGTCAATAGCTGTTCAACCACGACTATTACTTTTAGATGAGCCTTTTTCTGACTTAGATACTAATTTAAAAAAGGAAATTATTGATGACACACTTCACTTAATAAATAGCTTGGACTCCTCTGCTATCGTTGTAACACACAATGCCGAAGAGGCTATGTTTCTCAGCAATGTTATTGTTGTAATGGAAAATGGAAGAATAGTTCAGATAGGAAAACCTCGTGAAATCTACTTTAATCCTTCTAATGTTTATGTTGCCTCTTTGTTTGGAGAGGTCAATATTTTTCAGACGAAAGTTTTAAATAATAAATGCGAAACCCCTTTAGGCTCACTAGATACAAAAAACTTAAAAGATAACCAAGAAGTTAATGTAGTAGTTAGACCTGAGGCTATTAAATTGAATGTTGAAAAATCTCCTTTAACAAGTCCTAACACTGGGGTAGTAGTTGATTCTAAATTTTTAGGAAATAGTGCGATAATTCATATGACAGTTAATGATAGAAATAACAATAAACATCACATTCATAGCAAATTGATTGGAGAATTTTTGCCTGCTCCTGCAAGTTCAGTTTCTTTTTCTTTAGATCTAAACCACGTATTCATTTTCCCTAGATAAGATATCAATAATATAGTAAAATTTATAAATGGGTGCTTTTAGCATATGGCATTGGATAATTGTTTTAATTATTGTTCTATTATTGTTTGGTAAAGGAAAAATACCCTCTTTGATGGCAGATATGGCAAAAGGTATTAAGTCATTTAAGAGCAATATGGCCGAGGATGATAAACCAAATAATCCAGATCAAGACAATCAAAATAAGGACCAGTAATGTTTTCTTTAGGTTGGATGGAGATATCCATCATCCTAATTATCACAGTAATAGTTGTAGGCCCTAAAGAAATACCAACTGTTATTAAATTTTTAAAAGGTATAACTTCAGGTTTGGGAAAACTCTCCAGAGAATTTAAGTCAACTGTAAATGAGATATCACATATAGAGGAAGTAAAAGATATCAAAAAGGAAATTTTAGACACAAAAGAGTCAATTGTAAAAGAGGGAAAAGAATTAGACGAATTTATCGAAAAAAGTAATGATCAAATTATGAAAGATGAAAACAATGACCGAAGTTGATAATTCTATGAATTTCTTCGATCATATAAAAGAACTAAGACAAAAAATTTTATATGTCATAATTTTTTTTATTGTTGCATTTATAGTTTCTTTTTATTTTTCTCAATCAATATTTGAATTTCTAGCTAAACCTCTCACATCAATTTTGGGAAACGGTAATGGATTGATTTATACAGCTTTACAAGAGGCTTTTTTAACAAATGTTAAAGTAGCTTTTTTTACAGCAGCTTTTATTTCTTTCCCATTTTTATCAATACAGATTTGGTCTTTTGTTTCACCAGGATTGCTTAAAAAAGAAAAACAAATTTCATTACCAACTTTAGTAGCCATCCCTTTTTTGTTTATCCTAGGTGCTGCTGTTGTTTATTATGTAATATCACCCATAGCATGGAAGTTTTTTTTAAGTTTTCAAACTTCACAAGCAGAAGGTATCAATATTACACTTCAAGCTAAAATGAACGAATATTTATCCTTGATGATGACGTTTATTTTTGCTTTTGGATTAGCTTTTCAATTACCTGTTATTTTACTATTACTTGTGAAATTTGGCATTCTTACTGTCGCTCAATTAGTTTCATTTAGAAAATATGCAATTGTTTTATCATTTGTATTTGCTGCAATTGTAACACCACCTGATCCATTTTCACAAATTTCTCTAGCGTTACCTGTAATAATTTTGTATGAAATATCTATTCTTGTTTCTAAATTTATGGTTAAGCGTCAAAATAAAAAAGAATGAAAATATTATTAAAAGATAGTTATGCACGATATTAATTTTATAAGAGATAATCCAGATTTATTTGATGAATTATTAAACAAGAGATTTATTGATCCAAAGTCTAATGAAATCATCTCACTTGATAAAAAAAAAAGAGAAATATTAACTAAATCTCAAGAACTACGATCAGAAAGAAAGAATTTATCATCTTCTTTTGCAAATCTTAACGACGGTGATAAAGCCGAATTACAAAAAAAAGTACAATTAATTAAAAATCAGATTGATGAACTAGAAAATGATATTTCAATAATAGATGAGCAATTAAAAAACAATTTATCTAGTTTGCCAAACCTCCCACATAGTGATGTACCTGTTGGAAAAGACGAAAATTCAAACAAATTAATTAAACAAGTTGGGAAAATTCCCTCTTTTAGTTTTACACCAAAGTCTCATTATGAACTTGGAGAAAACTTGGAAATGATTGATTTTGAGCAAGCTGGGAAAGTCTCAGGTACTAGGTTTGTCTATTTAAAGAAAAAAATTGCTCAATTAGAGAGAGCTATAGCTAATTTTATGTTGGATAAACACACAAATGAATTTGACTATACAGAAATTAATCCTCCTAATTTAGTTAGAGATGCAGCAGCTTATGGAACTGGACAATTGCCAAAATTTTCAGAGGATTTATTCAAAACTAATACAAAACATTGGTTAATACCAACAGCAGAGGTTCCATTAACTAATTTAGTATTAGATAAAATCGTATCTGATAAGAATCTGCCCCTGAGGTACACAGCTTGGACACCATGTTATAGATCTGAAGCTGGAGCAGCTGGAAGAGATACAAGGGGAATGATAAGACAGCATCAATTTTCTAAAGTCGAATTAGTTAGCATAACTAAAGAGGATGAGTCGGAAAAAGAGTTGGAAAGAATGTTAAGTTGTGCAACTTCTATACTAGATGATTTAAAAATTCCTTACCAAGTTATTTTATTATCTACAGGTGATATGGGTTTTTCTGCAGAAAAAACTTATGATATTGAAGTTTGGTTACCTGGTGAGGGTAAATATAGAGAAATATCCTCTTGTAGTAATTGTAATTCTTTTCAAGCTAGGAGAATGAATGCTCGTTATAAAGTTTCAGATCAAAATAAATTTGTTCACACTTTAAATGGATCTGGTCTAGCAGTGGGGAGGACATTAATAGCAATTTTGGAAAACTATCAAAACGAGGATGGTAGTATAAGTATTCCACAGGTCCTGAAACCGTATATGGGGAATTTAGATAAAATCTCTAAATAATTATATTCTTACTAGAACAATAATATTTAAAAAATTGGTAAGCAGATCTACCTGTTCTATTTCCTCTTGAAAAGATCCATTTGAGTGCACTATTTTCAATCTCATTATCAAATTCTACTTTATAAAATTTACAATAATTTTTAATTATCAATATAAAGTCTTTCTTACTTAAGTTATGAAAACTAATCCATAATCCAAATCGATCAGATAAAGATAATTTTTCTTCAATCCCCTCATCTTGAGATATTGCAGATGATCTCTCATTATCTAACATATCTCTCTTCATTAAATGCCTTCTGTTACTTGTGACATATATTAGAAATTCATAGTTTGAGTTGTAAAAAGACCCTTCAAGAAACGATTTAAACTGAATATATCTTCTATCATTTTGTTCAAAAGATAGATCGTCAATAAATATTATGATTTTTTTATCGAACTTATAATTTAAAAAAATATTTGGTAAATCTGATAAATCTTCACTATTAATTTCTAATGTTTCAAATTTATCATATATATGTGCATAATTTTTTAAAATACCCCTTATAATACTGCTTTTGCCACTTCCTCGTACACCCCATAAAAGACCATGATTAAAAGCTAAACCTTCTAAAAAGTTTTTTGTATTTTCCTCAATTTTTTTTATTTGTTGATCAACACCATACAAAAGCTTTAAATCAAGGACATTATTGTATGGTATTTTATCTAAAGAATTTTTTGATCTATTCCAGCAGAGTAAATATTTATTTTTCAATTTTATGTTGACTTCATTGATGATTGTGAGATTTTAGTTCTTATTTTATTAATTTAAAGGATTTAAATCATGGAACAACTTGCAGGAATTCTACCACTTATATTAATTTTTGTCGTTTTCTACTTTTTACTTATTAGGCCCCAACAAAAGAAATTAAAAGATCACAAAAATATGATCGCAAATTTAAAAAAAGGTGATCGAGTGGTGACCCAAGGCGGAATTATAGGCAACATCCATTACGTAAATGACGATGGTACTCTTTCTGTAGAAATAGCAGATAACGTTCAAGTCAAAGTAGCTAAGGGTATGATAGCTGATATAGCAGCTAAATAGCTTAATAAACTAAATTAAAATAATGATTATTTTTAAACAGTGGAGATTATGGGTATCTTTATTACTGTTAATAGGAAGCTATATATTTATTAAACCTAATTTTGAAAGTCAAACATCTGATAGCAAAATAAATTTTGGATTAGACATTCAGGGAGGTTTTTCATATTTACTTGAATTGAATGAGGAAGAATATCTTAACAATCTTTTAGTTAAAACATCTCAATATATTGAAAATACTTATTCTATTTCATCCGATATAGATAATGGAGAAATTGTAATATCTAAAAACCAAAATTTAGATGTTCTTACAAATATTGTTATACAAAATTTAGGTTTAGAAATTAATGAAAAATCAGATAAGGAAAATAGTTATATTTTCTCTAAACAAAGTTTTAATAAATCATTGTCAGATATGACTTTAAATGCAGTTGAAATTGTAAGGTCAAGAGTTGATTTTCTTGGTAATAAAGAATTATCTATACAAAAAGTAGGTTTAAATAAAATTTTATTAGAAATACCTGGTGATTTGGATAATAACGTCAAAGAAGTAATCTCTAAAACGGCTAAATTAACATTACACCTAGAAAAAAATAATATAATTGGTTCTAAGACTTTTATAAACGAAGAAACTGGTGAACAAGTTAGAGTTCAAGAAATTCCAAATATAACTGGTGACTATATTCAAGATGCATCACTTCAATATAATCAAAATGAACCAGTCGTTGCTTTTTCTTTTAATAAAGAAGGTTCAGATCTTTTTGCGAAAATGACTTCTGAAAATGTTGGTTCTAGATTTGCAATAGTTCTTGATGGTTCTTTAATTACTGCTCCCGTTATAAGAGAGTCAATTACTGGCGGCAGTGGTCAAATATCTGGAGGTTTTACAAATGAAACTGCTAACAATCTTGCAATCATTTTAAAGTCTGGATCTTTACCAACTCAAATAAAAATAATTCAAGAAAAACAAATAGGCCCAACTCTTGGACAAGAAGGCGTAGAGAAAGGAGTTATAGCATCAATAATAGCTCTTATAGCTATTACTCTTTTTATGATTATTTATTATAAAATTTCAGGATTTTTTACAGTTATCACAATTATTAGCTGTTTGTCTTTACTTTTTGCAATGATGTCTTTATTAAACACAACATTAACTCTGCCTGGTGTTATTGGAATAGTATTAACAATAGGAATGTGTGTAGATGCAAATGTTTTAATATTTGAAAGAATTCGAGAAAATTTTAAACATAATATTGAAGATCCTAAAAATCATGGTTTCAATTCTGCCTATGTAACTATTCTTGACTCTAATTTAACAACATTATTCGCAGCAATTTTTTTATTTGCTTTTGGTTTTGGGCCTATTAGAGGTTTTTCAATTTCATTAATTATTGGAATTATATCCTCTCTGATAGTTACTTACATAATACTAAAATTATTTATTAATATAACTTCAATAAAATACCTTGGACTTCAAAGATGATTAATTTTTACTCATTTAAAAATAAATCTTATTTAGTCTCCCTTACTCTTATAATTCTAACAATTATAATTATTTTTTTTAAAGGATTAAATTTGGGAATTGATTTCAAAGGTGGATTGAACTTTGAGGTAAAATCAAACTTAACAACTAATCAGCTTAATGAATATTTTGATTTTATAGACTCTGACAGAGAAGTTTTAATTAAAAGAGAGGTTGGCAGTGATGTTTTCAGCATCAGAATAGAGTCAGGTGATAATAATCCTGTTTTTATTGAAGAAATAAAAAATATAATTGATCAAAACCAGGATATTGAAATATTACTCTCTGAGTATATAGAACCAACTTTTAGTGAAGAACTTATAAAAAATTCTATTTATGCTTTAGCATCTTCTTTGTTAGTAATAGCTGTTTATGTTTGGATAAGGTTTGATTGGCAGTTTGCAGCATCAGGTATATTCGCATTATTACATGATGTTTTTGTAGCTATAGGCTTTATGTCATTATTTAATATCGAATTTAATTTAACAATGATCGCTGCTTTGCTACTAATTGCAGGTTACAGCATCAACGACACCATAGTTTTATTTGATCGGCTAAGAAGTTTAACTTCAAATGAGGAAAATAAAGATAATTTTGAAACTAATGTTAACAACTCTATTAAATTAAATCTTCGAAGAACTATATTGACAAGTTTCACAACTATATTGGCATTATTATGTCTAGTTTTTCTTGCACCTGTCAATTTAACTGAAATGCCAATAGTTTTTATTTTTGGTGTTTTGATTGGAACTTTTTCTTCTTTATTTCTGGTGCTTGGAATAGTGGGGGATTTGAATTATGAAGCAGTACTTAAAGCAAGAGACTCTTGATATTTTTTTAAATAAATACCTGTTTGATTATTTTTATTCTTAATTAGGTCTTTAGGTTTACCTTCAAATAAAATATTTCCACCTTTTTCTCCACCCTCAGGCCCTAGATCTATAATCCAATCACTTGTGTTAATAACATCTAAGTTGTGTTCTATTACAATTACAGTATTTCCATAAGACACTAATTTATGAAGTATCTCTAATAGTTTCTTTATATCATCAAAGTGAAGTCCGGTTGTTGGTTCGTCTAAAATATAAAGTGTTTTACCAGTTTGACGTTTCGATAATTCTTTAGAGAGTTTAATCCTTTGAGCTTCTCCACCGGATAGTGTTGTTGCTGATTGACCGATAGAAATATACCCTAAACCAACATCTTTTAGTGTTTTAAGCTTTGAATATACTTGTGGATTATTAATAAAAAATTCTTCAGCATCATCTACTGTCATTGATAAAATATCATTAATATTTTTTTTATTGTATTGAATACTCAACGTTTCCTTATTATATCTTTTTCCGTTACAAACTTCACATTTGACATATACAGGAGCTAAAAAATGCATTTCAATTTTTTTTAATCCATCACCCTCACAACTCTCACACCTACCTCCTTTAACATTAAATGAAAATCTGCCAGGTTTAAAACCTTTAACTTTAGCCTCTGGTAAATTTGCAAACCATTCTCTGATTGGTGTAAAAAGCCCAACATAAGTAGCTGGGTTTGATCTTGGTGTTCTTCCAATTGGCGATTGATCGATATTTATAACTTTATCAATATTTTCTATACCTTTAATGTCCTCATATGGGAGTGTTTTTATAATTTTTTCATAAATTCTGTTATTAGTAGCTCCATACAAAGTCTCATTAATTAATGTCGACTTTCCACTTCCAGATACACCAGTTATAGTTATAAACTTACTCAAAGGAAATTTTACACTCACATCTTTTAAATTATTGCCATTTGCCTTTTTAATTTCAATAAATTGTTTTGATGGAATTTTATTAAGAGTGGGTGGATACCTACCAATTAAACCCCTTATATAGCTACTTGTTAAACTATCTTTACTATTTAGTATTTTGTTAAATTCGCCGTTAGCTACAATAGATCCACCATTGATACCCGCATGCTTACCGATATCAACTACATAATCTGCCTCTCTTATAATATCCTCATCATGCTCAACGACTATTATTGTGTTACCTAAATCTCTTAAATTCTTAAGAGTATTTATAAGTTTTTGATTATCTCTTTGATGAAGTCCTATTGAAGGTTCATCTAATACATATGTAACTCCAGTTAAACCAGACCCAATTTGACTTGCTAATCGAATTCTTTGAGACTCTCCACCAGATAGAGTAGAACTTTTTCTCGATAAACTTAGGTAATTCAAACCAACTTCATTTAAAAAATTTAATCTAGAAAAGATTTCTTTTTTTAATGGAGCTGCTATTAGTTTTTCCTGATCATTTAATCCATTTTCAAATTCATTAATCCACTTTAAAGAATTAGCTATACTCAGAGAAGTAAAGTCAGAAATAGTTATGTTATTAATCTTAACACATAGTGCTTTTTCATTTAGTCGTTTTCCATTACAGTCATGACAAGTTTTTGAATTTCTAAATTTTTCAAGCTCCCATTGCCTCCACCAACTTGAAGAGCCATCATAGATATCGTCCATAATATTTATTAAACCATCAAATTGTCTTCCACCAAAAAGAACCTCATTTTGAAAAGATTTAGGTATTTTAGACCAAATAACATTTTCTAATTTTTTTGCATTAAACATTTTTTTTAGCTTTGGAAATAATCGTGATTTTGATCTTTCTGACCAAAAATTTAATGCTCCATCATTAAATGATAAATTTTTATCAGGTATCAATATATCTTCATCAAATGTATCTATCTCACCAAGACCGTCACATGTTTTACAAGCTCCATATGGATTATTAAAACTAAATAATCTGGGTTCTATCTCATCAATGCTAAATCCGCTTACGGGACACATGAATTTATCAGACAATGTAATTATTTCATTATCATCAATATTAAATACCTCTACACTTCCTTCACTTTCTTTTAAACTAATTTCAATACTATTTGCTAATCTATCTCTATTATCTTTTGACGGTATTATTCTATCAATTACAACACTTATAGAATGTTTAAAGTTTTTGCTTAATTCAGGTAGCTCTTCTTTTTGATAAAGTTTGTTATTAATCAAAAATCTCTCGTAACCTTTTTTAAAATATTCCTCAAAGAGTTTTTTATACTCTCCTTTTCTCCCTTTAATTAATGGAGACATAATCATTATTTTTTTTGAATTAAATTTTAAATTAACTTCATCTATCATTTCCGAGCTAGTTAAGCCTTTGATTGGTTTTCCAGTTGCGGGTGAGTAGGGTACACCAACTCTTGAGAATAGAACCCTTAGATAATCATAAATTTCAGTTACTGTTCCTACCGTTGATCTAGGGTTTTTGGAAGTAGTTTTTTGATCGATTGAAATAGCAGGAGATAAACCTTCTATTTTATCAACCTTGGGTTTATCCATCATATCTAAAAACTGACGGGCATAAGCACTTAGTGATTCGATATACTTTCTCTGTCCCTCTGCATAAATTGTATCGAAGGCTAATGTTGATTTGCCAGATCCACTCACACCAGTTATTACAACGAGTTTATTTTTTGGTAAATTTAAATTTATATTTTTTAAATTATGTTCATGGGCATTATGAACAATTATGTGAGTAAGTGGTGAATGTTTATCCATTAAATTAGATATCAATTAAAGGGCTTTTAATATATATTAATATTACCTTTTAATAAAAATATTCATGGCTGGATCAGTAAATAAAGTAATTCTTCTAGGTAACTTAGGCAAAGATCCTGATATTAGAGCTACAACAGCTGGATCGAGACTTGCTAGTTTTTCAATCGCTACTTCTACGAAATACCGAAACAAAGATACTCAACAGTTAGAGGATAAGACTGAATGGCACAGAGTTGTTGTTTTTAATGATAAGTTAGCTGATATTTGTGAAAAATATTTAAGGAAAGGTTCAAAGATATACATAGAAGGTCAACTTCAAACAAGGAAATGGACTGATAATAATGGTGTTGATAAATACACTACTGAAGTAGTTATTCCAAACTATTCTGGAGTATTAACGATGTTAGATACTCGTTCTCAATCATCTGTTAGTGATGAAAATAATAGTAATCAATTAGACTCAGCAGCAGATGAAGCAATGGGTGGTTCAGAAACATCTACAGCTGAACAACTCGATGATGACATTCCTTTTTAAAAAAATCATTGGCTAAAAAGAAAAAAACTAAAGCAAAACAGTTAGATGTTTTGGATACTAAAATATATCCAAACATAGATATTACAGATGAATTAGAAAAAAGTTATTTAGATTATGCTATGAGTGTCATAGTCTCTAGAGCTTTACCCGACGTTAGGGATGGATTAAAACCAGTTCACAGAAGAATACTTTACTCTATGTATGAGTCTTCGTACCATCACAACAAACCTTATAAAAAATCTGCGAGAATAGTTGGAGATGTTATGGGTAAATATCACCCTCATGGTGACTCTGCTATATATGAGTCTATGGTTAGAATGGCACAAGATTTTACAATGCGTCTCCCCTTAATAGATGGCCAGGGAAATTATGGTTCTATGGACGGAGATCCTGCTGCAGCTATGCGTTACACCGAAGCTAGATTAGATAAAATCTCATCTTTTATGTTAGAAGAATTAGAGTATGAAACAGTTCAACTTAGAGCAAATTACGATGAGACATTAACAGAACCAAAAGTTTTACCATCAAGATTTCCAAATATTTTTGTAAATGGTGCCAGTGGTATTGCAGTAGGAATGGCAACAAATATTCCTCCTCATAATCTTGGTGAAATTATAGACGCTACTTTACTTCTAGTAGACGAACCAGATACAACTTCTAAACAACTTCATAAGATCGTTAAAGGGCCAGATTTTCCAACTGGAGGAATTATATCTGGTACTGCTGGTCTAAGCTCAATGTATGAAACAGGTAGGGGAAGTGTAACAGTCTTATCTAAACTTCATGAAGAAAAAATTAAGAGTAGAAATGCAATTATAATTACAGAAATTCCTTACTTGCAAAATAAGTCAAAACTTTTAGAGCGTATTGCTGACGTAGTTAATAATAAAACGATAGAGGGTATAAACGATATTCGTGATGAGTCGAATAAAGAGGGCGTTAGAATTGTAGTTGAATTAAAATCATCTGCTGTGCCTGAAATAATAAAAAATCAGCTATTTCAATATACTCCCTTAAAAACCTCATTCAGCAGTAATATGCTTGCATTGAAAGAGACAAAGCCTTTAACGCTTAATTTAAAAGATGGCCTCACTTATTTTATTAATTTTAGAAAAGATGTTATTACAAAAAGAACTGTATATAAACTTAACAAAGCAAGAGAAAAAGCTAACATTTTAATTGGATTATCAATTGCTGTTAATAATATTGATGCAGTAATTAACCTTATTAAAAAATCAAAAACTCCTTCAGAGGCTAAAGAAAAATTATTATCAACAAAATGGACAGTGAAATCTAATGTTACTCAATACATTAAGTTAATAAACCCTTCTTTTAAGTTATCAGGATCTAAGATACTGTTAGATGAGGAACAAGCTAAGGCTATTCTAGAATTAAGACTTCAAAAGTTAACAGCTTTAGAAAGAGACGATTTATTTAATAATTTAAAATCACTTGTAGAAGATATAAATACATATCTCAAAATATTAAATTCAGATAAGCAATTATTAAAAGTATTACAAAGTGAATTGACAGAAATAAAAGATAATTTTTCTACAGATCGAAAAACTGAAATTCAAAAACATGATATTGAAGACATAGATACGGAAGATCTAATAATCGAAGAAGATGTTGTTGTCACAGTTTCCCATCAAGGTTACATAAAAAGAGTTTTAAAATCCTCTTACAAAGTTCAAAAAAGAGGTGGTAAAGGTAAAAAAGCTATGACTACACGAGATGAAGATTTTCTTGAACAAGTATTTGCAGCCACTACTCGTGATACAATATTATTTTTTACTTCAGTTGGAAAAGTTTATTCTATGAAAGCCTATGAATTACCTGCTGGCACACCTACATCGAGGGGAAAAGCAATAGTTAATCTTATTCCAATAACAAAAAACGAAAAAATTTCTTCTATTCTTACATTGCCAAAAGATATTGATGATTTTGAGAATTGTAATTTAGTTTTTGCTACTAGCCTTGGGAATATTAGAAAAAATAAACTAAAAGATGTTGCAATGAGTGGCTCAAGAAAATTATCTAGAACAGGTAAGACTGCAATTAAACTTAAAACAGGAGATAGGTTAATTGGTGTAATTTCTGTTATAGAAAATGATGATGTACAACTTGCAACAACTAATGGTAAATCAATCAGATTTGCTACAAAAGATTTAAGAGAGTTTTCAGGATTAGGTTCTGCTGGTGTAAGAGGGATTAAACTAGCTAAAGATGATAAAGTTGTATCTGTATGCAGTTTACTTCACAATAAAATATCTATAGATGTAAGAGAGTCCTATTTAAAAGCAAAAAATGAGGCTAAAAAAGATATATCAAAAATAAACAATAAATTTAAAGAACTTGCAAATACAGAAGAATATCTCTTATCAATTACCGAAAATGGCTATGGTAAGTTAAGTTCTGCTTATGAATACAGAATTACTAATAGAGGTGGATCGGGAGTTACTAATATTACTGTCACCCCTAAAAATGGAAGAGTTATTCAATCATTAAAAGTAAATTTGGATGATAATATAGCTTTAATTTCAGATACTGGTAAATTATTAAGGTGTAATGTTGGAGATAACATCAGAGTAGTTGGAAGAGTTTCCCAAGGTGTCTCTGTATTTAAAGTAGATGCTAATGAAAAAATAGTCTCTGTAGCAAGGTTAGAAGATTAAAATGTCAAAAATTGGTATATATCCCGGTTCATTCGATCCAATCACTTATGGACATCTTGATATTATTCAAAGGAGTTTAAGTGTAGTTGATGAATTAGTTATCGCTGTTTCAAATAATAAGTCTAAAAATCACCTAATATCTATTGATGATAGATTAAATTTAATCAATCAATCAATTTCATCTCTTCCAGAAAAAGATTTATTAAAAATTAAAGTAGAAAAATTTAATAATTTACTAGTACACTATGTAAAATCAAAAAATGCTTCATTAATTATTCGAGGTTTAAGAGCTGTTTCAGATTTTGAGTATGAATTTTTAATGACTGGTATGAATAGATCAATCGATAAAGATATTGAAACTATTTTTTTAATGTCTTCAGAAAAATATCATTTTATATCATCGAGATTTATAAAAGAGATACACAAGTTGGGTGGGGATATTTCCAAAAGTGTACCAAAACCAGTCCTTGATTTCTTGGCAAAAATTTGAAATGTTCACAATTATTCTACACGGGCCCATAGCTCAGCCGGTAGAGCACCTGACTTTTAATCAGGGTGTCGCAGGTTCGAATCCTGCTGGGCTCACCACTTAAAACTATGATTAAAGTTTATTTAGCTGGAGAAATTCACACTAATTGGCGTGAAGATTTAATTCAATTGTGTAATTCTGCTAATTTGAAGACTCAATTTTTTTCTCCTGTCACCAATCATGAAAATTCTGATAATTGTGGCGTAGAAATATTAGGACCTGAAGATAAAAATTTTTGGAAAGATAATAAAGGTGCCAATATTAATTCTATTCGTACAAAAAAAGCTATAAAGGATAGCGATGTAGTAGTTGTAAAATTTGGTGAAAAATACAAACAATGGAATGCTGCTTTTGATGCTGGATATGCTTCGGCACTAAACAAGTCAATAATTATTATACATAGTGACGATCATCAACATGCTTTAAAAGAGGTAGATGCAGCAGCTTCTGCTGTAGTGTCTAATAATGAACAAGTGGTTCGTATTTTAAAATATGTCCAAGATGGATCTCTTGAAAAATAATTGTGTAAATATAATAAATCGACCAATTGTTTAATTATGGTTATAATCTGAAATATGCTTGATAAAAGAAAATTTTATATAAATGGTGAATGGGTATCTCCATCAAAAAACTCAGATTTTAATGTAATCAATCCAGCTACAGAAGAACCTTATGTAACTATATCTTTAGGTAATGAAGATGACACTAACAAGGCTGTAGTGGCGGCAAAAAATGCTTTTACTTCATGGAAAAATACCTCTGTAGAGGAAAGAATAACCTTACTTGAAAAACTCTTAAAGATTTACAAGAGAAGATTTCATGAGATGACCCAAGCCATTTCAACTGAACTTGGTGCTCCCTTAGATTGGGCTTCATCTGCACAAACAGCCTCTGGAGAGTCACATATCGAAGATTTCATATTGAGATTAAAAAAATTTGAATTTGAAACTAAATTTGATGAAAGTTCTGATAATTATATAGTTTATGAACCTATTGGTGTGTGTGGTCTTATCACACCATGGAATTGGCCTATAAACCAAATAGCTCTTAAAGTAATACCAGCTTTTGCCACTGGCTGTACTATGATTTTAAAACCATCTGAAATGGCACCTCTATCTGGTTTGTTATTTGCTGAAATGATACATGAAGCAGGTTTTCCTGCTGGTGTTTTTAATTTAGTAAATGGAGATGGAGCAGGTGTTGGATCTCAAATATCCAGTCATCCTGATATAGACATGGTTTCATTTACTGGCTCTACTAGAGCTGGAAAATTAATTTCAAAAAGTGCAGCTGACACAATTAAAAGAGTTTGTTTAGAGCTTGGTGGTAAGGGAGGTAATATTATTTTTGCTGATGCATATCCCAATGCTGTTAGAGATGGTGTAAGGAATATTATGAGTAATTCTGGTCAATCATGTGATGCACCTACACGAATGTTAGTTGAAAAATCAATTTATGAAAAAGCTGTTGAGGAAGCTGCTGATGAGGCTAAAAAGATAGGCGTAGATTTACCATCTAAATCAGGAGATCATATTGGACCTGTAATTAATAAATCTCAATTTGAGAAAATACAGTCGTTAATTCAAAGTGGTATTGACGAGGGTGCAACACTTGTAGCTGGTGGAGCGGGTAGACCTTCAAATCTTGAAAAAGGTTATTATGTAAAACCAACTGTATTTACAAATGTTAGTAATGATATGAGAATAGCTAAAGAGGAAATATTTGGTCCAGTGCTATCTATTATTCCTTTTGAGTCTGAAGAAGAGGCAATTTCAATAACTAATGATACACCATATGGATTAGGTAATTTTTTACAAACTGAGAATAAAGAAAGAGCCAGAAGAGTTTCAAAACAATTAAGGGCTGGTGTGGTTCAAATCAATGGAATTGCTCCTGACGCTGGAACACCTTTTGGAGGCTACAACCAATCTGGTAATGGACGAGAGGGTGGAACATGGGGTCTGCATGAATATTTGGAAGTTAAAGCAATTAGTGGTTGGAAATAGATGATAGGATTTGTCATGGTTGGAACAAACGATCTTGATAAAGCTACTGGGTTTTATGATACCCTTCTTGATATTATTGATTTAAAGAGAATTGAAAAAACTGATACTTATGGCTCCTACGCTCCTAAATCAAATCCCGAAGCAGTAGAATTTTATGTTACAACTCCTTTCAATGAAGAAAAAGCAACAGTTGGTAACGGAACTCAAATTTCTTTTTATATAAATAATAAAGAAGCTGTCGATTTATTTCATTCTACTGCAATAAGTTTAGGTGCAAAAGATGAAGGTGCCCCAGGTGAGAGATATGAAGGTGAGTATTATTCTTATATCAGAGATTTAGATGGCAACAAAATTTGTGGTTACACTTACCTTAATAAATAGAGATTAATTTTTTTTATGTCTTATTCTGATATTGAAAATAAATTGAACTCAGGAAAAATTATTATTCTTGATGGTGGGATGGGTGCTGAACTAGAAAAACTCGGAGCATCAATGGATAATAATCTTTGGTCTGGCAGATGTTCTGTAGATAATCCTGAAATCGTATACAAAGCCCATCAAAATTTTATTCAATCAGGCTCAGATATAATTACGACTAATACTTACGCTAGTACTCCAATTTCAATGAAAGAATATGGCTATGAAAACCATATCGAAGAATGGAATAAAGCGAGTGTAAAAATAGCTAAAAATGTTATTGATAATTCTAATTCCAATGTATGTGTAGCTGGCTCGGTTTCTACATATGGTAGTTGGGATAGAATTGAACCAAAATTCTTAAAACCAGGTTTTTTAAAACAATTAAGTATTTTATCTGAGGCAGGTGTTGATTTAATTATCCTTGAAGCGATGACTTCATCGACAAGAACCATAGAGGCATTATTAGATTGTTCTAATAAATTTGATATATCAATATGGCTTTCAATATCGTGTGCATTGAACAGAGATAGAAATCAACTTATGCTTGGATATCAAGAAAGTATAAGTAATTCTGAAGCATTTTTTTACGATGATTTTGAAAATTCTATTAATGAATTTAAAAAAATTCATGATGGTCCTATATTAATAGCTCATTCCGATATAAAGGTGATAAATCAAGGAATTCAAATAATCAAAAGTAATTATAATGGTGTTATTGGGGCATATCCGAATAACGGTTTTTTTAAAAAACCACATTGGAATGTGGTAGAGAGTATTTCTCCACAAGAGTATTATGAAGAAGCTAAATTATGGGTTGAAAGTGGAGCACAAATTATAGGTGGTTGCTGTGGAGTCAGCCCTAGTCATATTAAAGCATTATCAGTTTTAAAGAATTAATTTTTAAGTTAATTCTGTTTCTCTGTAAGAAGATGTATCTTCCATTAACAATTTAGTATCAATATTTATACCTAAACCTTCATTGTCCTCTATTTTGACAAATCCATCTTTTATTTCATAGTTTTGATTACTAAATTTTAATGAGTATGGAATATATTCAGGAAAAAATTCTGCCATTTCTGTATTTGTAAAACTCATACATACATGTACCATCGCAGATGCTGCAATCGACATAGAATTCCAACAATGAGGAGAAACTGTAACTTTTTTTTCATGAGATAATTTGATTATTTTTATCATATCAATAATTCCACCAACACCTGAAATATCTGGATTGAAAATATCAACTGCATCCAAAGCTAAAGTTTCAATAAAATGATTTAATCCACATTGCTTTTCACCTGAAACAATTCTCAAACTTGTTTTCTCTCTAATATCTTTAAGTGATCTTGTTGCTTCACCATCAACTGGTTCTTCAAACCAATAAGGTCTAAATTCCTCAACAAGTGAAGCTAGTTTTAATGATATATTTGTATCTTTAGGGCAGGCTAGATCTAACATAAGAGGTATTTTATAGCCTAAAACATCTCTAATTTTTGAAACACATATTGCTGCTTGTTCAACAGTTCTATTTTGAAGTGGATATATTTTAATTCCTCCATAACCATCGCTTAGTGTTTCTATACATCTTGATGATAAATCTTCATCATTTTTAAAATCCTCACTCCATATTGTTGCATAAACAGGAACTTTTTCTCTATAATCCTTTGATAATATTTTATAAAGAGGTTTTTTTTCTTTCTTCCCCTCTATATCCCAAAGACTCATTTCTATAGCACTTGTTGCAGCGGAAAAGTCAATTCCACGATGTCCATCAGCTATTAAATTTGACTCTGTATAAAATCTATCTGGTGTTATGTCTTTTAAATGAGATAAAGAGCTCATTAAATTATGAATAATTTCCACAATTCCTTTTTCTCTTGCAGGTAATGAAAAAGCCTCACCCCAGCCCTCAAAACCATCAGAGTTAGTTAATTTTAAAAATATAAATGGTTTTATTTGCGACCATCCATCCTCAGTTTGTTTTGAATTAGTTATCCATGTCTCCACTTTTCTTATGAATGTCATTATTTAAAATTTTTCAATTAATTTCTTTAAATGATTGTCACTTACACCACAGCATCCACCAATGATTTGTATTTGATCATCAATAAATTCTAGGCAAGAATTTGCAAATTCATCTTCATTACATGTAGCAATAGCTTCATGTGTGCTTGTATCAAATTTATGTATTTCTGGATAAAACATCATAGGGCCACTCCAATGATCTTTTATAATTTTCAATCCACCATAGCTATCTTGAAACCACGTGTGCATAATACCATAAACATCTCCACCAATATTTGTTAGTGTTTTTATAATATCTTCAAATAAAATTATATCATCTTCAGGTAAAAATTTCGGTTGTTCTTGATATATCTTTTCATCATAAATTAGTGATTTTTCTTTTTCAGCTCTAAAATTTCTTCCTACTATCGTATTATCATATTTACTTACACAACAACTTAATCCAACCCATACGGGTAAACCAGTTTGTAAAGCAGCATTCAATAATAATTGTGAATGGTCTATGTCTAATAACATTTCTAATATTAAAATATCTACACCAGAATTTTTTAATGTGTTAGCTGCCTCTATATAATTCTCTTCTTCTTGTTTAAATGACGGAATAAACCTTGGATCAGGTACAAATTCATTTTCCTTTAAAGCAAAAAAATTGGAGAGACTTCCAGCTATAGCAACTTGATTTTCCTTATTACAGTTTTTTAATGCTTTTCTTGCTAATTCGACAGATCCAGTTAAAAATTCTATAGTTTCATTTTCACGATTTAAACTTTGTAAAACGTGTCTACTGGTTGCAAAAGTGTTAGCGGTGATGATATCACATCCAGCATTGATGAAGTTTTCATGAACTTTTACAACAATATCAGGAGATGTAATTGTTGATAATGCTGCAAAAGCAGGGCTCATATCACCACCTAATTTAGCAATCTCAGAACCATTTCCACCATCGAGGAAAATTTTTGAATTGTTATTTAATTTTTCTTTATAAATCATGATTTTTTTGTGTTTGGTGCTAGTACTACTGCTAAAATTCCACCAAGCACAATCATTGAACTTCCTATTATTTCACGCCAGCCAAAAGGCTCATCTGTCAAAATACTAGAACTGGTCACACCAACAAGTATTTCTGATAAAAAAAGAATGGAACACAAACCCGCACCTAATTTGCTAGGAGACCAGAATATTACTACACCTGTGGGTATAAAATAAAAAACAGATATAAAGAAAAGAAATGAAGACATTTCAACGAAAGAGTCCATTGTAGGCATAGGTCCTAAATAATCTTTCAAAAAGATGCCAGCGACAATGTTAAATAAAGTTCCATAAAAAAAGAAAGAAAAAATTGTTGGGAATACACCATCTGTCTTTGCGATTTCTAATTTTATCATCCCGCCAGCAAATAATGCCCCTCCAGCAAAAGCTAACCAATCACCAGCATTCTCTGGTAAAGGGATTATCGTTTGCTTACTAAATACTACCCATAGCCCCCCTAAAGCTAAACCAAGTGTTATAGCTCTTTCTATCCCAGGTCTTTTTTTCAAAAATAAAATTTCAAAAATAGTAGTCCATATTGGTGTCATGTAAAAAAGTATTAATGCTCGAACTACATCAGTTAAAAGAAAACTCAACGCATAACAAATAAAGCCGCCCCCACAAAGTAAGCCTGTTATCGGTAGCTCTAAACCAAAAGTTCTTCCATTAATTTTACGCCACACTGCAATTGGAGATAAAATTAAAACTCCAATAATCATTTGTGCGATGGTTCCCCAACCACCAGTAAGACCACCGTCTTCTAATATTCTTTGTGGTAACCAATATATACCCCATGATCCAGCTGATATAGCAAGGGCAGCTGCTATTTTATAATGATGAGGGTGCCTCATTATTATTAATCTAACAGAGGTTTAAACTTACTAAAGTTAAATATTTCCTCATATTTTTTTGCAAAAGCAAATAATTGTAAATCACTTTTCCTTTTTCCAATTATCTGCATACCCATTGGCATACCAAGTTCATCAAATCCGACAGGGATAGTGAATGTCGGTAATTCAAGAAGACTAGACAATATAAAAATTTCTAACCAACGGTGGTAAGTATCTAACTGAAAAGAATTTATTTTTTCAGGAAACTGTTGATTTTTATCAAACGGAAATAGTTGTGCAGAGGGTAAAGCAAGAAAATCAAAGTTTTTAAAAATATTTTCAATTTGTTCTTCACACCTTTTTTTTTGTTTATAAGCACTATCTAAGTCTCCATTATTTATATTTTTTCCTTGATTGTACTCCCATATAGCTTGGTAAGTCATTGTATTAATATCTTTTATGTTCATTGCTAAAGTATCTTCGTAAATACTTTTTGATCTAAACGTAATCCAACTATTCCATAGAGCTTCATTATCAAAATCTGGTTTTAATCTTTCAATTTTTACATACAAGTTTTCTAATTTTTTAAGTTGAGACTCACACATATCTAAAATTTTTGTTTCAATTTTATAATTGTTATTCATATTAGATAACCAACCTATTTTGATATTGGTTAAATCTTCATCTTTTATTTTTTGATTTTTAAAAAGTTCTTTTAAATCAAAAGAATAGTTATCCCTTGTGTCACTTCCAATCATTTCATCTAATAAAAATGCCATATCATTTGGTGATTTTGCTAAACAACCAGGTGTTGTGAGTATGGGAATTTTTGATAATTGGTTCCCTCTATCAACTGAAATTAAGCCAGGTGTAGGTCTGTATCCATAAATATTTGCATATGCTGCTGGTCCTCTGCATGATCCCATTTGATCAGTGCCGTCTGCAAATGGTATTAGTCCTGCTGCTACAGCAGTACTGGCTCCTCCACTTGATCCTGCTGCAGATTTTGTATTATCAAAATAATTAGAAGTTGGGCCAAACAATCTGTTTATTGTATGTCCACCAACACCTAATTCTGCTGTGTTAGTCTTTCCAATGATAATAGCTCCGCTTTTAATAAGACGTTCAACAAACAATGAATTTTTTTTGGGAAAATAATCTTTTGTTCCAGGATAGCCATATGTTGTTTTAATGCCAACTACATCACTTAAATCTTTAATAGCTATGGGAATTCCATCTAAAGTCTTCTCAGATTGAGTTGAGTTATCTTTATATATAGCTTCTTTTATAAGATCCCCTCTATCCTTGAGAAGCACTATTGCATTTAAATCTGGATTAAATTTTTCAATTCTATCCAAATAGTATTCCATTACCTCTTTAATAGATATTTGTCGCTGATTTATATTGTGTATTATTTCTTCAACAGATTGATCCTCAAGCATATAGTCTTAGCGAGCTTGTTTTATACTTTGAGTAACAATGTCTTTCATTTGCAACAATGATGCTTCTTTTGGATTTGTTGCATAGGCTTGATCCTGCATAGCTTTTTTTGCAATCCTTTCAGCACAGTCTTCAGGAACATCAATTTCACTTAAACTTTTAGGGATATTTAATCTATCAAGTAACAATTCAATATTTTGAGTAAATTCATTTACTGTATGATTTTCAAATTGCATGGCTTCTGACATTCTTTGAACTTTTTCATCCATACCTGGTAAATTGAAATGAAGAACAGGTGGTAAAACAATAGCATTCGTTAAACCATGATGAGTATTAAATTCTGCTCCAACCATGTGGGATATTGAATGAACATTACCTAATCCCTTTAAAAAGGATATTCCTCCCAAATATGATCCTATGATCATTGCACCTCTTGCCAACAAATTATTTGGTTCTTCTACAGCTAAAACAAGAGATTTTGAAATTAAATTAAGACTTTCCAAAGCAGCTCCATCACAAAGTGGATGAAAACCTGGCACACAGTATCCCTCGATACTATGTACAAGAGCATCGACACCTGTCCACGCTGTTAATTTTGGAGGTAATTCTAATGTTAACTCTGGATCTACTAGTGTGAATATAGGTCTTACATCTGGATGCCAGATGCAAAATTTCATTCCTTTTTCTAAATGTGTAACCATTGCTGTTATTTCTGTTTCAGCCCCGGTTCCTGCAGTTGTTGGGACAGTTATTATTTTTGGAAATGCATTTTCTTTTGATATTTTTGGTACTGGTTGTTCAAACTCAAAATCCCATAATGGGGTTTCACTATTAACAGTTAAACATATAGACTTACCACCATCCATAGCACTCCCACCACCAATAGCTATGATTGAATCGTGACTTCCATTTTTAAACTGGTCACATCCTTTTGATATCTCATCATCTCGTGGGTTAGGCGATATATTATAAAATAAATCTGATTTAATATTATTTTTTGATAATAATGCTATTAACTTCTTAATAAAAGGAAGATCCTTGCTGCCACTATCTGTTACAATAAGAGGATTTTTAATATCAAATTCCTCACAAAATTTTGCAATTTCATTAAATCTTCCTGGTCCGTAATATGTGGTTGTCGGAAAAGTCCAGTCTTGGTTAGACAGGATATCTTTTTCGTTTAGTTTAAAGTTTTTCATTTAGAATAATAAAGTTTATAACAAGTTAATAGTGATATGAAATGATTAATTTTATTTATAATCAAAAAAATACATTTCTTGCAATCTCTGCAATGGTTATTGGAGTTATATTCATAGATATACATGGATTGATTGTAAAATATTTAGGAGGTGAGTATTCTACAATTCAACTAGCTCTTTTTAGAAATACTTTTGCGATAATCCCCCTAATACTTTTACTAATTTATAATAAAGAAAGCTCAGACCTTTTTAAAAATTTAAATAAAAAATTTATTTTATTTTGTTTTATCAGAGGTTCTTGTTTTTTGGCTATTAATATCTTGTATTACATTGCAATAAATAATATGGAATTTGCTACAGCATCTACACTAACTTTTTCCTCTACATTTTTTATAGTAATTTTATCAATCTTCTTTTTAGGAGACAGAGTGGGTATATATAGATGGTCAGCTGTTATAATTGGCTTTGTTGGAGTTGTAATGATTATGAAACCTAATAGTAGTATTTTTTCTTATTATTCTATTTTACCAATACTAGTTGCTTTCTTATGGGCTGTCCAAGTGATAGTACTAAAATTTATACCAGATAATTTTTCTACAGGAAAAATTCAATTCTATTCTCTCTTTTCATCTTTTCTTGGTTCATTAATATTTATTTTTTTTACAACTGGTCATACATATATTGAGAGCAATACTGACTTTTTAATTTTATCATTAATTGGTATTTTTGGAGGAACAGCTGCAATTCTATTTATTTACTCTTATAGGTTAATAGCAGCTAGTAAAATCGCAGTTTTTGAATATTTAGCAATACCCTCATCTTTTATTCTAGCGTGGATATTTTTTGGTGAAGCACCTTTTGATCAACTTTTCCCAGGAGTTTTATTAATAGTTTTCGCTGGAATGATTATTATTTGGAGAGATAAAAATAAGAAAATTAATAAACCAAACTAAATGTTTATATCATTTAGATTTCATAGACTTCATGACTATGGTTCGATCAATTTCTCCAACTAACTCACCAGATTGTGCATTTATTATAGGGTAGGCTGTATCATCCTCACATATCTGGTCAATTAATGTTTCAATTTTAGCATTTTCATCTATGCATTTAGTTTTATCTGAAAATAATTTCTTTGACTCATCAGAACATTCCTTACGCATAACTTTTCCAGCACTTAATACTTTATATTTGGGAACATCTTCACAAAAATCTTTAACGTATTTGTCAACTGGATTTGCCACAATTTCTTCAGGTGTTCCAACTTGAGAAATCTCTCCATCTTTCATGATAGCAATATGATCGCCCATTTTTATTGCCTCTAAAAAATCATGAGTAATAAATACCATAGTGCGTTGCAATTTTTTTTGAATATCTAATAGCTCGTCTTGCATTTCTCGTCTAATTAATGGGTCTAAAGCAGAAAATGGCTCATCAAATATTAAGATTTCTGGTTCAACTGCCATCGCTCGTGCTAAACCAACTCTTTGTTGCATTCCTCCCGAGAGTTCTCTTGGATAATTATTATGCCAACCTTTTAAACCAACAAGATTTAAAGACTCTGTAGCCTTGTCTAATCTTTCTTGTTTCTTTTCTCCCCTAATTTCTAAACCATAAGAAATGTTTTCAAGAACTGTCCGATGTGGAAAAAGACCAAAGTGTTGAAATACCATACTCATTTTATTTCTTCTAAGATCAAGGAGGCTATTTCTACTTATTTTTGTAATGTCAGTATCATCAATAATTACCGATCCAGATGTAGGTTCAATTAATCTAGTTAAACATCTTACTAAAGTTGATTTTCCACTACCTGATAATCCCATTACAACAAAGGTTTCACCTTTTTGAATGGAAAAGCTGACATCTTTTACAGCTACTACATGTCCAGTTTTTTCTTGGACTTCGTCTCTACTTAAATTTGGATCTAAATTGTCTAAAATTCTTTTTTCATCATTGCCAAAAATTTTCCATATATTTGAGCAAATAATTTTATCCATATTATTCAGGTTTAAGGCTATTATAATTGTGAATTAATACTATTAAAATAAAATTATTTTTATAAATTCTTATATAGTTGATTAAATATAAATTAATATGTCTTTAGATCAAAATATAGCCGTTAAAAATAAATTAAATAAAAATATAATCTTTTACATAAGTATTTTTATTATTGGGGCAGTAGCATATTATCTGTCGATTGTTAATGAAGACCCTACAGTATTTCCTAAATCTATTACTGATGAATTTAAGTTTACAGCATGGATAAATGCCGGAGAGGATTATTTAAAAGATAACTATAGATGGATAACGAGATTATTTGCATCTTTTTTACAAGCTGGTTACATGGCCTTGGAAAATTTCTTTGTTGAGTCTCCATGGATTTTAATAATGTCTTTAATGGCTCTTCCAGCTTTAGCATATGGAGGTATAAAACTAGCCTTATTTTGTATTTTTACAGTTTATTTTTGGGGAGCTGTGGATATGTGGGAAGTCTCAATGCAAACATTAGCATTAATGGGCTTATCAGTAATTTTATCTGTAATTTTTGGAGTTATCCTAGGAATACTCAGTTCTCAAAGTGATAGATTTGAAAATTTTCTAAAACCTATTTTAGACACCATGCAAGTAATGCCAGCCTTTGTATATTTATTTCCCGCTATGTTCTTTTTTGGAATTGGTGGTGCTCCAGCAATACTTGCTACATTAATTTATGCTATGCCTCCAATTATTAGGTTAACAAATTTAGGAATAAGACAAGTATCTAAAGAAACAATAGAGTCAGCTGAGTCTTTTGGATCTAATAAATTTCAGCTTTTATTTAAAATCAAAATTCCAATGGCCTTACCAAGTATTATGATGGGTGTTAATCAAACAATTATGATGGCATTAGCTTTAGTTGTTCTTGCAACTTTTATTGGTGCTGAAGGTTTAGGCGGTCAAGTATGGCAAGCAATTAGAAAATTAGATGTTGGTTGGGCAATGGAAGGGGGCTTGTGTATTTTATTTATGGCAATAATGTTTGACAGAATAAGTAGTGCTATTAGTAAAGAAAAAGAAACCTTACCAGATGATGTAAAAAAATTTTACTTATTACCGCAAAATTTACACAGAAACCCCATCGCAAACTTAATTGAATTACCCATGAGAATATCTGTAAAGCTTATAAATATATTTTTTAGAACAATTATTAATGTTTTTGCTAATATAATTGCTAGCTTAATTTCTCTTTTTAATAAATCTAATAATAATTCAATTAAAAATTTTATAAATCAACGATATTTTTTATTTTCATCATTTTTAATTTTTATATTCATTTTTATTTTTGATGCATACATTTATAGTATAGGAACTTTCCCAGAAACATGGACAATTGATATCCAAAAACCAATAGAAGATACTGTTAAGGCAATGACTCTTGATCCTGGTTTTATATCATTTGCGAAAGGTATGAAGTATTTTGTTTACTTGTATTTACTAAACCCATTAAATTTATTTCTAACGCAGATACCTTGGTGGTATACAATGATTGTCTTCATACTTATTGGATATGTGACTGTAGGAATAAAGTTTGCCACAATTACTGCGATTTTATTAGCCTTTATCGGAGCTACAGGTATGTGGGTGCATTCAATGATTACGTTATCTTCAGTATTGGTTTCAGTTTTAATTTGCTTTGTTATAGGTGTTCCGCTTGGAGTAATAGCATCCTACAATAAATGGTACAGAGATATCCAAAATGTTGTTTTAGATGCAATGCAAACTTTGCCTTATTTTTGCTATTTAATTCCTGTTTTAATGTTTTTTGGTGGAAATATAGTATCTGCAGTTATTGCAACTGTTATATATTCTGTACCACCGATAATAAGATTAACAGCTCTTGGTTTGTCACAAGTGTCAGGAAGCTATTCAGAGGTATCTAAATCTTTTGGAGGAACAGGAATTCAAACTTTAAATAAAGTAAAATTTCCATTAGCTGTACCAAGTCTCGTTATGGGTTTTAATCAAACTGTAATTATGGCTTTTGCAATGCAAATTGTTACACCATTGATTGGAGGAAAAGGTCTAGGACTCCAAGTATTTAATGCACTTCAAAGATCAGATACAGGTAGAGGTCTATCAGCCGGTTTGGCTATCGTTCTTCTTGCTATTATCATAGATAGGATAACCCACGCTTGGACTAAGAAGCAAAGACAAGCCCTTGGATTAGATAAGTCCTAATGGGTTTTAAGAAAGATCTTCCCTTAACTAGTTCGCATTGGGGAACTTATAGAGCAAAAGTAAATAATGGGAAAGTTACAGAATTAATTGGATGGGAAAATGATAAAGATCCATCACCAATAGGTCCAGGTATTGTAGACATTCACGATAATAAAACGCGAATTGATAAACCTATGATAAGAAAAAGTTGGATTGATAATGGACCAGGAACAAACAATAACTTAAGAGGGATTGATCCTTTTGTAGCTGTATCTTGGGATGAAGCTGAAAATATAGTGGCCAAAGAATTAAATAGAGTAAGAGAAAACTTTGGTAATTCCTCAATATTTGGTGGATCTTATGGCTGGGCTAGTGCTGGAAGATTTCATCATGCTCAAAGTCAACTACATCGTTTTTTAAATTGCATTGGTGGCTACACAAGATCAAAGTTTACTTATAGTTTTGCAGCAGCAGAAGCAATGGTTCCCCATATACTTGGAAGTTATAGAGCCTATCTTGATACTTGCACTAGTTGGGACTCAATCGAAGAAAACACAGAACTATTTGTATGTTTTGGAGGAGTTCCTTTAAAAAATGGTCAAATAGCTCAAGGTGGTACTGGAAGTCATAATCAAAAAGAAAAACTTATAAGTTCCGCTAAAGCTGGCATAAGATTTGTAAATTTGAGTCCATTGAAAAGTGACTTGTTAGATGAGGTTAAAGGAAAGTGGTTACCTTTAAGACCTAATACTGATGTAGCAATTATGCTCGGTCTAGCACACACTCTATATAAAGAAAATTTATATAGTGAAATATTTATTAAAAAATACACAGAGGGTTTTGATATTTTCCTACCATATCTTTTAGGTGATTTAGATGGAGTTGTAAAAGATGCTAATTGGGCTTCAGAAATAAGTGAAATCTCATCAGATGAAATTATTTCTTTGGCAAGAGACATGTCCTCAAAGCGAACTATGATATCTGTTAGTTGGTCTTTAACTCGCCAAGATCATGGTGAACAGCCTTTTTGGGCTGCAATTATGTTGGCATCAATGTTGGGTCAAATAGGTTTACCAGGTGGTGGTTTTGGATTTGGTTATAGTGCAACAAATCACATTGGTGGGCAGTTTTCTATTATTCCTGGCGCTGCTTTTCCACAATCTGACAATAAAATTGATAATTTTATCCCAGTTGCAAGGATTAGTGATTTACTTTTAAATCCAGGTGAAACTTTTCATTTTGATGGCAAGGAGTATGAATATCCTGATATTAAATTAATTTATTGGGCAGGTGGAAATCCTTTTCATCATCATCAAGATATTAATAAACTTTTGCTAGCTTGGCAAAAACCTGAAACTATCATTTCTAATGAATGGTGTTGGAATTCTTTAGCTAAATATTCAGATATTATCTTACCTTGTACCACTCCACTTGAAAGACAAGATATAATGCTTACCCCAAGAGATCCTTATGTAATTTCAATGTCAAAATTAGTTGAACCTTTTAAAGAGGCTAAAAGTGATTTTGATATTTTTAAAGGAATTGCAAAAAAATTGGATGTCGAAAATCTTTTTACTGAAGGAAGAGATGAAGAAGATTGGCAAAAATGGATTTATCAAGAAACATCAGTCAAATCAAAGTCATTAAAAAATATTGATTTTCCAAGCTATCAGGAGTTTAGAAAAATAGGGTGGTTTAAAGTTCCACCACCAAAAGAAAATACAATAATGTTAAAAGATTTCAGAGAAGATCCTACTAAATTCCCGCTCTCAACTCCAAGTGGAAAAATAGAAATATATTCTAAAACAGTAGATAGTTTTAATTATGATGATTGTCCTGGTCATCCAACCTGGTTAGAACCCTGTGAATGGCTTGGAAGTAAAAATAAAAACTATCCTTTACATTTAATATCTAATCAACCAAAAAATAAATTACATAGTCAAATGGATCACGGAGGCTATAGTAAATCTTTTAAAATTAAAGATCGTGAACCAATTGAAATGAATAGTGTTGATGCGAGCAGTCGAGGAATAAATGAGGGAGATATAGTAAAACTTTTTAATGACAGAGGTGCCTGTTTAGCTGGTGTAAACATTAATGATAATATTCGCCCTGGAGTTGTTCAAATTAGTACAGGTGCATGGTACGACCCTGAGGACTCTAAAAATTTAAAAACTATCTGTAAACATGGTAACCCTAATGTCCTTACAAAAGACAAAGGGACTTCAAAATTAGGTCAAGGTCCTATAGCACACTCATGTCTCATCGAAGTAGAATTAGTTAAAGATAAAATTTCACCTGTGACTGCATTTGACCCTCCTGTTATTATTCGTGATTATAAATCTAATAGAGTCATTGATAAATAAATGGGAAATTTACAAGAAGAAGCTGATCTAAACCAAACAATTCAAATTAGTGCACGTAGATTTGAAGAGTCTCCATTCATTCAGCGCACTAATACTTCGAACATGGTCAGAGGTGTTTATGCAGGAAGATATTTTCCTATGAAAATTGATGAAGATCCTTCAGAAAAATATTGGCTTTTAAGACAAAAAGCTCTTTTGTTTGATGTTCCAGAAAAACCGATAGAAATATCAGGAAAAGACTCAGTTTCTTTTTTGAATAAAGTGCTGACAAGAGATATTTCAAAAACAAAAATTGGCAGAGGTTATTATGCACTTGCCTGTACACCAAAAGGTGGAATTTTCATGGATGGAGTTTTATTTAGATTTGATGAAGAAAAGTTTTGGTACGTTCAAGCAGATGGCCCATTTGAAGATTGGCTTATTGCTCATAGTTCAAATTATGATGTTCAAATAAAAGACCCTAAATCTAGAGTTCTTCAAATTCAAGGTCCGGCATCAATCGATATCATGAAGTTAGCTTCCAATGGAAAGATTGATGAAAATATGCCTTATTTTACATCCAATTTTTTTGATCTAGGAGGGCAAACTTTATATGTTTCAAGAACAGGTTTTACAAATGAATTAGGATTTGAAATTTTTTGTGATGGTTTTAAAACAGACCATTTGGCTCTATGGGACTATCTTATTGAATGTGGTAAACCATATGGTATGCAATTTTCTGCCTCTAGAGCCATGACAATTAGAAGAATTGAGGGTGGTATTTTTGGAAATTTAACTGATATAGATACAACAATTACTCCTTTCGAAGCTGGCCTTGGGTATTTTGTGAATATGGATAAAGATTTTATCGGTAAAGATGCTTTAATTAAAAAAGATAAAAGGACTTGTTTATTTGGAATAACTTGTAAAACAGTAGTTCCTAAAGCTGGAAGTAAAATAAAAATTAATGATAAACAAGTCGGTTACATAACAGCTGGTGTACCGTCTCCAACTCTCCAACAAGGAATTGGTTATGTAAGATTTTATGAACCAAATGATTATATGAATAAAGAGATAGAAATAATTCTCCCAGATAATTCTTCACACACCGGGGTTGTTGTGGATTTACCTTTTTACGATAAAGAAAAAAAAATTGTAAAGGGTATAGATAGATCTATTCCCATTAAACCTGATAGTAATTCTTTTGATGCAAAATAATTTCCTTAAAAATAAAAAAATTATTTTATCTGCTGGTGCTTCTGGAATAGGTCTAGCTACTGTAAAATTATTATTATCACAAGGTGCTTTTGTATATACTTGTGATATTGATAAAAAAAACATTAATAATTTAAAAAAAAATTCATACTTTAATAGGAAACTCTTTATATCAGAATGCGATGCTTCAAAAGAAGATGAGGTAAAGAAATTTTATAAAGAAATATCATATAAAACTAAAAAAATAGATGGACTTATAAATAATATTGGAATAGCTGGACCCACATCTCCTTTAGAGAAAATTAAATCTGATGATTGGGAAAAAACTATACATGTAAATATAAATAGTCACTTTTATTTTACCAAATATGCGATACCCATGATTAAGAAATCTAAAAATGGGTCAATAATCAATATTTCTTCCACAGCTGGTATTGATGGTTTTCCTAATAGATCTCCTTATGCGGCAAGCAAATGGGCCTTAGTTGGTATTACTAAAACTTTAGCAATGGAATTAGGAAAATTTAATATACGAGTAAATGCGATATGCCCTGGTTCTGTTAAAGGTGCGAGAATGATGAGAGTCATAAAAGCGAAAGCAAAAATGCTAAAGCGATCTGTAAGATCCATTGAAAAAGATTTTGTTTCTATGAGTTCTTTAAAACAATGGGTTTATGAAGATGATATAGCAAAAATCTGTTCCTTTTTAATTTCTCAAGACTCCCTTAGAGTCTCAGGTCAAGTAATTTCTATTGATGGAAATACTGAGAGAATGGATTAGGTTTTTTTTAGCTTTAAATAATCTCTTGTCTCTTGGGGACTCATAATAGAGGAGCCCAACTCATGAACTATTTTTATTGCCTTCTCAACTAATTGTGGATTAGTTGCAAGTTTTCCCTTTGATAAATATAAATTATCTTCAAGCCCAACTCTGGGATTACCACCAAGTAAAACTGTTTGTGCAACAAAGGGCATTTCATTTCTTGAAATTGCAAAGCCTGACCAAATAGCATTTTTAGGCATGACATCTAACATTGCAATCATAGCTGTAGTTTTTGCTGGAGCCCCCCAAGGAATTCCTAAACACATTTGATATAAGGGTGGGTCGCTTAGTAGTCCTTCTTCATAAAGCTGAGCTCCAAACCACATGTTACCTAAATCAAATGCTTCAACTTCAGGTTTAACTCCAATTTCTTTTAATCGTTTTGCTGCTTTTCTTAAATCATTTGGTGTATTGACCGCCAACACAGAACTATCACCAAAATTTAAAGTTCCAGCATCAAGTGTACATATTTCTGGTAGTAATTCCTCTACATGAGATATTCTTTCCATAATATTAGCCATATCAGTATATGGACCAAAATCCATTGGGTTATCTCCTTCACCTATATCTAAATCACCTCCCATACCGGTTGTTAAATTAATAATTACATCAGTGTCACTCGATCTAATTATTTCAACTACTTCCTTATAAAATTCAAATTTTCGACTAGGTGTTCCATCTTCCTCTCTGACATGAATATGAACTATAGATGCACCTGCTTGAGCAGACTCTATTGCGGATTTTGCTATTTGTTTTGGAGTCTTTGGAAGATCAGGATGTTTTGATGCAGTGTCACCAGATCCATTAACAGCACATGTAAGAAATACTTTAGTTTTCATCATTTTTGATAGTATTACACTTAATTAACTATAAAAAAACATATTTCATAGGGTTTTGTTACCTATTGATGAATAAATTGCATATGTACTTTGACTATTTTTTGCTAATATAAACTTTTAATGGGAGGGATAATCTATGAGAATATCTAAAACAATTATTACTTTTATTCTATCCTCTATTCTTTTTACCGCAACATTCAGTAAAGCTAATGCCGAAAAATTATTAGCAGCCATCGCTGACTGGACAGGTGGAGAGATTTCATGTCAAGTAGCTGTAAGCATACTTGAAGATGAGTTAGGATACGAAATTGATAGAATCGTATTTGCCTCAGGAACTGGCTTGTGGGAAGCTATTGCTGCAGGTGATATTGATTTTGCATGTGAGTCATGGCCTAGTTACGCTGAAGCTGATGAGGTTATGTTAAATGGCGACTTAATTCATGGTGGGGAAGTTAAAATGACTTACTCTGGTGATGGAAGTGTAAAATTACTTGGAACTGTTGGTATTACTGGTATGTCAGATTATTATGTTCCAAAATATTGGGCTGATGCAAATCCAGATTTTTCTAGCTATGCTGATTTAAATAAATTCAAAGAAGATTTTGCGACTATGGAGTCTGGTGGTAAAGGTCGATTAATTGGTTGTCCAGTTGCTGGTTGGAACTGTCATGATCAAAAAAGATTAGACCTACTTGGTTTAGACTTTGTTGCTGATGAATTAGGAACTGAAACAGCTGCTCTTGCTGAAGCGCAAGGTATGTACGATAGAGGTGAACCTTTCCTAATGTATCTTTGGGAGCCTCATTGGTTCTTTGGTGTTAACGAATTAGTAGGTGTAAAATTAGCTCCAAATAAAACTTGTGATACCTTTACCGAGGCGAACAACTGGGAAACTTGTGGAGCTGACGCTTGGCCAGCAACAGGTTGGGCTGTTGACTATCCAATGAACTACGGTAATCCTGATACATTTGCTAAACCAGAAAACCAAAAAGCACTTGAATTCTTTGGTAAAATGGCATTATCAAATGCAGATCAAGCAGCGATGCTCGTTAAAGTTCGTGAAGGTGGTGAACTTAATGATGTTGTTGCTGAATGGAAAGCAAACAATAAATCTACTTGGGAGAAATGGTTACCATAATCCTAGGATAATCTAGATTTTTTATTTTATTTATTAGGCCCTGTATATTGCAGGGCCAACCTAATTGCTCCGTTGATATACTTTGACAGACTCTCTTTATTCAAATCTAATTGAAACTAATTTAGATAATAATAAAACTTTTTTAATATTAGATGATGGATCAGAGATTACTTATAAAAATTTCATAATTCTAGCATCAAAAATTTCTCACAAATTATCAAAATTAGGGTTAAAAGCAGGGAGTCATATTCTTGTAAAGTCTGCTAAATGTAAAGAGACTTTAGCTCTTTATTTATCATCTATTCTTACAGGATCAGTTTTTTTTCCACTTAATACAAGCTATACAGTTAATGAAACAATTTATTTTATAAAGGACTCAAAACCATCTTTTCTCATCTGTGATAAATCAGAAATTGATAGCTTAAAACCAATTTGCGATGAAATTGGCTGTAGAATTTTATCTTTAAATGCAAACGGAGTTGGAGAGATTACTGATGGTTTAGAAAACCTTGATAGTTTTTTTGAACCATCAAAAAGAACATATAATGATTTAGCAGCACTTTTATATACCTCTGGGACTACAGGAAAGCCTAAAGGTGCTATGTTAACTGAACAAAATTTAGTTTCAAATGCTCAAGAACTAATAAATTTATGGAATATAAATCGCAATGATACTTTAATCCATTCACTTCCAATTTATCATACTCATGGATTGTTTGTTGCTATTAATACCTCCATGATAAGTGGGGCTACTATTAGATTTATAAAAAATTTTAATACAGACTCAATTATTGAAGCATTTAATTATTCAACTCTGATGATGGGTGTTCCAACTTTTTATACGAGATTGTTGAATGACAAAAGACTAGATAAGAAATTAACACAAAATATGAGATTATTTATATCTGGAAGTGCTCCATTGTTAAATCAAACATTTAAAAATTTTTATAGAGTAACCGGTCATCAAATATTAGAGAGATATGGTATGACTGAAACTAATATGAATGCCTCTAATCCATGTAATGGGAAAAGAAAGGCAGGATCAGTTGGTAAACCTTTAAAAGATATTAAAATAAGAATAAATAATATTCAAAGTGATAATAATAAATCAGAAAATGATATTGGAACAATAGAAATAAATGGTCCTAATGTATTTAAAGGTTATCTAAATAATCCAAAAAAGACACAAGAGGCATTTACGAAAGATGGTTTTTTTATAACCGGTGATATTGGATATTTTGATAATGATGGATATCTATTCATATCTGGAAGAAATAAAGATTTAATCATAAGTGGTGGATATAATGTTTATCCTAAAGAAATTGAAGATATTATTAATCAACACGAATTAGTTTTAGAGTCTGCTGTTTTTGGTATCCCTAATGATGATTTAGGTGAAGTACCTATTGCAGCAATAGTTATGAAGAATAATTCTACAGATTTAAATGATCTTAAAGATTTTTTAAAAAAACACTTAGCGAAATATAAAATTCCAAATAAATATATATTGTTGGATGAACTTCCAAAAAACGTCATGGGAAAAGTTCAAAAAAATACTTTAAAAGAAAAATATTCCTAAATCCCAAAAATATTCTTTTTTTTAATAATATTAATGTATAAGTTTTATATGTCTTCGGCAGTGATATTTGGTGCTACTGGTTTAGTTGGCAGTTATTTATTAAAAAACTTAATAAATGATGAATATTATACTAGCATTAAAATTTTTACTCGTTCAGAAGTAAATATAAAACATCCAAAATTAGAAATTATTAATACAGATTTAAAAAATGTTGAGAATATTAAAGATCAGATTATTGCTGATTGTTGTTTTTTTTGTATCGGTACAACAAAGAAAAACTCTCCTGAAAGAAGTGAATATCAAAGGGTAGAGCTAGATTTACCTAAGAAAATAGCCAAAATATGTAAATCCAACTCAATCAAATCTTTCGTCTATATCTCATCTGGTTTTGCTGATCCTAATAATAAAGGTGAATATTTAAGATTTAAGGGCCTAGTTGAAGAGGAGTTGAAAAGATTAAACTTTGATAACCTTGGTATTTTAAGACCATCTTTTTTACTTGGAAAAAGAAAACAGTTTAGACTTGCTGAGAAAATTGGAATTCCAATTTTCAAGCTATTAACACCATTATTTTTAGGCCCTCTTAAAAAAATGAGACCAATTCATGCAAAAAAAGTAGCTAATGCAATGTCAAATATTGTAAAGAAGAACTTAGATCAAACTACATATGAGTCTGATGAAATAGTTACGATTAGCGAATATTAAAGAAAATTTATATTGATGAAAAAACTAAATGTTGTTTACAATGATAACTATGACATTCCTCTTCCAGAGGGCCATAGATTTGTTGGAACTAAATTTTCTGATTTATATAATTATATCAAAAACTCAAATTTATATACGAATTTTACAATTCATCAAAGTAAGTCAGCACCTATAAATGATGTACAAGTAGTACACAACCGTGATTATGTTTTGAGTGTTAAAGAAGGCAATCTATCGAGAGATCAGGAAAGAAGAATAAATTTACCATGGAGTGCTAGATTAGCTAAAAGATCTTTCCTGGCTATACAAGGCACACTACAAACATCTCAATTGGCGCTAGATTATGGTATTGCATGTCATTTAGCAGGTGGGACTCACCATGCTTTTAAAGATTGTGGATCTGGTTTTTGTGTTTTTAACGATTTAGCCTATGCCTCGATAACTTTACTTAATCAAAAAAAAATAAATAAAATTTTAATATTAGATTTAGATGTTCATCAAGGTGATGGAACTGCTTCTATTTGTAAAAATATAGATAATATTTTTACATGTTCAATTCATTGTAAAAATAATTTTCCATTTGACAAAAAAAATAGCAATTTAGATGTACCAATAGATGATGAAGTAGATGATGTTAAATATATAAATATCCTCACAAAAACACTTGATCAAATTGAGTCTAATTTTACGCCAGATATAGTTTTTTATGATGCAGGAGTTGATGTTCATTCTAACGATGATCTAGGTAATTTAAACCTTACTGATGATGGCATTAAAAAAAGAGATGAAATTGTATGTGAGTATTTCAAAGAAAAAAAAATACCTCTTTGTACTGTTATAGGTGGAGGATACAGCAAGAATAGAAAAGAATTGGCATCTCGGCACTTCTCAATATTCGAAACTGTAAGTAAAACTTATTTATGAATTTTTTTGATTAACTCTTTGAATCAACCCAAAAATTATAGCTATAGCCAATACAATCTTTAGGAATTCACTATACAAAAATGGTAATAAACCAAGATTTATAGCTTGTTCAAGACCTACAAAAAAAGAAAGGTGACTAATACCACATAAAAATATTACAAATGCACCTGCAAGAATAGTAGCCGATAACTTGATCAAACCTGTATTTACTTCAGATTTGAGAATATATGCAATTATGAACGCAGAAATTACCATTCCGTATAAAAAACCAAATGTTGGAGAAAAAATGTAGCCAATTCCTCCACCATTAGCGAATAAAGGCAGTCCTAGCACACCTAAAACCACATAAATAAATGTTGAATAAAACCCAATCATGCCCATTGATGCAGCAATAAAGAAAACCACCAAAGTTTGTAATGTCATTGGAACAGGGTAAAAGGGAATAGAAATTTTAGAAGATATAGTCAGTAAAATCACTCCTAGTATAGTTAGGTAATACTTGCTAAAGAAGTGTGTACCAAAAAGATTTTCTGTAATTGTTCTACTCATCGTATGATTATCTTACTTTATCTTCGTCCTTATAAAATCTTGGATCAAATTCATCTAATTTTATACCTCTAAATGTCTTATAAAATGAGCCAAATTTATAGCTACCAAGTTGTTCTAATGGTGTATTTGTAAACTTTGCTTTTGCTGCTTCCTCTGACTCAGCCTCTATAGTTACCTGAAAGTCATACGACATAGTCATATCTATAATGAATTTTCTCATAACTAACCTCCTATTAATAATTAACTAAATATCATAAATATAGTGATTTTAACCAAAAAAATATAAAAATATTTAAAATTATACCCATTGGGAATGATAAAATCTTTGATATAAGTTCAATAAATATGGACAATAAAATTTTAGTTATTAATGGCCCTAATCTAGAAATGTTAGGTAAACGCAAAGAGAGTGTTTATGGAAATTTCACATTAAAAGATTTGGAAAACGAGTTACTTAAGGAGTCTGAAACATTAGGATGTAATCTTGATTTTTTCCAAAGTAATATAGAAGGAGAGATCATCAATAAAATAAATGGCTTAGACGAGTCATACGTTGGTATCATAATCAATCCCGGTGGTTTGACTCATACCTCGGTTTCATTACACGACTCTCTTGAAATTAAAACAATATTTAAAATAGAAGTTCATTTATCCAATATATACTCTAGAGAGGACTTTCGAAGAAAGTCTCTCATAGCACCAGCTTGTGATTGTTCGATTATAGGTATGGGTAAAGATGGATTTATTTACGCATTAAGATATTTAATAAAAAACATATAAATCAAAGCTTAATTTTTAAATTTCATAAAAAATTCATAGTTTTTTTATTTTTTTTGTAAAGTTATACACAGCCAATCTATTCCTGAGACTATTAAATAGTTATATAATGATAACAGGAACGTTCTAATAGGAGGACATAATGAAAAAACTAATTAGTATTTTTGTACTTTTAGTTTCTTTTGCATTTACTTCAAACAGTTACAGTAAAACCGAAATTCATTGGTGGTATGGTAACAGTGGTTTTTTAGGTGATGTAATCATAGAAATAGCTAATCGATTTAACGAGTCACAAGATGAGTATATGGTTATCCCTACTGGTAAAGGAAGCTATGAGGACAACATGGCAGCTACAATAGCTGCTTTTAGAGCAGGTGATCAACCTCATTATTCACAAGTCTATGATGCAGGTGCGGCTATCATGGTAGCACAAGTTAAAAATGGAGTTGTGATCGGCTTTGAAGAGATGGCCGAAAAATATGGTATTGATGTAGATGCTGATAACTACATTCCTGGTATAAAAAACTTTTATGCTGATGGTGATGGAAAAATGATCGGTGTTCCATTTAATAGTTCTACATGTCTCATGTATGCCAATATGGATATTTTAAATGAAGTTGGCATTGAAGAGGTTCCAAAAACTTACGAAGAATTTGAAGGTATGGCTCAAAAGATACTCGATGCCGGATATATCCCTCTTCTTCAAAGTCACAGTCCTTGGATTTGGACTGAAAATTTCTTCTCTAGGCATAATTTATTGATGACAGATGGCAATAACGGCTATGATGCTGTTCCTACAAAAACACTTTTTGCGGATACAGAAGCTTTTGTTTATCACTGGACTAAAGTTAAAGAATGGTATGAAAAGGGTTACTACGGCTACAAGGGAAGAGCATGGGGAGATAACCAAGCACCTTTTACTAATGGTGAGGCTGCGTTTTGGTTTGGATCTGCTGCATCTTTTGGAGGTATGAAAGGTGTGCTTCCAAACTTTACAACCAACCCAATACCATATTGGGACTCAGTAACAGGAGGTAAAGAGTATCCAACATTTATTGGTGGTGCTGCTAATTGGATTTTAAACGGTCATACAGAAGAAGAGTATAAAGGACTTGCTAAATTTATTGAATTTATGGGCTCACCAGAAATGGATTTATACTATCATAATATGACAGGTTACGCTGCTGTAACAAAAGGTGGTATAGAGTTAGCTGAAACTATAAATTTTTATAGAGCATCTCCTTATCATAAAGCTGTTGGTGATCAATTAGGTCTTGAGGGTTCAACAATCCCTGGTGGATATAGAGCAGGTAACTGGCCTCAAATTCGTGAAGTAATATACGAAAATGTAGAACCAATGCTTAATGGCGATATCACTGTTGAAAAAGCTCTAAGCAATATGGATAAGGGTGCAGCAAAACTATTAAAACAGTTTGCTAAAACTCTATAATTTATATTATTTTAAAAAGGAGGATATTTATAATATCCTCCTTTTAACTTAATGAAAAAAGTTCAATTTAAATCAAATTATTCTCAATATTTTTTCTTAGCTCCTCAGCTTTTAATTTTATTAATTTTTTTATATTGGCCAATTATTCAAACGTTTAAAGATGCCTTTACTATGCAAGATGCTTTTGGTTTTGGTTCTCAGTTTGCTGGTTTTGATAATTTTTTATTTATTTTTTCTGATCCCTCCTATTTTACTGCTTTCAAGTTTACAATTATTTATAGTTTCGTAATTACTTTTATTACAGGTTCAATTGGTTTATTGCTTGCCGTGCAAGCTAATAAAGTCATGCATGGAAAAAGTGCATATAAAACACTATTAATTTGGCCTTATGCTATTGCACCGGCTGTTGTTGGTGTTATGGCTAATTATTTTTTCAGTGAAAGATATGGTTTACTTCATCATTTATTTAACAATTTATGGGGTTTTAATTGGTATGAAAATGTATTTGATGCATATATTTATGTAATTATTGCTGGTTCCTGGAAACAAATAAGTGCAAATTTTATTTTCTTTTTAGCTGGACTTCAGGCTATTCAAAAAACAGTTATTGAAGCCTCTATTATTGATTGTAAAAGCAACATTCGAAGATTTTGGACAATTACTTTTCCTTTATTAATGCCGACTACTTTTTTCTTAATTATAATTAATATAACTTATGCCTTTTTTGATACATTTGGAATTATTGATACAACCACTATTGGAGCTCCTGGTAGCGAAACTAAAACTTTAGTTTATAAAGCCTACATTGATGGCTTCAAAGGTTTAGATCTTGGAAGTGCTGGTGCTCAATCAATCATGATGATGATAATAGTTCTTGTTATTACAATTTTTCAATTTAGATACATAGAGGGTAAAATTCACTACAATTAATGACTAAATATATATCTTTAACTATTAATCATTTTATTCTTTCAATTGGTTTACTTATTATGATTGTTCCAATATGGATAATTTTTGCAAGCTCAACACATTCAAGCCTATTTATAAATACCAACGGTTTACAATTTTTTTTAGGAGATAATTTTATTGATAATTATTCTAGAGTTTTATTTAAACAATCTGGTTTTTTTAATGAAATAACAGCTCTTAAAATGTTTTTTAATAGTTTTGTTATGGCAACAGGTATAGCGACTTTATCTGTAATTACATCACTTATGGCTGCATACGGTTTAGTTTATTTTAAAGTCAAATATGCGACTTTTATATTTTGGTTAATTTTTATTACTTTATTAGTTCCTTTGGAGCTTAGAATAATGCCCTCATACATAGTTATGTCAAAATTAAATCTTGTAAATACATTTGCTGGTTTAATTCTACCCATCTCTGCCTCTGCAATAGCAACCTTCTTTTTTAGACAATTTTATAAATCAATTCCTGATGAATTATTAGAAGCAGCTAAATTAGATGGAACTAATAGTTTGAGATTTTTTATAGATTTTTTAATTCCTTTATCTAAAACGATGATTGCTGCAGTTTTTATATTTATGTTCGTATTTGGCTATAATCAATATCTTTGGCCATTAATAATGACTACTAGTGAACAATATTGGACTGTTGTAATGGGTCTTAAGACAATGTACGGATCTATTTCTGATCGTTTTGCTTTTGTAATTATGTCAATGATCCCACCAGTAATTATAATTATCTTTCTACAAAAATTATTTATTCAAGGAATATTTCAAAATAAATGAAGTTCAAACCATTAGAAATACTAACACACATTATTCTCATACTTGGCGTTTTATTAATGGTATTACCAATTTGGTTTTCTTTTGCCACTTCAACTCATGATAATGTTTCAATAATGACTGAGGGAATGAAATTTTTTTTAGGTGAGAGTTTTTCTCAAAATTACAATGAAGTTTTGAATGAAAAAGGGGGTTGGTCAGAGGAAGTTACTGCAGCAAGAATGTTTGTAAATAGTTTTATTATGGCGCTTGGTATTGCAACATTGAAAGTTGTCATCTCAGCTATGTCAGCTTACGCATTAGTTTATTTTAGATTTAAATTAGCTGTTCCAATATTTTGGCTAATCTTTATTACTCTTTTAGTTCCACTAGAAGTAAGAATTTTTCCAAGTTATAAAATTGTATCTGATCTTGGTCTTACAAATACATATACAGGACTTATACTCCCACTAGTTGCTTCTGCTACTGCAACATTTTTCTTTAGACAATTTTATAAAACAATCCCTGATGAATTGTTAGAGTCTGCAAAATTAGATGGTGCAAATAGTTGGAGATTTTTTATTGACTTCTTATTGCCTCTATCAAAAACAATGTTAGCGGCTATGTTTATTTTTATGTTTGTCTATGGATATAGCCAATATTTATGGCCTTTAATAATGACTACTGACGAAAAATATTGGACAGTAGTGATGGGAATGAAGATTATTTTTACAGAAAATTATGAGGGTGTTGCTTTACCTAGAACAGGCGAGAGATTTGCCTATATTATATTGTCAATGCTACCACCTGTGTTAGTTGTTGTAATTCTTCAAAGATGGTTTATCAAAGGATTAATTCAAACAGAAAAATAAAAATGAGTTTTTTAGAATTACAAAATATTACTAAAATATATCCTAATGGCACTAAAGCTGTTAATGAGACTTCTTTAAATATTGAAAATGGGGAATTTGTTGTATTTGTTGGCCCTAGTGGGTGTGGTAAATCAACTTTATTAAGAATGATAGCTGGGTTAGAGGATATTACAAATGGGGAAATATCGCTAGATGGTAATGTTATTAATAAAATTGACCCATCTGAAAGAGATGTAGCAATGGTTTTTCAAAATTATGCACTTTATCCTCACATGTCAGTATTTAATAATATGGCTTATGGTCTTAAAAATAGAGGAATATCTAAAGAAGAGATCAATAACAAAGTCAATGATGTAGCTAAACTCTTGGAAATAGATCAATTACTCACAAGAAAACCAAGCATGCTTTCAGGAGGGCAAAGACAACGAGTTGCAATGGGAAGAGCCATAGTTAGAAATCCAAAAATATTTTTATTTGATGAACCATTATCTAACTTAGATGCAAAATTAAGAAATCAAATGCGTTTGGAAATCAAACGTCTTCAAAGGCAAATGGGCGTAACGAGTATTTTTGTTACACATGATCAAACAGAAGCGATGACACTAGGGGATAGGATAGTAGTAATTAACAATGGTGTTGTTGAACAAGTTGGTACACCAAAAGAGATATATTCTAAACCAAATACTAAATTTGTTGCTGAATTTATAGGATCCCCACAGATGAATTTATTTAATTGCAAAATCGAAAATGGCATAGCTCATATAGCTGATATGAAAATTAACCTTAATAATTCTACAAACGTCGATGATGCTATTTTAGGTATAAGGCCAGACGATATACTAATTTCAGATAATGGACAGCATACTTGTGTAGCAAACCTAGTGGAATATTTAGGTTCAGATATGATCATATATTCAAAAATTGGTGATCAAGAGTTTAGTTGTAAATTGTCTTCGAAAAAAAATCTAAATGCAGGAGATACATTTAAATTTGATATATCTGGTACATTAGTGCACCTTTTCGATAACACTACCGGTTCAAGAGTATAAGTTTTACAAAGTCTATTTTGGTAAAATACAAACTGGGATAGGGTTCATTTTATGAACGTTATTTTTTCTAATCTCAAGATATTTTTGTCTATTTGATGATTTCTCATTAAGCATTGCCTCTTCAATTTCAGAGTAACTTAAACCAACTTGATCTTCATCAGATCTTCCATCAGTCCATAAACCATCTGTTGGGGCAGCGTCTATTATGTCTTGGTTTATATTTAATTCCTTCCCCATATCCCATACTTCTGTTTTGAGACAATCTGCGATTGGAGAAATATCAACTCCTCCATCACCGTATTTTGTATAGAAACCAATTCCAAAGTCTTCAACTTTATTTCCTGTGCCAACAACGATTCCATTATTACTAGCTGCTATTTGATACAAAGTCATCATCCTTAATCGAGCCTGTGAATTTGCATAACCGTGTTCTGAGTCATTTTTATCAAGAGCTGACTTAAAACTTTCAAATACAAGAGAGAGGTCTATCTTAAAGTCTGTTACATTACTAAAATTCTTTATTAACCAGTCTATGTGATTTATGCCTCTTTCATTAGTTGTTTTGTGATCAAGTATAGGCATGTTCGCAACAAAAGTTTTTAAACCTGTTTTTGCTGACAAAGTACTTGTAACAGCAGAGTCAATGCCTCCTGAAATACCAATAACTAACGCTTCAACATTGTTTGAATGTGCATAATCTTTAATCCAATTTGATATAAATTCAATTTTTTCTTTGGTATGCATATTTTGTATTACGATAGCTTAATATCAAAAGTTCAACTATTTAATTATTATTTTAATTCATTTTATCAATCAATATATGATAAAATTTTATAAATTTTGTATATGTAGATATTTATAAGAAAATTATGTCTTTTAGGGTACTCAAATTTTTAATTAAACACTTAATCAAAACAAGATCTATTATTATAAAATTTGAGGGAAATGACCATCTTATTGACAACGGCACAGATCCATTAATTTTACAGATCAATAATAAGAAATTTTTAAATAAAATTTTTTATGCACCTTCTCTCGTGCTTACAGAAGGATATATGGATAAAGATTACGAGTTAAGCAATTCAACTTTTTATGAGTTTTCTGAATTACTTATTGAAAATTATAATAAATACCTTGAAAAAATATCAAATACACTAATTTTCAGAATTATTTTAATCATTAATCCACTATTTCAGTTAAATTTCGTTAAGAGTTCAAAAAGTAATGTTGCAAGTCATTACGACTTATCTGATAGGTTGTATGACTTATTTTTGGATGAAACTAGGCAATATTCATGCGCATACTTTGAAAATGAAAACGATTCATTAACACAAGCACAAACTAACAAAATGAGCAGATTAGCTGACAAATTATTATTAAATTCCAATGATAGAGTTTTAGACATAGGTTGTGGGTGGGGATCACTTAGTAGACATTTTGCAGATCATCATGACTGTAAAGTAAAGGGTGTTTCATTATCTGAAGAGCAAATTAAATATTGTAATGACCAACTTAAAAAGTCAGATAAAAAAGAAAATTTATCTTATTCTTTACAAGATTATAGAGATGAAGAGAATTCTTATACAAAAATAGTTTCTGTTGGAATGTTTGAGCATGTAGGAAAACCCTTTTACAAAACATATTTTAAAAAAATATATAATTTATTATCTGATGATGGCATAGCGGTTGTACATACAATCGGCAATATTAGAGTTCCGAAAATGACTCCTGCATTTATTAGAAAATATATTTTTCCTGGTGGTTATATACCATCTTTGTCTGAGGTAATGCCAGCAGTAGAAAAATCTGGACTTATAATCTCAGATATAGAGGTTCTTAGATTACATTATGCTAAAACACTTTCTCATTGGTTTAAAAATTTTAAAAAAGAAGAAAAAGAAGTTCTTAAACTGTATGATGATAGATTTATAAGAATGTGGGAAGCTTATTTAAATTTAAGTGAATTATCTTTTACCAAAGGTGATAATGTGATTTTCCAACTAGTTTTAACCAAAAAAAGAGACTCATTTCCTTTGGTTAGAAAAAAAATTAGTTAAATATCTCTGTTTTTGAATTCATATTCAATTATATTTACTTTATGTCATATGAGCAAAAAATTATTAATTATTTTGAAAAGAATTATAAAAAAATAGGTGATGATTGTGCTTATATAAATAAAACAAAACAATTAATCTCTTCTGATACTTTAGTTGAAAATAAGCATTTTGATTTAAAGCATTTTACTCCAAATAACATAGCGCATAGACTTTTTCTATCAAATTATAGTGATATTCAATCCTCAGGAGGCGTACCTAAATATGTTCTATTAAATATTAGTTTTCCAAATAAAAACTATAAGTTTGTGCAACAAATCATCGCTAATTTTCATAGAATATGCCTAAGAAATAAGGTTGAGATAATTGGTGGGGATACAACTTCTTCTGATAAATTATTTTTATCTCTAACAATTATTAGCGATAAAATTAATAATACTAGATTAATTAAGAGATCTAATGCTAAAGTTAATGACAAAATATACACTTTTTCAGGTATTGGATATTCAAAACTAGGATACTTAAGTTTATATAGTAAGTTGAGATTACCTAATTATTTAAAAAATTTATCTGTAAAACAATTTTTAAGACCTAAAATGTATATTTATCAAGATATATTTAAGCATCTAAATATTACAAGTTGTATGGATTTATCAGATAGTCTTTTATCAACTTTAGAAACTATTTCGTTGAAATCCAAAAAAAAAATTAAATTAAATAATCTCACCTCTATTAATTCTAAGCTTTATAAGTTCTTTAAAGAAGAAAAATATATATCTCTTATTTTATCCAGTGGGGAAGAGTATGTTCCAGTTTTTACCTCACCTAAAAACTTATTATATTTAAATAAAAAAAAACTTTTAATTGAAAGGGGTATTAAGATTATTTGTATTGGAAGTGTAGAAAAAGGTAAGGGTGTAAATCTAAAAAATTTTAATCTTGGTAAAGTAAAAAAATTTGACCATTTTAAAAATAATTATTCTCTTTAATAGCTCTTTTAATATTTATTAAGTTGATTTTATTTAGATATATCTCTTTATATATATTACTGTCATTTTCTGCTCGTGTCTTTCTGTAAGCTCTATCATAATGATATTCAATTAATGATTTAACAAACTGAAAATATTCCTTTTTTTTTAAATTTATTTCAATAAGTTTAAATTCTTCTTTTGGAATAATTTTTTTTAATACAATAAGTGCATTTTTCATTAAATCCGGTGAATTTGTAAAATATTTATAATCTTTTAAAATGAATTTTACTCTCTCGGTTAAATTACTCTTTATTTTTACATTTTTACCCAAAGGCATATTTTTCCAGATTTTACTTGGAATACTTAACTTTCCCACTTTGATACTTTCCGCTTCAACCCAAATATTTTTTCTTGAATTGAAAGAGTGAAGTTTTTCATAAATTAATGTTTCAAATAATTTTTGTGATGGTTGAACAGTATTGGGTATATTTCCTAAAATAGAGCCTTTATGTTTGGCTAAACCTTCAAAATCGATTACTTGATATTTTTTCGATAATTCTTTGATAAAAAGTGTTTTGCCTACACCTGTTACACCCATAATTTGGTTAAATTTAAATTTATCAGTATTATTTTCAAAAAAATTTACTACATAACCTCTGTACGTCTTATATCCACCCTCTAATAACGTTACGTCGTAGCCGATTTGTTTAAGAACTAAATATAAACTAAGTGATCTAAGACCACCTCTCCAACAATAAATTAATGTTTTATTTTTTTTATCAAATTTTATTTTATTAATAATTTTTGAAATATTTGCACTAATAATACTAGCTCCTTCTTTTTTAGCTAAAAAAGAATTCTCTTTATATTTTAATCCTATTTCATGACGTTGTTTATTTGTTAATACAGGATAATTTACTGATCTTGGGATATGGTCTATATCAAACTCTAATGGGGTTCTTACGTCAATTATAGTATTATAATCATCTATGGTACTACTTTTATAAGATATTTTATTGATGCGCATATTTTTCATAATTTTTTTTATAATATATCCATATTACCTTAACTCTAAAGTAATAAATCTAAAATATGAAATTGATTGGAAATCAATTCACCTAGCAGATTTATTCTGGAAAATTAAAATTGAAGATAATTTATATGAAATTGACTTCACGATTAAAAGTTATGGTATGACTGACAAAATTTACGGGTATGAGTCTATTACAAAAGTTAGTGGGGAAATTAAAAATGATAGCTTCAATCCCATTATTTACAAAAGTAAAACAAAAAGCTCTAAACAGGATAGATTTGAAAATATTATTTTTAACAAGAATGGTACTATATCAAATATTGAAATCTCAAAAGAACTCTCCAGTGATCAGATAAATTTGCAAAATACTTTAATTAATGATTATCAATTTTTCACTGATCCAATATCGCAATTAGTTCAATATTTTATTTTCCAAACAGATTCAAAAAGGATAATTATTGATGGAATTAACATTTATGAATTAACATTAATTACAAAAAATACAGAAAACTTAAAACCTAATAATCCTTCAATATACAAGGGAAACGTTGAAGTTATAGATTTAGTATTTCCTTTTTTTAAAGGTCTTTATAAAGAGAATAAAAAAAATAATTTAGAAGTTATAACGGTTTATTCATTTGAAAAAGAAATAATTAAAATTCCTGCTAAATTTAGAATTAATTCAAAAAAATTTAAAGCTAATCTATATTTGAAAGAATATAAAATTCTTCAATAATGAAAGTAACAAAAAATAGATCAATCTTAAAAACTATAAGTTATAGAATAGTTGGTTTTATAAATACTTTTCTGATAAGTTTTTTTGTTATTTCTTATGGTTCAGGAAACTTTGATGCAACTTCTCCTTTCTATGTGGCTTTAATTGTTTTCATTCTGAAAATGATTACATACTATTTTCATGAAAGAGTATGGAATTTATACAAATATGGCAGACTTAATCAAAAAGTAATTAGACTTAGATCATTTTTCAAGGCACTCACATGGAGATTAGCCGCATCTACAATAACATTTATTTCTGCTATTTTTATTACATCAAACTTAGATTGGACAAAATCCATTGTCATTTATGAAATTATGAACGGTATATTAATTTATTATATTCATGAGAGAGTCTGGAACAAAATTCAATGGGGCAGAACTAAATTATGAATTTCATATTTAAAATTGAAAATAACCTTATGGAGCTTTTTAAAGGTAATTTACCTTTATACAAAAGTTATTGGATTTATTATGTCCTTGTCAATTTCCTTATTTCGGCACCACTATTGCTTGTCACAAAAATACATATACAAAATTTTATTTATACATTTTCATTATATCTTGTATTAAATCTAATCTATTACTTTACATCTTGCATTGGTGTTTGGAGAAGTTCTCAAAAATATAAAGGTAATAAAATACTATCTTTTTTAGCTAGATTAATCGTAGTAATAGGCATATCTACAACTATCTTAGAATTGAAAACTATCCTTACAATCATTTATAGTTTTTGATTGTTTAAAAGCCTTCAAATATGAAAAAAAATCCATATTATCATTTTCATGGATGATGAAACACAATTAAAAGTTAGAAAATTTCTGAAAAGGTTAGGGATTAGTTCACAACAGGAGCTTAATCAATTTATTGAAAATAACCCTGACGTGAAAGATCTTTCAATTAAAGTATCTTTTGAAATTAATAATAAAAATGTTTTTGAGTTTGAAGATAAAATAAAAAATTAATATAAATGAAAAAAATTCAAAACCATTTTATTAGTGGCATATTAATTGTTGCTCCGTTAGCTTTATCTATTTACGTTGCATGGGTAGTAGTTGGTATTGCAGATAAAATATTTAGACCTTTCATACCTCTAAATAAATTTGGTATTCCATCTGAAATACCTGGTGTTGGTTTAATAGTTGCTTTTTTATTTTTTACAATTTTAGGAGCCATAGCTGGAAGTTTTTTTGGAAAACTTTATCACCGAGTAGTTGATGCTGTTTTATCCAAAATACCTGGCTTAAACTCAATCTATAACACAGTAAAACAGATTATTGATACATTTGCTACGACACAGTCAAATGCTTTTAAAGAGGTTGTTCTTATTGAATATCCTCAAAAAGATATCTTTGCTCTTGCTTTTTTAACTAGTGAAACAAAAGGGGAAATCGCAAAAAGAAAAAATCAAAAAATGATAAATGTTTTTATGCCATCTACACCTAATCCAACCACAGGTTTTTTAATGTTTGTTCCATTATCAAAATGTACCAAACTTAATATGTCTGTCGATCAAGCAATCAAATACATAATTTCTGCAGGACTAGTTACACCCAAAGCACCGGAAATTAAAAAAGCTCTTCCTAAAAAGAAAAAAGTCAAAAAGTTAACTAAATAATAGTTTTATTGCTTCTTGTTGCTTAAAAAACATAAGTAACTTATATATATCTTTCTTAAATTTTTCATTTTCATACTCTTTTTTTTCAATCAATTTTTTTACATATTGAATTGCATCTATTATTAGTTCTTGATCATGATAAACATTTACAAACTTGAATAATGAGTCACCACTTTGGCGATATCCTAATATGTCACCAGTGCCTCTAATTTCGAGATCTTTTTCGGATAATTTAAAACCATCTAAGTTTTCTTTAAATATTTTTAGTCGATTTATCGTATTGTCAGGTAAATCCTTGCCATATAATGCAAAACAATAGCCTTGATTGTTACCTCTTCCAACTCTTCCTCTTAACTGATGTAATTGAGATAAGCCAAATTTTTCTGCATTTTCAATTACAATATAATCTGCATTTTTATTATCTATACCTACCTCTACTACAGTAGTAGCAACTAATATTTTTATATTTCCTTTTTGAAAATTTTGAATAATTCTTTCTTTTTGATCACTCTTAATTTTACCATGTAACATTTCAACTTCTGAACCAAATATATTCTTCAAAGACTTAAATCGTGTTTCTACATCTTTATACTTTTGAGTCTCTGATGCTTCAACTAAAGGACAAATCCAGTAAACTTGAGATACATTTGAAATTTTTTTCTTTAACAAAATTTCTATATCTTTAATTTTGTCAATATTCGATACTTTAGTTATTATCGGTTTTTGAAAAGCTGGCTTTTCTTTTAGTATTACCTGTTCTATTTCACCATATTGTGCTAATGCAAGTGTTCTTGGAATAGGTGTGGCAGACATTAATAGAATATTTGTATTTATTCCTTTTTCAGCTAAATAAAGTCTTTGTTGAACACCAAAACGATGTTGTTCATCGATTATTACATATGCCAGGGATAAGAAATTTAAATTTTCTTGAAAAATAGCATGAGTGCCAATAATAAAATTAAAAATACCTTTTTCTATTTTTTCATAAATTTCACTTTTATTTTTACTACTTCCAGTGAGCAATATAGGATTAACTTCTTCACTATCTAAGTGATTTAATACATTGCTGTAAATTTGATTAGCTAATATTTCTGTAGGTGCCATATAAGCAACTTGTTTATGTTTTTGAATAAAAGGGATTGCTGTTAATAAGGATACAATAGTTTTACCTGAACCTACATCACCTTGTAATAGTACTGTTTCTCGATATTGAGTATTATTATAATTATTTATATCGTTTATGATTTTATATTGATTTTTTGTCAACTCAAAAGGTAGCTCATTTATCAATTTATCTTGTAAATTAAATTTAAGATTTAAACTTTCATTTTTTCTTTTTGTTTTTTCTTTTAAGTATCTAATAGCAAAATAATTTGATACTAGTTCATCAACTGCCAACCTTTTTCTAAAATTCTCTCTATGTTCAATATCTTCTTTTACAGAGGGAAAATGCATTTTTATTAATGACTCATTGAACTTTGAAAAATTATATTTTTTAATAATATCTTCGTTCAACCATTCATCAAATTTGTTTAAATGATTTTTTGCGTCATTTAAAACTATTCTGATATCTTTTAATGTGATACCCCTTGTTAAAGGATAAATATTTTCAAAAGTTCTTAATTTATCCTCATTTTCTATCTCTTCTATGTAATCAGGGTGTGCTACACTAAGATTGCTTTTATAAAATGATACTTTTCCACTAATAATTAATTCTTTGTTTTCAGGATATTTTTTTCTAAGAAAATTCCCTCTTATTGAAAAATAAATTATGTTTATAATTAAAGATCCTTTTTCACATTCAATCACGTAGGGTAGTTTAGGATTGAAAGGAAAATGATGTTTTTTTACCTTAACGAGAGTGGTAATAGTTTGTCCTTTTTCAAGATTTTTAAAGTCAATATCCTGAGTACGATCTACTGATCTAGTCGGTAAATTATAAAATATATCAATAACTGTGTTTATATTTAGATTTTTAAAATAGGACGCTTTCTTTGGACCTATTCCTTTAAGTTTTTCTACATTCTGATATAAAAAATCGAAACTATTGTCGTTCATGAATAATAACTACAAAGATAAATTAAAAAAAATAAAATATCGATGTCAAACATTAGGTATAAAAGAATTAGATGTAATTTTTGAGAGAATTTATACAAAACTTGAAAATACTAATGATGAGGCTCTAATTGATCAATTAGATGATTTATTAAAAAATGAAACACAATACATATTTGACGTATTTTTTAATGAGTCTTTCAAAGAAGATAGAATTAGGTACCTTAAAATTATAAATTTATCAAAATAATATTGGAAAATCCTATTTCTAAATTTGGCAATAAATCAATTTTATTATGTGAAGATGATAAGGTAGCTCTAGACTATGAAAATATTCTAAATATACATTATCCCCATAAGAAAATATGTTATTTTCCAGCACATGACTCTTTACCGTTCAGTTCTGAAAGTTCATCATTTGATATTTTACTTGATAGGTCAGAAAAATTACAGAAATTATCTCATAATGATATAATAATAATTACTTGCAATAATCTTTTAAAAAAATTTCAAATAAATGAAGATGCTAATCATTTTTTAACATTAACTAAAAATCAAACTATTGAAGTTAATACAATTTTAGAAAAATTAGTTGAATTTAATCATTCAAGCCAAGCAAATGCTTATAATAAACTCGAATTTTCAATAAGAGGGGATATTTTAGATATTTATAACAGTAATAATAATCCTTATAGAATTTCATTCTTTGATAATGTGATTGAAACAATAAAAGAATTCAATCCTCAAACACAACTTACTTTTAAAGATGAGATAGAGAGGATTGATATATTTAACCCTAATATTGAGTTATTAGAGCCAAGTAATAAAGATAGTTATTTTGAGGATATCGTTATGCGATATTCTATTTATACAATTAATAGAAGTGACATAATATTAAAAGAAAAGCTAAATTTTCTTAAAACAATTTTTGATCAAGTCCAACCTGAGATCCCTTTTTCAAATTATTATTTAGAAGATAACAAAATAAAAAATTTTAAATTTACAAATATATTATCTAGCTCTCCTAAATCATTAAAAATTACATCAAATACCTCTTTAGATGAATTTTCCAAAATGAGTAATAAAATATATTTTCATAGTGGAAAAAATTCCTCATTAATAGAAAACGAATTTCTTCAAAAGAAAAATATTGAACCAAATTATGGTAATAATTTATATTTTTGTAAATCTTTAATCTCAAAAGACTATCTATTTGATGGAATCGTACACCTCAATAAAAACACTTATACTACAAAAAAAACGAATTTAGACACTATAATCAATTTTAATGATCTTTCATTAGGAGATGCAGTTGTTCATCAAAAGCATGGTATTGGTAGATTTATATCCATTGATAATATTGAAATTAATAATCGAATTAGGGAGTTTATTAGATTAATTTACCGCGGCAACGACAAGCTTTTAATACCAATTGAAAATTTAAACTATATTTCAAGATATGGGTTTGATGATAATAATCTTCTTCTTGATAAATTAGGCACGAATGATTGGATTTTTAGAAAATCTTCAGTTAAGAAGAAAATTCGTTTTCTAGCTAATAAACTTTTAAAAAATGCAGCAAAGAGATCCACTATAAACATCAAAGTGTTTCAATATAATAATTCTGATCTTGAGAAATTTAATCAACAATTTCCATTTGTTGAAACTGAGGACCAATTAAACTCAATTGAACAATCTTTAAATGATTTAAAACAAGATAAACCATCTAATCGTCTTATATGCGGCGATGTAGGATTTGGCAAAACTGAAGTGGCTTTAAGAATTGCATGTGCAACATATTTATCAGGTTTTCAATTTGTAATAGTCGTTCCCACCACATTATTAGCAATGCAACACACTAATACATTTAATGAGAGATTTTCAGTTTTTAACATTAAGGTTGCATGTTTATCTAGATTTACTTCGTCAAAAGAAAAAAAAGAAATTTTAATTTCATTAAAGTCTGGTGATATTCAAATTCTTATTGCAACACATAGTCTTTTTAAAAAAGACATAGAATTTAATAATTTAGGCACACTGGTAATTGATGAAGAACAAAAATTTGGTGTCGATCAAAAGGAATATTTAATCAACAAATACCCAACTATTCATTTATTTTCATTGTCTGCCACACCTATTCCTAGAACACTTCAGATGTCTTTATTGGGCTTAAAAGATTTAAGTATTATTGGAACACCACCATCAAATAGAATTAGTATAAGAACTTATGTTCAAAAATATGAGTCTGTTGCCCTTATTTCAGCAATAAAGAATGAATTAGAGAGGAATGGACAAATTTTTATTGTTGTACCAAGAATAAGCCATATTCCTTTTGTCGAAAATGAAATTAAAAAATTAAATATAGATCTTTCTTACGGAGTAGGTCACAGTAAAATGAAAGAAAAAGATATTGAGGATGTGTTCATATCTTTTACAAAAGGTGAGATACAGTGCCTTATTTCTACAAATATTATTGAGTCTGGAATAGATATAAAAAATGCAAACACTCTAATAATATTTAATTCTAATTTATTTGGTTTATCTCAATTATATCAATTGCGAGGTAGGGTAGGTCGTTCAAATAAAAGAGCTTATGCCTATTTATTTCATGACAGTGAAAAATTAATCAATAAAACAGCTCTAAAGAAACTCCAAGTTTTAGCTAACTATGAAAATCTAGGATCAAATTTTCAGTTAGCTAATGAGGATTTAGAAATAAGAGGCGCAGGTAATTTACTTGGTGATGAGCAAAGTGGTCATGTGAAAGATATTGGAATAGAGCTTTACCAAAGTATGTTAAAAGATGAGGTGGAAAGACAAAAAAATGATAATGCAGAAATTGAAGATGATTATGATGAATTTGAATTCGATGCATTTTTTGAGTATTACATTCCAAAGAATTACATATCTGATGATATTTCCAGGTTGATTATTTATCGTAAATTTACTAATTCAAAGAATATTCAAGAACTTAAGAATGTTTTAGATGAAATATATGATCGATATGGTAATTACCCAGTTGAAGTAACCAATTTATTTAATTTACTAACTATTAAAATTAAATCTCTTACCCTTGGTATTTCAAAAATAAATATAAAAAGAAATTTTATTGATATTACTTTTAAAAAAGCAAGTCAAAAAACACTAGATGATTTAATTCAAATGGCACAAGAAAATATTATTAAAATGCAAAGTTCTAGTTCTATTCAGATCAAAAATAATGACAGTAAGGACTTATTTTACACTATAAATCTTTTCTATAAAAAGTTAGGATTAAAATAATGGAAGATCAACAACTCCCAAAAACTAATGCAGAGTGGGCAAACTATTATGAATCTATAATAGCCGAACTTACTGAAAATCAAAAAAAAATAGGTGAACCAATTTCAATAGATGAATTTTATGAACTTCCTATTAAAAGGAAACAGAAATATATCAAAAAACTATATTTTAAAATTGGAGATGCAGATTAATTATATTCCAAATATAGATTTATCTAATATTATTGATAAAGATCTTAATAGTGATGCTGCTGTGCAAGTATCAAAAAATATTAAAAAAGCATCAGAAGAAATTGGTTTTTTTACAGTTACAAATCATGGTATTCCAATTTCAAAAATAAATAATCTTTTAAAAACTTGTAAAAAATTTTTTTACTTAAATGAGGAAGAGAAATTAAAAATAGCCCCTAAAAAATGGAACCCCAATACTAATACTGTTTATAGGGGTTATTTTCCTAGTTCTGTAAATGGTAAAGAGGGTTTAGATATAGGAGATCCGCTTTTAAAGCAAAATATGGTTGATTTGTTAAAAAAGGAAAAATTTGAAGTTAATCACGATATGTCTTTTTTAGATCCAGAGTGGCAAATTACAATAAATAATTATTTTGATGATCTTCATAACTTAGGAATAACCATATTTAAATCTATCATATCTTCATTTTCCTCAGATTTATCTTTAGCTGAAAAGGCTTTTCAAAGACCCAAAACACTCTCTACTCTGAGATTTAATTACTATCCCAAACAAGATAAACCTGTTGAAGTTTCTTCTCAAGACGGTGTTGCTTTAGGTTGTGAAACCCATGTAGATAGTGGGATAATGACTATCTTGTATCAGGACAAAAAAGGTGGTTTGCAAGTTCAAAATAGACATTCTTTAGAGTGGTATGATGTTCCTCATGACCCAAATGCTTTCGTTATTAATACAGGTTTAGCATTAGAGTGTTTAACAAATGGTAAAATGAAAGCAACTAATCACAGAGTATTATTTAATCAAGAGGAACGTGTATCAATACCTTTCTTTTTTGAGCCATCATTTGATTTCATATTAGATCCAAAATATTTGGATATTAATGAAAATATCAATTATAATATTGATAATTATGAAAATTTTCTCACCAATTCACTCAAAAAATTTGTTGAATATGACAGACCTGCCTAAATTACCTTTTTTATTTTTATTTGCATTTATAACAGCTTGTGGCGGTTTTAATACTGGGGTAAAAAAATCTGACACCCAAAAAGTCAACACAGTTAAATATGGAACTCTCGTTGCAGCTGAACCAGTCAAAATCACTGGAGAAAGCTCTGGTATTGGTGCTCTTACAGGAGGTCTAGTAGGTTTTGTTGTAGGATGTGGAGAGGGTATTTTTGACGATGACTGCAGAGATGCTGCAGCTGTAGTGGGAACTATTGGTGGCGCTATCGTAGGATATGTTGCTGGTTCTTCATTAGGAGATCATACAGGATTTCAATATGTTGTAGACGTCGATGGCACAGATGATGATATTTCAATAGTTCAATCAGGTGAAGAGCAAATACCCATTGGTTCTAGAGTAACTATTGCTATCGGAACCAACACAAGGATTATTATATCAGAGTAACTTATAGGTAGTAATAAATGTTTATAGCAATGAATAGATTTAAAGTAAAATTAGGTGAAGAGATGTATTTTGAAGATATTTGGAAGAATAGGGATACTCATTTAAATGATGTTCCTGGTTTTAAGAAATTTAATTTAATTAAAAGTGAGTCTAATGAAGAATATACACTATACGCTTCGCATAGTGAGTGGAGCTCAAAACAAGATTTTATAAATTGGACTAAATCAGAGGCTTTTAGGATGGCGCATAAGAATGCAGGTGGACATAAAAGTGTTTACTTAGACCACCCACAATTTGAGGGTTTTGAAGTAGTAATTTAATTATATTTTTTTTGCAATAATCTCCATACAAGCACGATATCTTTCACTTATGCCGTAATGAATTGGCTCTATAGAAAAATCATTTAATAATTTGTATAATCTTGTTCGACTAAAATTATGATAATGTTCAATTTCTCCTAAATAGGGATTTTTATTATTTTGAGACATTATTTTCCAAAGTATACTTTCAATATTTGGCATAGAAATAACTATTATCCCATTTTCCTCTAAAATATTAGATACTATGTTCAGCATTGTTTTCGGATATGGCACGTGTTCCAAAACATCCATCATACTAACAACTGAAATTTTATTGTTAAAATTTATGTTCTCGATATTTTCACAATATGTCTCAAATCCTAGATTTTTCATTATTTTTACATTTTCTTCTCTTAAATCTGTGCCTATGCATTTAAAACCGTATTCTTGAGCTGTAAATAATAAGGCACCATCACCAAAACCAATATCAAGCCAAATACCAGAATTTTTAAAAGGTATAACTTTATTTACAATTCTTGATGACACCATTCTTTGTTGCTCAATCTGATATCCTATTTTTTGATTTTCATGTGTATTTGAAAATACTTTTTTTATACCCTCTTCATTAAAATATCCTTCTATAAAATGGTGTTTGCATTCTCCACATTCCATCCATTGCATAATGGGAGGTAAATCTTTTTTATATAAAATATGCTTAGAGCAATCACCTTTATAAATTGGATAAAATGAGAGAGATTCACATAAAGGGCAACTTTTATAATTTGTTCGGTAATTCACACCAAATTTAAAAATATATTAGTTACCTATATAAATATAGAACTTATTTAAAGATAAAAAATACTTACTTATCTTATAGAAATATATACACTACCACCCATACTTAAAACTTTTCCGTAGTCCTCTAGTAACTTTGCAAAATCTGGGAAATAATCATTTTTACTGGCATTTTCGACATGTCTTTGAACACTCTCCATAGATGCAAATTGTTCATTTATTGTAAATAATGTGTATCCAGTTTCGCCCTTACTAGGATCGGTAGGGTCTTTAAACTCTGGTGCTTTAGTAAAGTAAGCATTTAATAAATGATCTGTTCCATCAGAATAAAATTCAGTCATCCATTTTCCATGAGTGCTAAAAATATTTTCAACTTCAGCAGCTTTATCATTTGGTACAGCATAGGAAAGATTTATACATACACGATCAGTCATTTTTTTCTCCTTTTAAATAAAAAATAATTATAATTATATATTTTTGGAAATTGAATATAGATCAAATGGCGGAAGGACTGGGATTCGAACCCAGGAAAGAGTTGCCCCTTTGCCGGTTTTCAAGACCGGTGCTTTCAACCGCTCAGCCATCCTTCCGATGTTATTAACGTCTAGAATGTATATCTTACGTTATTTTTAAATCAATCGTAATTTTATATCATTAGTTGATATATTCTTTGCCATTCATGTTATATTTTTAAGTGATTTTAAGTAATCTTCCAGCATTAACTTTTTTTTATATTTTATTAGCATATTTTATTGGTGGCGTAACCCAAGGTATACTTGGTGTAGGATTAATCACTGTTGTAATTTCTTTACTCTCATTTATTGTCGACGTTAAAGAAACAATAGCTCTTGTGATAATACCAACTATCATTACTGGTTTTTTTCAAATGATAAATGGCAGTAATTTAAAAGTCGTAATTAAAGATACTAAATATTTTCTTGTTTTTTCAACACTAATCATAGTGCCAGGTGTCTTTTTACTAAATGTTCTTGAGTCGGATCTAATCTTGATATTTATTGCGATTTTGCTTTTTATGAATTCCTCATTATCTCTATCAAATAGAGTTGTTGCTATACCTAATCACCAAAATTCAATCATACAACTTTTAACTGGATCTCTAAATGGGTTTATCATTGGCCTAACTAGTATTTATACAATGCCTTTTGTTTTCTTATTACAATCACTTAAATATAATAAAGAAAAAACAGTGCAATTTATGGGATTAGCTTTTTTACTATATAGCGGTATGCAATTTATATCATTTTCTTATATTAAGCTGATTAGTATAAATACAATTGTTCCATCATTAATAGTTACTCTCCCAGTAATTATTGGATTCCTCTTAGGTAAAAAAATAAGAAGTTTTATCTCAGAAAAATTATTTAAAAAATTATTTTACTTAATGTTATTACTGATGAGTGGAATAATATTGATAAATGCTTTTTTATAAATTTAATTAATTATTAGTGGTTCCATCAACTCGATTAACACTGTAAATAGCACCTAACATAAAAACAATTACAGATGATGGAAATAAAAAATAACCAATGGTGTAAGTATCTGGATAATATTGCATTCCCATGTACAAGACGATAGCGTTCATTAAACAAAGTAGTAAAAAAACAATATTTGTGCCAATTTTAGATAATAACAAAGCTAATGGCTTTAAAACAACAATAGCTACAGCACACATGAATATAACAGCAGGAATAACATTCATGAGCAAGCCCATTGACTCAGAATAAGTATAATCTTCTAGTGAGTCCCAAGGAAGGACCATTGAAAGTAACATCATTATAACAGAGGCATATACAAATTTTTTTCCTATATTTGTCAAAATCATTGAATATTTATAACAAATATCATCTTTTTTAACAGTAACTAATATATTTGGTAAATTTTAAGAAATAACTATTAGATTATAATGGTTATATAATAGTGCAGGAATCAGAATATGATTAAAATTTTTCTCTATATAATTTTTAATTTTTTTTTCATAAATAACCTTATTGCCCATGATCCAAAAAATTGTGATGTGCTTCAAAATTATGATTTTTCAGGATTTAATGATTGGAAAGAAGAAATAGTAAATAGGTCTGCTGATTTTGGCTTAGATAAAAGCTTTGTTTCTGAATTAATAGCACCATATGAGGTCAATAAAAGAGTTATTGAAAATGATAAGTGCCAGCCTGAGTTTACTTTGACTTTTTCTGAATATATTGAGAAAAGAAATTCTGATTTGAGAATACAAAATGGTTTGAAAAATAAAAGTAAATACAGTGATTTATTAAATAAAATTGATAATATTTATAATGTTCAATCAAGATTTATTTTATCTATATGGGGTTTAGAAACTGCTTATGGAAAAATTACAGGTAATTATCCAGTATTAGAAAGTCTTTTGACTATGTCGTATGATGAAAGAAGAAGACGATACTTTACAAAAGAACTATATAACGCACTTAAAATTCTTGAGCAAGGACACATTAATGTTGGTGATTTTAAAGGCTCTTGGGCAGGAGCTATGGGTCAAAATCAATTTATGCCCTCTAGTTTTCTAAATTATGCTCAAGATTTTAATAATGATGGAAAGAAGAATATTTGGACTGACACAGAGGACTCACTAGCTTCTATTGCAAGATATTTACAGGGAGTAGGTTCAAACAAATGGGATCCAAATTACACTTGGGGTAGGGAAGTAATACCCCCAGCAAATATAAAATCTTTAGAAACGGAATTATTCATTAAAAGAGAAAAAGGCTGTTTAGCAGTAAAAAAATTATCTAAACAATTACCTTTAAGTAAATTTAGACTTATGAATTTTAAAAAGATGAATGGAAATTCTTTGGATAATTTAAATATTAATAGTTATTTGTTAAGGATGGGTAGGGAAGAGGGTGATTTCAGGTATTTTATCGTGTACGATAATTATTTAAATATTCTCTCTTACAACTGCTCAAACTATTATGGTATTTCAGTTGGATTATTAAGTGATAAATTTAAATAATATAAATAAAATACTGTTTTTACTTTTTTTATCATCATGTACAATTACATCTGTCGATATTGTAGATGATAAAAATACAGAAGAAGAAGTCACAACTCAAGATTACTTTAAAAAATCTGATGTAATTATATCTCCACTTTATGATTATAACATTGAGTTAAGCGTTTTAGAAAAGTTTGTTACAGATGAAAGAATAAAAGGCAATAATATTCATCACTCTAATTTGCCGATACCTAGCGTTGTAAGATTATCAGATCCCAATAACTTAGATAATAGTATTATTGTCAGAAATATTAAGCTAGATACTGAAAATAGGCTTTCATTAAGTCAAGAGATAATTAACAAAATATCATTAAATACAAAAGTATATTTAGAATATTTAAAAGATGAATCAATAATTTTGAGAAATGTTGTCGACTCAAAAGAAGAAAGTAAGATAAAGATGGATGATACAGAAATTTCATTTGAACAGTTAGATCAAGATCAAACTGAAATCAGTGAAAAACTTGATTATGAGAAAATTAAAACTTTAGACATCAAAAATTCAAAGAGACAAAACACTATATTAGTTGAAATTTATAAAGATATAAATATGGCAAAGCTTAAAACTAATAAAATCAAGAATTTAGGATTGTTTTATGAAAAAAATGAAGAGGGGGTTAAGGTTTTTGCTGGCCCATTTCTAAAGAGTGATATAAATCTTAAGTTAGATTTTCTGATTAAAAATGGATATTTGAATGCAAAAAAAACCCCTTAATTTTTTATTTATAGCAATAATTGTTCTATTTCCTAAACAATCTCTTACTATTGAAAGTTTGGCAAAAACAGCGCTTGTAATCGATTTATCAACAAACGAAGTTCTTTTAGAAAAAAACTCTAAAGCCAAAACATATCCATCAAGTATGACCAAGATGATGACCGCTCTTGTAGCCTTTGAAAAAATCAAAAATGGTACTTTATCATTAGATCAAGAGTTTTTAGTAAGTAAAAAGGCATGGAAAATGGGCGGATCAAAGATGTTTATAGAGGTAGACAAAAGAGTAAAAGTTTATGATTTGTTACTAGGAATTATTGTTCAGAGCGGAAATGATGCTTCGATTGCTTTAGCAGAGGGTATATCTGGCTCTGAGGAAATTTTTGCTATTGAAATGAATAATTTAGGCAAAAAAATAGGACTCACAGAGACTAATTTTACAAATAGCAGTGGCTGGCCTGATGACAATCATTACACAACAGCTGAAGACCTTGCTAAAATAGCTCACTACACGATTGAAAATCATTATGAATTATATCAAATGTACAAATTAAGTGATTTTACATACAGCGGGATCAAACAAGATAACAGAAATCCACTCCTATATACATTTGAGGGGTCTGATGGCTTTAAAACAGGTTATACAGAAGCAGCTGGCTACGGTTTGGTTGGATCTGCTGAAAGAGGGGATAGGCGACTGATTATTGTTCTAAATGGACTAGACTCTTCCAAATCAAGAGCCCAGGAGTCACTAAGATTAATGGATTGGGGTTTCAACAACTTTCAATTAGTAGATTTTTTTAAAAAAAATGAGGTTATTCAAGAAGTTGATACTTGGCTAGGTAAAGACGACAAAGTAGACCTAGTTGCTTTAAACGATATAAGCGTGAGTATTCCAAAAGCGCAATTATCTTCTGCTAAAGTTAATGTGATAGTAGATGAGCCTATTGCAACTCCAATTCAAAAAGGTGATCAAATAGCCAAACTTCAGATATCTTTTGCTGATAAGAGTTCTGAATTTCCTTTATTTTCAGGTGAGGACATTGAGCAAAAGAATTTCTTTTCAAGAATATTTTCAGCTATTTATTATATCATTCTTGGATCTAACTAAATATTATCATATATAATGAAAGTAATCAGTTTTGAAGGTTTCGAATATTCTGGAAAATCGACACAGATAAAACTTTTAAAAAAATATTTTATAAAAAATAATATTAAATCTACTTTTACTAGAGAGCCTGGAGGTAATAAAGATCTAGAAAAGTTAAGAAATGTGATTTTAAAATCTAATTTTGATAATTTAAGTTTAATAATGTTTTTTTTTGCATCTAGATTTGCATTATTATCTTCAATTAAAAAGAACGATTTCATTGTATTTGATAGATTTTTTGACTCTACTTATGCTTATCAAAAATATAATTCTAAAGAAAAAAAACTTATTATCAGTTTGATTAAGTTAATTCATAAGAAATTTATTCCAAATATAACTTTTTATTTGAAGTTAGATAAAAAAAATTTAATAAGTAGGAAAAACAAAAGATTATATTCAAATAAATTTGATAAAAAATATTTTGGACAATTTTCAAGAATTAAAAAAAATTATGAAGAAATATCTAAAATAAAAATAGGTGAACGTAAGTTTGTTACTATTGATGCATCACTATCTGCTAATGAAGTACATGAAAAAATCATATTAAATCTGAAAAAATGCAAATTGATAAAGTAGTAAATACTATAAAATCTGAAAGCAGTGGCTTTTACTTATTAGAGACTTCTAATAGTGAGAGTATTTCTCATTTAGAGGAAGAGATTTTAAAAAGCTTCTATGAGAAACAATATGAAATAGATACAAGTTTTATTATTTTAGAGCCTGAAGAAAAATCAAAATTTATTACAATTGATCAAATAAGAAAAATGAAAAAAGAGTTTCTACATACAAATGTATTAAACCTTAATAAAGTAATATTTGTCAGAGAGGTAAATTATTTAAATATTAATGCTTTAAATGGACTCTTAAAAATTATTGAAGAAATACCATACAAAACCTATTTTATTTTTTGTTCTTCAAACTTTATAAGTTTACCTGAAACAATAATTTCAAGGGCCAGAGTTATCAGAGATTTGAATTCACAAATAAATTTTAGTGATTTCAATTCATTGAAAGAGGACATAGCTAGACAAAATCAAAATATTTCAGAGGAATTAATACATTCTATTATTAACCCCTTCATTAATTTAAAAAGCACTGATTTTTTTGAAAAGATAAAACTTTTTAATAAAGATCAAATAAGTGTATGTTCATTAATATTTTTAAAAATACTCAAATACTATTTAAGAAATAATTTAAATAATAAAAAACTTTATAAATACTTATTAAAACTTCATTCAGATTATTTAACTGATATAGATGAGAGTTTAAAATTCAATACATTAACTAATGACCTAATTTCAATCTATTTTACAAGATTAAATTCTAATCTTATTAAGTATGTCTAATAATTATTTTACAACTCCAATTTATTATGTGAACGATAAACCCCATATTGGACATGCTTACACCTCAATTGCTGTTGATATATTAAAAAGATTTTATAATTGTAGAGGTCTCGACTCTTATTTTCTAACAGGAACAGACGAGCATGGACAAAAAGTTGAAAGAGCTGCTCAAGAAAAAAATATTGATCCTCAAAAATTTACTGACATGGTTTCAGAAAATTTTAAAGATTTAAGTAATTTATTAAATTTATCTAATGATGATTTTATAAGAACAACAGAAGAAAGACATAAAAAATCTGTTCAAAATCTATGGAAAGTTCTGTTGGAAAAAGATGAAATTTATTTGTCCAAATATAGCGGATGGTATTCTGTAAGAGATGAAGCTTTTGTAGCTGAAAATGAAATAGTTGAAAAAAATGGTAAAAAATATAATAGTTTTGGATCTGAATTATCTTGGGTTGAAGAAGAGTCATATTTTTTTAGACTTTCTAAATGGCAAGACAAACTCTTAGATTTTTATAAATATAATCCAAATTTCATAGTCCCTAAATCTAGATCTAATGAAGTTATAAAATTTGTTGAGTCAGGGTTGAAAGATCTTTCCGTTTCTAGAACAACATTTAAATGGGGAATTGATGTCCCTACAGATGAAAAACATATTGTTTATGTTTGGTTAGATGCACTAACTAACTATATTTCAGCTTTAGATTATCCAAAAAAAAATTCTGATTTATATCAAAAATATTGGCCAGGGATACATGTAGTAGGGAAGGATATAATCAGATTTCATGCTATTTTCTGGCCTGCTTTTTTAATGGCTGCAGAGTTAGATCCACCAAAGCAGATCGTAGCGCATGGTTGGTGGACAAATGAGGGCCAAAAAATTAGTAAAAGTCTTGGTAATGTAATTGACCCTAAAGAATTGATTGATGAATATGGTCTAGACTCAGTAAGATATTTTCTTTTTAGAGAGGTTCCATTTGGCAATGACGGTGATTTTTCTAAGGTGGCTATCAAAAATAGAATTAATGGTGATTTGGCAAATAACTATGGAAATTTAATACAAAGAATACTTAGTTTTATTTGTAAAAATTTAGAACAAAATATTGATTTAACTGAAGATAATTTTAATTTTGGAATTTTAAAACAAATTAACGACACTGAAAAAGAATTGTTTGAGTATATGGAAAATTATAAATATGACGAATACCTTAAAAAATTATTCTTATTTATGAATGATTTAAATAATTATGTCGATAAATCTGCTCCTTGGGTATTAAAAAAAACTGATCCCGAACAAATGAAAAAAGTTTTGGCTGATATATGCTTATGTATTATCAGGGTTAGTCAATATTTAGTTCCTTTTATGCCTTCAAAAACCTCAGAAGTATTCAATTTATTCGAAAATACTAATAATATTAAATTAGATATTTTTGATAATTTTAAAGAGGTAATTAAATTAAAATTTCTAAAAATACGAAAACCTGAGCCTTTATTTACTAAAATTGAGTAATTTAATAGACAGTCATGTAAATTTTGGTCATGAATTACTTAAAAATTCAGTATCAGATATCTGTAAAGATGCTAAAGAAAATAACATAGAACGAATTTTAAGTATAAATTCTAATATATACGAGTTTCAGAAAGATATTAATTTAATTAAAAGTTTTAATTTTGTCGATATCACTTTAGGTCATCACCCAAATAATACTCTTGATATCAAGCCTGATGAGATAAAGACTCTTTTAATTGAAAATATTAAAAAATTTAAAGATAGAATTGTTGGAATAGGCGAAACAGGCTTGGATTATCATTATGATATTCCAAAAAATAAGCAAATAGAAAGCTTAGAGATACATTTAGATGCAGCTAGTTTTTATAATTTACCGTGTATAATTCATATGAGAGATGCTGAAGAGGATATGATTAAAATTTTAACTAAATACTCAAAAAAATTAGGTGATATTCTTATACATTGTTTCACTGGAAGTGAAGAATTTGCAAAAAAATGTATTGATTTAGGCTGTTTTTTTTCTTTGTCAGGCATTATTACGTTCAAAAATGCAAATAAATTAAGAGATACAATTAAAATATTACCAATTAAAAAAATTATTTTTGAAACTGATAGTCCTTATCTTACGCCAGATCCTTTAAGAGGTAAAATTAATAAACCAAGCTATTTAAAAATTATAGTTGAAAAATATTGTGAAATTACTGGAAACGACTACATTAATACATGCGAAATTAGTACTTATAATTACAAAAAGCTTTTTAAAATAAATGACTGTAAAAACTGAAATAAATATATTGGGATGTGGCTCAAGTTTTGGAGTCCCTTTATCTCATGACATTTGGGGTAATTGTGATAAATCAAATCCTAAAAACCAAAGAACACGACCTTCGATACTTTTAAAAAAAGCAGGAAAATCAATACTAATTGATACTAGTCCTGATTTAAGGAAACAGTTAATCGACAATAAAATTGATAATGTTGACTCAGTTATTTACACACATTCACATGCTGATCATATACATGGAATTAATGATTTAAGAAC
>QCJF01000007.1 GCA_003216195.1 Pelagibacteraceae bacterium AG-404-P08
CATAGAAGTCCAAACATTATTAAAATTCCTGATAGGAAACTATTACTCAAACCAATCGCGTTTGGAGAAAGACCACTTCCAAAAAAATAGAATAAAATTAAATAAAATATTGAGCCAACAACCAGCATCCAAAAAAGTGAATTTTTAAATCCAACTTCCTTTGATGAAAATCTAGCTAAAAAATCTCCAACACCAAAACTAAAAGCTGAGAGAATACCCAATAAGATTGCCATCAATATAACTAAAATCTAAACGTGAAAACTCTCACCACAACCGCATTCACTAGTCTGATTAGGATTTTTAAAAATAAACCTTTCTCCAAATTCTTCTTTAATAAAGTCCATTTCTGTGCCTATTACATACATAACTGCTTTGTCCTCAATATAAAGAGGAAACTTGTAATCATTGACTAGCTCACAACCTTGTATGTTATCATTACTAACATACTCCATTGTATAACTCAATCCCGCACAACCTTTAGTGCTTAAGCCAATCTTTAAACCAATAGCGTTACTATTTTTAACTAATAATTTAGAAATTTGTTCTTCAGCAGTTTTGGATAATGAAAATAAAGGACTGGTCATACTAAAAACCTAAAGCTAACTTTGCATTTTCACTCATCATATCTTTATTCCATGGTGGTTGAAAGGTTAGTTTTATACTGACTTGTCCTACATCATTTAATTCATGAACTTTTTTAGCAACCTCTAATGGAAAACTATCAGCAACTGGACAGTTAACTGTTGTCAGTGTCATGATAATTTTAATGTTGTTAAAATTATCTATTGATATGTCGTAAATTAAACCAAGATCATAAATATTCATATCCATTTCAGGATCTTTTATATCTGTGAGAACTTTGATTATATGATCATTTGTTAATGTCACTGACTGTGATGACGATTTTTCTCCGTAAGAAATCTCACCTTCAGAACTCACTTTTGGCATAAAGTCAGAGAGTGTTTTATTATCCATATCCTATTGAAGAAGTTTTAGAGTTTTTTTCAAAGAGTCTATAAAATGATCAATATCATTAAGATCGTTATAAATACCAAAAGAGACTCTGCAAGAACCAGGGATACCTAACTTTTTCATAAATGGTTGGCAACAATGGTGACCTCCTCTAATCATAATTCCATACTGGTCAAGAAAAGTGGCAATATCATTAAAATTTTGGTTTTTAATATTAAAAGAAACAATGGATGTAGAATTTCCATCTTCATTAGAGCCATATATATCTACTTCTTTGAATTCACGTAAAGCTTCAATTAATGTAGATCTGAGTTTTTTTTCATTCAGAAAATAGTCTTGGTAATTATTATTATTCAAATATTCCATAGCTGTTTTGAAACCAATTGCTGCCTCAATTGAAGGCGTACCCGGTTCAAATTTATTGGGTAACATAGCAAAGGAAAAATCATTTGATGAAACTTCATTGATCATCCCTCCTCCAAGTGTTGGAGGATTTAATTTATTTAAAATATCTTCTTTACCATACATAATTCCAATACCAGATGGACCATAAAGTTTATGAGATGAAAAAGAGTAAAAATCACAATCCAAATCTTTTACGTCAATTTTTAAGTGTGCTATTGATTGACAACCATCAACTGCAACATAAGTATCTTTATTAATTGATTTTTTAATCTTTTTAATATCAAGTATTTGGCCAGTTACATTTGACATGTGTGTTAAAGAGAGAACCTTTGTGGAGTCATCACAATTATTAATGATATCGTCTTCAGATAAAATGCCATCTTTCGAAATAGGAATTATTTTTAATTCTAAACCTAATTTTTTACATAAGTTCATCCAAGGCAAATAATTTGAGTGATGTTCTAATTCAGTTACAACAATCTTATCGCCCTCTTTAAGATGTTCAGCTAATGAATTAGCAATAATATTTATAGAGTCAGTAGCCCCTCTTGTAAAAATTATCTCATTTGTAGAATTAGAATTAATAAAATTTTTTGCTACATCTCTAGATTTTTCATATAAATCTGTAGCATCTATACTAAGTGAATTCATTCCTCTATGAACATTTTCATAAGAATTTTCTAAAAATTCAGAAATAGAGTTAATTACTTGTTTAGGTTTCTGAGTGCTTGCTGCAGAGTCAAGATAAGTGATAGCTTTGTCTCTGATCTTTCTATCTAAAATTGGAAAATCTAATTTAATTTTATTCATGATAATAAACTTTCAATTAACTCATTTGAATAATTCTTTAACATATCGTCTTTAATTGACTCAATAATCTCAACAATAAATGCTTTTTTTAATATTTTTTTAGCTATTTCGCTATCAATTCCTCTGGACTTAAAATAATAAATTTGCTCGTCATCTAATTTGGAAACAGTAGACCCGTGACTACATTTTACATCATCTGCATAAATTTCAAGTTCTGGTTTATTGTTGGCTTTCGATATGTCATCTAAAAGCAATGATCTACTCATTTGATATCCATCAGTTTTCTGAGCAATAGAGTCAACATATATCTTTCCTTGAAAGTTTGTAATAGCGCCCTTTTCAACAATAGATTTAAAAACTTCTCTACTTGAAGAAGAGGGCTTTAAATGTTGTATAAAAGAATAATTGTCATTTACACCATAATTGTTGATATTAAGACCATATAAATCAAAGTTACACTCTTGATTTAATGAAGCATAAAACTCGTTTCTTGTATGAATATTATCTGATTGAAAAGAAATAAAATTAAAATATGAGTTGTCTTGTAAATTAGTCTCAAAGTATAAAAAAGATTTATTATTTGAAACATTAAAGTGAACTACATTTAACTTAGAATTATTAGATAAATCTAAGAAAATTGATTTCGGGTACTCATCGTTTAATTTGCTATTTAAAATAATAAGATTGATTTCATTTGTAGAGGATTTAGATATATGTATGTTCTCATTTATTTGAGAAATATCTAAAAATAAATTTCTATCATTAAATGTATCTAAATTTACTGATTTAGTTTCTCTTTTTACTAAAGAGGAGACTCTAAAAAAACTATCCTCATTATTGTAATTCCAGAGATTTAAATTAGCTGTTAAGTCGAATGGATTTGAAATAGAAGATGTAATATTTTTAGTATTATCTAATAGTTTAGAAAAATCTATATCTCTAAGTAAGATTTCTGATTTGACATCTTTATGGAGCTGGGCGTATTTATAATTTTCAATTTTAAAATTTTTATATGGGTTTTGATTATCTAAGATGTCTTTAGCATATTGAGATACACTTTTAGATTGTATCTTGTCTAAATTTAATACAAGTTCCATTAAGCGGTTTGAGATATCTCTTCGTAACCTTTTTCTTCTAGCTCTAAAGCTAAAGAGTAATCACCAGATTTTACAATTTTACCATCTGCAATAATATGAACAAAATCAGGCTTTATATAATTTAAAAGTCTTTGATAATGCGTAATAACTAAGAAAGAATTCTCACTATTTCTCAATTTATTTACTCCCTCAGAGACAATTCTTAAGGCATCAATGTCTAAACCGGAGTCTGTTTCATCTAAAATAGCCATTTTGGGACTTAACATAGACATCTGTAAAATTTCTTGTTTCTTTTTTTCACCACCAGAGTAATTAACATTTAAGTCTCTTTTAAGCATTTCAGTACTTATATTCAATTCTTCTGCTTTTGATTTCATTAATTTAGCAAATTCCAATGCGTCCATTTCACTTTGACCTAAATATTTTCTTTTAGAATTGATTGCTGTTTTCAAAAAAAATGAAGTTTGCACACCTGGTATCTCCATTGGATATTGAAATGCAAGAAACAATCCCTCATTTGCTCTTTCATCAACATCTAATTCCAATAAATTTTTTCCATTATAATCTATTGTTCCATCATTTATTTCATATTTATCTTTACCGGATAGCACGTAAGAGAGTGTGCTTTTACCAGAGCCGTTAGGGCCCATAAGTGCGTGCACCTCACCTTTATTAATAGATAAATCCAAACCTTTAATTATTTTATTTTCTTCAATAGAGACATGAAGGTTTTTAATTTCTAACATTATCCAACGCTTCCCTCTAAGCTAATTGCGACTAATTTTTGAGCTTCAACAGCAAACTCCATTGGTAAATGTTGAAGTACCTCTTTACAAAAACCATTCACAATTAACCCCACTGCATCCTCACTGTTTAATCCTCTTTGCTGACAATAAAATAATTGATCTTCGTTAATTTTTGAGGTTGTGGCCTCGTGTTCAACCATTGAGTCGGAATTACTTGACTGTATATATGGAACTGTATGAGCTCCACATTGATTACCAATTAATAAAGAGTCACATTGAGTAAAATTTCTTGCATTTTTGGCTTTCGACAAAATATTTACCAGGCCTCTATATGTGTTATTAGCTTTTCCAGCTGAAATGCCTTTTGATATAATTTTAGAGGAAGTGTTTTTACCAATGTGTATCATTTTTGTACCAGTGTCAGCTTGTTGCATATTGTTAGTTATGGCTACTGAATAAAATTCTCCTTTAGAGTTATCTCCTTGTAAAATGCAACTTGGATATTTCCATGTAATTGCAGATCCTGTCTCGACTTGAGTCCATGATATTTTAGAATTTTTCCCTCTGCAGGCACCTCTTTTAGTTACAAAGTTGTAGATGCCTCCCTTACCCTCTTTATCTCCTGGGTACCAGTTTTGAACTGTTGAATACTTAATTTCAGCATTATCTAGGGCAACTAACTCAACATTAGCAGCATGAAGTTGGTTTTCATCTCTCATTGGTGCAGTACAACCTTCTAGGTAACTCACATAACTTTCTTTATCAGCAATGATGAGCGTTCTTTCGAATTGACCTGTGTTCATTGCATTAATTCTAAAATATGTAGATAATTCGACTGGGCACCTTACTCCCTCAGGAATATAAATAAACGAGCCATCAGTGAAAACGGCTGAGTTTAATGCTGCGAAAGAATGATCTGATACCGGAATTACACTTCCTAGATATTTTTTTACTAATTCTGGGTGAGTTTTTACTGCCTCAGAAATTGAACAAAATACTATACCTAAGTCACTCAGTTGTTTTTTATATGTCGTGGCAACTGATACGGAGTCGAAAACAGCATCAACAGCTATACCAGATAACATTTTTTGTTCTTTTAATGGAATACCGAGTTTTTCATAAGTTTTTAGTATTTCTGGATCTATATCATCTAATGACTTTGGTTTATCTTTTAAACTTTTAGGTATCGAGTAATAATAACAATCTTGATAATCGATTTCTGGAATATTCAATTTAGCCCATTGAGGCTTCGGTAATTTGTTGAAGACTTTAAATGCATTTAGTCTCCATTCAAGCATCCACTCTGGTTCATCTTTTTGGGCAGATATGAATTTTATTATTTCTTTATTTAAACCTTTTGGAGGTCGGATCTCGTCTACTTCAGTAGAAAAACCATATTTGTAATCACTACTACCTAGTGTGTTTACTTGTTTAATTGTTTGTTCTGTAGCTGCCATAGATCTCGATATATATGATAAATAAGGATTTTTACAAGAAAATACGAGTAAATACCCTAATTAGTTCAGTTTCTTTTTAATAATCCCACCACCTAAAACCCTATCATTATCATACAAAACACAAGCTTGACCTTTGGTTATTGCCTCTGCGGGTTCATTAAACTCAAAAGAGTAGGAAGTAGATTGTTTAATAAGTTTTCCCTTTTTTGGCTCAGATAAAGATCTAATTTTTGCACTACAAGGAATTTCAACAGTTTTTTTGGAAAAGTCGTACTCTGGCATAATAAAATTCAAATCACCCAATAAGAGGGATTTACCTAAGAGATCTTTCTTATCACCAACAATTATTTGGTTTTTATCTTTAATAATATCAACAACATAAAGTGGGTCTTCATTTGCTATACCTAAGCCTCTTCTTTGACCAACAGTAAAATTTTGAATACCATCATGAAAAGATAAAACATTACCTGAAAGGTTGAGTATCTCACCTTTCTTCTTATTTGACTTAATAAATTTTTTATAATCTCCATCTGGAATGAAACATATATCTTGACTATCCTTCTTGTCATAAACGATAAGACCAAGATCCTCTGCTATTTTTCTAGTTTCTGCTTTAGATATCTCACCAAGTGGAAATCTTAGGTAATCTAACTGATCCTGTGTTGTTGCAAATAAAAAATAACTTTGATCCTTCGATTTATCCTCAGCCCTATACATATGGGCATCTTTAATATTACCTTTTCTTCTAATGTAATGTCCTGTTGCCATACAATCTGCCTCTAATTTTTTTGCAAAGTTCATTAAATCTCTAAACTTAACAGTCTCATTACACTTAACACAAGGTATAGGTGTTTCACCGTTTTCGTAAGCGTTGATAAAATAATCAATTACATCTGATTTAAATGTTTTTTCATAATTAAATACATAGTGGGGTATGTCTAATTTTTGGGCAACACGTCTAGCATCATAAATATCAAGACCAGAACAACAAGAACCTTTTTTTGCAGAGTTATTAGACGTGTAGAGCTGAAGAGTTATACCGATGACATTGTATCCCTCTTTTTTTAGTAGACCAGCTGTGACAGAACTATCCACTCCACCAGACATAGCAACCACCACTGTTGTGCTTGATGGATCTTTGTTAAAACCTAATGAATTCATTTATAACTTGCTTTTTTTATCAAAAGTAATCTATGATCTCTTCTTTAATTATGCCAGAAGTATTTATACAAGGTGGTGAAGGTAAACTTCAAGCCAAATACTCACCTAGTGAGCAAGAAAAACCGAATATAGCTATAATTCTCCATCCCAATCCTAAGCACGGTGGAACTATGGACACTAAAGTTAATTATGCTGCATTTAAAGTAATGAAAGATGCGGGTTTTTCAACTTTAAGAATAAATTTTCGTGGTGTTGGCAAGAGTGATGGTGCCTTTACTGAGGGAGAGGGAGAGCTAAATGATGCGAGTGTCTCTTTAGATTGGCTCCAAAAAAAAAATGAAGATTTTAGGTCGTGTTGGATTGTAGGATTCTCCTTTGGTGCATGGATTGGATTTCAAACTCTAATGAGAAGACCAGAAGTAGATGGATTAATTTTAATAGCCCCACCTGTAAATTTGTACGATTTTAATTTCTTATCACCTTGTCCTATCAAAACATTGATAGTTAGAGCTGAGCAAGATGAAATAGTAAAAAGAGATAACTTAAAAGAATTTTTTGAAACATTTAAAAAACAAAAAAACGCAGAAGTGTCCATGGAAACTATCTCAAAATCAAATCACTTATTTGAGGGAAAGCTAGATCCTCTTATGAATACTTTAAATAAGTATATTCAAAAACACAAAAGCTAACACTTTTCACCTAAGTAAATATTTTTTAAAACTTTTGTAGTTTCATAATATGTAGACTGTTTTTTTAGCATATATCTTATACCAAGTAATGCCATTCCTTTGGATTCTATAAAATCTCCATCTATTTGGTAATTATCAATTAAAGAAATATTATCAAAATACTTACTGAAAATTTTTTGTAAAGTTAGATTTTTTCTTCCACCGCCCATTAAAATAATTTTGAAGTCTGATTGCGAGGAAATCAAAGAATTAATAGCAAATGGAATTACTTCAAGTAATGTATAAATTAAATCATTTAAATTTTTATCTTTAATAGAATTATCTATATATTTATGAAAATAATTTCTGTCTAAAGATTTAGGAAGGTTTTCAAAAAAATATTTGTCACTTATTACTCTGTTAAATAGAACATCTATTTTTTGACCATTATTAGATAATGAACCATCAACATCAAATCTTTCTTTAGTTTTTTCATAAACTAAATCATTAACGATGGCATTACCAAAAGAACTATCACCAGCAGTAATTTTTTGGTTATCAATTACAGTTATATTAGTAACACCTCCTATATTGACAAAAATAACCTTTTTTAAATCTAGTTGATTAGCTAAGACTCTATGGAATTCTGGCATTATTGGTGCCCCATTACCACCATTTAACAAATCATTTTTTCTAAAGTTACATATAACAGGGGAGTTAGTGTTAAATCTAATACTCTTATCAAATAGTTGTATTGAAATTTTTGTTTTTTGATCGTGATATACTGTTTGTCCATGCATTGCAATTAAATCTATTTCAAAATTATTTTTTTTAATAAAATTGTTTATGGAATCCTTATATTCTTGATTTAGCTGATTTATAACTTTGATATCGTCTAAGTATCCTTTCAAAATTACATTATGTAATTTTAGTTGTAGGTCATCACTATATGGTATGAATTCATTTGATATATCAGTCACATATGAAACTCCATCAGATTTGACCAAGCTACAATCAATACCATCTAAAGAAGTACCAGACATGCAACCGAGGGCGATATATTCCATTTGATATCTATAAAATTATGTTAATTATTATATATGATTGATTATATACAGTTATTTAAAGATAGAAATCTATTCAATCAATGCACTAATGAGATAGAACTTAATAATTTACTCAATAAGAAAAAAATTATTTTTTATATTGGATTTGATGCTACAGCTGATGCATTACATGCTGGTAGTCTTGTACAATTAAGAGCTATTAAGACTCTAATCAAACATGGTCATCAGGCAATAGTACTATTAGGTGGAGGCACAACAAAAATTGGTGACCCCTCTGGCAAAGATGCCTCAAGACAAATTTTAACTTACGAAACAATCCAAAAAAACATTGAGAATTTTAAAAGAATATTTGAACATTATTTTAGAGATTTCAAAGAAAATATAAAATTTATAAATAATGATCAATGGCTTGATAAATTAAACTACATAGAGTTATTGAGAGATTTGGGAAGTCAAGTCTCAATAAATCGTATGCTTACATTTGAGAGTGTTAAAGAGAGACTTAAAAGAGAGCAATCATTATCATTTTTAGAATTTAATTACATGATACTTCAAAGTTATGATTTTCTTCACTTAAATAAACATGAAAATTGCGAGTTACAAATTGGTGGCTCAGATCAATGGGGTAATATCGTTTTGGGTATGGAAATTATATCAAAAATAAACAAAAAGGATGCTTTTGGTCTGACTACACCTCTTTTAACTACCTCTACCGGTAAGAAGATGGGCAAGACCGAGCAAGGCGCTGTCTGGATAGATCAAAATAAATACAGTTCTTACGATTTCTATCAGTATTGGAGAAATGTGGATGATAATGATGTGGAAAAACTATTACTTATTTTTAGTGATTTAGACAAAGAAGAAATAAAATTATTAATTAAAGAAGATATCAATAATGCGAAAAAAAAATTAGCATACTTAGTGACAACAGATTGTCACTCAGAAAGCTCAGCACAAGAGGCTGAAGAAAAAGCAAGATCAATTTTTGAAAATAATTCTTACGATAATATTGATGAAATTAACTTTAAAATAGACTCAAAACTCATAGATACACTAACATCCAATAGTACGGTCTCATCAAAATCTGAAGCAAAAAGGCTAATTGAAGGTGGTGGTATAAAGATTGACGACGAACAAATTAACGATATTAATCTTACAATTAATAAGTCTTATAACGGAAAAATACTCAAGATTGGTAAAAAAAAATATTTTAAAATTATTGTTAAGTAACCAATATATCCTTTATAGCATCATTAACAAAATTTAAATCATCTTTAGACTTACCTGCTCCAGCATAGTGACCGTAGCTTGAAGGAATGATACGTAATTCTCCATTTTTAATATTTTTTAATTCAATTTCATTATCCTCTGGGGGGAAGTATAAATCATTTTTACCTGGCATTAAAATACATCGCGCAGAAATAGAGTTAAGAGCTTTATCAAATTGATTATTAAATTTATTATTGTTGCTAATGTCGTGCTCTTGCCAAGTTCTTATCATCGCTAATAAATCATTTGCATCCTTACGATAATAAATTCTATTCCAAAGTTTATCCAAAACTTCTTTTGCATCTTTGTAACCATCATCGATATATTTTTTTTCCCTAAACCAGTCTTGCCCATGCGCCCATCCAGCCCATACTCTTGCCATTGTTGTTTTTCCATTTTGAGGTTGTTTTTCATAATTTCCAGAATTCCAGTTTGGATCTGAAGTCAAAGCAGCATATACACCCTCTAAAAATACATATGTATGCTCTGTGGTTTTCGCATGACCACACATAGAAATCATATTTTCTACCATGTCTGGAAAATATGACGCCCACTGAAATGCTTGTTGTCCTCCCATTGACCAACCTATAACTAATTTAATTTTTTCAATGTTAAATATTTCTTTTAGAAGTGTGTATTGTGCTTGCACGTTATCATATATTGTAATTAAGGGAAAATTAGGTCCATTAAAGGGTTTTTCTGTATTACTGGGTGAGGATGAAACACCATTACAAAACATATTTGGTATAATGATGAAATATTTATCTGGATCTATGGGAAGGTTATTACCGATCAGATATCCTTGCTCAAGATGTGTACCAGCATACCTAGTAGGAAATAAAATTACATTTGATTTATCAGAATTTAGTTTCCCAAATGCTAAATAATTTAATTGTAAATCTATTATGTCGCCTGATTTTAATTTGAAATTATTTAGTTGGTATTTATGAAGTTCCTCTTTACTAATCAATTAAAATAACTTTAGATATTCTTTGATTTCCCAATCAGTTGTAGTTGTATGATATCTAGACCACTCATCATATTTATATCCAATAAAATTGTTTATCATAGCCTCAGAAAAAACTTTTTTTGTTAATTTATCAGCAGCAAAAGCGTCTACTGCCTCTAATAAATTTCTTGGCAGTGTAGTAACCTCTTTTTTTTCTTTCTCGGTCAAATCATAAAGACTTTTATTAGTTGGTTTTGGGGGCTTCATTTTTTTGTCGATACCCTCTGTAACAGCTGCGGCTAATAAAGAAAAGGTTAAATAAGGATTTTGAGTTAAATCAGACGCCCTATTTTCTATACAATATCTATTTTGTGGTAGTCTTATCATAGCTGATCTATTATTACTGCCGTATGTCATGTGCGTAGGAGCCCATGTATGACGGCCACCATCAAGGCCCTCAACTGTAGGAACAAATCCGTTATATGAGTTAACAGTTGGACACGCTAGAGCTGTAATCGCTGCTCCATGTTTTAAAATTCCAGCGACAGCATTGTAGGCTTTATCAGAGAAATAATTTCCATTCTTATATATGTTATTATTTTTCTTTTTAATTGATGCCACACTATGATTTATGTGAGCGCCAGCTCTCCAATCACTAATAGTTGTCTTTGGCATAAATGATACAAAATATCCATATTTTTTTGCAACTTCCTTGAGTAATACTCTTAAAAATACAAATCTATCAGCCATCCCTAAAATATCTGTGTAACCGAAATCTAATTCATACTGGCCATATGCGCCCTCAGCAACGACGTCATGGAGATCCCATTTCAAATCATTATTTAAAATATCTATTATTTCTTTTAAAAAATGCATTCCATCTATTGAGTACTCTGAGTCATACCCAAAAGCTTGTCTTCTCAAATTTATAGGATCTCTGTCAATTGCTTTAACTGGTTTGTCGCCTTCCCACTTCATTAAGAAAAATTCAGGTTCGATACCAACAAAAAATTTCAAGTCAGATTTAGCGCTTTCCTTTATTTGTTTTTTTAACGTCATTCTTGGGCAAACATCGTAAGGTTTGTCATTCCAATATAAATCTGCAAAAACCCATGCACATGTTTTATCCCATGGACATATAACGAGACTATCTAAATCTGGCACAGGAATTTGATCATTATCTGCTGGAGTTAATTCTGGAACAAAGGAAACAGAATGAACAGCAAATTGAGGGCCCTTGCCCATACAAAGATCCTCAAAATCAGATATAGGCATAGGCTTAGTTTTTGGACTACCCAGAAAATCAATCCAATTAGAATAAATGTATTTTACGCCTTTTTTTTCTAAATCCTTTTTTATTTTTCTAACTTTTTTTACATCAGGTAATGCGTCTTTAAAATTTTCAAAATATTGACCCAAGTTAGTTTCCTCCTAAATTTAAGTCTTATCGAATTGAAATTATATGACCATAATATAAAATTACTACTTCAAATTATGAATATTGATTACTTTAAAAAATCATGGATTAAATTTTACAAAAGAGGCTTTATGATGGGTTTTTTTGTTTTAACTTTTATACTCACTGTTGATCAGTTTCTACAGACACCACTTTTTTTTAGTAAGATTACAGATATAAAAGTATTTATGTTCATTATATCCACTATTTTTTTTGCAGCAGTTTTTTGTGGTCTTTTAGCAGTGATTTTTTTATCACTAATTATGATCGCTACTAAAAAATAATTATAATTTAATATTTTCTAACCAATTCAGTAATTCAAGTTCTCTATTAAATTGATCTTCATTTTCAAAACTTTGTAATTTATTTAATAATGCTTCAAATTCATTTTCACTCATAATCTTTAAATAATTTCTTTTCCAATAACTCATTAATTTACCAATATAGTTGTATGGTAGTTCTGGATGATATTGAGTACAAAATATGTTTTGTTTTTTATGACATATGGATTGAATAGAATGATTATTCTCAGAAATTATGTCAAAGTCCTTGGGAAGCGTTTCTAAACTATCGTAATGATGACCAGGGGCAGTAAATAAATTCTTTTTATTTTTATAAACAAAATGATTTTTTATAATTTTTATTTTTTCAGAATATCCAAACTCTGGACTCATAGAACTTGATATTTTTCCTCCAAATGCAGTCACAGCCACTTGAAGACCCCAACAACTTCCCCAAATCGGTCTTTCTAAAGTTGCTATTCTATCAAATATCTTCAACTGGTTTTTATTGTGGTAATTGTCATCATAAATATTACCTAGACCTCCGGTCCATAAAAAAACATCATAATCTTTGAAACTAAACTTATTTACATCCTCAATGTATGGTTTATAAACCGAGATATTTGAGAGGGGATTTTGCTTTTTTATAATTTCTTCAAAAAAACTATATTGATAAGAAGAATTTGATTTAACATGTTCATTATCATGGTTTTTATCCATGCCACTGATAATTAATAAATTCAAGTTTTCTGTTTATTTATGTCTAGAGAATTTCTTTTTTAAAATCAATTCGTTATCTTTTTTTGCTATTTTTCTTAAAATAAAAATCATGAATGCAATCCAAATAACTGCTGCTATTAGTTTATTTTCAGCTATTGATTGAATGAGATTTTGAAAAAAGAGATTTGAAGTGTTGTAATCCATTTATTATAAGGCGGGGATAATTCCCCGCCTTAAATTATACATTATTTTGTTTTTTTTGCAGTATCAGACTCGTGTCTTGCTGTTGCCATAGTGACTAGCACGCATAGAGCAATAACAAAAAGGGTCCAAAATATCAGTGCACCTTCACTGTTGGCATATGTGAAATAAGCGTCCACACCTTCCCAACTGTTTTCAGGTCCTGGAAATGTATTCATATTTTCTCCTTCCTTATATGTTACTGATATGCCTTGAGATTTAACTCAGCGCTATCAATACCTGCTTTTTGAACTGCATCCGGTACACGTAACCAATTCATCATTTTCATAATGAATGATAAACCGTAACCAGGTACAAATCCTACTAAGAACATGACTATACATCCAACTAACTGTCCACCAAAACTTGTTGGAGGAATATCACCAGATGCTGGATAGCCTGATGCAAATAATCCCATTGCAATCACACCCCATATACCGGCAACTCCGTGAACAGAGATAGCTCCTACTGGATCATCGATCTTGAAAACACTATGTAACCAATTATTCGCAGGAATAATTATTACACCGCCAACAAAACCAAGAACAAAGGCTAATCCTGGATACCAAACATCAAGTCCCGACGCACAGGAGAATATACCTGCAAGTCCACCTGACATCATCCAGAATGGGTTACCTTTACTCATCCAAAATGCACCAATCATTCCACCGCCAAGACCCATTAGGGTATTGAATGCGAAAGAAGATAGTGTTGCTGGAGCACCGTAAATGTTTATCCAACCACCAAACTCTGCACCTGCCCAGATTAAACAACCACCGAGGAATCCGAAGAAACCAACAATAATCATTAAAAGGCCTATAAATGAGAAACGAAGGTCGTGACCCTCAATCTCATTCGCAGAACCGTCAGCATTGTATTTACCAACTCTAGGTCCTAAGTTTAAGACAACTCCGAAAGCAAACCAACCTGCTACCATGTGAACAACACCAGCTGCTCCAACATCATGATATCCAAATTGTGTTACTAACCAACCATCAGGATGCCAGCCCCATGAAGCGGCTAAGATCCAAGCTACAGATCCTAAAACAACAGCTAAGAAAGTAAATGAGCTAATTCTTATTCTCTCAAGAACAGATCCTGAAAAAATAGATGCTGTGGTACAAGCAAATAATGTAAATGCCGCCCAGAAAACACCTGTGGCTTGGTCACTCAACATAGGTCCCATAGATACATTCCATGGAGTACCATAACCATCAAGTGCTATTGGAGTAAATCCCTCTGGAAATGCAAGATAAATATACCAACCAAATAACCAGAAGGTTGGTATCATAAACGCGAACGCTAAAAGGTTTTTTGTAGCTGAAGAGACCGCGTTTTTAAAACGAGACGATCCTACTTCATACATCAAAAAACCTACGTGAATTGCAACCATTAACGCAGTACACCACCAATAGTAAGCTTCCATACTGACGTTCGCTTGCATCATCACGTACGATTCAAGTTCTTCAAGTGTCATTATATGACCTCCTTATTAATTATTACTTTTTATTTTTATAAAAATAAAAAAGGACAGAGAAAAAATCTTTTTACAACTTTATAGAATCTTCTTTCCTGTACTTTTATGTATTTTACTTTTAATTGACTTAATTATAAAATCAAAAGAAGTTAATTAATGTTAAAAAAAGATTGAGTTCAATTGTTTTTTTAATGGTATGCACTATTTGCATATTCAAATAGAGGAGATATATAATGGCAACTAACCTTCACCAATTTGCTAAAAAAAATGGTGTCAAATATTTTTTTGTAAGCTTTGTAGATTTATTTGGGGTGCTTAGATCAAAGCTTGTACCTGCTACAGCTATAGATGAAATTCAATCTGAAGGAGCTGGATTTGCAGGTTTTGCAACATGGCTTGATATGTCTCCAGCTGACTCTGATATGTTTGGTATGCCTGATGGTGATAGTGTTATCCAGCTTCCTTGGAATAAAGAAATAGCTTGGGTTGCCTCTGATTTGTATATGGATGGTAAACCAGTAGAAGCTTCACCAAGAATAGCCTTAAAAAGACAAATAGAAAAAGCAGCTAAAAAAAATCTTTATATGAAGTCAGGTGTTGAATGTGAATTCTTTTTGGTCAACGAAGACGGTACATCTTTATCAGATCAAAGGGATACGCAAGCAAAACCATGCTATGACTCCTCTGCTTTAATGAGAAGATATGATGTTATCACTGAGATATGTGACTCAATGATCGCACTAGGATGGAAACCTTACCAAAACGATCATGAAGATGCGAATGGGCAATTTGAAATGAACTGGGATTTCTCGGATTGTTTAGTAACAGCAGATAGACATGCTTTTTTTAAATTCATGGTGAAATCTATAGCAGAAAAACATTCACTAAGGGCAACTTTCATGCCCAAACCTTTTACAAATTTAACAGGTAATGGATGTCATTGTCATATTTCTATTTGGGATAAATCTGGCAAAAAAAATATGTTTTTAGATAAAAAAGATGAATTAGGTTTATCCAAAACTGGTTACAATTTCTTAGGTGGAATAATAGAAAGTGCGGACAAAATGGCTGCTGTTTTTAACCCAACTGTAAACTCCTATAAAAGAATTAACGGTAGTGTAACAACATCAGGTGCAACATGGTCGCCAAGCTCGATTACTTGGGCAGGTAACAACAGGACACACATGGTAAGAGTTCCTGGAGCAGGAAGATTTGAATTAAGATTAATGGATGGAGCTACAAATCCTTATTTACTTCAAGCAGGTATTTTACTTTTAGGTTTGGACGGTTTAAATAATAAAAGAGACCCTGGAAAACGATTAGATATTAATATGTACACAGAGGGTCACAAGGCTGGGAAAGTAAAAAAATTGCCATTAAATCTTCTTGATGCAATACGTGATTTTGATAAATCAAAAATCATTAGAGCAGGTTTTGGTGATGATTTAGTCAATAGCTATGTAAAATTAAAAAATCAAGATTGGGGTACTTTTAATAAACACCTTTCTAGTTGGGAAAGAGAAACAACTCTAGATTGTTAAATTATTAATGACACCTGAAGTTTTACAAGAAAAGTTTCTTGATTGGCAATGTCAATCTAGAATTCAGGCATTTAGAACACAAAATGGTAGACCAAACTCATCTATGGCACCAATATTGCTTGATAAGAAAGGAAATGAACTTCTAAGAATTATTGTTGTAATTTCAGAAAATGATCCTGTAAACACGACAAAACTTTTTGAACACACATTTAAACGAACTTACGATCCAGCTGATCGATTTGATAAAATGAATAAATTTTTATCTTCTGAATATTTTATGGATAAAGATAAATTTTCAGACTCTTTATTTGCTACTTTTCCAAAAAACTCAAGTATCTCAAAAAAAGTAGTTAAAGACGGCGCATGTATCTTAGATTTTATTCACCTTTCTACAAATTATAGATTGTCATGTTCTCCTTTTATTCTCGATAAAAATGAGGAACATTGGGAAAATATTTTTTGGCATAATAAAAATTTTAATCCTGGTTTGGGAAATGACATCGATGTTATAAAATTTATTCCAAACTGGAAAAAATCTAAATTAATAAGAATTAAAGATTAAAATATTTGAAAGTATAAGGGAGCAAAGGCTCCCTTATTTATAAAATTTTACTCAACTAACTTAAAGTTCTCACCCTTAGCGTATGTTCTTTTTAACTGTACCAAGGGATGATTAGGTGACATTTGAAACTTAATTAAAAGTTCTCTTGCTAACATATCTCTATCTTGTTGGTTTTTTGGAAGTTTAATCTTCTTTGGCAAAGTGATCCAAGCGTTTGCATTTCTGTCAAACACAGCAGGGGTATCACCTTCAAAACCCATATGGATGTCCTCTAACCAATTTAAATCATCCCAACCCATAATTTCGATATATTGTTTAAGAAATGGTGTTAAGTGCTTGTAATCAGGAATTAAGTTAACATCATAACGATAGCCAATATGCTGGCCAATCATTTTTTCTCTTGATGTTTTAATTTCCTTATCTTTTAATTTAGCTCCACCGACAACTTGATAACCTTTTGACTTAGTAGGTTTTTTTGATTTTGCAGAAGTTGATTTCTTTTTTGTAACTTTCTTTTTAACCATAATACTCTCCTAAATTGAGTGGTAGTTATCTACACCTACTGTTAAATCTGTACCGGCTAATGGAACTTTCGCCATTGCTGATGATTCCATTGTCAATGCAGCTAGATCTTCTGGCTCAAGTGAGTGAATGTTTGTCTTACCACATGCTCTTGCTAGCATTTGGCACTCAAGAGTCATAGTGCTAAGTAAATTATAAACTCTTTCTGCTGCCTCTGTTGGGTCTAATCTACTTCTAAGAACAGGATCCTGTGTGGCAACACCAACTGGACATCTACCAGTATGACAGTGATAGCAGTAACCTGCCTCCACTCCCATTTCTTTTTCATAGTCAGCTTCTGGAATATCTTTATTACAGTTCAGTGCTACTAATCCAGCTGTGCCGATAGCAATAGCATCTGCGCCAAGGGCTAAGGCTTTAGCCATGTCAGCTCCATCTCTAATACCTCCAGCAAATACCAATGATATTTCACCAGTTTTACCTACATCGTCCAAAGCTCTTCTTGCTTCTCTAATTGCCCCAATACCAGGAATACCAGTATTGGCTGCTGCAATGTGTGGGCCAGCTGCTGTTGAACCTTCCATGGAGTCTAAAAATATAGAGTCTGGGTCACATTTTGCTGCCATTCTGACATCGTCGTAAACTCTTGATGCACCTAACTTCAATTGAATTGGCACTTGATTGTCAGTTAATTCTCTTAATTCTTGAACCTTAAGAGCTAAATCGTCCGGTCCCATCCAGTCTGGGTGTCTAGCAGGAGACCTTTGATCAATACCAGCAGGTAGTGATCTCATCTCAGCTACTTGGTCAGTAACTTTCTGGCCCATTAAGTGACCACCCATTCCAACTTTTTGACCTTGGCCAATAAAAACCTCAATGGCGTCAGCTAATTGAGCATGGTGTGGGTTGAAACCATACCTGGATTGAATACATTGATAATACCATTTGTGAGAGTACCTTCTCTCATCAGGTATCATACCCCCTTCTCCAGAGCATGTTGCACTTCCAGCCATTGATGAACCTCTAGCTAAAGCAGTTTTTGCCTCATAAGAAAGAGCACCAAAACTCATACTTGTTATGTAAACAGGAATATCAAGTTTGATAGGATTTTTTGCTCTAGGACCTATAATTGTTTCTGTAAGACACTTCTCTCTGTAACCTTCAATAACAAATCTTGTTAATGTACCTGGTAAAAAAACTAAATCATCCCAGTGAGGAATTTTTTTCATTAACGCCATACCACGCATTCGATAACGACCAAGTTGTGATTTGATATGAATGTCGTCCATCACCTCGGGGGTAAAAATTGAGTTTTGTCCTAATAATTGTGTATTACGTTTTGCCATTAGCCTAATATTCCTTTCTTTTCTGCTGGCTCTAGGTTGTCATAATTCCAGAGCATTCTTCCTGCAACGTATTTCTTAAATTTTGAAGCTGGGACCTTGCAATCAATCTCAGCATTTTTAATTTTTTGTTCTAGCCATCTAACCTCGTGTTCATTCATTTCACCAGGTACGCAGTCTGTTCCAAGCGAATGAGGCTCTCCTCCTACAAAAATAATTCCATCATACATTGAGTCACCCATGTTTGCGTTTACATCACCACAAACGATAATTCTTCCTCTTTGCATCATAAATCCAGTGTAAGCTCCAGCATTACCGCCAATAAGAATGGTGCCACCTTTCATATCAATTCCAGTTCTTGCACCTGCATCGCCTTTAACTATAAGGTCACCACCTCTAAGAGCAGCACCAAAACAAGATCCTGCATTGTTTTCAACAACAACTTTTCCTGACATCATATTTTCTGCACATGACCAACCAACTCTTCCGTTAACTCTTACTGTTGGTCCATCGATACAACCGATACCAAAATAACCTAAGCTACCCTCAAAGATTAAGTTTAACTTATTTAGAATTCCCACACCAAGTGAATGTTTTGCACCAGGGTTTTTAATAACTATAGACCCATATCCCTTTCGAATTGCATCTCTAATTTTTTGATTCAATTCATGAGCATCAATGCCTTCACAATCAATGGAGGTTCTTTTATTAAAATCAACTTCGTGATTACCGTAGTAGGTATAATTTTCTTCTTCTGTTACTTCAAAATATAATTTTTGCGATCTACCTGATAAATTTTCATCATCAAAAGCAGTAGTTCTTTTTGTTATGCCTGCCATACTTTTACCTCCGCTTCATAAGGGTCATATGTTTTAATTTCGTGAGGAAATATATTCCTAATTGCAACTTCCTCTGATGCACATGCTACGATGTCTTTACTTTCGTAGATTACCATTGGCTTAGCGGCCATATGGTCTTTGGCCATTCCCAACTGATCCTTTGTTGCTACAACATATGTAAAAACTCCATCGAGCTCATCCAAGCTATCATGCATAGCTTTTTCTAGTTCAATGCCGTTAGCCATCTTATCAGCTATATAGACAGCAATTATTTCTGAGTCACAATTTGAATTAAACCTGTAACCTTTTCTTTCAAGTACTCTTCGATTGCCCCAATAATTAGTCAATTGACCATTATGAACAACTGACACATCCTCAAAAGGAAAAGCCCAATAAGGGTGTGCGGATTTAATATCTACATCAGACTCGGTAGCCATCCTTGTATGGCCAATACCGTGGGTGCCCATAAATTTATCAAGGCCATATTGATTGGATACAGTATTTGCATCGCCTAAGTCTTTAATGAGCTCAAGACCCTTACCAATAGATAAAATTTCAGTTTTTTCGACTGTTTCTATCTCAGTAGCCAAATCTGTGAGGTCACCTTTAAAATCAAATATATATCTGAAAGCGTATGGGGTGCTGGAGCTTTCTTTTGTTACTTTAGCACCATGTTTTTTTAAAATAGAGTCGACAGCATTTTTTCTATTTTTTAAATCAGCAGGTGAGTCGACAGTTGCATTTACCTTTTCAGCCTCGTTTTCAGATATTTTAAATCTCATAACAAAGCCTTTTTTTAAAGGTGTTCCGTACATAGCATATCCTGTTGAGTCAGGTCCCCTATGTTTAAGACCTTGTAACATAAGGCCCATTTGTTCACCGACGTTTACTGTCTTATTTTTATTTATAACTCCAGCTATTCCACACATACTTTTCTCCTATCTTATCTTATGGTAAGCAATCTAGGTATTTATCGAGATCCCATTGAGTCGGAGTTGCTAAAAATTCTTCCCACTCGTCTCTTTTATACTCCATAAACACTTTCATCATGTCACCTGGTAGAGCATCTTGAATTACCTTGTCGGTTTCTAATCGATCTAATGCCTCACCAAGAGTCATTGGTAATTTTTCAACTTGTTTACCAGCTTTCATTTGTTCATACATATTTTGTTGTTCTGGTTTGCCTGGATCCATTTTCTTTGAAATACCATGGTCAAATGCTTTCAACAGACCGCTTCCCATTAAATATGGGTTGTGGGCTGAGTCAACTGATCGATATTCAAATCTACCAGGGGCAGATACCCTTAAACCACAGGTTCTGTTTTGATATCCCCAGTCCGCATAAACTGGAGCCCAAAAACCTGTATCCCAGAGTCTTCTATATGAATTCACAGTTGAGGAACCCAAGGCTGTTAAAGCAGGAAGGTGTTCCATGACACCACCAATTGCTTGAAGGCCTATTTTTCCAGGAATTCTTCTATCTTTTCCATCCGGCATAAAGACATTTGTACCTCCCCTACGATGATGAAATACATTTTCCATACCTGGGATAGTCTTGTTACCACATGGTATTAACTCATCTTTTCCGCCCTTCCAGAGTGAAATATTTGTGTGACACCCAGAAGCAGACACGCCAACAAATGGTTTACTCAGAAAACAAGCAATCAAATTAAATTCTCTTGCTACTTGAGCACAGATTTGTCTGTAAGTTGATAACCTGTCAGCGTTTCTAACAACATCGTCGTAGTTGAAATTTAGTTCTAATTGTCCAGGCGCATCCTCATGGTCACCTTGGATAATGTCCAAACCCATTGCACGTGAATACTCAATTACTTTCATGTAAACAGGTCTTAATGATTCAAATTGGTCAATGTGATAACAGTAGGGTTTAGAGAAACCTGATCCAGTAGGTGAACCATCTTCGTTTTTTGTTAACCACATCATTTCAGGTTCTGTCCCTGCTCGTAATTCTAGTTTGTGTTTCTTTTTAAATTCTTCGTGGGCTCTTTTTAAGTTACCTCTGCAATCAGATGTAAGATATCCACCAGGATCGTTCTCTTCTTCCCTGTTTCTAAAACAAGTACAAAAAACTCTAGCAATTCTTTTATCCCATGGAATTTGAACAAATGTTTCAGGGTCAGGTATACCAACTAATTCGTGGGCCTCTGGTCCATAACCTATGTAATCACCATGTCTATTTGTAAATAGATTAGCAGTAGCTCCATAAACTAATTGGAAACCTCTATTTGCTACACTCTCCCAATGATCTGCAGGAACACCTTTACCTACAATTCGGCCTGTAACAGAAATAAATTGATAATAAATATACTCAATTCCTAATTTATCAATTTTTTTTCTTACTTGTTTTATATAGTCTTGTCTCTTTTTATCCTTAACGTACGTTTCTAGCGCTGTCATTTTATTCCTCCTCCTTTTACATCAACTCCAAGGGAACGGGCTCTTTGAAACCGGATGTAACTTCCCTTCTTCATAACGAGAAAATCTAAAAGGTTCTAGAATTTCAGATTTCTCACCAAGTAACTCATTAGATACAAGGTCACCTAACCCAGCCATTTTGTATCCATGGTTTGCATCAGCTATAATATATACGTTTTCTCTGTATTGGTCGAATACGGGAAAACGATCTGGAGTAACACAGCCAATACCGCCAGCTTTTTGCTTCTTGTATTTTGCGTGACATCCATCAAATTGCTTTTGGCAAAAAGCCAAAGCAGAGGTCCATTTGTCCTCAAAAGAAGCCCTTGGTTGAAACTCATCTGAGTCATGACCATAAGGATCAAGACTTATATCGTTTACAGGTTTATTTATGTCATATGGAGAGGAACCGCCTTGTATACCATCTCTGTAGATATCGGGCTTATAGTAAAAACCCCACATAACATTTTCATGTATAACATCTCCTGTTTTATTTGAGACAAGTGTAGCTTCTGTATCAACATGAATAACTGGGTACTCTGTTCCGTTTGCTGTTTTATAGCTTCTTGGATCAACTTCCAACTCACCCTCTTCAAGTGCCATGTATGACCACATAGGTATGTCATCAGTAAATGAACCATCAGGTTTTTTTATTTTTACGGTGTTAGGTAATTCTAAGATTTCCCAGAATTTTCTTACCCATGGACCAGCAGCAACAACTAATTGAGTGCATTCAATTTTACCCTCTGATGTTTCTACAGCCGAAACTGCGCCACTACCATTTGAAGAAATTAAATTATTTACAGTCACACCTTCTAAAACTTTTGCTCCAGCAGATACTGCTAACTTATGAAAGCCCTCTATAGCTCCTCTATTAGCTCCATATCCTGTTTTCTTTTCGTGTAGAACTGAAGTGATACCTTGAGCTTGCCAATCTGGCAACATGTCTTTCATATACTTATCACAATCTGATGCTCCCTCGATAAACTCGGAGTCAAATCCTATTTCTTTTTGCTGCTCATAAACTTCAGACATGCCCTCTTGCATTAGCTCGGAGTTGATCTGCATGTAACCGACTGGCTTGTAAGTTAAAGCCTCAGCATTCTCATTCCAAACATTTACAGAATGAGCCATTAATCTTCTCATTGCAGGTTGATAGTAGTTGTTCCTTACAATTCCACATGCAACACCACTTGCCCCATTTGCAACTTTGGATTTTTCCAAAACGACTACAGAATTTTCTTTGAGTTGGCCCTTGCTAGATAATTTTTTACAAAGATGCCATGCGGTGCTAAGACCGTGAATTCCAGCCCCGATTATTAAATAGTCACATTTAGTAGGTAAGCTCATTATTTTAGTAACCTCCAAGCAATTACATTTTGTCTGCGAGGTATGAAAAAAACACATTTTGTTTCATATTATGAAACAAAATTTTTATAAAAATCTATTATTTATCAACAATAATCGTCAATTGGCAACAATTAGTCGAGAAATTTTAATTGAGGCAGATTGAAGGAGATCAACATAATTCATCATAGTTTTTGGGTTTAAAATATTTTTACTTCCTGATAAAGCGATTCCCGCGAATGATCTTTTATCTTTGTCTAAAATAGCAACTCCTATTCCATAAGAATTTTCAAAAGCTTCTCCATGATTAAGCGCATAACCGTTAGATCTAATTTTGCCAAGTTGTCTTTTTAAATCATTTAAATTTGTAATTGTATTATTTGTGTGAGGATAAAAATTATAACTTCTATAAATCGTTGCAATTTCATTTTCAGGTCTGTACGCAAGCATGACTTTTCCTAAAGCACAGCAATGAGCATCAAGTCTCATTCTAAAAGTTCTGATAGTTGCATCATCATTGTTGTCTGAAATTTTATCGGAATGAACTATTTGAGAGCCTTCAAGCATTGCCAAATAAGTAATTAAATTCGTTTTACTAGAGACGTCTTTTAGAATTTCTTTAGAAGTCTCAGAAATTGACTGAAGATAATCTGAGGTTTCTCCAAATTGAAAAGCTTTATGCCCCATAGTGTATGTATTCGTTCCAGTATTTTTATGGATATAACCAAGTTGAGATAAGACAGACAATAGTCTAAATGTAGTTGTTCTAGATAAAACTGCTTTTCTAGAAATATTTGATGCCTTCAATGGGAAAATTGATTTTGATAAAATTTCAAGAATTTTAAAAGATTTTTCCAGAGACTTGTTTATATATTTTAAATCTTGTTGCAAACTGTCCTCCTACCAACGTTCCACAGAGTGGAACATTATAGTAAAGTCTAAGTTATTGGCAACTAATTATTAAATCTTACCAGGCACCCAACCGGTTCCCGCTAAAGGAACCCTTGCCATTGCAGCAGCTTCAACTGTCAATGCACATAGGTCCTCAGGTTCAAGATTATGTAAATCGTTTTTACCACATGCCCTAGCTATAGTTTGGGCTTCAAGAGTCATAACCTTGAGATAATTAGATAATCTTTTTCCACCTTTTACTGGATCTAATCTTTTCATTAATTTTGGGTCTTGTGTATTTATACCTGATGGGTCTTTACCTTCATGCCAATCATCGAAGGCACCAGCTGTTGTTCCAAGTTTTTTGTAATCACTCTCCCACTTTGGATCATTATCACCAAGTGCAATTAATGCTGATGAACCAATGGAAACAGCATCAGCACCCAATGCCATAGCTTTTGCAACATCTGCACCATTTCTAATTCCACCTGAAATAATTAACTGAACCTTCCTGTGCATATCTAAGTCTAATAAAGCATCTACTGCTGGCCTGATACACGCCAATGTTGGCTGACCTACGTTTTCGATAAATACCTCTTGTGTAGCCGCAGTACCTCCTTGCATGCCATCAAGCACCACCACATCAGCTCCTGCTTTTACTGCAAGAGCAGTATCGTAGTAAGGCCTAGATCCTGCAATTTTTACAAAAATAGGAACTTTCCAACCTGTTATTTCCCTTAGTTCTAATATTTTAATTTCCAAATCATCTGGTCCAGTCCAATCTGGATGTCTACATGCTGATCTCTGATCAATTCCTTTTGGTAATGTTCTCATCTCAGCAACACGATCACTTATCTTTTGACCGAGTAACATACCTCCACCACCAGGTTTGGCACCTTGACCTATCACAACTTCAATAGCATCTGCTTTTCTTAAATCCTCTGGATTCATTCCATACCTTGAGGGAAGTAATTGGTAAACCAAATGCTTTGATTGTCCTCTCTCCTCAGGAGTCATACCTCCATCGCCTGTTGTCGTTGAAGTCCCAGCAATACTAGCTCCTCTTCCAAGCGCTTCTTTTGCAGGTCCTGAGAGAGCTCCAAAACTCATTCCAGCAATTGTTATTGGAATATCTAATTCAAGCGGTTTTTTTGCAAATCTAGTTCCAAGAGTGACGTTAGTGCTGCACTTTTCTCTGTAACCCTCTAATGGGTATCTTGACATTGATGCGCCTAAAAAAAGAAGATCGTCAAAATGAGGTAATCTTTTTTTTGAACCACCTCCTCTAATGTCATAAATACCTGTTTCTGCAGCTCTTCGAATTTCAGAGTTTGTATAGTCATCAAAAGTCCAAGATTTTCTTGGTGTGGTTTTAAATTTTTCTGCCATTAGTACTCCGATACATTATCTATATTAAAATTATAAAGTTTTCTTGCTGAACCATACATTTTGAAGTTTTTAATCTCACTTTCATTTATACTTGCTTTTTTTAAAAGAGATCTCAAAATATTTTGATCTTTTTTATTCATTTTTTTCTCTTCGCAGTCAGCACCAAGTGATTTCACTTTACCCTTAATAAAAATATTTGCTTCATAGATACTGTCTCCAAGAGCATCTCCGGCATCTCCACATATAACTAAATTACCAGATTGAGCCATAAATGCAGACATATGGCCTACCGATCCTTTGACTATAATATCTATTCCTTTCATTGAAATCCCACAACGTGAACTAGTATCACCATCAATAATCAAAGTTCCACCATGTGCTGTAGCACCGGCTGATTGGGATGCATTGCCCTTAACATGAACAGTTCCTGACATCATATTTTCAGCAACACCTGTGCCCACATTTCCATTTACAATGATATTTGCATTCATATTCATACCAGCACAATAGTATCCTGTGTGACCATCAATAGTGACTTCAATCTCGTCTTTTAGTCCAGCACAAATAGCGTGATTTCCATCTGGATTTGAAATTTTAAAAATCTTTTTGTTTGATTTTCTATCTATACTTTGAAGAGTTTCATTGACTTTTCTCAATGACTCTTTTTTTAAATTTAAATTCATTATTTCCCCCAGCTGTATACTTTTCCGGGCTCTGGTTCAAAAATTTTTGCTGAATTTACATTTGGTAAATGTGCCATTGCTTGAAACTCTGAGGCAATAGCAACATAATCCTTTGTTTCTGCAACAACTGCGGGTTTACAAGCTATCTCATCTCTAACAATTGCCATGCCATTTTTGGTTCCAGAAATAAATGTGTAAAAACCATCGAGGTCCTTCAGTCCATCCAAAAGTGTTTCTTTAAGTGATTTTTTGTCAGATAATCCGTTTGAGATATAACCTGCAGCGACTTCTGTATCATTCATGGACTTTATTTCAATCCCTTTTTTCTGAAGCGATCTTCTTAAATTGTTATGATTTGATAAAGATCCGTTATGAACAAGGCATTCATCCTCACCTGTGGAATATGGATGAGAGCCATCTGTCGTGATTGCACTTTCTGTTGCCATCCTTGTATGCCCGATAGCATGTGAGCCAGAAAACTTCTCTAGTGAAAAATTTTTAACAACATCCTTCGGATTTCCAACTTGTTTAAATATTTCTATGCAACTACCATATCCAACTAAACTTAATTCATCATGATTTTTTAAAATTTCTATAAATTTTTTAGGCTTTATTGCTGTTTCAATTATTAAGTGATCTGAAATAGATTTTACTTTAATATCTTTTACTTGCTTAGATAATTTTTTTGAAATTTCTTTTACCTGATCAGTATTTGAGCAGACTGAATATTTATATTTCTTTTTTTTTTCAGATGAGTATATCGCAAAACCTGCACTATCAGGTCCACGAGTAGCCATACTATTCATCATTCCAGTAAGAAATTTACCTAATTGTGAATTGTATTTTTTATTTTTTAAATATATTCCAACTATACCACACATGAATATTAAATAGCCTCATACCCATACTCTAATGATGAGTCAGTGATGCTATGGTAAAAAGAACCACCAAAGCTTCTTAATGCATAAAGGTTAAAACAAAACGGTTGGTCGTCTAAATAGTCGATCAGTATGTTAATTCCGTTATATGTAGTATTCACGCAATTATTTGGTTTAAACATATTTTCGTTAAAATTTATTGGAGAACCTTTTTTTAAAACATTTTTTGCATATACGCCTGATATTTGTAATACAGCTCTTGACTGTGAAATATCTGTAATAGCAAAATCCTCATCTCTAATCGATTTATAAATTTCGTCTTTCAAGTCAATTTTTTTTGAGATAATTAACCAGGTATCGGGACCGGACCACAATACTCTTGTTTCCTGGTTGTAAGAAACTTTTAGACTTTCTGTCGGTAAATTAAGTTGATTTATGGTAACTTTTTCAATCTCAATTGAGCTTTTTTTAAATTTAGCAATTTGGAAAATACTTAGGTCTTTAATTTCCGAGATTTTTAATAGGTTTTCTTTATTCTCATGGTCGCCAAACAGGCCGAGCTTATGATCAAAATGAAGTGGTGATAGATTTTGTGCTTGTTCCATTATGATCTAACTCTTGAGCCTTCGGGATCAACATAGTGTGAGGATACTACCTCAACAGGAATTGAAATATCTTTCAAAGGAGAGACAGCATATAGATTTTTACCGATTTTATTTTTACCATCTTTTATAATGGCTATGGAAAAAGGATTATTATATTCAACACTCCAACAAGAAGATGAAACATGTCCAAGTTTGGGTATTGGGGCAACAGCACTATTATCTTCTATAATATGTGAACCCTCTGGGATCTTTGTTTTTTTGTCTAGTGGAACAAGTCCAACAATAGTTTGTCTATCCGACTCAGTGAAAGCGTCTTTAGATAAAGATCTTTTACCTATGAAATCTTTTTTCTGACTCACCATACTATTCAGTCCAACATCAAAAGGAATAGTACGTCCGTCTAATTCTGCTCCTGCGACATGACCCATTTCTATTCTTAAGGTTGATAAAGCTTCTGTTCCGTATGGTTGAATATCAAATGACTGTCCTACCTCCATGATCTTTTTCCACATATAAAGACCATAGTTTGACTCGACATTTACCTCATAAGCTAGTTCACCAGAAAAAGAAATTCTATAAATTCTAGCTTTGATACCGTCCATTGAAGAGTCCACAAGCCCCATGAATGGTAAGCCCTCATTAGACATATCTACATCAGGAAATAATTTTGATAAAAGATCTCTGGACTTTGGACCTGCCACAGCTATACCAGACCACTGTTCAGTAGTTGATAAGACATTTACATCTAAATCTGGCCATACAACTTGTAAATAGTACTCTAAGTGCGATAAAACATTTGCAGCTTGAGCAGTAGTGGTAGTCATATGAAAATGATTTTCAGATAATCGAGATGTTGTTCCATCATCAAAAACCATGCCATCTTCTCTTAGCATTACTCCATATCTAGCTTTTCCAACGGGCAGTTTCAGCCATGCATTTGTATAAACTCTGTTTAAGAATTCTGGTGCATCAGGACCTTTAATATCAATCTTACCAAGTGTCGTAACATCACAAATTCCAACGTTTTTTCTTACATTTGCAGCTTCCCTATTAACAGCACTGTTCATATCCTCAGAACCCCTTGGGTAGTATCTGGGTCTTTGCCATAAACCTGCTGCTACAAAAACAGCATTATTTTCCTCATGCCATGTATGAATGGGAGATTTTCTTGTCGGTAAATAGTGATTACCAACTTCTCTACCCACGATAGCTCCAATTGTTACAGGAGTGTATGGTGGTCTAAATGTTGTATGACCAACTTCTGGAACAATCTTTTTTTCTATTTTAGATACATATTGCAAACCATTTAAATTACTTGTCTTACCTTGATCGCCAGCCATCCCAAGAGTTGTATATCTTTTGACGTGCTCAATTGATCTGAAGCCTTCTCTGATTGCTAGCTCAACATCAGAAACTGCAACGTCATTTTGAAAGTCGATAAAGCGTTTTGGTTTTTTTCCAGATGGTAAAGGCATACACCAGAGCTTTTCATGTTTTTCATAGCTAGGTTCATTTGAGTTGGGACTATTTGTTGGATTATTTTGATCTGTGAATTTGTTTGATAAATCAAAGCCCACTTGAAAACCTTCAGCTAGAGATTGATTTAAGGTGAAAGAACCATTAGCTGCTCCAATTGCTGTTTCTTTTTGTCTTTTTTTATCCGGTACGAACGCATCAATATCATCGTTAAACTTTAATTTATTTCCAGCTTGGGAAGATAAATGAACCGTTGGTGTCCAGCCTCCGGACATACAAATGCAATCACACTCTACTGTTTCTTCTGAAATAAAAGACTCTTTTGCAGAGTCAAGCTTGCCGATGATAGCAGAATTTATTTTCAAATGGCCTTTAGTGTCTGCGATCCCTGAATTAAATTTTATAGAAATACCCTTTTGCTGAACTTCCTTGACTAATTCACCGTTTGAGCTGTCTCGAGTGTCTACAATGATTGGTTCAATATCGTTTTTAATAAACTCAAGGGCAGTTGAATATGCTGTATCATTATTGGTAAATATAATTGGTTTCTTACCAACTAATGTTTCATAAACCTTCATATATTCTTTTGCTGCTGAGGCTAATACTATTCCTGGTCTATCATTGTTTCCAAAAGATATTGGTCTTTCAATAGAACCAGTAGAAACAATTACTTCTCCAGCTCTAATATAATGTAGCCTTTGTCTTGGAGTGTATTTTGAGGGATTTTCAATATGATCGCTAACTCTTTCGATCATTACGGTCATATTGTGATCATAGTATCCGAAAACTTGTGACCTTTTTTTTAATATTACATTTGGCATGCTTTTTAGCTGGGAAATGGTATCACTAGCCCACTCTTTTCCTGACATGTTACCAATCGTAACTTCGTCAGTTAGAAGAGAGCCACCATAATTAGGCTTGTCTTCTGCTAATATTACCCTTGCCCCATTTTTAGCAGCAGCCAGGGCACTTGCGAGGCCTGATGGTCCAGAGCCAACAACTAGTACATCGCAGTGTTCATAATTATGTTCGTACCTATCTGGGTCAGGTAACAGTGGTGCTTTACCCATACCAGCAGCTTTTCTTATAAATGGTTCATAGATTTTCATCCAAAAACTTTTTGGCCACATAAATGTTTTGTAATAGAAACCTGCAGGAAAAAGACGATTTAAGACATTATTGATTTCTCCAATATCAAATTGAACTGAAGGCCAACAATTTTGACTTTTAGCTTTTAATCCCTCAACTAACTCAACTTCGGTTGCAATGATATTAGGTTCAGATTTATTACCATCATGCAATTGTACCATTGCATTTGGTTCTTCAACACCAACTCCCAAAAAACCGCGAGGTCGATGATACTTAAAACTTCTTCCAACTAAATGAACACCATTTGCAATTAACGCAGATGCAAGAGTGTCTCCTTCATAGCCATGATAAATAGTACCGTTAAATGTAAAGTTAATTTTTTTATCCTTATTAATAAGTCCAGTTGAGTTGGTTGTTCTAAAACTGTTAGACATTAAAGTCCTCGTTCATTTTACAAGTGTCAAAAATTTCATGTGTAGCGGTGTCTCTTGAGACTTTAAACCATTGTCTACATCCAGAAACATGATGCCATAGTTCTGAGTGTTTTCCTCTTGGGTTATCTCTGTAGTAAACAAAATTATCCCAATCCTCGGTAGAAATTTCTTCTCCTAGTTGAGGTCTTTTTATTGTGGCATCCCCGCCATAAGAAAATTCATTTTGTGAGCGCTTGCCACAGTAAGGGCATTTTATTTCTAACATCTATTAACCGATCCAAGGTTTAGGGCCTACACCCTTTTCATCTATAATTTTTCCAGTGTGGAATCTTTCAAGGTTAAAGTCTGAGTTAAGTTCATGTACTTGATCTTGTGCTATTGTATGAGCAAAAACAAATCCTGAGCTGGGAGTGGCTTTAAAGCCTCCGTAACACCAACCGCAATTAAGATATACGCCCTCAATATGAGTTTTATCGATTATTGGAGAACCATCCATGGACATATCCATAATACCTCCCCAAGTTCGAAGCATTTTGAGTCTACTAAAGTTTGGAAAGACAGCCAATCCACCTGTTAAAACATGCTGTATCATTGGCATATTTCCTCTTTGAGCATAGCTATTGTAACCATCTAAATCACCACCCATAACCATTTCACCTTTGTCAGATTGGCTACAATAAAAGTGACCTGCTCCGAATGTAACTACGTTGTGAAGTAAAGGTTTAACTGGTTCTGAGACGCAAGCTTGCAGAACATGTGCTTCAATTGGAAGTCTCATATTTAACATGTCTGCTAAAAGTGTAGTACTTCCGGCAACACACAATCCAACTTTTTTAGTTTTAATGTTTCCTCTTGATGTTTGAACACCTTCTATTTTTCCATTGTTAACATCAAAACCTGTCACTTCACAATTTTGAATTATATCGACACCCATGGAGTCTGCCTGTCTCGCATATCCCCAAGCAACTGCATCATGTCTTGCAGTTCCTCCACGTGGTTGCATTAAACCACCATGAATGGGAAAACGACATGTTTCTGAAAAATCTGCAAATGGGATCATCTTTTTTAAATCATCCCTTCCAAGAAGAATTGCATCAATACCATTTAATCTCATAGAGTTACCTCTTCTAGCGTAAGCATTCATTTGCGCATCAGAGTGAGCTAAGTTTATAATTCCTCTCGGTGAGTACATCACGTTGTAATTTAATTCTTGGCTAAGTGTTTCCCAAAGCTTCATGCCAAACTCATAAAAATGAGCGTTTGAGTCAAACATATAGTTAGATCTCAAGATGGTAGTGTTTCTTCCAACATTACCTCCACCAATCCAACCCTTTTCAAGTATGGCAACGTTTGTGATGCCATGTTCTTTTGCAAGATAATAAGCTGTTGCAAGACCATGACCACCGCCACCTACAATTATGACATCGTATTCTTTTTTAGGCTCAGGGTCTTTCCAAGCTACCTCCCAATTTTCATGGTTGGTGAAAGCATTTTTTACTAAACTAAATACTGAGTACTTTTGCATGATTCAATTAAACCTCTTCGAAAATATATATTCCTAATATAATGCTACAATAAACCTGTTCCATAATATGAAACAACATTTTTATTATCCCTGTATTTATTACAGAGTATGACAAAAAATGGATTGGAAATTAAAATTTAATTATTAATATTAATTCAAATCGGAGGAGAATAATGACAAAAGTAGCACTTATTGGTACAGGTCCCTGTGGACTATCTTTTTTAAGATCTCTGCATCAAGCGCAAAGTAAAGGCGAAAATATTCCTGAGGTTGTTGCCTTTGAAAAACAAGAAAGTTGGGGTGGTCTTTGGAATTACACTTGGAGGACCGGGTCTGACCAATATGGAGATCCAATTCACAATAGTATGTATAGATACCTTTGGTCGAATGGACCAAAAGAGTGTCTTGAATTTGCAGATTATTCTTTTGATGAGCATTTCAAAAAACCAATTCCCTCCTTCCCTCCAAGAGCCGTCCTTCAAGATTACATTTTAGGTCGTGCAGAAAATTCAGATGTAAAAAAATACGTAAAGTTTAATACCACTGTTACCTCTGTTGCTGATAATGGTAATGGATTTGACATTACATACCGAAATAAAAAAGACGATCAAACTAAAACTGAGAGTTTTGATAAATTAGTTGTTGCGACTGGTCACTTCTCTGTTCCATACATTCCTGAATATGAGGGAATGAATAGCTTTCCAGGGAGAATAATGCACTCTCATGATTTCAGAGATGCTGAAGAGTTTAGAGATAAAAACGTTGTAGTTCTCGGAAGTAGTTACTCTGCTGAAGACGTAGCGTTACAGTGCCATAAATATGGAGCTAAAACTGTTACTATTGGTTATAGAAACAATCCAATGGGTTTCAATTGGCCTGAAGGCATGAAAGAAGTACATTACATGGATAAGATCGATGGAAACAAAGCAGTTTTTAAAGATGGCACAGTTCAAGAAATGGATGCCTTAATACTATGTACAGGTTACTTGCATCATTTTCCTTTTTTACCAGAAGATCTAAAATTAAAAACTCATAACAGGCTATATCCTCCAAACTTATACAAAGGAGTAGTATGGCAAAATAATCAAAATTTGTTTTATCTTGGTATGCAAGATCAGTTTCATACTTTTAACATGTTTGATGCCCAAGCTTGGTATGTTAGAGACATAATAATGAACAAAATAACTCTGCCTTCAGCTGATGAGTTAGCAAAGGATATTGATAACTGGGTTAAAAAGGAAGAGGCTCTAGAGGATGCCTATCAAATGATTGATTTTCAAACAGATTATTGTGTGGATTTATGTTCTGCTGTTGACTACCCAAAAATTGACTTTGAGTTAATTCGTAAACATTTTTATGATTGGGAACACCATAAGGAAGAAAATATCCTGACTTATAGAGATAAATCCTTTTCCTCGCCTGTCACTGGCACCACTGGTCCCTCACATCACACTACATGGTTGGATGCTATGGATGACTCTATGGCTACATATTTAGATACAAAATAAATATTATATGTCCAATAATACTCTTAATTTTATTGGATGGGTTTTATTTATTATTTCTGCCGTAGGCTTTATAATATCAAGTATTGGTAGTTTCTGGGCTATGTTTGGAAGTCTTTTTTTCTTTGTAGCTTGTTTTGTTTTTTTAATACCATTCTTTAGAAAAGAAAAAAATAAAGATTAAGGAATATTTTTGTCAATCCCCTTTGGGATGAGTTTTTCTTTATCGTAAAATGGTAAATCAATTATTTCGCAGTCAGCTAAATTATCATTAACAGACTCAACTTTAATTTGAAATTCTTTCCACTCACCAGGGTAGTCAAAACGTACATAGCCCACATACTTTTCTAAAGTAGGAGACCAAGTTGATGCTGAAAGATATCCAATTTTTTGTTCATTTGATGATAAATAAACTTTTGCTCTTGGAATAATTTCTTTATCGGTAGTTATACCAAATAATCTCTTTCCAAATTTTGTTGATAAAAATTCTAAAGCTTTTTTTCCAATAAAATTTTCTTTTTCCAAATCAACTAAAGAGCCTAATCCAATTTCATAAGGATTCATTGAAGAGTCAAAATCTGTGTTGTTATCTAGGATGCCTGCTTCAATTCTTCTTATATCCATTGATTCTAGACCATCAAATGTCATACCCATCGGATATCCAATTTCACAAAGAGTATCCCAAATTTTTTTATAATTAGTCTTATTTCCTAGAGTATAAATTTCGAAGCCTAATTCAGAAGTCCATCCTGTTCTAGAGACATATACATTTTGATCAGCAATTTTTGAATAACCTGATTGATAGTATTTAAAATCATCGTTTATTTCTCCATTTGTTAGCTTTGAAATTATATCTTTAGAAATTGGACCTTGAATTTGTATCACTCGAGAATTAGGGTCAGTTATAGTAACTTCATAGTTTTTTTGATGAGCTTTTAACCAAGTTTCAAGGGGCCCATCAGGTTGGACGTACCAAAATTTATTTTGCTCTAATCTAAAAAGTACACCATCTATAAATATTCCGCCATTTTCATAACAGGCAATTGCATATTTACCCCTGCCTACTTTCATATCTTTAATTTTGCGACAAAATATTTTATCAAGAAATTCCTCTGACTGTGGTCCCTCTATTTGAATAGGTTTTTCAGGTACATCATACATGACAGCTTTTCTTCTCAAATTCCAGTAACTATCTTTGATTTTATTTCCAACAGATATTGGAAAATAGCGATCAGCGTATACGCCATAAGAATTATCTTCTTTATGATAAAATTCAAAAAAAGGTCCTTTATCAAACCTGTTATCACTAATTGGTAAAGTTGAAGATTTATCTAAAAAAATTGAACTCATTTAAAAGATAAAAAAATTAGGATTTAACTCTTGATTTAGTTGGATCATAAAATGGGAAAGGTACAACCTTAGCCTTTATTCTTTTTTGTTGACCGTCTAACTTACCTATTTCAACTTCAGTATTAAGCTCGCTGTATTTGACATTTATTTTACAAAGAGCAATATTTTTATTTAGTACAGGGGATTTCATACCACTTGTTATAATTCCAACTTGTTCCCTTCCATTATTTGAAGGATGAACACAGTCGCCATGCCCGGTAGTTTCATTTCCCTCAATCTCAAGTCCAACTAGTTTTCTTTGAGGATTTGCCTTTCTTTCAAGTAAAGCTTCTTTACCAATAAAGTTATCTTCTTTTGATTTGAGAGGAACTGTAAAACCAATACCCGCCTCAAACGGATCAGTTTGATCATCGAATTCATAATTTGCGAAAACTAAACCAGCTTCAATTCTAACTAAATCCAAAGCGTCCAATCCCATAGGCACAATTCCAAACTCTTCTCCAGCTTTCATTACAGCATCCCAAACTTCAGCAGCTTTACTCGGATGACAGAATATTTCATAACCTAGTTCACCTGTATATCCAGTTCTAGAAACCATTAAAGGAATTCCATCTAAAGTATTTAACCTAGCTATAGAAAACCTAAACCACTCTAAATCAGTCAATGATGTTTGATGAGGAGGGGTCCAGATTATCTTTTTTAATATTTCTCTACTCTTTGGACCTTGGACAGAAACATTATGTAAATTATCAGTAGAAGATTTAATCCATACCTTAAAGTTATGTTCCTTTGCTTTTTCTCTTAACCATTCACCGCAATACTCATCTCCACAAATCCACCTAAAGTTATCATCCGTCATTTTGAATACTGTACCGTCATCAAGCATACCTCCATGCTCGTAGCACATCGCAGTATAAACAACTTGGCCAACAGATAGTTTTCTGATGTTTCTGGTGCAAGTCATTTGCAAAAGTTCTTCAGCGTCTGGGCCTCTTACTTCAAACTTTCTAAGTGCTGATAAATCCATAATGATAGCCCGCTCTCTGCAAGCTTCATATTCTTGGTGCGCCCCGTGATTGTTATAATTAGAAGCTAACCAGAAGCCTTTGTACTCAACAATATTTTCAGTAAGTTTTGATACTCTTGGGTGAAAACCAGTTTCTTTAGTTAATTTAGGTTCAGAGTCTGCTTTCATTCTAAATGCCATTCCTTTACTAAAAGGTCTATTCGGTCTATAGACTCTAACAAAAATGTCAGTAGGATTCCATCCATTAGCTGCATCTACATCGTCTGGACAGGCAGAGGAGACACAAACTAAATTTTTCAGAGCTTTAAACATCACATAGTCTCCTGGTCTAGACCATGGTTCATCAAAAATTAAAGCATTATTTGCATCAATGGCTGTGTTGTAAAATAAATTTATAGCATTCCAACCTAGTCTTTTTCTTACAGTAAACTTATCTAATACATAATTGAAATTATCAGAGCAATTTGGATGACCAAAATAGCCAATATCATCATAAAATTTTGAAGTACATGCAGTACCGAACGTATCATGTCTTCCGACAGTGTCTCTGTAGACTTCAACCATGGGCTTTTGATTTTCATCATAATATTTAGAATGGAGACCTGGCATCGGAAAAGCACTTCCCATTAGATATCTACTATTAGTTGTATCTATTGAGAGCTCTTGGCCTTTTTGAAGACTCTCTGAGTCGAATGCCATAAAGTCAGAACATTGTCTTCCATAAACATCAATTATCTGAATAAAATCTCCTTCTTTTACCTCATAGGCCATTGCGGTATATCTTTTAACAAAAATTTCTTCAACAGGATCCATTAAAGGGTCTGGTAATAAAAATTCCCCCTCTTCACGTTTTTTATTTCTTTGAACAATTACTCGTAGTTCAGATGCAGGAATATTTTCATGTGTAATTTCACTTTCGCCTGGTGCAGAAATTATACAAACAATGGAGTCGTTTGTTTTAAACTCCTCAATTGAACCTGAAAGCGAATTTTGAGAAAATACTAAAATCGATTGATTAATAGACTCTACCTCATATCCAAGTTTTTTTAATTTAGTATGTGCTATTTGAGCTGACTCCTCCTCGCTCGTAAGGATTTTTTTTGTTAATTGTCCGTTGTGCTCGTTATTAAGACCTAAAGGTGATAGATTACACTCTCGCTTTGAATTGAAGCATACAATCTCGGCCTGTTGATGGCCTTCTAGATTAATTATTTTAAATTTGTCATCTGGTTCTAATTTTAATGTGAGAGAACCTCCACCAATTACCAAATAATTTTCTAAGTCGTCACCAAGAGCTGGTAATCCAGGTTCATAAGGTTGAGTAACTCTTGGGATGATCATTCTCTATGCTAATCCAAGAGCTTTTTTTCTTTCCTCGGCCCATTTTCTCACAATTACATCTACTGAAATAGCCATTAAAGAAACGAATAAACCTAGTGTTATAGCAACACCAGGACCGTCTTGAGCTCTTGATAATGCTCCAAAAATAAGTTGGCCTAAATCTTCAGTTCCAATTAACGCTCCTAAAATTACCATTTGAAGAGTGAAAACAACTGTTTGATTAACGCCAAGCATAATAGTCGGGAAAGCTAAGGGAATTTCAATATTTGTCCATCTTTGTATTCTTGAGACACCGGACATGGTGCCTGCTTCATGTAAGGAGAGTGGGACACTATTTAGACCCCAGACAGTATATCGAGTAGCAGGAACAGTAGCATAAACAATAGCAGCTATTAACACTGAGGTATCAGTAATATTGAACAAGAAAATAACAGGTATTAAATAAACAAAGGATGGAAATGTTTCAAAAAAATCACACACGGAGAGAATAATTTTTGACCCCCTCTCAGTTTGTGCAAATATTGATCCAACTATTATTCCATTGAGAGATGCCATAATTACAGCAAATGTTGCCATGTACATTGTAATTAAAGCTCTGTCCCAATATTTTGACATAGCAATAAATAACATCATGCCCCCAACTAATAAGCTTGTTCTAATTCCACCAATGATATAAGCGACACCCATAGTAAGAGTCAACGTGGCAACTACTGGCATACCTAGATAAGCCTTTTTCATAGGACCTAGAACTTCAGTTAGAAGAAACTTATTGAAAGAATTGAGAGAATAGAAAAAAGTTTCCCAAACCCAATCAACAGCAGCATCAATATAGTGAGCAAAAGTAAAACCTTTTTCAATAGGTATGACATATAAGTAATTAATTTTATCGAAGTAACCATTTGCTATAAAAGCTATGATTGAAAAAATTAAAATTGAGGTTCCAAAGATGATTAAGAGTTTATATCTTTGAAAAAAAGTTAAATTTTCAAAATAATCAACTTGTTTATTCGCCCATGCTTTTGTAAATCGATCAAGGATAACAGCAATTAAGACGATACAAAAACCTGCTTCAGCAGCTTTGCCAATTTTTAAACTATTTAAGGCAATTTTTAAATTTAGACCAAGTCCTTTTGCACCAACGAAAGACGCAATTACAACCATTGCTAGGCATTGCATAATAACTGTATTGACACCGTTTAAAATATCTCGTCTAGCTGTTGGTATTAATACTTTAAATAAAAGCTGAGTTTTTGTACAACCGCTCATAAGTCCCGCTTCTACTACCTCAGGTGAAATTCGTTTTAATCCTAAAATGGTATTTCTTATCATTGGTGGGGTAGCAATTACTATAGTAGCTATCGAACCTGCATGATCGCCCAAACCAAATAAAGCAATAATAGGGACTAGATATGCAAATTGAGGCATAGTTTGCATTACATTTAGTACTGGTTGTAAAGCTGTCTCAACTTTTCTATCTAGGTATCCCCATATTCCAAAGGATAGACCTAGTACAAAACAAATTGGTGTTGTAATTAGAACAAAAGAGAGTGTTTGTATAGATGGTACCCAATTTCCAAAGATTGATACATATAAAGATCCTATCCCTCCAAGCAAAGCCAATCTGATACCACCAAGTTGGAACCCAAGCAAAAAAGCACCGACTGTAGCTGCTGTCCATGGAAGTGCTGGCCATGTCATCCAATCATTATCTTTCAGCCAAGCATCACTAACAAAAACATCAATTATTTTGTCACCACCCAATAAAAGTTCTCTTACAAAAGTAATTAAAAATAATAAACCTTTAGATATAGATTTTGTGAATTCACGAAATGCTGCTTTTTCTTCATACATTTCAAATATGGGGTCCCATACTTTGAGAGGAAACCATTCATATAAAGCTGCATATATAATCTCATTTAACTTAATTGGTATGAAAGCTAATAAAGAGGGAAGTCTCCAAAAATAGTTACCCTCATTATGTGGAACTAAATTGTATAAAAGCAAAAATACAATTAATAAAATACCAAACTGAGCTAGTTTTGAAGATCTAATGATATTTAAATAATTCTTATCCACCGAATAAAACTTTTATAACTTTAGAAGGGTTTATAGAGCCAACTACTGAATTTTTATCATCAACAACTTTAATAATTTCTTTACTATTTAAAATTTTTTCTGCTACGGTTTCTATAATATCATCTTTTTTAACAGCTATTTCTCCGGAGGCATGTGGATCAGAGGCATCCATGATTGACTCTATCTTCAATACTTTTTCACGAGGGACATCCTCAGTAAATTTCCTAACATAGTCAGTAGCAGGATTTAAAACTATATTATCTGGTTTATCTAATTGTTCTATTATTCCATCTTTCATAATAGCTATTCTGTCAGCAAGCCTCAATGCTTCGTCAAAGTCATGAGTGACAAACATAATTGTTTTATTCAAAACAGACTGGAGTCTCAAAAACTCGTCTTGCATTTCTTTTCTAATTAGAGGATCAAGCGCGGAGAAAGGCTCATCTAAAAACCAAATATCAGGTTCAACTGCTAATGACCGCGCAATTCCAACTCTTTGTTGCTGTCCACCAGAGAGTTCTCTTGGAAAGTAATTTTCTCTACCCTTTAGGCCTACAAGCTCAACCATTTCAAGTGCTTTATGAATACTATTTTCAGTAGTGACTCCTTTTACTTGAAGCGGAAAAGCAATATTTTCTAAAACTGTTTTATGTGGAAGAAGAGCGAAATTTTGAAATACCATTCCCATCTTTTCTCTTCTTAGTTCGATTAATTGCTTATTATTCATTAAGCAAATATCCTCACCATCAATTAAAATTTTACCAGAAGTTGCGTCTGTTAATCTAGATATACACCTTAGTAATGTTGATTTTCCTGATCCGGAGAGACCCATAACTACAAGCATTTCTCCCTGATTTACATCAAAAGAAGCATTGTTAACTCCAACTATGCACCCTGCTTCTTGAAATTTTTTGGCGTCTACATTCCCTCCACTTTCAGATAAAAGTGTCTGAGCGTTATTACCAAAAATTTTATAGACAGATGAACAGCTAATAGTTGGTGACATAAATTAATCTTTCCTAAAATAAAATAAATTCCCCCCTCAAAAGAGGGAGGAATTCAAATTAGAAATATTACTTCATAAATAGATCGATTTGATCTCTATTATTTGCAATATATGCAGTTGCAGCTTCAGCATGAGTCATGCCTTCGTTGTCAACGTAGTTTGCCATTTCACCGATGTTAGGTGCTGTAAATTCCATTTTTGTATAGAACTTATATGCAGATGTATGAGTGATTGGGAACTTAATGTGAGCAGCTTTTTTAAGCCAACCTTTTGGAGAACCACAACCAGTAGTCTCTAAAGAACCACCTTGTTCTAGTCTACATCCCTCAAAGTATGGAGGAAATTCAATGAAAGTAAAACCAGCTGCATCTGTGAAGTTTGGAGACCAGTTAAAGATAATTGTGCCTCTTCCTTCTTTTTTAGCTGCTTCTAATTCAGCCCATAATGCATCTGCAGTACCTGCAAATTTTACCATCCATAAATCATCTATACCAAGACCTTTAAGTCTGTTAGGCATAACTTCTGTGTGCCACTCATAAGGACCTTCTAACCATCTACCTTTACCTTCAGAGTCTGGTGTTGCAAAGTTTGCTGCACACTCTGGAGATTTAAGTGCTTCCCAGCTTGGAAGACCAGGACATAATCCATCTTCGATTACCCAGTTAGGAACGCCCATTTCTTCAAAAGTAATAAGGTCGTGACTTCCAGCATCAATTAATCCCCCTTTATCCATAGCTTCATAAAAAGGCAGAGCCATTGTTGACTCCCAAGTTTCGTGAGCAACGTGAAGTTCACCTACTCTGACAGCTTCATATCTTGTTGCTGACTCAGCAGGGACTAATTCTACATCATAACCAAGCTCTTCAAAAGCTTGTGCCATAACGTTAGCCATAACGATTTGGCTTGACCAGTTTAGAACTGGAATTCTAATCGGGTCTGCTGCTTTTGCTACAGTTGTAAAACCAGCAAACAGGACTAGAGCGTAAAATAATGAAATAAATTTTTTCATTTACTCCTCCTATATCTATTATAATAGTAATTGTAATATAGGGCATAAGACAACAAGGTTGAAGCCTTAAAATCCATAATATGAAACAACTAGTCTTTAAAAAAAACCAAAAAATCAATAAAAAAATGATTTTTGTGAGCAAAGAAAATCTGTCGCATAATTACAGGCAAATCGACAAATTGTCAGGTAATTCAAAGATTATAAGTGTAATAAAAGGTGATGGTTATGGGCACGGCCTTTTGGAATGTTGTAAAATATTAAAAACGAATAAGTGTAAAGATTTTTATGTTGCTAGGTTAGATGATGCTATCAAGCTGAGAGAAAATTTTAAGAATATAAATATTTACTTGTTATCGGGTGTGATTTCAAACAATGATTTAAAAGAAATAAAAAAATATAAAATAATTCCTATTATAAATAATGTCGATCAATTATCTTTATTAAAAACTTCACAAAAACTCAAGTACGTTTTGCATATTGATACTGGAATGAATCGTCTCGGATTGCAGTCAAGCGAACTTGAAAAATATTCAAATTTAATCGATAAAAAGAATATTATTTTTTTAATGTCTCACCTATCTTCTGCAGATGATTTAAAAAAAAATGAGTCAAGTAAACAATTAAATAAACTTATTGACCTAAATAAAAATTTTAATTTACCTCTAAGCATAGCTAATTCATCTGGAATTTTTTTGGGAAAGCAATATCATTTAAATTATGTAAGACCTGGAAAAAGTCTATACGGAATTAATCCTTTCTATAAAAAAAGATTTAACTTAAGACAGGTTATGAGTATTTACTCACCTATATTACAAGTTCAAAATGTCAGAAAAGGAAATTCAATTGGCTACAGCCAAACTTATAAACTTAAAAGAGACTTAAAAGTTGCAACAATAGATTTTGGTTACTCTGATGGATTTCTTAGAAGCGGAAGCAATAAAGCTTCAGTTTATATAGATAAATTTCAATGTAGAATTTTAGGAAGAGTTTCAATGGATTTGATCACGATTGATGTGTCTAAAGTTCCCAATAACAAATTGTATCTGGGCAAACCTGTAGAAATAATTGGATGTAATCAACGATATGAGAGAATTGCATACGAAACTGGGACTAATGAACACGAGATTTTAATTTCTTTAGGCAGGAACTTAAGAAAAGTATATATATAAGTCATGTACGAGGCTCCAATTAAAGATTTAAATTTTGTAATTAAAAATCTTATAGATTTAGGCAAACTAAATAAAGTTAGTGATTATTCTGAATTCTCTGATGATTTAGTTGAAGCTGTTCTTGAAGAGGCAGGAAAAATAGCTTCTGAAGTGTTAGACCCTTGTAACCTTTCAGGAGACCATGAGGGCTCAAAAAGACTCGATAATGGTGAAGTCGTAACTCCTAAAGGCTACAAAGAAGCTTATGAGAGTTTAAGAGATGGTGGGTGGTTTGGCTTAGAGGCCAAAGAAAAATTTGGTGGTCAACAGATACCAGTAACTTTATCTGCCGCTGTTAATGAGATTTGGCATAGTTCTAATATGTCATTGGCGCTTTGCCACCTATTAACACAAGGTCTGATATATGCTTTACAAAAATCAGCATCAGAAGATCAAAAAAGCTTTTATATACCAAAATTAGCATCAGGTCATTGGACAGGTACAATGAATTTAACTGAACCACAATCCGGAACAGACCTGTCTACGATTAAAACTAAAGCTATAAAAGAAAATGGTCATTATAAAATTTATGGACAAAAAATTTATATTACCTATGGGGAACATGATTTATCTGAGAATATTATTCATTTGGTTTTAGCAAGAACACCTGAAGCGCCAGAGGGTAATAAAGGTATTTCTGTTTTTCTTGTTCCTAAATTTATTCCAAATGATGACGGCAGTATTGGCAAAAAAAATGATGTAACCTGCTTGTCTATTGAAAAAAAACTTGGTGTTAAAGGTTCTCCTACTGCAGTTTTACAGTTTGGTGAAAAAGATGGAGCAATTGGTTATTTGGTTGGAGAAGAAAATCAGGGTTTAAATATCATGTTCGAAATGATGAACCATGCAAGGTTCTCAGTTGGAGTACAAGGACTTGCTGTTTCTGAAAGAGCTTATCAACAATCTAAAATGTATGCCTTTGATAGAGTTCAAGGAGTTCCAATTGATGGTCAGAAAGGCGATCCTATTATTCATCACCCTGATGTGCTTCGATTGTCCTCGACCATGAAATCTGAAATCGAAGCTATGAGAGCTCTTGCGATTTATGGAGCTTTTGCTTTGGATATGACTAAGTCAGATGAGAGTGAATATTGGGAAACAAAATCATCTTTAATGATACCTATTATTAAAGGGTGGTTGACTGAAAGGTCACTTGAGATTACATCAAATGCTATTCAAATTCATGGTGGTATGGGTTTTATTGAAGAAACAGGTATCGCACAACATTATAGAGATGCTAGAATTCTCCCCATATACGAGGGCACAACTGCAATTCAAGCAAATGATTTAGTTTTTAGGAAGACGCTTCGAGACAATGGTAAAAGCATATTAGAATTAATTGATGAAATTAAAACTGATACAGAAGCATCTGCGAGTTCAGATCGATTAAAAGAGTTATGTAAAAAAATGGATAGTTCAATTGACTCTGCAAAAAAAGTTGTTGAGCACATTGTTTCTACATCTAACAATAAAAAAAGACCTGCTGTATCGAGTGTAAATTATTTAATGATGTTAGGTTATATTTTTGGAGGTTGGATGATGATTAAAACTGCCAAAAAATCACTTGAATTAAAAGATAAAGGTGAAATTGATAATGAATTTCTGGACGCAAAAATAGCTACATCAAGCATTTATGTATCAAGTATTTTGCCAAAAATTGATAGTTTAGCTTCCATAATTTTACATGGTGATGAGGATGTTTTAGCTATGAAGCATCAATGGTTGTAGTTTGGAAAAATTTAAAAATAAATTAAGTAATTTTTTTAGTTGGCTTTCAAAGGCAGAATTAGTTGAGTTAGACTCAGTGGATACTAGCGAAGATCCAATCAGACCAGACATTGATAATGAATTTCGCACCTCGTATGGCCGCAAGATTTATGGATTAAAATCTAATGAAGATGTCGAAGGGTTTATTTGTCTAGCATTCTGTAACGATGTACCACAAACAATGAAAGAATTAGACTTAATGAGCAAAAATGCTTTTCATGAAAAAAACGCAAACATTGCTGTAGCCTATACTGTTTGGTCAAGAAAAAGAGGAGCAGGTAAACAAACTATTTTTACAACAAAAAAGCTTGTTAAAGATGAGATGAAAAATATAGATCGCTTTATCACACTTTCTCCTTTAACACCTATTGCAACACATTTTCACATAAAGCATGGTGCTAAATTAGTAAATATAAATGCAACTTCGCAAAACTTTGAATACGACTTTAATTAGGTCCCAGAGTAAATAGGTCCACCCCCACCCTCAGGAGTTACCCACTCAATATTTTGAGAAGGTTCTTTAATATCGCATGTCTTACAATGAATACAATTTTGAGAATTAATTTTTAAAATTTTTTTTTGAAGATCATTATCAAATTCAACTTCATACACACCTGCAGGGCAATACCTTTGGGCAGGTTCATCGTATTCTTCAATAGTAAAATTAGTTGACAGATCTTTATCATTAAGTAACAAATGGTTAGGTTGATCATCTGCGTGGTTAGTTCCTGATAGATAAACTGAGCTGGGTTTATCAAAAGTAATAACACCATCATATTTAGGATAGGTAATTTTTTTTGCTTTTTTAGCTGGGATCAAAGATTCATGATCAGCGTGCTTATGTTGAAGGGTAAAGGGAAGTTTACCTCCAAATATTTTTTGATCTAATCCAGTAAAAATCATTGCAGGTATCAGGCCCCATTGAAAACTGGGCTTTACATTTCTTGCTTTGTATAATTCTTCAAATACCCATGAGTTTTTAAATTTTGACTCATACTCTGACAGTTCTTTATTGCTATTTATGTGATCATTTATGACTTCTGCAGCAATTATTCCACTTTTCATTGCGGTATGTGATCCTTTAATTTTTGGCATATTTAGAGTTCCTGCATCACATCCTATCAACAATGCCCCAGGCATATACATTTGTGGAAGGCTCTGCAATCCTCCCTCTATTAGAGCTCTTGCCCCATAAGAAATTCTTTTACCACCATCTAATAATTTTTTGATATCAGGGTGAGTTTTAAACTGTTGAAATTCATCATAAGGAGAAAGGTATGGATTCTTATAATCCAAACCGATTACGTAACCTAGGTATATTTGATTATTTTCAGCATGATAACAAAAACTACCTCCATATGTATCACTTTCAAGAGGCCATCCCACACTATGTGAAACTTTACCAAGTTTATGATTTTCAGAGTTGATCTCCCAAATTTCTTTAAAGCCTATACCGTATTGTTGAGGAGATTTGTTGTTGGAGTCTAAATTAAATTTTTTAAGAACCTCTTTCCCCAGGTGACCTCTACATCCCTCTGATAAAACTGTAACTTTACCTTTGATATTAATCCCAGGTTCATAATTATCTTTAGGTTTAAAATCTTTGTCTAAACCCATATCACCTGTTTGAACACCAACTACCTTTTGATCATTATCATAAAGTAATTTACTAGCTGCAAATCCTGGAAAAATCTCTACTCCTAAGTTTTCGGCAAATTCACCTAACCATTTACAAAGATTAGATAAGCTAATTATGTAATTTCCATGATTTTTTAAAACATTTGGTAAAAAAAAGTTTGGCACCTTCATGCTTTTAGTTTTTGTATAAAATAAAAAATCTTCTGATGTTACTGATGTTTTGATTGGACTATTAAGTTCTTTCCAATTTGGAATGAGTTCATCTAAAGCCTTAGTTTCAAAAACATTACCACTTAAAATATGAGCACCGACTTCAGATGCTTTTTCTAGTAAACAAATAGACAAATTCGTATCGAGTTGTTTTAGTTTAATTGCTGTTGATAGACCAGCTGGACCAGCTCCAACTATTACCACATCGTAATTTAATTCTTCTCTCTGCACTTCGCTCATAATATTGATTATATATTAAATATTACGATTCTATCTGATTAAGTAGATCTAACTCTTTAATAATTTCAGGTATTGCTTGAAATAAATCCGAAGAAAGTCCGTAGTCAGCTATATTAAATATTGGTGCCTCTAAATCCTTATTAATAGCGACTATGACTTTACTTTCTTTCATACCCGCTAAATGCTGTATTGCACCTGATATACCTACGGCAATATAAAGCTCAGGGGCAACCATTTTACCAGTTTGTCCGACTTGGTATTCATTGCCAATATATCCTGAGTCAACAGCAGCTCTCGACGCTCCAACAGCTGCATTAAGTTTATCAGCTAAATCATATAAAAGTTTGAAATTATCAGAGTTTTCTAGTCCTCTACCTCCAGATACAACCACTCGAGCATTACCCAATTCAGGTCTGTCACTCTTTGATACTTCTCTACTTACAAATGTTGTTTTAACCTCTGAGTCAATGAAATTAATATTTTCTACAGCAGCATCACCACCTGCTTCTTCACATTTTTCGAAAGAAGTGGGCCTGACAGTCATTAAATTAATTTTTTGATCAGTTTGAACATAAGAAATAGCGTTTCCCGCGTAAATAGGTCTGATAAAAGTATCTTCGGACTCTATGCCTATTATATCACTTATTTGCGTGACATCTAACTGAGCAGATACTCTAGGTAGCAGGTTTTTTCCAAATGTACTAGAGGGTGCTAAAATGTGTGAATAGTTTTCAGCTAAATTAGAAATTATAGGAGATGATAATTCTGGTATTTGATTTTCTAATTTCTCATGATCACAAATAATTACTTTTTTCACTAATTGTATTGATTTTGAACTTTTAGCAAGATCTTCAATTTTATTCCCTAAAATTAAAAGATGAATATCTTCGCTTAATTTTTCGGCAGCACTAATAGTATTAAGAGTTGATGATTTTAAATTTTTGTTATCATGTTCCGCTATTACAAGTACAGACATTTAAATTACTTTTGCCTCGTATTTTAGTTTTTGAACCAATTCTTTAACATCATTAACCATAATCCCTGCTTTTCTTTTTGGAGGCTCAATTACTTTTAAAGTTTTAATTTTTGATGATGTATCAATTCCAAGAGTGTCAATATCAATTGTCTCAAGAGGTTTTTTTTTAGCCTTCATTATATTTGGAAGAGAGGCAAACCTTGGTGTGTTTAATCTTAAATCACATGTTAAAACAGCTGGAAGTGAAGTTTCTAGGTTTTCAATACCTTCATCTATCTCCCTTGATATAAAAACTTTATTATTTTCAATTTTTAAATTTGAAATAAAACATCCTTGTGGCCAATTTAATAATGCAGATAAAATCTGACCTGTTTGATTTGAGTCATCATCTATAGCTTGTTTGCCCATTAAAACGAGATCTGGTTTTTCTTTATCAATAATTATTTTAAGTGTTTTAGCAACTGCTAATGGCTCTAAAGAGTTTTGACTCTTAACCAATATAGACCTATCAATTCCCATAGCCATGGATGTTCTTAAAACATCTTGGGATTTATCATCTCCAATTGATACAGATATTATCTCATTTGCAAGACCCTGTTCCTTAAGCTTTACTGCCTCTTCAATGGCATTTTCATCTGGTGGGTTAACAGACATTTTAACATTTTGGGTTTCTACTCCACTATTGTCGCTTTTTACTCTAATCTGCACTTTGTAATCAACGACCCTTTTAACAGCAACTAAAACTTTCATTTGAATTCCAATAAAATAAACTAAGTTAAATAACTTACAAGATCCAAAAACTATGACAAATATTAAGAAGAGGAAGATCTATAAAAACATTTATGAATTATTTATTAAATATACTAATAAACTTGATTTTAAAGAGGTAAGAGAAAACTACATTTATAATGGAAATAGTGTCTCAGCTATTTGTTTTAATAAACAAGATCAAGTTTTTTATTTCATAAGACAGATGAGACCAAATTATTTTTTTAATAAATTTTCACCCTACCCTCTGGAAATAGTAGCTGGTGGGATTAACAAGAAAGAATCAAGTAGACAAGCTATTATTAGAGAAATTAAAGAGGAACTTGGTGTCAAACCTATTTCGGTAAAAAAGTTGGAGTCACTTATTATTGCTCCAGATATTTTAGAAGAAATTACTGATATCTATCTTGCATACATACCTAGAGTTACAAACTTTAAAATTTTTAATCCTAATGAGGGAGAATATATAAAGGTAATCCCGATGAAAAAAAAACAAATTTTAGAGATTTTAAATACAAATAAAACACAAAATATTGTTACAAAATACGCTTTTTTAAAAATAAAAGAGCTTAAGATTTAATCTTAATCATCTCTTTATCATAGATAGGATAAAGATGCACATTGCAGGGAACTTTTTTAGTAGCTATCTCTAATTCGTAATTACCACTTTCTACAAAGTTTTGATCAATAAAATCTTTACTTCTTATGTAACCATAACCAATAGATTTGCCTATAGTGTATCCGTAACCCCCACTTGATAACCAACCTACTTGTTCACCATCTCTAAATATAGTTTCTCTTCCTAAAAGTATTTGATTTGGATCATCACATGTAAAACCTGCAAAAATCTTTTTCAAACCTTTTGATTTTTGATTTAACAATGCTTTTTTTCCTATGAAATCTTTATCAGAGTTAATTTTTGTTGCCCATCCTAGTCCAGCCTCAAGAGGAGTATGGTCCGGCCCAATATCTGAACCCCAAGCTCTGTAGCCCTTTTCTAAACGACAACTCTCTATACATCGATATCCAGCATTAATTAGTCCAAATTGATTTCCATATTCCATTATCTTTGAATAAATTTCTGAGGAAAAATCTATTGGGAAGTGAAGCTCCCAACCTAACTCACCCATATAGGTTATTCTAATCGCATAAACATCTTTTGATGCAATTTTGATTTTTTTACATGTAGCAAATGGAAAATTATCATTTGATAAATCTGTATTTGTTAGTCCTTGAAGGATTTTTCTAGAATTTGGTCCCATTAATGAAAAAACTGAATTATCAAATGTTATATTTTTAACTTCTACTTCTAAATTATTTGGAATATTTGAAATTATCCAATCATAGTCATGGGTCATAAAACCTGTTCCGGTAATGATATAAAAGGTGTTTTTATCTAAGACTGTTATTGTTAAATCACATTCAATTCCACCATCGTCATTCAACATTTGGGTATAGATTGTCGAACCAATTGGTCTGTCAATTTTATTTGCACACAAATACTCTAAAGCTTGTAGTGAATCTTTACCTGATACAATAAACTTAGCGAAAGATGTTTGATCAATTAGAACAGCGCTCTCTCTTGCGGCTTTTACTTCATTTCCAACAAATTGAAACCAATTTTGTCTGTCAAAGGAATAAATATCTCTAGGCTCACTTCCTTTTGGTGCAAACCAATTAGGTCTCTCCCAACCCATTTTTTCACCAAAGCATGCATTTGAGTTTTTAAGTTTTTCATAAATTGGAGATTTTTTAAATTCTCTCACTGAGGAGTTTTCCTCAAAAGGCCATGCCATAGTGTAATGTTTAGCATAGGCCTCATAAGTTCTTTTTCTTACCCACTCCAAATCTTGATGGGGTTTTCCAAATCTTCTTATATCAACTGGCCATAAATCGTAAGGTGGTCTTCCATTGGCTACCCATTCTGCAAGTGCCATACCTGCTCCACCTCCAGCAGCTATCCCATATGCATTGAAACCTGCACCAACATAAAAGTTTTTTAATTCAGGACTCTCACCTAAAATAAAGTTTCCATCTGGTGTAAAACTCTCTGGTCCATTTATTAATTCTTTGACTCCAGCAGTTTCAAGACTAGGAACCCTTCCAAGAGCATTATTCATTATTTGTTCAAAATGATCGTAATTTGAGTCTAAAAGTGAAAAATGAAAATCTTCTGGGACTGATTTTTCAGCCCATGATAAAGGATTTGGTTCATACCCTCCCATTGCAAGGCCTCCAACTTCCTCTTTAAAATAAATTAACCTATCAGGATCTCTTAAAGTAGGAAGGTCTGATTTAACACCCTCTATTTTTTCAGTTACCAAATATTGATGTTGAAAAGATACTAAAGGGACATTAACACCTACATCTTGTGCAAATTGTCTAGTCCACTGACCACAACAACAAACAATTTTTTCACACTTTAATTTACCTTTAGATGTTTCAATACCTTCAATTACGCCATTATTTATAATTACCTTTGATACCCTAGTTTCCTCAAATATTTTTGCTCCTTTGTTTCTTGCTCCTTTAGCCAATGCTTGTGAAATATCTGTCGGATTTGCTTGTCCATCTGTAGGAAGGAAAGCTGCTCCATAAACATCATCTATATTCATAATAGGCCATAAATCTTGAGCCTCTTTTGGAGTAAGTAGCTCCATCTCCAAACCAAATGAATGAGCTGTAGTAGTTTGTCTTAAAACCTCCTGCCATCTCTCTTTATTACAAGCTAGTCTCAATCCACCATTCATCTTCCATCCTGTTCCTAATCCTGTTTCTTTTTCAAGCTTGTCATACAGATCAACAGAATATCCTAATAATTGAGTAATATTTGCATTTGTTCTTAATTGGCCAACTAGTCCAGCAGCATGCCATGTACTACCAGAGGTTAATTTACCACTTTCAATAAGTACAACTTCATGTCCTAAATCAGCTAAGTGATATGCAGTAGAACAACCTACTATACCGCCCCCAATTACTACAATTTTTGAACTATCTACCATTATAGTTTATCAAATGACTCCTCAAATTTTTTGAGATTATCTGAAGTATATTCAACATAATTAAATTCTATCTTAGAGGTGATCTCAGAGACCATACTCCACATTGTCTCTCTTAATAAACTTGCGGTTTTCATTGCGTTATATTTAATTATTAAATCTTTTGATGGTTTTTCTTTAAAATACATTTCTAAAACTTCGTTTTCTAGATTTTCATCTAAATCATTATTAGAAGATAAACCTCCTATATCAAATAAAGGATCATTAAAACCACCATACTCCCAATCTACTACCCATATTTTAGAGCCATCATCAAGGAAATTTGCAGCCAATAAATCATTATGACCAAATACAATTTCTCTTGGAGAGGAAAGTTTTTCTAACTTTTCTGCTTTTTTTAATAAACTTGGAATTAATGAAATGTAAGAACTATTATTATTTAATAAGTAATTTGAATAGTACTTTATGACATAAAAAACCCAGAAAATTTGAGGCTGACCTGATAGCTTATTAGGTATTTCATCATGAATTTTTCTTACGATCGGAACAATTTTATTTAAATTTTCTCTTACAGTTTTTGGTTCAAGAGTTTTACTTTCAATGAATTCTAAGACTAATACTCCAGGTTCATTATAAATTAATTTTGGAGATACCCCTATTTGATAGGCTGCTTCACTAACAATAATTTCGTTTGATCGATAAACTAAATGTTCTGGAATATCAGACCCTAATCTAACAACTGATTTAGAGCCAGAGTCTGATACCAGGAAATTAAGGTTTGTAATTCCTCCCTCTAAAGGTTCAATATTTTCAAGATTTTTCCATATTGGAAGACTCTTAATTTTATTTTCAAATTCCATTTGACTAAAACATACTGATCTTTGAATAATTTTCTATGGGTAAAATCTAAAAATATTTTAAAATTTTTTTATAGAATTTTTTTTAAAAGCTATAATAATCTTCATATTATTTGGGAGGTAGGATGGATCTAATACATAGACTTAATGAAGGACCTATTTTGTGTGCAGAAGGCTATCTTTTTGCCATGGAGAGAAGAGGATATTTACAAGCAGGAACTTACGTACCTGAAGTTGTTCTTGAGAATCCAGAAGTGGTAACTCAACTTCACAGAGAGTTTATTAGAGCGGGTAGTGATGTTGTTCAAGCATTTACTTATTACGGTCACAGAGAAAAGTTACGTTTGATTGGGAAGGAAGAATTATTAGAACCTCTTCAAAAAAATGCATTAGAAATTGCAAAAAATGCTGCAGCTGAATTTCCCCAGTTAGATTTAATGATAGCTGGTAATGTAGCTAATACTAATATTTATGACCCTGATGACAAACAATCTCACATTGATTGTCAAAAAATGTTTGAAGAACAAATAGCTTGGGCAAAAGAAGCCAATGTTGATTTTATTATTGCTGAAACAATTAATTGGACTGAGGAGGCTAAATTAGCATTAAAGGAAATTAAAAATGCAGGTTTAATAGCTGTCGTAAATCTTGCTATACCTAAAGGTGACAAAACAAGAGAAGGCCATAGTGCTGCAGAGGCCTGTAAAATTTTGGAAGACCATGGTGCTGACGTAGTTGGCCTTAATTGTTATCGTGGCCCTGAAATGACAATGAAACTGCTGCCAAGCATTAGAGAAAAAGTCTCATGCCATGTGGCTGCATTACCTGTTCCATATAGAACCACTGAAGAATTCCCAACACACATGTATATAGAGGATCCAAATTGTAATTGTTTAGATGGTAATGTTTCTCATATTGCTCTTGATGGATTAACATGTAACAGGTTTGAAATGGCTGAATTCACCAAACAATGTATGGACATCAATGTAAATTTTATTGGTATTTGTTGCGGTGCCGACCCTCATCATGTAAGAGAAATGGCAGTTGCTATGGGTAGAAAACCAATTTCTTATAAATATTACCCTGATATGAGCAAACATTTTTCTCATGGCACAGAAAGCAGTCTTAAGGACATTAACAAAACTAACGAATGGCTTAAATAATTAATAAGACTTATAAAAAATAAATTTTAGATGAGTATATGGGGAAAACTTTTAGCTGGGACTTTTGGTTTTGCTCTTGGGGGGCCAATCGGAGCTATGTTAGGTGTAATAGCGGGTCACAGTGTTGATCGTATTCGAAACCAAAAATCTGACTCTAATATAGCCTCTAATTCACCACAAGAAATTATAACGATAGGTATAATTATTTTAGCAGCTAAACTGGCTAAAGCAGATGGTCAAGTTACAACTGATGAAATAAGCGCCTTTAAAGAAAAATTTAAAATACCTCCTGATTTTCAAAGCGATGTTAGCAAAATATTTAATGAAGCTAAAAAAAGCTCTGATGACTATCATCAATATGCTCAACAAATAGGAATGCTATTTCGTGGACAGCCTCAAGTTTTGGAGCAAATTTTAAATTTACTTTTTTATATCGCAGAGGCTGATGGTGAAATCAGCGACTCAGAGATAGTATTTATTCAAAATTGTTCTGATTATTTTGGACTAAATAAAGCTCAATATGAAAGCATAAAAACTATTTGGATGGATAAACAAATTGATCCATACAAAATTTTAGGAGTTGAAAAAAGTTTTTCTGATGGTGAAATTAGAAAGAGATGGATACAGCTAAGCAAAGAGTTACACCCTGACCAATTAAGGGCACAGGGTGTTCCTCACGAATTAATCATTAAATCTGAAGACAGACTATCCGAGATAAATCAAGCCTACGATAAAATAAAAAGTATTCGCAAAATCAATTAAACTTTTTTTAACTGATCTGCTTTGGATTTGCCTTTGTCTTCAACAACTTCAAATTCGACTTTGTCGCCTTCATCGAGGCGGTCTAAACCTGCTTGTTGAACAGCTGTGATGTGGACAAAGATATCTTTATCTTCTCCATCAGGGGCAATAAACCCATATCCTTTTTTTGGGTTAAACCATTTCACTGTTCCTGTAGCCATTTATAGTCCTTTCTTAATCTTAAGTAGTAAATATTTAGCGTATCCAAACATAGTTAAAAATTTTATGAAATTTTTTTAATTAGTATTCAAATAGTAAGCCTAAATATTGGTAAACTTTTTATAGCAATTTTTCTAAATTTAAAGTTAAAAATGGTAAACTGGGCCGCTACCTTTACCAATTTTATATAAACTTCCTTTAATTATGGCTCTTTTTATATAATTTCTTGATTTTTTGACAGAATTTAAAATATCTTCACCTAAAGCTAAATTCGAAGCAATTGCTGACGATAAAGTACACCCAGTTCCATGTGTGTTTTTACTTTTAATGATACTAGACTCAAAAAAGTGAATTTTTTTATTTTTTTTTATAAATAGACAGTCGAATATTTTTCCATTTTTAATTAAACCTTTGATCAGTATATCCTTAGCGCCAATTTTTTCTAAAATTTGAATTGCATTAATCATATCATCTTTACTATTAATCTTGGTATTTGTAAGAATTTCTGCCTCCTTCAAATTAGGAGTAATTATCATAGATTTTGTTATAAGGTTTTTAGTTAAACTTGATATAGCGCTTTTCTTTAAGAGTAAATAACCAGATGTTGAAACCATAACAGGGTCTAAAACAACTTTAGATATTTTATAGTTGTCAATAAATTTTGAAATTTCTTGAATAATTTTTTTATCACTTAACATACCAATCTTTATTGAGTCTGGTTTAATATCACTACACGTCGTATTAAGTTGTTCTCTTATGAACTTTGGGGTTGTATTAATAATACTTTTGACCTCTTGAGTATTTTGTGCAGTTAAAGCAGTAATTACAGACATCGCATAACATTTAAAGTATGTTATAGCTTTAATGTCAGCTTGGATACCTGCCCCTCCTGATGAGTCAGATCCTGCAATTGTTAATACAGTTTTATATCTTTTCATAACTTGAAAAAATTTTACTTACATCCATACAATTCTTTTTAATATTACCTTTTAATAAAGAGGATATCATAGCAACACCATGGATTTTTAGTTTAAGTATACTATTTACATCACTAATATTGATTCCTCCTATTGCTATTAAAGGAATTTTTGTAGCTTTAGCACAAATTTTAAGCCCGCTTAAACCAAAATAATTTTTCATTTCTTTTTTTGTATTAGACGAGAAGGCTGAAACACCTATGTAGTCAACTCCCTTTAACTTTTTTACCTTTATGAATTCATTTTTATTACTTGCTGAAACTCCTATTATAGATTTTCTTCCCAATATTTTTCTAGCTTGATTATAGGGTAAATCATCCATACCAACATGTGCACCATGAGCATTTATAGATTTTGCAATATCCACACGATCATTAACAATGAGAGTTTTTTTAAATTTAACACAATCTTTTTTTAAATCTTTTCCTAAGTTGTATAAATCAATTGTTTTTAAATTTTTAAACCTTAATTGAATACAATCGACCTTACTCTCAAATATTATTTTCAAATAATTATCCAACTTACTTAATGGTGTAAGTTTATCATCAGTAACAAAACAAAATTTAAACACTAGTAATCTTTAAATTATCTAAAATTTCTTTTTCTGTAATATTATTTAATTTGTTCAAGAAATTTACTTGGAAATCTCCTGGCCCCTCTGATTTTGATGCTGCGAGCTCTCCTGCGATTGAAAAAATAGCCGCTGAGCTTATCGCAGATTTATATAAACTTTCACCTACAGCAGCAAATGCTCCTACAATGCACGATAAAGAGCAACCAATAGCTGTAACCTTCGTCATTACATTCGATCCATTTGAAATTTTAGTGACATTATCTTCATAGATAATAAAGTCATCACTACCGCTTATGAATACAACACAATTATTCTCGTTAGATAAAATTTTTCCAGACTCAATAGCTGCGTGACTTTCAATTGATGAGTCAACTCCCTTTGAGGATATTTTATTTTGATCTACTAGTGATTGAATTTCAGATGCGTTCCCTCTAATGATTAATTTTTTAGAGCTTTTAATAATGTCAAGAGAAGTTTGTGTTCTTAACTTACTCGCACCTGAACCCACAGGGTCTAATATGATTGGTTTTTCTTGTTCAACATAATATTTAGAAGCCTCTAAAAAGCTAGGCCTCCAATTATCGTCTAACGTTCCAATATTATTAACAAGACAAGACGATATAGCAGCTATTTCTTTAAGTTCATTTGTTGCATGAGACATCAAAGGAGATGCTCCGATAGAGAGAAGAATATTAGCGTTTATGTTCATTGCCACGTAATTTGTAATACAATGTACAAGCGCTCCTTTATCTCTTAAATTTTTTAAATCATTATAAATATGCTCCATTATATACCTTTCTTTTTCATCAAAAGTGTCAATATTGTTGAAAATAGAATTGGCACTAAAAATGATGAGAATAATTTATAGTTATTAATAAATGTGAAATTAATATTTAAAAAATCACTCAATATATTTTTACTATAAGAGGGGTCAGGAAATATTAATACTCCCAGTAGTAAGCTCAAAAAAGAAATTATGTATATTTGTTTAGTAGTGATATTAAAACCAAATAATCCCAACAAAAAAGGTAAAACTAAACAACAACAAATTAAATCGGCAATTAAGAACACGTATAAGACATTGTAGCCTTGTGAAGATAGTATGAAAACTGCCACCAAGAAAACAATAACAAAGTATAAATTTGAAGAGGATTTTAAGGAGTAACTTGTGCTCAGGGAGACAATCTGAGAATTTATCGCATTTATTAATGTATCAATACTACTCAATACTAGGGAAGTAGCTAATATTACAAAAATGTATTTTATAAATGAAGTCTCGAGTAAACCGAAAAGTTTCACAAATGTTAAATCAGGATCGTCCATTGCGTAAAGTGAGATTGAAACTAGTCCAGAGTATCCAATGAAATAAACAATTATAAATATAATTAAAGCAGATATAACTAAACCAATACTAAGTGTTTTATTATCTTTAGCAGCATAAATTCTTTGCCAATTACCATGGTGAAAAAGATTGGTAAATGTAACTGCTATTAAAAAAGTCAAACCTGTTATCCATAGGAATTGATTATTAAAATCAAATAAATGTGCATTTTCGATCATAAATGAAGAGTTATTTGAAAAGTCTTGGAATGGAATTTTAAAAACTAAAAACAAACAAATTCCTATAATGAATATGAATTGAATTAAATCGGTGAATATTGTTGCCGACAATCCTCCAATTAGAACGTACGATAAAGCAATTAATATAATTATCATTGAAGAAATCCAATAAGGTGTATCATTTAAAAAATTAAAGAACTTTGAGATAGCTGTAATTTCAGCTATTAAGAAAACTGTCATATAAACTAACGAGACTATTATAACAAAGTGGGATAAGTTCTTGCCAAACCGATTTTCGATACAATCGTGAAAGCCTGTTGAGTTTGGAAAAACCTTTCTTACATATTTTCCTATAAAGATGAATAAAACTAAAGGCATCGCAGCTCCAAGAGCATAACCAATCACATTACCCATTCCGCCCCAAGTAGCTGCTGCGGCAGGCGAAAATATTATCCAAAAACCCAATGCAGAAGATACAAAAGAAGATATTGAAAAAAATAAGTTATATTTATTTTTAATAACGAATTTATCATCTGATAATTCATTTTTTTTCAAAAAAAAGAATGACGCAGTAAAAATTAATCCAAATAAAATTAAAAAAAGAATTTCCATCTAATTTACTCTTGTTTTAAAAGTATTTAAGGGAAACTTCCTACGCCAGAATTACCTGGATCAGGTTCGAGGGTTAAGTATTACCTTTCTCAGCCTTTCAGCACCCCTTAAAGGTCAATATTATCAAACTTACTAAAATAAATCAATTATCTTTACTAAAAACAAATTTAATATTAAAAACATCACATGAAAATAATTGAAAACTTCTCTGACTCTAAATTAATATCTAGTAATTCAGAAGATTTCATAAAATTATATAAACCTAGTACGGGTGAGGAATATGCGCATGTTCCAAAAACAACAAAAGATGAGTTTGAAAAAATTATCAATAAAATGAAATTAGCACAACCTTTATGGGCTAATACACCAATTACGAAAAGAGGTGAAATTTTATTTAAATTTAAAAATTTAATTGAAAAAAATTTTGATTTAATAGCAAAAATAATATCTGAAGAACATGGCAAGGTTTTTTCTGATGCTAAAGGATCTTTGCAGAGAGGTCTAGAAGTAGTTGACTTTGCATGTGGTATTCCTCATTTATTGAAAGGAAATCACTCAATTAACGTTGGAACAAACGTAGATTTGTTTGATATTAAGCAGCCTTTGGGAATTTGTGCTGGTATTACACCATTTAATTTCCCAGCTATGGTTCCAATGTGGATGTTTCCATTATCTATAGCATGTGGAAATGCCTTTATGTTAAAACCCTCTGAGAAAGTTCCTCAATGCTCTTTAAAACTTGCAGAATTAATGAGTGAAGCTGGTCTACCTGATAACGTCCTCACGGTCGTAAATGGCGATAAAAATATTGTAGATCTAATACTTCAGTGTGAAGATATTTCTTCAGTAAGTTTTGTTGGCTCAACACCTGTTGCTAAGTACATTTACACCGAGTGTTCAAAAACAAATAAAAGAGTTCAAGCTCTTGGTGGTGCTAAAAACCATATGCTTATAATGGAAGACGCGAATTTAGAGGATGCAGTAAATGGACTAATTGGAGCAGCTTTTGGATCTGCTGGTGAACGTTGTATGGCAACATCAGTTGCTATGCCTGTTGGAAATATTCAAAAACCATTTATGGATTTGCTAAAGGAGAAGGCAAGTAAAATCAAAGTTGGGGAGTCTTTAGACCCACAAAGTGAAATGGGACCTCTCATTACAAAGGAACACAAACAAAAAGTTCTATCATATATTGAAAAAGGTGTTCAAGAGGGTGCAAAATTAGAGTTAGATGGAAGAGGAATTAGTCTTCAAGGTTATGAAAATGGTAATTTTGTTGGTCCTACAATATTTAATAATGTTACTGATGGTATGACTATATACAAAGAAGAGATTTTTGGCCCTGTTTTATCTGTCCTTAACATGAATAATTTTGAAGAGGCTATAAAACTGATTAATAAACATCAGTTTGGCAATGGCACTTCTATTTATACATCAAGTGGTTCATTAGCGAGAAATTTTATGAAAAATGTCCAAATAGGAATGGTTGGGATAAACATTCCAATTCCAGTTCCAATGTCTTTTTATACTTTTGGTGGCTGGAAAGGTTCAATATTTGGTGGTCATGGAATGCACGGAGAAGAAGGGATTAATTTTTATACCAAACGTAAGACAATAACATCGAGATGGCCAGATGATGTCGCAGGGGCTTCACTCAACATGCCAACTATGAAATAATGAATTATGGACAAATTTAAAGACAGACAAAAAGCCTTTGAAGCAGAGCAAAGCCAAAAAGAGCAAACAGAATTTGAAAAAAGAAATTCAAGAAACAAAATCTTTGCTCAATACATTTTAGATGATATCGGACAATCCGATAATTCAGAATTACTGAGAGAAATAATATTATCTGATCTTGAGGAACCAGGAGATGAAGACATCATACGTAAAGCCTTAGATGTATTAGCTCAAAATAACGGTAGTCTGACTAGAGAAGATCTAGTAAAAAAACTCTCAGAAATATAATCTACCAAGACCCATTATTTTGCATACTGGCCCAAGGCTCCTTTATTTCAAGGCTATCACCTTTTTGAAGTAACTCTATTGATATGCCGTCTGGTGATTTTATGAATGCCATATATCCATCTCTAGGAGGCCTGTTTATCACAACATCCTTTTTAATCAGATTTTCACAAACTTGATAAATATTATCTACTCTAAAAGCTAGATGACCAAAATTTCTGCCACCTTTGTATTCTTCTTTGTCCCAATTGTAAGTTAATTCTAAAAGAGGTTTCTTTTTACTATCAGCAGTGTCTTTATCATCAGGAGCACAAAGAAAAATTAGAGTAAATCGACCCTTTTCACTCTCTTTTCTCGAGTATTCAATTAGTCCTAATTTATTACAATAAAAGTCAAGTGATTGCTCAATATCACTTACTCGAACCATTGTGTGCAAATATTCCATTAAGATTAAATATCAAAAAATTTTAAATCTGTCTAAAAATTTCTAAAATTGCTTATTGCTTCCAAGGACTATTTTTTTTCGAAGGACAGTTTCACGATAAAAAATATATCCGACTGAAAGTAAAATTAATGGACCTCCTAGTAGCACCTCTTTCGAGAGAAACTCACCAAAAAAAATATAACCGATGACAAATGCCCAAACAACAGAAGTGAAGTCTAAAGGAGCAAGAACAGAGGCTTCTGCTAATTGAAAAGATTTTGTAAGACAAAATTGAGCAGTAAACCCTAAAAAAACCCGAAGCAATTAGAAAAACTAAGTCTAAATTATTTGGCCATATCCAATCATCACTATAGAAAAATAAACTTGAAACTGTTCCAAATAAAGTAAAGGCCCATACCGTTAAAATATTATTATTAGTTATTAATATTTTTTTTAGAATTATCACTGCCATTGACAAAAAAATACTAGCTAAAAGTGGTAAAACAGAATAGTTGTTTAATAAATTCACGTCCGGTTTCAAAATAATTACTACTCCTATAAAACCAATAATAATTGCAATTACCCTCCTATATCCAATTTTTTCACCCAGAAAAAAAATTGATAATATAGATATAAAAAAAACAGATGAAAAACTGATTGTTTGCATTTCGATCAGTGGAACATATCTAAGAGATATGAAGAAAAGACTCATAGCTGAAATTCCTACTAAACCTCTAAAAAAATGAAGTTTATAATTGTTAATAGAAGATATTTTTAGATTTAAATAATAAATGACAACTATCAATGGAATAAGAGCAAATAGATTTCTGAAAAAAACTACCTCAAATAATGGTAAGTTGTCGCCTGTTGCTTTTATACATACGCTCATTAAAACAAAAAAAAGGACGGACAAAGACTTGTAGATAAATGCTGACATGTGGTTAATCTAAATATATTAAATATGAATGAATTTACTAATAGTTAATGGATATGACAAAAACGGATGGGGTAAACTAGCTAGATATGGATTACAACCAATATGTGAGTTTTATAGAGACCAATTAAAAATAATTAATTCAAAAATAAAAACTACATTCATTTATCCTTCTATGAACTTAGATGAAAATTATGATGAAAGTTTCATCAAATCATTTACTGGCATTGTATGGACAGGTTCAAGTCTTAATATTTATGACAATACAAGAGAAATTAAAAACCAAATTTCTCTCATGAAAAAGTTATCAAAGTTAAAGGTAAATATGTTTGGTAGTTGTTGGGGTATGCAACTTTTTACTGTTGCAAATGGTGGCACAGTTAAAAAAAATCCTAAAGGTAGAGAAATAGGTATAGCCTATAATATAAGTATTAATAAATATGGTGCGCATCATCCAATGTATAAAGATAAGCCCTTGATATTTGATGCTTTTGCTTCTCATATTGACCATATATCCCAAAAGCCAAATAGCTCTCATGTTCTGTCAGACAATCATTACTCAATTCAGTCTCTTGTAAGCAATAAATTTTGGGGTACCCAATATCATCCTGAATTTAATTTTAAATACACAGGACAAATTTTAAATGCAAGAAAAAATATTTTACTTAAAGAAAAACTATTTAGTAAAAATCAAATACAAAGCTTAATTAAAGACTTTAAAAGACCTAATATAAAGAGCTATAGTCAATCTTTGTTAAAAGATACGTTAAGACACAAAGAATTAAAAAATTGGCTAAGTTATTTAAGAAAAAATTAATATAATTCTTTAAATTCTTTTAGATTATTACAAACTGAAAATAAATCTTTAAAGTTCTTATAAGCAAATTTGGAGTTCATTACTTTCTTATATTGATTAATTATATCAGACCAATAATTATTATAATTAAACAAAATACATTTTTTACCTTTTATAACACCCAATTGAAGAGCGCTGATTACTAAACTAATTTCTTCTATTGTGCCCCCGCCTCCGGGTAAAGCGATAAAACTATCTGACAGTTGTAGAAACTTTTTTTTTCTTTGCTCCATTGTTTTCGTAACATGAATTTTGTTAATTTTTGTGTGAATTTTCTCACGCTTATTTAAAAAAGATGGGATAATACCAGTTACATGGGCGTTATATTTTAATGCAGTCTTAGCTACAACACCCATTAATCCATTTTCTCCCCCTCCATAAACAATGTCATAATCATTTTGTGCTAGATATTTTGTAACTGTTATAGCTAAATCTTTAAAATTTTTGTTTGATCCAAACATAGATCCACAAAATACAGCAACTTTATGTTTAGAATTTTTTAATTTCATATAAATTTACTGTACAGCAATATTGAAAAAAATGACTAAAAAAAATAACATTGAAGAGCTTAAAAAAGTAAGAAAGAAAATTGATAATATTGATAACAAGATTATTGAGCTGATTGGTGATAGATTTAAAGAAATACACAAAGTCACTAAATTAAAGGAAAATAGAGAAGAAATAATTGATCACGAAAGAATTACTCATATTTTAAAGTCTGTTCAATCAAAAGCAAAAAAAAATAAAATTGATGCTGAAATAATTGTTAGAATTTGGCAAATTTTTATCCAAGAAGCTATTAAACTAGAGTCTGCAAAAATAAAAAAATAATCACACCAAAACGATAACTAGCATTATAAATAAAATTGATATTAGAATTGTGCCTGCAAAACTAGGTGTTGTAACTTTAATGTAGGATAAATTACTAAATTTATAAGATTTACTTAATACTTGTTTAAAAGATAAACCTAAATTTTTATATAAACTTTCTGTTAATATACCTATTTTTTTAAATAAGGGTTTACCAATACCAGGTAACATTTTTCTGTAAAACCAATCAGAATTTAAAACAGTTGATCTAATCTCGGAGGGATAAAGTTTAAATTTAACTAAAAATAAAAATGCAATAATTGCAAAAACTAAAAGTTGTAGCTGACTTATTACATGGTCTAAAGTATAAGGCTGATAGTCTACTGTGTATGGAAGTATTTGATACAAATATTTTGGGAATACACCTATAGCAATACATAAAAAAGCAGCGATACCCATTGCAATGAGCATATTAATTGGAGCCTCTTTAACTTTATTTTTCCTCTCGTGTGCAAAAAAAGCAAAGTAAGGAATCTTTATCCCTGAGTGCTCCAAAACACCTGCGGAAGCAAAGAATAAAATAAAGTAAATTAAAACCATTCCCATACCTCCAAGCGAGGACATTATCAAAGATTTAGCGACAAATCCGCTGAACAACGGAAATGCAGAAATAGACATGGCCCCTATAATGCAAAATATTGTTGTGAATGGCATGTATTTGTAAAGGCCACCTAATTCAGAAGCTTTTGTTGTTCCAGCTCTGTATAAAACAGCACCCATACTCATAAACAAAAGAGCTTTATAAATTATATGAACGAACGCATGCGCTACCGTTCCATTAAGAGAAAGTTCTGTCCCAATACCAATACCAACAACCATAAAGCCTAATTGGTTATTAAGACTAAATGACAAAACTCTTCTTAAATCATTTTCTATGACTGCAAAAAATACAGGAAAAGCTGTCATTATTGCTCCTATCCAAATCAGTGAGTCAGTGCCTGGAAAAGTTCTAGCTAAAGCATAAATTGCCAATTTTGTTGTAAAAGCAGAAAGTGCCACTGTGCCAGTAACTGAAGACTCAGGGTAAGAGTCTTGTAGCCAACCATTTAAAAGAGGAAATGCAGCTTTAATTCCAAAAGCAATAAATATAAAAATTCCAAAATTTGTTTTTAAATCTAGAACAGCTAAATTATGGTTGCCTGTTTTATATAGCATTAAACATGCGCCAATTAAAAGTAATACACCTGAAGAAACTTGAATGATCAAATATCTCATAGCTGCATCTTTTGCTGCATTTGTATTTCCAGCAAAAACTATAAAGACTGAAGTAAGAGCTGTTGCTTCCCACCAAATAAATAAACTAAAAAAATCTCCTGCGTGGAGAGCGCCAATAGCAGAGCCTGCATAAGCTAGTGTCGCCATGTGCTCCATTAAATTTTTACTGTGCCAGCTAAAAATTATTACAAGTATAGCTGCAATATGAAAAATAATAGCAAATGGAAGAGTTAAACTATCTGATTGATATAATATTAAATTTAAACCAAGTATGTCCCATTCTAAAAAAGTTCCATAACCATTAAATAAAGATAAAGCTGATAAACCCACCGATAATAACATCGCAGGATGTCTAAAGTATTGAGGAATGGTTGGCAATAAGAATGAAGTAATTATCATAATTAAACCGGGAATAAAATTACTGATCATAATAATCCTCCTTCCTCATTAAGAATTTCCTCAGCCACTTTCCTAACATGACTATAAAAACAAAACTTACAAAACCGAAAAATGCTGGGAAGCCATATATCTCGGCAAAGGAAAAGTATTCATGTCTGTGAAAAGTAAAGTCTAAAAGAATTAAAAGTGCTCCGATTATAAGTATGTACTTTGTGAAGCTTTTACCCATACTCTTTAAATCATTTTTTTTCATTTAATTGACTATTACTCCACTAATATTATTCAAAAAATAGTTTGCATAAAAAAAGAAAACTAAACAGCCTAAACCTGTAATTAATGGTGGCCAAACAGTTAAAGGGGCTTTAATTAATTTTATTTCTTTCTTAGAGTTTTGGGTGAAGCCTATTACTACAGGCTGTAATAGATAATAAATATTTAGCAATGAGGAAATACCTAAGATTATTGCAACGATTATAAATTCTCTCTCAATAGAGCCCATGATTAAATAAAATTTACTCCAAGAACCAATAAAGGGAGGAACCCCAATGATAGATAGAGCCCCTAAAGTGTAAGCAAAAAATATTAACGGTAATTTGTAGCCCATACCTTTTAGGTCACTTACCTTTTTAATATGGGCAGTTACATAAATAGCACCTGCACAGAAGAATAGAGTTATCTTACCTAAAGCATGGGTTATAATATGAAAAGATGCCCCTTTTAGAGCTAAAGATGAAGCCAAAGCTGCTCCCAAAATAATATAGGAAAGTTGACTTATAGTAGAATAAGCTAATCTCGCTTTTAAGTCATCTTTTGTTATCGCTATGATACTAGAAGCCATTATAGTGAAACATGCTAACCAGACTAACCAGTCAGAGCTTTTTGTTTGAAGTAAAAAGTCTGGACCAACAATATAAACAACAACCACGAGAAAGCTAAATACACCAGCTTTTACTACAGCAACGGCGTGGAGTAATGCAGAAACTGGAGTTGGCGCCACCATTGCAGCAGGCAACCAACGATGAATAGGCATAATTGCTGCTTTACCTATACCAAACACAAGCATAGCTATTAGAAAAGATAGGTACTCTGCTGGGAATTTATTCATAAGTATTCCCCCATCTTGAAAATCTAAAGTCCCTGTTTTAAGCCAAATCCAAAATATAGCTGGTAAGAAAAATATTAAAGAGGTACCCACTAAAATCGACAAATAGAGCCTTCCTGCAGATTGCGATTCAGCGTTTTGCTTATGTCCAACTAAAGGGAAAGTTGAAAAAGTTAATATTTCATAAAAAATAAATAAGACTAGAAGATTTCCAGACCAAGCTATTGCCAATGCAGCATGGATTGCGATTGAATAAAAAATTACAAATCTTGTTTGATTTTTTTCACCAGCACCCCTCATATAACCAATAGTGTAGATAGATGCCAGTATCCATAATGAAGATGCCACTAAACTAAAAATAGATCCAAGAGCTGATACTTTAAAAGCAAAATCTACCCCATCAAAAAGTGTAAAAAAAGTTATTTGATATACCTCATTATTTTGTATTCCATGAAAAATTTTTAAACTGATTACAAAGGTTATGAGACCTCCAATTATACCAAAAGAGTCTCTTAGGTTATTATTATATCTACAGACATAAGAAAATAATGCTGCAAAAAGTGGGGTGATAATACCTAGTATAATTAAAAACGAATTACTCAATTTTGATAACCTGATATTAAATAGTCTGCGGACAAGTTAGAAAATTCAATTATTGGTGTTGAATATATCCCAAAAACAATGATTGAAATTGTAACTATCCATATTGGTAAATAAATATAAGCATCTTCTTTTTCAGATTTAAATTTAACTTCTGAAAACCACATCTGTTCCACTATTTTCCAGAAATATACAACAGCTAATGCGGAGCTTACCGCAACTAAAGCGATTGAAAAATACATCTGGTTTGTATAAAGAGCTTGAAATAAATATAATTTTGAAATGAAGCCATTTGTTAGAGGTAATCCAATTAAAGATAATCCACAAATTAATAAAGCAAATGAAGTTATGGGGTATTTATAGCCAAAACCTTTTAAACTGTTTAGGGTTACTCGATCCTTATAAAGAATAGCGAAGTAACCAACAGCCATAAATAATCCTCCTTTGATCAAAGCATGATTAAATATATGCACAAAGCCCGAAGCCACTCCACTGTGGTCTTTAAGGCTAAAAGCCAGTGTGATGTAACCAATTTGCGCAATTGAGGAAAATGCCAAAAGTTTTTTGATATCATCTTGATAGATGGCTATTACAGTCCCAATGAATATAGCGAGTAAAGATAAAGGATATAAAACAAAATCTAAAAACAGACTCAAATAGCTCGGATAAATTATGAATATTTCGTACAAAAGTCTCACAAAAAAATAAAGAATTGTTTTTGTCGCTAAAGCAGCCAAAAGTGTTGAGACAGCTGATGGAGCATAACTATATGCAGGTGGTAACCAAATATGGACAGGAAAAATTGCAGCCTTTACCATAAGACCTATAAGCATGAATGACATACCTGCGAAGATAGCTAACTGACCATCGGAATATTGGGCCAGTTGAATTACAAGATCATTCATGTTCAACGTGCCTGTCATAGCGTAGGCAAAGCCAACCCCAATTACATAAAATGTAGCCCCGATCGCCCCGATAATTAGATAATTAAAAGCTGCGAGTAATGCATTTCTATTTTGTCCTGCACCTAAGGCAATTAAAGAAATAGAAGCTAATGCAGATATTTCTAAAAAGACAAATAAATTGAAAATATCATTAGTTAAAATAATCCCGTTCAGGCTTCCAACTGCCAATAACCACAAAGAATAGGCCTTTCCAGAGTCCCTATAGTCAATTTCATTCAAGAAGATTTTTCTTGAGTAAAATGTTGATACCAAAACAAAAATTGAAAATAACAATTGAAGTCCAATATTCACCCCATCGATTTTAAAAGAAATACCCCATGGTGGTTCCCAATTTCCAAACTCATATATAATTAAACCAGAAACAGAAATTTCTTTAAGAAGATGTAACGATAAAAATAAATGTAACAACAAAGTGATGATTGAAACTATCCAAGGCCATATTTTTGACGGCATAAATGCAATAATTGCAGAAATAAGTAGAGGTAAAACTACTACTAATGCAGGAGCATCGTCTAAAAATATATCAAACATTTATTTATCTGACTTTAGCTCCAAAGACTCTATTTCTTTTTCTTCAATTGTTTCGTAGTTCTTGTAAATTTGTAATACTAAAGCTAATCCAAGCGCTGAAGTAGCCACTCCAACGACGATAGCGGTCAGTATTAAGACGTGTGGCAATGGATTTGAATAGGCATTTGCCATTTTTGTTAATATAGGGGCGGTTCCATCTAAAACTTTTGCGAGTGATACAAAAAATACAAAAACTGCAGTTTGAAAAATTGCTAAGCCAACTACTTTTTTTAAATAGTTTTGACTTGTGATGATTATAAATAATCCGCCAACCATAAGTAAAATAAAGGCAAAATGGTTCCAAAAATAAATAAAATTACTCATTAATTTCACCAAAGGAAGCAAAGGAGTGATACAAAGCAATCATTACAGTTGCAACTGTGATGCCTACTCCCAGCTCAACTAATATAATACCAATATGTTGGCCAGTTGATGGGTCTGATGACAAAACATTGTAATCTAAATACATTCCATCAAGAAATATTGAAACTATTCCGACACCTGCATATAACAAAACACCTACGCACATTAAATATCGATTGATCATTATTGGAACTAAAGTTTCTCCTTTTGAAAGCCCAAATATCATTGAATACAATATAAATGCCGCCGCTACTATAACCCCAGCCTGAAATCCACCTCCTGGACCATAGTCACCATGAAATTGAACGTAAAGCCCAAATATAATAATTGGTGCAAAAAGAATTTTACTTACAACGCTTAATACTGGACTTGATGAAATTTTATCTCTCATTTTTTTTTATTTTTTTTAAAATTAGTTTTACGATTAAGAGTGTTGCTAGTTAATAAAGCAATGACACCTAAGCCTGCAGTAAATATTACTATTGTTTCTCCAAGAGTATCGAAGCCTCTATAACTTGCTAAAATATTAGTAACAACATTAGGTATATGAAAAAAATCTTTACTTTCCTTTAAGTACTCTGGAACTACATGAAGATGGATTGGTGCATTAGGATCTCCTAATAAAGGGAGATTGGCAATTATAATAATCAATATAAGTGATATAGCTACTGCAAGGATAATGCTCGGAAATAAATTTATTAATTTATTTTTTTTTCCCTCTGGTAATTTCGCAGCAGCCATTACCATTAAAATTGTTGATATACCAGAACCAACGGCTGCTTCAGTAAATGCTACATCAACCGCATCTAAATTCACATATATAGCTGAGCATAACAAAGTAAAAGCCCCTGTAAGAGCAACCACACTTATTAATGACGTGGTTTTAAAAATAAAAAAAGTTGTCACCAATAGAAGGGAAATTAGGAAAAAATTAATTAATAAAAAATTCATTTTTTATTTTTTCCCCTTGGCTTATACCCCGACTCATGAGCAAATAGAGCTATTGCATGGCCTGTTACAGGGCTAGTGAATATTAGAAATAAAGGTATTAATAAAAGTTTAAGGCTTAATAAACTAAAACCTGAATAAATTATTAAAGCTAGAACTATAAAACCCGATCCCAGTGTATCAATTAGACCAGCAGCATGAATTCGACTAAATACATCGGGTAACTTTATTAAACCTAGACTTCCAGATAAAATGAAGAAGCAGCCAATTGCTAATAAGACAAGAGAAATTAACTCAATATAATTATACGACATTGTTTTTCTTTCTTTTTATTTTGTAATACCTAAGTATTGCTATGGTGCCTAAAAAATTCAAAAGGATATACATCAAAGAAATATCGACAAAATCAGGTCTATCGAATGCAAAACCATGAACACTAATACCTATGGCTATAATAGTCCCAATGCTTGATATAGATAATATTCTATCAAAAGGGGTTGGTCCTTTGATTGCTCGAACTAAACATAATGCTACTGAGAAGCCCAGAGCAATTAATGTTGCAAAAAAAATCATTTATCTAAATCCGTAATTACTTTGTTCATATCATCTGTTTGCAAGTCTTCGGATAGCTTCTTACTTAATGCGTGAACTAAAAATTTTTTTTTATCTATTTCTATTGTTACTGTACCCGGTGTAAGAGTTATAGCGTTTGCATAGTTTGCAATACCTGTTCTATTCTTCTGGGATGCTTTGACACTTATAAGTTGAGGAGAGTATTTACCATTCCAAATTAAAGCTGTTGTCGTTACCCCAGATTTAAAAATTTCTTTAAATAACCAAATCCAGTAAAATGGTAATCTAAGAATAATTTTTAAAGGAAGAGAGTCTTCCTCAAGCGCTTTTGCTCTATAAGACATCCAAAAAACAAAAAGGACACTGACCAGTCCAAAAAAAAGTAAAAGTGATTTAAGGTAACCAGATAAAATAAACCAAAATACAAAAAGTATTATGAAATATGTTATAAACGATAGGGTCTTAAGTGAATCTTTATTAAGTTTAGCCACTAAAAGCTATTATGAGAATAAATCACCCTCTGTAAATACTGCAGTGTTCATGTCTTTGACAAATAATTTACCTTGGTCTGATTTAAATCTTGATACCTCAATAAATCCACCTTTAACTGCGACTCTTACGCTTTCAGCATTAATTGATATGATTTGACCTGGAAAATGCTCAGCACTTTGCTCATCAATAAACTTAGTGTCATAAAAGACATACTCATCACCCATGAATTCAGCCCATGCGCCAGGCTGAGGGTTACAACCTCTTATTAAGTTATAAATTTCGTTTCCGGGTTTTTTCCAATCAATTCTTGCATCACTTTTTTTACACCAAGACTCATATGTTGCTTTAGAGTCATCTTGAGGTGTCTTTGGTGCATTGCCAGACTCAATTAAATTTGCAGCTTCAACACAAGCTTCTAGACCTAATGGAAATATCTTTTTAAAATAAACATCTCCTAAAGTATCATCAGGACCAATATCAACTTCTTTTTGAAGTAATATTTCACCCTCATCTAGCCCATCATTTGGATAAAAAATTGAAAGACCTGTTTTTGTGGAGCCACCAATTATAGGCCAGTTTATTGAACTTGGTCCTCTGTGAAGTGGTAGTAGTGAGGGGTGAAAACAAATAGATCCATGAGTAGGAATATCCCTTGCTCCTTCAGGCACAAAAATAATTACATAAGCCATGACACATAAATCCGCACCATGAGACTTAATTTGGTCTAGTACCTCTTGGTCTTTAAAATTTGAAGGTTGGTAAACAGGCAAACTAACACTTTGAGCGTATTCTTTAACAGGATCGACTGGTTTACCCTCTTTGTCAGGTGCACAATATACCGCTACTACTTCATGGTCTGTTTCTGTATGAAATTTTTCTAAAGCACTTTTTCCAAATGCCTGTTGCCCCATTAAAATTATTTTCATTATTGCTCCTTAAATTAGAATTTATCTTATACTGCTCCGGCCTCTCTTACAGCTTTAATTTCATCGTCACTCATCTGACAAAATTCTTTTAATATCTCATCAGTATGCTCTCCGAGAAGTGGAGATCTTTCAACTTTTGCTGGGGAGTCAGATAACTTAATTGGATTACCGACAGTCAAATATTTCCCTCGTTCAGGGTGATCGACTTCAACTATCGTGTTAGTATCTCTTAGGCCTTGATCTTCAGCTAGCTCTTTTAAAGATAATATTGGACCAACAGGTATATCTAGAGGATTACATATATCCATCACTTCAAATTTAGTCTTGGTCATTGTCCATGACTCAATTGTGTCAAATATTTCATTTAACCTTGGTAATCTTTTTGCAGGAGTTGAGTAATTTTCATCCTCTTTCCATTCGGGTTTACCAATAACATCACATACTTTTTCCCAAACCGCTGCCTGCGTTATAAAATATGTATATGCATTAGGATCTTTTTCCCAACCTTTACATTTGAGAATTCTTCCTGGCTGACCACCTCCTGAGTCGTTACCTGCGCGAGGCGTAGAGTCACCAAACGGAATATCTTCTCCAAATTGAGAATATTCTTTTAAAGGCCCTCTAGAGAGTCTTTGTTGGTCACGAAGTTTAACTCTACAGAGGTTTAAAACTCCATCTTGCATTGCAGCAGATACTCTTTGTCCCTTTCCTGACTTTTCTCTATGGAATAAAGCAGTAACTATACCCAATGCTAAATGTAAACCTGTTCCACTATCTCCTATTTGTGCACCAGTGACTAAAGGAACTTCTCCAAGCATGCCTGTTGTTGATGCAGATCCACCTGCGCACTGAGCAACATTCTCATAAACTTTACAATCTTCATATTTTCCTGGACCAAAACCTTTAACAGAAGCATAAATCATTCTTGGATTTATTTCTTGAATTTTTTCCCATGAAAAGCCCATTCTATCTAAAGCACCAGGAGCAAAATTTTCTACCATGACATCACACTCTTGAATTAACTTAGTAAATATTTTTGAACCCTCTGGTTTCTTTGGATTTAATGTTATACTTCTTTTATTTGAATTTAGCATGGTAAAGTACAAACTGTCTGCATCAGGAACATCTCTTAGCTGACCTCTTGTAGCATCACCCACTCCTGGTCTTTCAACTTTTACGACATCTGCACCAAACCAAGCTAGTAATTGTGTGCAAGTTGGTCCGGACTGGACGTGTGTCATGTCTAATATTTTGACACCTTTTAAAGCTTCCATGGTTTCCTCCTAAAGTTTATTTGTACATAGTCTGGTTTTTTGTACCAGGAGCAAATTCTTCTTTATCCACCCAAATATTTACGATTGCAGGTATACCTGACTTAACAGCTTCTCTAGCTCTTTGAAGTGCAGGTTGGATTTCTTTTGCTTCTCTAACTGCTTCGCCATGACCTCCAAAGATTTTTGCAAACTCATCGAAGTTAACATCACCCAAAATGTTTCCGACATTTCCTTTATCTTCACCGTATTTCATAATTTGACCAAATCTGATCTGGTTTTGTGCAGAGTTATTTCCAATAACTGTTAAAACAGGGGCTTTATGTCTGACAAAAGCCTCGAAGTCCATTCCAGTCATAGAAAAAGCGCCATCTCCACAATATAAAAGAATTTCTTTTTCAGGAGCAGCTAATTTGGCTGCAAGCGCGTATGGCACCCCAACACCTAAAGTCCCAAGAGGTCCTGGGTCCATCCAAGCACCAGGCATTCTAGGTTGAACTGCTTGAGCACTTATGGTTACAACGTCTCCTCCATCACCTATGTATATAGTATCATCATTCAAAAACTGGTTGAGTTCCCAAGCTACTCTATAAGGACTAATAGGAGATTTATCTGTTGTAAATGTAGGCATCAATTTTTCTAAAGCTGCCTCTTCCCCAGATCGAAGTTCATTAAACCAATCTGATCGATCTTTTTTTGTTCCTGCTTCAGAGATAGCCTTTAAAGTTGTTCCTATGTGTCCAACTAAACCAAGTGATATATCTCTATTTTTTCCAACAGTTCTATAGTCCATATCAATTTGAATAACAGTTGCGTTAGGATTTAATCTTTTACCATAACCCATTCTAAAATCAAAAGGTGTTCCAACAATTATAATACAATCTGACTTGGTAAATGCATTTCTTCTAGTCCTATGAAAGTGATGTGGGTCTCCTGGTGGCATTGAACCTCTAGCGGCACCATTTAAATAAGCAGGTATATTCATATTTTTAACAAATTCGATTGCATCTTTTGTAGATTGGCAAGTCCAAACTTGTTGACCTAAAAGTATGCATGGTCTCTCTGCATTTGAAATGATGTCTGCAGCTTTTTGTACATCAACTGGGTCTGCTAAAGTTTTTGATGAGGCGCTATATTTTCCTGCTTCTGGTAAGACAGCTTTACTCATTGGAATTGAAGAGTCAAGTATGTCTCTTGGAATTTCTAAAAATGATGGACCAAAAGATCCATTTCGGGTTTCTCTAAAAGCCATTGATACCATGTCTGCACATCTTTCAGTGGACATAACAGTTGCTGCAAATTTTGTAATTGGTTGCATCATGTCTACGTGAGGTAAATCTTGTAAAGATCCCATTTTATGTTGTGTGAGAGAACTTTGACCTCCTATTAGTAACATCGGGATTTCAGCTCTAAATGCATTTGCAACTCCTGTTAATGCATGTGTCGTACCTGGTCCAGCGGTTACAACTGCACACCCAGGTTTTCCTGTCATTCTTGCGTAACCGTCAGCTGCATGAGAGGCAACTTCTTCATGACGTACGTCAATAATTTTAATTCCTTCGTTTAGACATCCATTGTAAATATCAATAATGTGTCCCCCACATAAAGTGTAAATAACCTCAACTCCCTCTGCTTTAAGGGCTTTAGCAACCAGCTCCCCACCAGTTATCATTTGTTCGTTCGTTCCTGTAGACATATTTAACCTCTCCCTGGTGGTATAATGTATACCAGATTTAGAGGTCTTGCAAAGAATTTTGCCTTATGAATTAATGCTTTCTTGTATCTTTTCTACTAATGTAAGTGCGTGATTTTTAAGAAGTTTTTCTGCTTTTGATGCTTGACCTGCGACAAGAGATCTAACAATGTCATTGTGTTCATCAATAGATTTAACAGCCCTGTGAGATTCAATTATAAATTTTTTCCTCAAGTATTGTAGATGGATTAACTGGGACTCTAAAATTTCCCCCATTAATTTTACTTTTGTTAATTTCATAATCTGATTATGAAATTTAATATTATCATTTGAGTAGTTATCAAGTTCAGACAAGACGTTCTCTTTTGAGTAATGACAATACTTATTTAAACTTTCAATCTCATCTTTAGTAGAATTAGCAATAATTAAATGAGCTGCATAACCCTCTAGACCTGCCCACACAGTTACAATATCAATCAATTCTTTTTTTGATTTTCTGTGCACAAATACGCCTCTTCTTGGAACTGTTTTAACAATTCCCTCTTGCTCTAACTTAGCAACAGCTTCTCGAATAGGTGTCCGACTAACTCCTAGCTTTTCGGACAATTGTCTTTCATCTAGATGAAAATCACTTTGTTTTAAATATATATTAAGTGACAAAATATATTTTTTTAGTGAATCGTATACCTTACCTTTTAGGTTTACCGGTCCTATTTTTTGGATCATTTATGTAGTCTGTGCTTTTTTAAAAAATTTTTTATAGAGAGGGCCAAATGCTGGCATAATTAAAAGTACAATTGCAATATACATTATGATTGCAGCAATAGGTTTTTCTGCCATATCAAAAAATATTCCCATACTACCATCAGATAAAATTAGAGACTGTCTTAAAGCTTTTTCAGCCAATGGGCCAAGAACAATAGATAAAACAGCTGGTGCCACAGGGTAATCTAATTTTCTCAAAATGTATCCGGCAAAACCGAATAGCAACATTAACCATACATCGTGAAGGCTTTGTGTAGGTGCATAACCGCCAGTTACACAAAGAACGAAAATAACCGGGGCCAAGATGGCAAATGGTATCCTTAATACCATTAAAAAAGCTGGAATTAACGCAATATTTAAAACCAGTGTAAAGAAGTTAGCAATGTAAAGACTACCAATTAAGCCCCAAACAAACTCGGGTTCTTGAGTGAATAAAAGAGGACCTGGTGTAAGTCCCCATAAAATCATGCCACCAAGTAGGATAGCGGTTGTAGGTGAACCTGGTATACCTAGTGTAAGCATAGGTAACATACTTCCTGTACTTGCAGAATTGTTTGCACACTCTGGGGCAACTACTCCAGCAGGAACTCCTGAGCCAAATTCTTTTGAATTTTTTGATAATTGTTTTGTAATTCCATATGACATAAGTGATGCGGGTGTTGCACCAGCTGCAGGAAGAATACCTACAAAGAAACCTAGAAAAGAGCCAATGTTCATTGCCATTATAGTTTTTTTAAGAGCGCCAAATGCTCTTCCAACTTCCTTCATGTTGACTGATAATTTTGACATTTGAACTTTACCTTTTGTTTCTTCAAGGGTCCAAAGCATCTCTCCAATTCCATAAATTCCGATAGCAAGTACAAGGAAATTTATTCCATGAAGAAATCCAGGGATATTAAAGAAAATTAATCTTGGTTTTCCTGTAATTAGATCTAAGCCTATAGTTGATAAAGCTAATCCAATAAGTATTGAAAAAATAGTTTTTGGAACGTCATCTCCACCTAAGCCTACAAATGTTGCAAAGGCCATTACCATTAATGCAAAGGTTTCAGGCGCATTAAATCTTAGAGCTACCTCAGCCAGAGGTGGTGCAAATAAAGTAAATAAAATAACAGATACAGTTCCACCAACGAAGGAACCGACTGCTGCTGCAGTTAAAGCTGTCATAGCTTCTCCCTTAACAGCTAAGGGTCTTCCATCAAAAACTGTAGCTACTGCAGTAGAAGCTCCAGGTATACCTAGCATAACGGAACTTATGGCACCTCCATACATAGCACCGTAATAGACAGCAGCTAAAAAAATGATTGCTGCAGTGGGTGGTATAATAAATGTAATTGGAATAAGTATTGCAACACCATTAACTGAGCCAAGACCAGGCATTGCACCCACAAATAAACCAATTAGACAGCCAAATATTAAAAGACCAAGGTTTAAAGGTTCAAAGGATACAAAAATTCCCTCTAGAAGAAGTATAAATACATCCATCTTTTATGTCTTTACTTTACCAATCTCATTATGAATACATAAAATCGTATACTGGATAAAATAAGGGCTCTGAAATACCTTGAGGTAAAGGTATTTTTAAAAGCCATTCAAAAAATAAAAAGGTTAAAACTGGTGTGATTAAAGAGAATACAGATATAAATAGGATACTTTTAGAACTAAAATATCTAAGATAAAAAGCTAAAAAAAAGATAAGTGAAAAGTAAATTCCCAAATAGCCTATTGCTAAAACTAAAATAACTAATGAAATAATTGTTACTGCAATATATTTGAATGCTTCAGCCTCAATAAAAGGTGAGTCATCTTTAGATTGTGGTGATCTTTTTAGAACGAATTTAATTATGGTAAGGACAGTACAAATAAGCATGCCAAGAGAAAGGTAAAAAGGAAGAAATCCCGCACCCATGTTTTCTTCTGCGTTCCATGTAATTCTATTCTCAGCACTTTTAATCATCAGAGCGATTGAGCATAACGCTAGAATAACGGCCACTGCAATTTCTGCTCTTTTGACAGTTATTTTGTTTGTTATGCTCATATCACTCTTAATTTAAATATTAGTTAAAGTTTTTAATGATCTCACCGTGCTTAGCATATTCGATTGCTAAGAAATCTTTAAGACCAAAACCCTCTAACCAGCTCATTAACTTTCCATCGTCGATGTTGAAAGTTTGGAACTCGTTATCATGATAAACAGTGTGAAGAAGTCCTGTGTAGTACTTCTCTACCTCTGCATCAATACCAGCTGGAGCCATAAATGCTCTCATCATATAGTATTCAAGATCAGGATAACCTAATTCATATGAAGATGGTACATCTGGGAATGCAGGATTTCTCTCAGGAGTCATCATAACTAATGCTTTTGAATCACCTGATTGATAGAATCCCATTTGCTCAGAAGGGTTGTTTAATGTGAAATCTGACTCGCCGCCAACTAGACCTTTTGCAACAGCACCACCACCATCATATGGTACGTACTTTGCATCAAATCCAAACTGACCTCTCATCATACCAAGAAGTAATTCGTCCTCAGACATACTTCCTGTACCACCCATTACTAGACCATTGCCTTTAGCAAGTGCGATGAAGTCATCAAATGTTTCTACACCTTGAGTATTTTTACCTTCAGTTGCAATCCATACTAAGAATGTATCTGTAATAAGTCTTGCTAATGGTGTGAAGTCATTAAAGAAGTCAATTCCTAACTCAGGCTGGTTAACAGGTGTAGTTAGAACATTGTTAAGAGTAATGATAAGTGTGTGCTCATCACCAGCTTTTTTCTTAACATAAGTCATAGCTTCACCACCAGAACCACCTTTTTTATTAATTGGAATCACTGGCTTAGATGCATAGTCGTTTTTCTCGATAACACCTTGAACTAATCTAGCAATTTCGTCAGCTCCACCACCTTGACCAGCTGGGATAATAAGCTCAATAGGCTTCTTTGGACTAAAAGGCTTCGCAGAAGACACTGAACTAACAGCGACAAGTGAAAGTGAAACAATAACTAATGCTAATTTTTTAATTATTGACATATTGTTTCCTCCTATAGGTTAAACAGTACAATAAACTATTTAAGAGAATATTAAAAATACATTCTTAATTTAGGATTTAGTTTAAAATTAGAAAAAAACCTTGTATTAGCATTGATTTTCTTGACATTTACAACAGTGATTGTGTTATTTAATTGTATAATGTATACAAAATACCACAGGCAGTTAAATTGAAGTTTATAAATTATAAAGATGGAAGTTTGTTTCTAGACGAAATAGAGATCGCTGACCCTCTTGATGAACAAATCCAAATTGAAATTCATTTCGCTGGAATAAATAGAGCAGATATTCTCCAAAAAAAAGGACATTACCCACCACCCTCAGGTGAGAGTGAAATTATTGGATTAGAGTGTTCCGGAATAGTTACAAAATTAGGAAAGTCAGTAAAAAACTTTAGTTTAGGAGAACAAGTTTGTGCAATTCTTGGAGGCGGCGGATATGCGGAGTACGTAAATGTTAATGAAAAACAAGTAATGCCATTACCAAAAAATTTAAATTTACATGAAGCTGGCTGCTTACCAGAAACCACACTTACTGTTTTTGAGAATATTTTCAATGTATCTAAATTTCAATTAGATGAGGCGATTTTGATACATGGTGGAAGTAGTGGTATCGGCACAACTGCTATTTCAATTCTTAAAAATTATACAAAAAATATTTTTGTAACCGCTGGTACGAGTGAGAAATGTAAGAGTTGTATCGAATTAGGAGCCACTGATGCTATTAACTACAAAGAAACAGATTTTGAAGAATATTTTAATCAGAAAAAATTAAAGGTTGATGTAATATTAGATATGGTTGGAGGAGATTACTTAAAAAAAAATTTAAAAATATTAAATTTTAAAGGAAGACTCACTTATATTGCTGCTCTTGGTGGGATTAAAGCAGAAACTAATCTTTTACATATAATGAATAAACAATTAAAAATATCTGGATCAACATTAAGATCAAGATCTCCTTCTGAAAAGGGAAATATTGTTGATCAGGTTGTCAAAGAAATATGGCCTTTGATAGAGAATGATAAATATAAACCAACGATTTTTGAAACTTTTAATATGAATGATGTGAATACAGCACATGAGGTTATGGAAAAATCTGACCATATAGGAAAAATAGTTTTAAGCATAAAAGGAGAAAAACAATGAATCTGCACGAATACCAAGCGAAAATATTATTAAAAAATAATAACGTTAGAGTTTTAAATGGCTACCCAGTATTAGATGATAGCGATATAGAAGCTGCTGTAGACTCTATCCAAACGCCCGTTATGGTTGTGAAGTCTCAAATTCATGCAGGTGGAAGAGGCGCAGGAAAATTTACAGATAGTGGTGATGACAAAGGTGGTGTGAGAGTTTGCTTCTCAAAAGATGAAGCCAAAGACAATGCAAAAAAAATGTTTGGTAAAACTTTAGTTACAAAACAAACAGGTCCAAGTGGAAAACAGGTAAATAGACTTTATATTGAGGAAGGGTGTGATATCAAAAAAGAGTACTATCTAAGTATGCTCGTGGATAGAGCCTCATCTTCAATTTCAATTATAGCCTCTACTGAGGGTGGTATGGAAATTGAGGAGGTAGCAGAAAAGCAACCTGAAAAAATTATTACTGTTAATGTCCCTGGGGACAGTATTATTGACCAAAATAGTTTAAATAAATTAACTGAGGGTCTAAAGATAGATCAAAACCTATCAAATGATTTTTGTGATCAAATTCAAAAAATTTTCAATAGCTTTTTATCCTCAGATGCCTCTTTAGTAGAGGTTAATCCTTTTGTATTGACTGGTGAGGGTAATTTTTTGGCTTTAGATGCGAAGGTATCGATAGATGATAATGCTCTATATAAACATAAAGATATAGCTTCGATGAGAGATGAAACTGAAGAGGACCCTGCAGAGATTGAGGCTTCAAAACATGAGCTTAACTACGTCAAATTAGATGGTCAAATTGGATGCATGGTAAATGGAGCTGGTCTTGCAATGGGGACAATGGATATAATTAAATTACATGGTGGAAGTCCTGCAAATTTTCTAGATGTTGGAGGAGGAGCTACAAAAGAGAGAGTGGCAAAAGCTTTTTCTATAATTCTGCAAGATCCAAATGTAAAAGCTATTTTGGTAAATATTTTTGGTGGCATTATGAAATGTGACATTATCGCTGAGGGTGTGGTAGCTGCAGCTAAAGAGCTATCTATTCAAGTTCCATTGGTGGTAAGGTTAGAGGGAACCAATGTTGACCTAGGAAAAGAAATTTTAAATAAATCTGGGCTGTCAATTATTTCGGCAGATAATTTAGAAGATGCAGCTCAAAAGGCAGTTAGGGCTTTAAACTAAAGGAGAAATTATGTCAGTATTAATTAATAAAAACACAAAAGTTATTTGCCAGGGTTTTACTGGTTCTCAAGGAACATTTCACTCAGAACAAGCTATAAAATATGGAACTCAAATGGTTGGTGGGGTGACACCAAAGAAAGGTGGTCAAGAGCATTTAGGACTTCCTGTGTTTAATAGTGTTAAAGAGGCAAAAGACAAAACAGATGCAAATGCAACTGTAATATACGTTCCACCTCCTTTTGCAGCTGGTGCTATAATTGAAGCGATTGATGCAGACATGGAACTAATTGTTTGTATAACTGAAGGAGTTCCAGTTCTTGATATGATGCAAGTAAAAAGAAAATTGGAAAAATCAAAATCGCGTTTAATTGGACCCAACTGCCCTGGAATAATTACACCTGATGAATGCAAAATAGGCATTATGCCAGGTCATATTCACCAAAAAGGAAAAATAGGAGTTGTTAGTAGATCTGGCACACTAACATATGAAGCAGTAGCACAAACTTCTGCTGTAGGTCTGGGTCAATCGACTTGTATTGGTATTGGGGGAGATCCTATTAACGGAACAAACTTTATAGATTGCCTTGATCTTTTTTTAAAAGATCCCGAAACTGAAGGTATCATAATGATCGGAGAGATTGGTGGAACTGCTGAAGAGGAAGCTGCAGAATTTATTAAAAAATCTGAAATAAAAAAACCAGTTGCCTCTTTTATAGCTGGTGCTAGTGCTCCAGCTGGAAAAAGAATGGGTCATGCAGGAGCTATTATTTCTGGTGGAAAAGGCACTGCAGAGTCAAAGTTTAGTGCTTTAGAAGAAGCAGGAGTTCATATATCCAAATCACCAGCAAAGCTAGGTGAGACAATCAAAGAGGCTTTAAACTAATATAATTTAGCTTCTTTAGCTCTAAGTTTGGTTAAAGCAAGAACTGTATCAATTGTAGGTGTTGGAACATTTGTAATTTTTCCAAGCTCTTGAACAGAAGTGATTAAAGCATCAATCTCCATAGGTCTATCACGTTCTAAATCTTGTAGCATAGATGTTTTATGTTCGCCAACTGCTTTAGCTGCATCAATTCTTCTCTCAACATCGAAAGGCTTGTCTATTCCTAAATTTTGAGAAATTGCATGAGCTTCATTCATCATATTTTTTATGACTGCTCTGACTTCGTCGTTGCTACAAATTTTGACAAGTGTAGATGTTGTAAGTGCGCTAATAGGATTAAGAGAAAGATTACCAAAAAGTTTTAACCAGATATCACCTTTTATATTAGGTCTAACAGGTGCTTGAAAGCCTGCTTTCTCTAAAGTTTCAGAAAGATTTTTAATTCTATCTGTTTCCTCTCCATTTATTTCTCCTAGTTGAAACTTATCTCCCTCTAAGTGCTGAATAACACCTGGTTTGATAACTTCTGATGCGGGATTAACTATACAGCCGATTATTTTTTCAGGGCCAATTCGATTCCATTGACTTCCATCTGGATCGACTGAAGTAACTTTTTTATCTTTGAAATCAGGGTTAGTGTGATTGTAGAAATACCACCATGGGATACCATTCACACCCCAAACAAATGAAGTATCATCTTTCATAAGAACTTCAAATGCATCAAGACAACCCGGAACTGAATGAGCTTTTAGAGTAACAAAAATATAGTCTTGCTTTCCAGCTTTTTCCGCGGTGTCTACACACTTTGGATATACAACTAGTTCTTTGCCATCTTTTCTTAATCTCAATCCATCTTGCTTGATAGCCTGATAATGAGGCCCTCTAGCAATTAAAGTTACATCTGCACCTATCTCAGTGAGTTTTGCTCCCAGATAACCACCAATAGCTCCTGCACCGTAAATACAAATTTTCATTTAAGCCTTTAAATGTTTGATGGCAGCAGCAACACCACTTCCAAGTTCAAATTTTATTCCCACATCGTACATGGCTAATTCTGCAGTAGAAATTGCACCTAAAATCATGGTGCTATTTAAATCTCCAAGGTGGCCTATTCTAAACAACTTTCCAGCTACTTTATTAAGCCCTCCTCCAAACGAGGTGTTATACTTGTTGTATGCTGTTTTAACAACATCAGTAGAGTCTATTCCTTCAGGTACCATTATTGCTGTGACAGTATTTGAATAAAGTGATGGATCTTTTGCACAAAGTTTAAGACCCCATGCACTAGAAGCTTTTTGAACAGCTTGTGCTAGAAATTTATGACGTGCATAAATGTTATCAATTCCCTCTTCCATCATCATATTCAGTGCCTCTCTAAGTCCTCTTAGAAGTGGCATTGGATTAGTATAAGGCCAATAGCCTGTTTCATTTATTTTAAGCATATCATGATAATCATAGTAAGCTCTGGGTAAGTTCGATGTTTTTGCAATTTCTAAAGCCTTTTGGCTTACACAAGATATAGCTAAACCAGCAGGTAACATAAATCCTTTTTGAGAGCCTGAAACTGCAACATCAACCCCCCATGCATCCATTTCAAATTTGATTGAACCTATTGAGCTTACGCCATCAACAAATAGTAAGGCAGGATGATTAAGATTATTTAAAAGGTCCCTTGTTGCTTTGACATCATTTGTAACCCCTGTGGAGGTTTCATTGTGAGTTACAAGAACTGCTTTAATATTATGTTCTTTATCCTCTGATAATATTTTTTCAAATTCGTCATGAGGCGTCCCGGAACCCCACTCTAAATCAACTTCCTCAACTTCAATGTGTAGTTTTTTACACATTTCTATCCAAAGGTGTGAAAAATGTCCAAATCTAGCTGATAAAACTTTATCTCCCTTACTCAATAAATTTGTAAGTGCTGCTTCCCATCCACTTGAACCTGTGCCAGGGAATATAATTGGTTGTGCAGATGTTGTCTCAAAAACTTTTTTTAAATCGTTTATTAGTGGGTGCCAAAATTTATCCATACCGGGTGCACGATGGTCTTCGTTTGAAATATCCATCGCCTGTCTTACCCTATCTGGCATGTTTGTAGGTCCTGGTACGAAAAGTGAAATTTTACCTGGCATAATTTACTCTATATCCTTTCTATACAAATAATGACCTTATAGATTGCTTTAATACAATATTTATTAAAATTTCACAAAGTGAAATAAAAAAGTCAATATTTTGGCATCTCCTACGGGAATCGAACCCGTGTCTTCACCGTGAAAGGGTGATGTCCTAACCGCTAGACGAAGGAGACATCGGTGTTTAAAACAAACAAAATAGCTAGATTTACTAAAAAATCAATCAATGAATATCTTCAAGATGAATTATAGTTTTTTCACTATAAGTATCTTTTTTTACCTTAAAATAGCAATTAAACTCTGGTTTGTTTGATAAATAATTTTTTAATTCTTCAGATGAAATATCGAAGAACATGCCCTCACATGAAAAGCCAAGATTATCAGATACTTTTAATTTGGCATGCTTATCTTTAAAAATTTGTAATATTTCAATTTTAGCATTTTCAATTTTAAATATTGGCTCAGCATTTTGTTGACCAAAAGGACTTAAATACTCAAGGTCACTTAAAAGATTATTATTGATCACATTAATATCAATTAAAGCGTCGTAAGACTTTTCATTTAAAATTTCCAGGTTATTTGTTTGTTCAATTAAAAAGTTTTTAAAGTCATCAACATTTTCTTTTTTTAAAGTAAAACCACAGGCTTTATGGTGACCGCCACCTTTAATCAAAATACCTTTTTCTGTAGCTTGCATCATCAATAATCCAATATTTTTTTCACCCTGCGATCTACCTGACCCAACAACCAAATCATTTGACTGAGTCATTACAAATGATGGACGATTATTAATACGCATTAATCTTCCAGCTATAATTCCCACAACACCAATATGCCATTTTTCATCAAAGAAAAAATTTATATTTAAATTGTTATTAATGTTGATATCTATTTCTTTAACAATTTTCGATTGAATTTTTTGTCTGTTTTGGTTATGTAACTCAATAATTTGTGCGAACTGAACAGCTTGATGCATATTTTCTGAAGATAAAAGATTATAAGCAAGTAAAGACTCTCCCATCCTTCCTCCAGCGTTAATTCTAGGGCCTATAATGTATCCAAGATGATATTCAGATATTTTTTGTTTTATCTTTGAAAGATTAATCAGAGTTTGAATACCTTTATTATTGTTTTCAGAATTAATAAGTCTCAATCCTTGTTTTACAAGTGTTCTATTTATATTGTTTAAAGGGACTAGGTCACAGATAGTAGCAAGGGAGACAAGATCTAAATATTGTAATACATCTTTTTTTTCAAAGATTTCTTCATTGTTTAAAAAAACGATGACTAAAAATGATAGTGCTGTTGCACATAAATCATCAAGATTAGATTTATCCTCCGGTGTTTTAGGATTTATAACAATCGATTCATTAAAATAATGATCACATTCATGATGATCAATTACAAGAAGTTCTGCACCTTGGCTGTTAATATACTTCTGTTCATCAACATTATTGCTGCCACAATCTAAAACCAAAATGTTCGAACTAAATTCTAGTAATTTGTTACAGGCAGCTTTGCTTAATCCATAACCTTCATTTAATCTATTTGGAATATAAACAAAGACCTCAATGTCAAATTGTGCGAGATATTTTTTAAAAATTGATGCAGCACAGGCTCCGTCTACATCATAATCTGAGAATATAGAAATTTTTTTATCATTTTTTATTTTATTAAAAAATGAAGTTATTTTTTTTAAATTATTTAATTTTAAAATTTCATTAAAAGATATGTTATCTTTTAATTTTGAATTCAAAAAATTTGGTATTTTATTAACTTTACGATTTATTAATAATTTTGAAAGATTAATAGATATATTATTCTTTTGAGCGATTTCAAAAACTAATTCATCATTTAAATCTGAATTTAATGGTCTCCAAATAGTACCGTTAAAACTCTTATCAGTAGTCAAGTTGTTTGATGTCAAAGTTGTGTTTTCCATCAATCTCTCTAATAGTTCCTGTTTTTGAACGCATCACAATAGAGTGTGTTGTAGCAAAATTCTTGTTTATGTTAATTCCACGAAGCATTGTACCATCAGTTACACCTGTAGCAGAAAACATAACATCTCCTTTAGCTAGATCGTTGAGCTTATAAATTTTATCTAAATTTGTTATGCCCGTTTTTTTCGCTCTATCAGTTTCTTGGTCATTATAAAAAATAAGCTGCCCCTCTAAATATCCTCCAACACATTGTAAAGCGGCTGCAGCTAGCACACCCTCTGGAGCGCCACCTATACCGTAATACATATCAATGTTACTACTATCTATGACAGAAGAAATGACAGCACTGACATCTCCATCACCAATAATTTTTATTCTAGCACCTGCAGATCTTATTATTTCAATATCTTCTTGGTGTCTTTCTCGATCTAAAACACATATTACTAAATCCTCAGTATTAATTTTTTTATATTCTGAAAGTGCTTTAATATTTGATCTAAGATCTTGGTTGAGAGATACAACATTTTCATTTTCAACCTTAGCTGAAATTTTTCTCATATAGACATCTGGTGCATTTAAAAAACCACCCTCTTGAGCCAACGCAATAACAGCCATAGCGTTCTCTCCGCCTTTTGCTGTTATTGTAGTTCCCTCTAAAGGATCAAGGGCTATATCCACATTAGGGCCTCCCTGACCCACTTTCTCGCCTATGTAGAGCATGGGTGCTTCATCTCTCTCACCTTCACCTATAACAACTGTCCCAGATATTGTAAGAGAATTTAGACACTTTCTCATTGCGTCAACTGCAGCTTGGTCAGCTGCCTTTTCATTTCCTCTTCCAATATGTTTAGAAGCAGCTAATGCTGCAAATTCAGAAACTCGAACTAACTCAATAGCAAGATTTCTATCCAATATTTTCCTCTATCCTGATAACTGATATCTCGTTTTTGATAAAATTTGTCTTCTTTAAATTATTTACAACTTGAGTGATATTTTTTATACCAACAGGATCTGATATTATAATTATAGGAACAACTTTTTCATTATTAGTATTCAATTGAATTATAGATTTTATGGAAATTGATTTTTGAGAAAATAATTGGGCAATAGATTTAAGAACACCAACTTTATTGAGCACAGACATTCTTAAGTAATATGGTCTAATTCTTTGAGATTGATTGACAAACTTTGCATTCAACATTTGTGAGTATTTTTTTATAAAAATACCTTTAATTGAAGAATAATTAATAAATCTCTTTATATCTGAGATAATAGAAGTAGCTGTTGGGTAACCTCCTGCTCCTTTACCAACTAAGCTAGTTTTTAAAAAATTCTCACCTTCTAAAGTAATAACATTTTCTTCAAAATTAGTTTTTGCAATCAAACTTGACTCTGGTACAAAACAGGGTGCTACAGATGAAAAAAACTTATCTTTATATCTCTCTGTTAAAGAGACAAGTTTTAATTTATAACCAAGGTTAAGACCTTGTTCTAAATCTATTAGCTTAATATTTTCAATTCCATCGTAGTGCATATCAGAAAATTTAAACTTTTTTCCAAAAGATATATTTGAGAGTAAAACAAGTTTGTGCATAGCATCTTTTCCAGATAAATCAGCACTAGAGTCTTGTTCAGCAAATCCATTTTTAATAGCTTGTTCTAATGTTTCTTTGAAGCTGATCTTATTTTCATACATTTTTGAAATAATATAGTTAGTTGTGCCATTAAAAATTCCATAAATTGAATTAACCTTTGAGGGGTGAATACTATTCTCTATCGTTCTTATTACTGGCACAGCACCCAATACAGCAGCCTCAAAACCTAAAAATAAATTCGACTTATCAAAGCCCTCAAAAAATAAATTAGACTTTTCTGCTAATTGAGCCTTATTAGCAGTAATAAGAGATATTTTATTTTTTAAACAAAATTTATATAGATCATTTATGTACTTTCCTGTACCTCCAATAGTTTCAATGATTAAGTCAGGTTTAAATTGGATTAAGCTCTTATAATCGCCTACCCATTTGTATTTACTAATATTGATTATTCTTTTCTTTTTCTTATTTTTTGCGCCAATAGCAACTATTTCACATTTAGTATCATCTAAAATGTATGAATTTTTTTCAAGAAGCTTCACCACATGAGAGCCTACGACTCCTAAACCTAAAACTGCTATTTTAATCTTGTTCATTTTGAGATTTTAAAATTTGTTCTTTTCTAATACTACTCTTTTCATTGAATTCCTCTAATTCTTTTTTCTTTTCACTCAGTTCTTTATCAAAATTCTCAAATGATCTTTCGCAAGAAATAATAATTATTGTTAGTAATATGACAGAAAAAATAAATAAAAAATTATCTTTTAGAGAACTGAAAACTTCGTCTAGCTTTTTGCCTACCATACTTTTTTCGTTCTACTGTTCTAGAGTCCCTTGTAAGAAACCCATTTTTCTTAAGTGCATCTTTAGTGTTTGGATCTATTTTTGTTAGAGCTCTGCTAAGTCCGTGCTTTATTGCACCAGCCTGGCCAGATAAACCACCACCCAATACTGTAATTCTAAGATCAACAGAATCAGATTTTTTCGCAACTTCTAATGGTTGATTTATTATCATTCTTAAGGCTTTATCTGGAAAATAATCATCAATATTTTTTTTATTAATTGTAATGTTACCTGTTCCATTAGAAATCCAGACCCTTGCAATAGACTCTTTACGTCTTCCAGTGCTATAGACTTGATTAGACATTAACTTCATTTTTCCTGTTAATAGACTTAAAATCTAAGTTTTTTGGATTTTGAGATATATGAGGATGTTTTGAGTCTTTATAAATTTTTAAATTATTTTTCATGAGGTCTCTAAACAAAGGAGAGTTTGGAAGCATTCCCTTAATTGCTTTTTTTATTATATCGTCAGATTTGTTATTTTCTTTTAATTTCTCAGGTGTGGTTTCTTTAATCCCGCCTGGGTGACCGGTGTGTTTGTAGTATTTTTTATCAGTATTTTTATTACCAGAAAATTTAACTTTATCTGTATTAATTATAATTACACCATCTCCAATAGGTAAGTTAGGAGAATATTGTGGTTTGTTTTTACCTTTAAGAATCAAGCTTACTCTTGAAGCAAGCCTTCCAACAGAAATATTGGTTGCATCTAATAGATGCCATTCTTTTTGAAATCCTGATTTTTTTAAAGTAGTTGTCTTCACGATAGGGGGAATATAAGTAAAATCGTTAAAAAATCAAGGATTTAGATAAAATTTTCTACATAAATTGATAATAAATAGATTTTTTGACAATATTCTCTTTTTTTTGGTCGGGGGTACTGGACTTGAACCAGCGACCTCACGCCCCCCAGACGCGCACTCTACCAGACTGAGCTAACCCCCGATTATCTACACTTCTTTAATAGTCCTAATAAATCCCTCAAGTCTGAAACGATTTTATCATCTAGTGATTTAATTTTAATCTTTGGTTTTGATAGATGATTATTAACTCCATCTAAGGTCAATTTTTGAACATCAAGTAAATATTTTATTTTTTTTAGAAGAAGTAAATTCTCATAATCATATAATCTATGTCCAGATTGAGTTCTTATAACTTTAAGTTTTGAAATTCTACTTTCCCAAAATCTAATAGTATGTTTCTGTTCTCCTACTAATTGAGATATATCATCAATGTTGTAAAAATTTTTGTTCATAAAACTAATTTATTTGATTTTTTAAAGCTAATAACTTTTCTTGGTTTTATTAAATACTCCTGTTTTGTTTTTGGATTTCTTCCCAATCTCTCATTTTTATTTTTGATTTTAAATGAACCAATATTATTTATTGATAAATCAGAGTAGGTCATCTCTTTGCTCCAAATTTCAAGAATTTTATCAATTTTTTTGTAAGCTGTTGAGTATGCTACACCAAATTCAATAGATATTTGCTTAGCTATAGTTTCTCTGGTTGCTTTATCTTGAGACATTTTTCTTAATCTCATTTAATAAATTAAAATCGATGCATTTTACACCAAACTCAATAGCATTTGCAAATGCATGTGAGTCAGCATTTCCGTGACTTTTGATTACAATACCATTTACCCCTATAAACATTCCACCGTTGTAGTTTCTAGGATCTATTGACTTTTTAAAGTCATTGAAATTTTTTTTTAGAAGTAAAGATAGAATTTTTGAGTAAGAAGAAGAAGTTAGACTTTTTTTTAGAGAGTCAGTTATGAATTTTGATACCCCTTCAGCTGTTTTTAATGCAATATTTCCAGAAAATCCATCAGTGACAATAACATGGTTATTCGTTGAGGTTATCTCATCTGCTTCAACAAATCCTTGATAATTTATTCTTTTATCACTCTTCATCAATTCATGTGTCTCTTTAATTAAATTATTACCTTTAAGCTCCTCTGATCCAATATTTAAAAGTGCTACTTTAGGATCAATATTTGGATAAAGAACTTTGTAATAGGTACTACCCATAACTGCAAAATCTAAAAGATTTTCTGAGTTACATTCAGCATTTGCTCCTAAATCTAAAAAACATACTGGATGATTTTCTGATGGAAAAAGTGAGGCAATTGCTGGTCTTGAAATATTTTCAATGGTTCTCAAATACACAGTTGAATAGGCCATCATGGCTCCGGTATTTCCTGCTGAAATAGTTATTTGATTTTTGTTTTCTTTTAAATTTAAAATAGCGTTAGACATTGAACTATTTCGATTGTCCTTTTTTAAAGCATCGCTTGGTTTCATGTCTGGAGAAATAAAATTTTCTGATGGAGTCCACTTAGAGTCAGCAAATAGCTTTGAAAATAATGGTTCAAATTTCTCATAAATATTCCCATCAGAATGTAAATTGAAGTTAATATAGGGGTTTTTCGTTTGAGCCAGTAATGCACCTTCAAGAACTGATTGTGGGGCAAAGTCTCCGCCGTGTAGGTCAAGGTTTATTATATATTTGCTCATAAATGTTTATTATTGCTTTAAAGAAACTTATACCTTATTTGTGTTTATTGTGAATATTTTAAAAATTAAGTCTTTTTTACTTATTGTTAGCTTATTATTGGTTTTATCGTCATGTGTAAATGAAGTACATTTTTCTGGGATTAATGAAAATAAATATCAAAAAATATATGAAAACTATAAGACAAATGTTTATTCAAAAGAGGACATTATTAATATTTTAGGCCCTCCCATGGTCGAGGAGGACTCTAATAATCTTTGGATATACAGAATAAAAAAAGAAAAGGGAAACTACACTATAAAAAAAACAATCTACAACAAGACTCTAAAATTAAAATTTAAAAATAATATTTTAGAGTCTGTAGAAGAAATAATATCAAATTAAATAATATTTAAATGGACTACTATTGATAATAACAATATTGAGACAATATTTGTTATTTTAATCATTGGATTAACAGCTGGGCCAGCTGTGTCTTTATAAGGGTCGCCTACTGTATCACCTGTAACTGATGCTTTGTGTGTTTCACTTCCCTTTCCACCTAGGTTGCCATCTTCAATATATTTTTTCGCATTATCCCACGCTCCGCCTCCAGCGGTCATCGATATAGCTACGAAGAAACCAGTAACAATAACTCCTATTAAAAGAGCGCCTAGTGCTTGGAATGCCGTATTTACGCTACCTGTAAGAGAATAAACACCAAAAAATATAATAACTGGTGATAGAACAGGTAATAGTGAAGGTATAATCATTTCTTTGATGGCTGCTTTTGTAAGTATATCAACACACTTACCGTAATCAGGTTTTTCTTTTCCTGACATAATACCCTTTTTTTCTTTGAACTGTCGTCTAACCTCTAAAACAACTGAGCCTGCAGCTCTTCCTACCGCGGTCATGCTTAAAGCACTAAACAAGAAAGGTAGTAATCCACCTAATAAAAGCCCAATTATCACGTAAGGCTCTGATAAATCAAAGGATACATTGAATGCATTATTGCCAGTTTCTTGATTAAAGAATTTAAGATCTTCGGTGTAAGCAGCAAATAAAACTAATGCGCCAAGACCAGCTGATCCAATAGCGTAACCTTTTGTAACAGCTTTAGTAGTGTTACCAACTGCATCCAAAGCATCTGTTCTCTCTCTAACTCGCTTGTTCAAACCTGACATTTCAGCAATACCACCTGCGTTATCTGTTACAGGACCGTATGCGTCCAACGCAACTACCATTCCAGCAAGTGCCAACATTGATGTGACCGCAATTGCAATACCGAAGAGTCCTGCAGTTGAAAATGTTAAGCCTATACCTACACAGATTATTAATACAGGTATTGCTGTTGATTCCATTCCCATAGCTAGTCCTTGTATAATATTAGTAGCGTGTCCAGTTTGAGATGCTTCAGCAACGCTTTTTACAGGTCTGTATTCAGTGCTGGTGTAATATTCTGTAATGAAAACGAGTGCCAAAGTAATCAATAGGCCATAAACCGCACAAAGAAATAAGTCCATTCCGTTGTACCATTTGCTTCCTAATTGGAAAAATTTGTCAAAGCCTATTGAATATTGAGTAATAATTGCAAATAAAATCACTGATATAAACAATGTCATAAAAAACCCCTTATATAATGCTCCCATGATTGAGGATTTAGGAGTTGATATTGATACAAATTTAGAGCCAATTATAGAGGCTAAAATACTAGATCCAGCAATTAATAATGGATAAATTGTCAGCTCGGTTACAGCTCCTTGAAAAATAATCGCCAATACCATTGTAGCAACAATTGAAACAACATAAGTTTCAAATAAGTCTGCAGCCATACCTGCGCAATCTCCAACATTGTCTCCTACGTTATCTGCTATCACAGCTGGGTTCCTAGGATCGTCCTCAGGGATATTTTTTTCCACTTTACCAACTAAATCAGCACCAACGTCAGCACCTTTTGTAAAAATTCCTCCACCCAATCTTGCAAATATTGAAATTAACGAAGATCCAAAACCAAGAGCAACGAGTGGCTCAATTAGCTCTCTTCCTGTTCTTTCAAAACCGTAATATAAAATCATAAAATAACCTGCAATACCTGCCAGAGCTAATCCAACAACTAACAATCCTGTCACTGCTCCAGCATTAAAAGCTACATAAAGCCCTTTTTTTAGAGAGGAACTTGCAGCTTGAGCGGTTGTGACATTAGCTCTAACAGAGACATTCATTCCTATGTAACCAGCGAGACCAGATAGAACAGCTCCTATCAAAAAACCTACAGGTACATCGTAAATATGTTTGAAAGGTATTAAAAAAAATGCAAAGAATATTACAATTCCAACAATAGCTATAGTAGTATACTGACGGTTTAAATAAGCTTTAGCTCCCTCTTGAATTGCACTAGAAATTAAGGTCATTCTTTTTGTACCTTTTGGTAAACTTAAAATCTTATTGGTTGTGAATAATCCGAAAGCAATTGCTGCTATTGCAGCAAGAATTACTATTTGTAAGAACTGTATTTGAGACATGGTAAGTTGTTAATCTATTTTAATTTTATTTTCAAGATGCTTTTTTTGAGGCATTATCTAACAAATAGTTGAAGTATTTTACCTCTTCTTGGGTAAGAAAATCCTTAGAAAGCTTGATATATTCACTCATTAGTATCTTTTTTTTGTCTTTGTTTATAAGATATTCAGAACAGAAGGCGTAAAGAAGGAAAAGCGTTATTTTGTTGGTTTTTTCAATTATCTGAGAATCAATCAGTCCTTTTATTTTTTCTAAATTAGAATTAAAGCTCTCATTTAATAAAATTAATTTTTTTTTGTTAAAAGGTCTTTTTTTAATGTTTTGTTTTATAAATTCATCCAAATCATAATCAGTAGAATAATTTCTTTGAAATATAAATTGAAAGAAAAATAATCTCGTGTTTTTATTTAAATTAAGCATTCAATCATTTTAACCATAGCATTGGCAGCTTCTTTTCCTTTGTTTTTTGATTTTGATCTTTTTATCGCCTGAGACTTATTGTAAGCATTTATAATACCATTGGATATTAATGTATTTTTATTTTGATTTACGATATCTAAGAGTGCTTTTCCAACAGAGTCAGATATAACTTCAAAATGATATGTTTCACCCTTGATAACACAACCAAGGGTAATAAATAAATTATAATTATTTGGTTTAATTTTCCATTTTATCATTTGAGGAATTTCATAAACACCAGGAACAGTTAAAATTTCATATTTAAGTTTACTCTGTTCTAAAATCTTAATACAGGATTGTGTTAATGGGTCAGTTATTTCTTTGTAATAATCGGCTACTACTATTTTAATTTTTAATTTTTTCATAAACTCTCTATTTTATTCACTCTTAATCCATAAATACCAAGGTCTAAATCCTCTCCTAGTGAATTAGATAATACAGAAATATTATTAATAGAAAAATTTTTAAGAATTTGGGCTCCTAGACCATAATATTTTACCTTTTCATCATTTGATAACTTTCCTAAATCACCTAATATAGGATTATTAATAAGCACTATAATTCCAGATCCATGGGATTTTATTTTTTCAATTGAAGCATGTAAGTCTTTTGTTTTGGGATTATTAAAATTCATAATTATATCATCAAAACCTTGAACTGGATGAACTCTAGTCAATACGCTATCTTGTTTAGATAAATCTCCTAAATGTAATGTTGCATGATGTAATCCATCAATAGTGTTTTCAAAAACATTAAATTCAAAAATATCTGAATAAATATTTTTAATCTGGTGTTGCTTTTCAGGAATTTTTTTTATGAGTAAATCGTTTTTAATTCTATAAGCGATAAGATCTTGAATTGTCCCTATATTAATTGAATGTTTTTTTGCGTAGGGTATCAGGTCTGGAACCCTAGCCATTGTACCGTCATCATTCATGATTTCACAAATTACTGCAGAGTCATTTAGTCCAGCTAGTCTTGATATGTCTACAGCCGCCTCAGTATGCCCTGCTCTAGTTAAAACTCCACCGTCCCAGGCAATTAATGGAAATACATGACCGGGACTAAC
>QCJF01000008.1 GCA_003216195.1 Pelagibacteraceae bacterium AG-404-P08
CCTGAGTAACCAGTCGGTAATCTCAAAGAAGTATCTTTAACATCAGCTGCCTTTTCTGAGAAAATTGCTCTCAATAACTTTTCCTCAGGAGTGATAGGTGAGTCACCTTTTGGAGAAACTTTTCCGACAAGAATGTCTCCGGGTTTGACTTCAGAGCCAATATAAACAATTCCTGCCTCATCAAGATTAGTTATACTTTCATCACCGACATTAGGCATATCTCTTGTAATTTCTTCTGGGCCTAATTTAGTATCTCTACATAAGACTTCGAACTCCTCAATATGAATTGAAGTATATCTGTCTTCATGGACAACTCTTTCAGACATTATTATGGAGTCCTCAAAGTTATATCCATTCCATGGCATAAAGCCTACAAGTAAGTTTCTTCCTAAAGCTAATTCTCCTAAGTCAGTTGAAGGACCATCTGCAATAATATCTCCTCTCTCAACATAATCTCCAATTTTTACGATTGGTTTTTGGTTAATTGCAGTGCTTTGATTAGATCTTTGAAACTTTTTCAAATTATAAATGTCGACACCACTTTTATCCTTACTAATGTTTTTCGAGTCAGATCTTATAACAATTCTTGAGGAGTCAACTTGATGAACGTATCCACTATTTTTTGCAATAACAACAGCTCCACTATCTCTTGCTACTTTTGATTCAAATCCTGTGCCAACAAGAGGGGCTTCACTTTTAACCAAAGGAACAGCCTGTCTCATCATATTTGATCCCATTAAAGCTCTGTTAGCATCATCATTTTCGAGGAATGGGATAAGAGAGGCTGCGACAGATACTAATTGTTGAGGGTTTACATCCATAAAGTCTATTTCAGATGGATCGCAGAAAATAAAATCACCCCTTCTTCTGCAACTAACTTGTTCTTCTGCAAATTTTCCATTATCGCTAATTGGGCTATTTGCTTGAGCTATGGTATAGCTCTCTTCTTCATCAGCATTTAAATATAAAACTTCATCTGTAACAAAACCTTTTACTATTTTTCTATATGGAGTTTCAATAAATCCGTATTGATTAATTCTTGCAAAAGATGAAAGGCTATTAATTAAACCTATATTTGAACCCTCAGGTGTTTCTATAGGGCATATTCTGCCGTAGTGAGTAGTATGAACATCCCTAACCTCAAATCCAGCTCTTTCTCTTGTTAGACCGCCTGGTCCTAACGCAGAAATTCTTCTTTTGTGTGTAATCTCACTTAGTGGGTTTGTTTGATCCATAAATTGGCTTAATTGACTTGTTCCAGTGAACTCTTTTAAAACAGTCTGTATAGGTTTAGAATTTACAAGATCCTGAGGCATTATAGACTCGATATCAACTGTTCCCATTTTTTCTCTTATTGCTCTTTCCATCCTTACTAAACCAATTCTGTATTGGTTTTCAATTAACTCTCCGACGGAACGAACTCGTCTATTTCCAAGATGGTCAATGTCGTCTTTACCAGCACTTTCTGTCTTCATATCAAAAAGTTTTTTAGCAACAGCAAGAATGTCTGATTTACTTAGAATTCTTTGTTTATTATCTTTGTCTAAAGACAAGTAAGAATTTAATTTAACTCTACCTACTTCTGATAGATCGTATCTGTCTTCACTAAAAAACATATTTTGAAACAAATAGTTACTTGCTTCTAATGTTGGGGGCTCTCCTGGTCTTAAGATTTTAAAAATATCAAAAAGAGCTTCTTCTCGTGAGTTGTTTTTATCAGCTACAAGAGAATTAATTACACCCAAATTACCCGTCGCCTGATTGGCATTTATTACGGAAAATTGATTTATGGATAGCTCCTCTAATCTTTTAAAAAACTCTTCTGTTAATAAGGTGCCAGCTTCTGCATAAACTAATCCATTATCGTAATTAACAATATCATTAGATAAATGAAAGCCGTATAAATCATGATCTTTAAAAAAGAATTTGTTAATTTTTTTATCTTTTATTTCTTTTAGTAACTTAAGTGATAATTTAATATCTTTATGAGCCACAACTTCATTAGTATTCGGGTCGACTAAATTAAATGGTAAATTTTTATATTTAAATTTATTTAAATCTAAGTTTACAATCCAACCATCTTTATTTTTTTTAAAATTAAAAGTTTCATAAAAGTAAGTTAAAATTTCTTCTGAAGTCATACCTGAAATTTTATAAATATCTGGCTCAACTTTATTTTGCATGCATTCGTGTAAATATTTTTCAGAAGCCTTAGATGGTAAGGCCTGTAAAATAGTGGTAGATATCATTTTCTTTTTTCGATCGATTCTAAAAAAGAGGTTATCTTTGTGATCGAATTCGAAATCTAACCAAGAACCTCTATAAGGTATTATTCTTGCATTATATAAAACTTTACCACTTGCGTGAGTTTTACCATCATCATGATCAAAAAAGACACCTGGTGATCGATGTAATTGACTAACTACAACTCTTTCGGTTCCATTTACAACAAACGTACCGTTATTAGTCATCAAAGGTAAATCGCCTAAATAAACTACTTGTTCTTTTATATCTCTTAATGATTTTTCTTCGGTTTCTTCATTGATATCCCATATTATTAGTCGAAATGTAACCATCAGGGAGGCAGAGAAAGTTAAACCCTTCCTCCTACACTCATCTACATCATATTTAGGATTATCAAGATAATAATCTATATAGTGAAGTTCAGATTTACCTGCGTAGTCTTTAATTGGAAAGACAGAATTAAAGACTTCCTGCAAGCCTGTATTTGAACGGTTCTCTACTGATTTTCCCAATTGAAGGAACTTATCATAGGAGATTTTTTGAATATCTACTAAATTTGGAACTTCAATCGTTTTACCGATCTTACCAAAGGAATAGCGAATTCGTTTTTTTTCTGTAAAGCTAAGTGGCATATTATATAGAACCTACAATAATTAATTATTTGAGTTCTACTTTTGCACCTGCGGCTTCTAGCTGTGTCTTCATAGCTTCCGCCTCTTCTTTCTTAGCTCCTTCTTTTAATGTTTTTGGAGCACCTTCAACCATGTCTTTTGCTTCTTTTAAACCTAGACCTGTAATAGCTCTTACTTCTTTAATAACATTAATTTTTTGATCTCCGGCTGCTGCAAGCACTACATCAAAAGCATCTTTTTCTTCTGCTGCGTCAGCTGCAGGAGCTGCTCCACCTGCCGCTACTGCTACTGGTGCAGCTGCAGTTACGCCCCATTTTTCCTCTAATAGCTTTGAAAGTTCAGCTGCTTCCATTACTGTTAGTGTTGATAGCTCATCAACAATTTTATTTAAATCTGCCATTTTTTGTCTCTCCCTAATTAGTCTTTTTTGTTTTGTAGTATTGAAATAATATCCTGATCTGGTCTTTGTAATAATCTCACTAGTTTTGATGCAGGAGCATTAATCAATCCAACTATTTTTCCTCTTATTTCATCAAGAGAAGGTAAAGTTGCAACCTTTGCTATATCCTCTTTTGAATATAGTTGGTTATCAAAAAAAGCTGCCTCCGCAGATAGCTTTTTTAAATCTTTTTCAAATTTTTTACAAACTTTTGCAGTTCCAACAGGATTATTTGTAAAAATTAATAGTTTTTGATTAGATAAAAAATCAATAAGACCTTTTTTTTCATCATCTTTGTTAACAAATATTTTAACGATATTATTTTTGGAAACTTTAGTTACCCCATCATTATTTCTAATTTCAGTTCGAAATTCGATCATTTCTTTAACTGACATCTCTGAAAATGATGCAACAAATATAGCTGAATAATCCTTTGACATTTGATCAAGGTTTTCAATGTATTGTTGTTTTTCAGCTTTATTCATTATATTTCAACCCTTAAACCAAAACCCATAGAAGAAGATAGATAAACAGAATTCACAAAGTTACCCTTCAATCCTGATGGTTTGATTTTTTTAATTTCATCAATAAAAGAAGTTATGTTTTCAGTTAATTTACTATCGTCAAAACTAACTTTACCTAAAGCTGCATGTATAGTTCCTGCTTTATCATTTTTGTATGCCACAAGTCCTTTATTGATATTTTCAATTGTACTTTTTATATCATTTGTAACAGTGCCTGTTTTAGGATTAGGCATTAAACCTTTTGGGCCTAAAATTTTAGCAATTTTACTTACAACGGACATCATTTCTGGAGTGGCAACAATTATGTCTACATCAATCTTTTTTTCAAGAGAGGTAACTAAATCATCACCACCTACGTGTTTAGCACCTGCTTCTTTAGCTTCCTCAGCAGCTTTTCCTTGAGCAAAAACAGCTATTTGAACTTTTTTTCCTAAACCATGTGGTGGTATAAAACTTCCCCTGACATTTTGATCAGACTGCTTGGAGTCAATACCTGTATTGATCGATACCTCTAAAGACTCGTCAAATTTAACATATTTTTTATCTTTAATAATTTTAACTGCATCAGATATTTTGTATGACTTTGTAAAGTCTATACCTTCAATTTGTTTTTTTTTATTTTTACTTAAATTCATTATACAACTTCCATCCCCATTGACCTAGCTGATCCAAGTACAATTTTTGATGCTTGATCAACATCATAAGCATTGAGATCTTCCAATTTTTCTTTAGCTATCTCTTCCACCTGTTTCATCGTAACTTTACCTAATTTTGCTCTACCAGGCGTTTGGCATCCTTTTTTAATTTTTGCAGCTTTCTTTAGATAAAAAGTAACGGGTGGTTTCTTTGTAACAAAATCAAAAGATCTATCTTTGTATGCAGTAATTATAGTTGGTATAGGTGCGCCTTTTTCCAAATCTTTTGTCTTATCATTAAACTGCTTACAAAAATCTTGAATATTTAATCCTTTTTGACCTAAAGCGGGACCTACAGGAGGTGCGGGGTTAGCCGAACCAGCTGGGATTTGTAATTTTATATATCCTAAAATTTCTTTAGCCATGCATTTAACCCTTAACCACTTGTGAATAATCTAACTCTAAAGGTGTCGGTCTCCCAAAAATTGAGACAGACACTTTAAGCTTTTGTCTTGAAGTGTCAACCTCTTCTATAATACCGCTAAATGAAGCAAATGGACCATCAGACACCTTAATCTGTTCACCAACCTCATACTCAAACTTAGGTTTAGGATTGTCAACTCCCTCTGTAATATCTTGTAGTAATTTAGATACTTCTCTTTCAGATATAGCAATCGGTTTGTCTTTTGTACCGAGAAAATTAGAAACTTTTGGTATATCTCTAACTAAGTGCCAAGTGTCATCATTCATAATCATCTTGATTAATACATATCCTGGAAAAAATTTTTTTTCAGAATTAACTCTTACACCCCTTCTCACCTCAACCACTGCTTGAGTTGGAACAGATACTTCAGATATAGCATCTTCTAAATTTACTTTCTTTGCCTCATCTAAAATTGAGTCTGCAACTTTTTTTTCGAAGCCTGAGTGGCAGTGTACTACGTACCACTTTGATGTTTCTGTATTTTCAACCATTAAATTATCCTAGAACTATTCTTACAATAAAAGAAAAAAATTGATCTAAGAGCATTAAAATAATTGCAGCAATACTAATCACAACCAAAACGATACCTGCTGAAGTAAAAGTTTCACGCTTAGAGGGCCAGGTAACTTTAGATACCTCCTGTCGAACTTCTCTTAAATATTTAGCAGGATTAAATTTCATGTTATAATTTATATTTTTTGGCAGGAGTGGCAGGCATCGAACCCGCAACCTCCGGTTTTGGAGACCGGCGCTCTACCAGTTGAGCTACACTCCTTCATATTAGTATTACTGCAGAGAATATTTTTATTCGATAATCTCTGAAACAACTCCTGAGCCAACTGTTCTACCGCCTTCACGAATAGCAAAACGTAAGTTGTTATTCATTGCGATAGGAGCAAGTAACTCAACTTCAAGTGTAATATTATCTCCAGGCATTACCATTTCAGTACCTTCAGGCAATTTAATTGAACCAGTAACATCAGTAGTTCTAAAATAAAACTGAGGTCTGTAATTTGCAAAGAAAGGAGTGTGTCTTCCACCCTCTTCTTTGCTTAAAGCGTAAATCTCTGCTTTAAATTTTTTGTGAGGTTTAATACTACCAGGAGCTGCCAAAACTTGGCCTCTTTCAACCTCTTCCTTTTTAGTTCCACGAAGAAGAGCACCAATATTATCTCCAGCTTCACCTGAGTCTAATAGTTTTCTAAACATCTCAACTCCAGTGCAAACTGTTTTGGTTGTATCTTTTAAACCAATAATTTCAATTTCTTCACCTGGTTTAATAACACCTTGTTCAACTCTTCCAGTAACAACAGTACCTCTTCCAGAAATAGAAAATACGTCTTCAACTGGCATCAAGAAAGGTTTATCTAATTCTCTTGTAGGAGCAGGGATATACTCATCAATTTTTGACATTAATTCAATGATTGAATTTTTTCCAATATTTTCATCTCTGTCTTCTACAGCTGCAAGAGCTGATCCTTTAACGATTGGGATATCATCTCCAGGGAAATCATATTTTGATAGTAGTTCTCTTATTTCAACTTCTACAAGCTCTAACAATTCTTGATCATCTACTTGATCAACTTTATTTAAGTAAACAACTAATGCTGGAACACCAACCTGTCTGGCTAAAAGAATGTGTTCACGTGTTTGAGGCATTGGACCATCAGCAGCGTTGACAACTAAAATACCTCCGTCCATCTGAGCAGCACCTGTAATCATATTTTTTACATAGTCTGCGTGACCTGGACAGTCGACGTGAGCATAGTGTCTTTTATCAGTTGAATACTCTACGTGCGCTGTTGAAATTGTTATACCTCTCTCTTTTTCTTCAGGTGCTTTATCAATTTCATCATAAGCTGTAAACTCTGCACCACCTTTTTCTGCCAAAACTTTTGTTATTGCTGCAGTAAGTGTAGTTTTACCATGGTCTACGTGACCGATAGTTCCGATGTTGACGTGTTCTTTCGATCTGTCAAATTTTTCTTTAGTCATTTTAAGTTGTTACCTCTTTTTAATATCTATTACTTAATTTTTTCAATGTACTTGGAGCGGGTGAAGGGAATCGAACCCTCGTAGCCAGCTTGGAAGGCTGGAGCTTTACCATTAAGCTACACCCGCGATTTAGCGGGTAACCACTTCAAAACATCCACAAAATCAAATCCTTGTGAGTTCCGATAAACTACTAATTTTTCTTTAAAATTCAATAAGAAAAGTGAAAAAAGTGGTGGAGGGAGTAGGATTCGAACCTACGTACACTTGCGTGAACAGATTTACAGTCTGCCGCCTTTAACCACTCGGCCATCCCTCCAAATTGTTTAAAATCAGGTGTTGATTAATAGATAATTGTCTTTGAAAGTCAATAGACTTCGTTAATTTTTACTGTTATTTAAAACAATGCTTATTTCAGGGACTAATTCTTGCACTAGTTGTATAATTCATAACCCTGATAAAATTATTGAAATTTATATAAATATTGAAAGACAATCAGATTTTGCAAAGTTGATAGAGCAAAATAAACTTAATAATAAGACAAGGTTACTAAAGAAAAACGATTTTAGTAGACTTGGTATTAAAAATGATAGATTTATCAGTGATATAGTTATAAGAAGAGAAAAGTATAAAAATTCCAATTTAGAGGAAATTATTATAAACACCAAAAAATCCCTTATTATTATAGCCGATCATATTACAGACCAAAATAACCTAGGAAATATAGTAAGAACGGCAGTTTTAATGGGAGCTGATGGTCTATTACTATCAGAGCATTCTTCGGCAGATATTAACGAAGTAACGTCATTAACCTCGTCTGGAGCCGTTGAAGTGTTGAAATATCATGTCTCTAAAAATATTAACAGAACAATAGAAGTTCTAAAAAAATCTGGCTATTGGACTTATTCCCTAGTTATGAGTGGCCAGGAAATGAACAGAGAATTTAATTTTGATAAAAAATCTGTCATCATTGTAGGAAATGAAGGAAAAGGGATTAGAAGAAATATTTTAACAAAGAGTGACTTTAAAATAAGAATACCTCAAATTAATGTTGATGGCATTGATAGTTATAATGCAGCAAATTCTCTAGCAATTGCTGCATATCATTTCAAAATTAGTACTTTTTAAATATTGTTTATTTTAGATTTTAATATAAATAATAACACAATGCCGGCTTAGCTCAGTTGGTAGAGCAGTTGATTTGTAATCATCAGGTCGGGAGTTCGAGTCCCCCAGCCGGCACCATTTACTTTTAGTAGAAACAACCCTTAAACACATATAATTGATTATTCTCAATACTTACATTAAGTTTAAAATATATGGTTTCGGATATTGATCAATTTGGGAGAGATACTACAAGAAATAATAACCCAAGTTTTAACGAAGAAAAATCAAAGAAAATTTTAGACTCATTAGCTGAAATAAAAAATCAATTAGAAAATAAAGACTATAATCCAAATGTTGATGACTCATCACCAAGAATAAGAGCTAGTAATTTAAAAAATAAATCTGATTTTGATGAACTGAAATTAAAAATTGAGTCTTTAGAAAAAAAAATTAATACCATTGATACATTCCTGAATAATAAATCAAGTATCAAGGAAATTCATGAACCGACGTCCAAGAAACTTGATGGGGACTTAAGTATTTTTCATAAATTAAATAATCATTCATCAATACAACAGAACAAATCATTGCTAGTTCTTGAAGATGATGGTGATTTTAATAAATCAAATTTTAATTTATTTAGTTTTATAATGACAATAAATTTTCTAACAATAGTTCTTATAGGTTTAATTGTTTACATAAAAGATATACCGATCAAAGATATAATAAGTATTTTTTGAATTAGTTGACTGAAGGTTGAATTTTTTCAACACTTGCTGCGCTAAACTTAAACTCAGGAATTTTTCCAATCGGATCTAACTGCGGGTTTGTAAGTACGTTTGCTGCAGCCTCAGCAAAGCAAAATGGCATGAAAACCATACCCTCAGGAATTTCTCTGTCACTTCTAACTTTAATAGCCAGCGATCCTCTTTTTGTTTTAACTAAAACTTGATCTCCTGGATTAATTGTCATCCTTTTCATGTCCCACCTATTCATACTGACTATTGCTTCAGGTTCAATATGATCCAGGACATTTGCTCTTCTTGTCATAGATCCAGTGTGCCAATGTTCTAATAATCTTCCTGTTGTCAATATCATTGGAAAGTCGTCATCTGGTAGTTCCGCTGGTGGTATTAATTTAGCAGGTACTATTTTTCCTCTTCCATTTGCAGTAGGAAAATTTTCATTGAATATAATCTCATTTCCAGGTTTGTTTGGATCATCACATGGGTATGTAACAGAGTTTTCATTTTCTAGTCTTTCATAAGTAATATTTTTTAGTGAGGGCATTACTTGTGCCATCTCATTAAAAATATCTCTTGGATGTAAATAACTCCAATCTAAACCCATACCTTGGGCTATGGCTTGAGTGATCCACCAATCTTGTCTCGCTGAACCAGGAGGTGGTACTGCTTGACGACCTAATTGAACTTGTCTGTTAGTATTTGTATAAGTTCCAGTTTTTTCAGCATGGGCTGATGAAGGTAAGATTACATCTGCATGCCAGGCAGTTTCAGTCATAAAGATATCTTGAACAACTAAATGATCTAATTTTGCTAATGCAGCTCTTGCATGATTTTGATCAGGATCAGACATTGCAGGGTTTTCGCCCATAATATACATACCTTTGATCTCATCTTCTAAAATTTTGTTAATAACTTCAACAACGGTTAAACCTTTTTTATCATCAAGACCTGTCTTCCAAAAATTTTCATATTTTTGATGATTACTTCCATCTTCAACTGACTGGTAATCAGGAAAGACCATTGGAATTAATCCAGCGTCAGATGCACCTTGAACATTGTTTTGACCTCTTAAAGGATGTAACCCTGTGCCCTCTCTTCCAATCTGTCCTGTAGTTAAAGCTAAAGCAATTAAACATCTAGCATTATCTGTTCCATGTACATGTTGAGATACACCCATACCCCAAAAGATAATGGATCTTTCTGATTTAGCATAAAGTCTGGCAACTTCTCGTAATTCTTGAGCTTTGATGCCACAAATGGCTTCCATTTTTTCAGGTGAAAAATCTTTTATTTCTTCTTGTAATTTTTCAAAACCCTCAGTTTGTCCTTGAATATATTGTTCATCATAAAGTTTCTCATCAACAATGGTAAATAGAAGAGCGTTGAGCATTGCAACATCAGTGCCTGCTTTAAATTGCAAGTTATATGTAGCATGTTTTGTTAAACCTTGTTTTCTTGGATCCATAACAACTAACTTGGATCCTCTTTTTGCTGCACGTTTTAGATATGTTGCTGCAACTGGATGGTTTTCAGTAGGCCTTGCACCTATAACAATGATACAGTCAGCATCAGATGCTGACATAAAAGGAGCTGATACAGCTCCAGAGTTTACGCATTCCATTAGTGCTGCAACAGAGGATGCGTGACATAATCTAGTACAATGATCAACGTTATTTGAACCAAAACCAACTCTTACCAATTTTTGAAATAAGTAAGCTTCCTCATTAGAACACTTAGCTGAACCAAAGCCTGCTAAACTTTTTGGTCCATGATCCTCTTTTAAATTTAAAAGACCAGATGAAGCTCTTTCAATCGCGTCCTCCCAAGTAGTCTCTTCAAAATAATCATAGATATCAGCATCTTTAATTTCAAGATTTGGGTCTTTTTTAACACCAGCTTTTCTAACTAATGGTTTAGTGAGTCTTCCATCATGATTGATATAGTCAAAACCAAATCTACCTTTTACGCATAATCTATTTTCATTGGCAGGTCCATTTTTACCATCAACGTACAATATTTTATCGTCTTTTACGTGCACTTCAGTTTGACATCCTACACCACAATAAGGACAAACACTCTCTACTACTTTATCTGAATAAGAGTCTCTTTTCCCCTCATTATCAACTAAGGAGGACTCCATTAATGCTCCTGTTGGACAAGCTTGAACACATTCTCCACAAGCAACACAAGTGCTATTACCCATTGGGTCATCTAAATCAAATATTACCTTCGCTGTTGACCCTCTGTATGCCATTCCGATTACGTCGTTTACTTGTACTTCACGGCAAGCTCTAACACATAAATTACAATTTATACATGCATCTAAATTAACACTCATCGCTTTATGAGATCTGTCTAACTCTATTTTATCTTTACTAGGAAAACGACTATCACTAACACCTAATTTTTCAGACCAATTCCAAAACTTTGACTCAGGGTCAGGAGAATTATTTTTTTCTGGTTGATCAGACACAAGAAGTTCAAAAACCATAGATCGTGATTTTTCTGCTCTTGAAGAGTTAACTGTAACCTCCATGCCTTCAGTAGGTTTACGAATACACGACGCTGCAAGAGTTCTCTCCCCTTTAATTTCAACCATACATGCTCTACAATTTCCGTCTGCTCGATAACCTGGCTCTGGTGAGTAACAGAGATGAGGGATATCAATGTTATTTTTTTTTGCGACGTCCCAAATCGACTCGTCATTATTAGCTACATATTCGTTGCCATCAATTTTAAATTTAATATTGTCTGACATTAGTTGGTTACCTCCTCTGGGAAGTGTTTAATAACAGATAACATTGGATTTGGAGCAGCTTGTCCTAAACCACATATAGAAGCGTCCATCATTGCTGATGATAATTCTTTTAAAAGGTCTACATCCCAGGATGATTGGTTCATGAGTTTAAGAGCTTTTTCAGTTCCATTTCTGCAAGGAGTACATTGACCACAACTTTCATCATGAAAAAAGAACATTAAATTTTTTGCAATATCCTTCATGTTGTCTTTGTCAGATAAAACGACCACAGCAGCAGAACCAATAAAACAGCCATGCTCTTGTAATGTGTCAAAATCAAGTGGAATATTATCTAATTTTGCATGAAGTATTCCTCCAGAGGCCCCTCCAGGTAAGTATGCTTTAAATGTATGCCCCTCTTGAACACCACCACAATATTCATCAATAAGTTGCTTTATTGTGATCCCTGCTGGAGCTAGCTTTACACCAGGGTTTTTTACCCTTCCCGATACAGAGAAAGTTCTTAAACCTTTTCTACCATTTAGACCATGACTACTGAACCAGACAGCACCTTTTTCCAAAATCTCTCTTACCCAAAAAACTGTTTCAACATTATGTATTAATGTTGGTCTACCAAACAGTCCCACTTGAGATGGAAAGGGAGGTTTATGTCTAGGTAAGCCTCTTTTACCCTCTAAACTTTCTAACATTGATGACTCTTCACCACAAATATAAGCACCAGCGCCCCTTCTAAAATGTATTCTGGTTTTAACATTTAAATTGTTTTCTTCTAAAATTTTAATTTCTTTCTTTAGAAATTTTATTACATCAGGGTACTCATCTCGCATGTATATATATACATCTGTTGCCTCAACTACCCATGCAGCAATTAGCATTCCCTCAAGAAATCTATGTGGATCTCTTGTAAGATAATGATGATCTTTAAATGTTCCTGGTTCACCCTCATCACCATTAATTGCCATTAATCTGGGTTTATTTTCTGCTCTTACAAATCTCCATTTTCTTCCAGTTGGAAATCCCGCACCACCGAGGCCTCTCAAACCTGATTGCTCCATTTCTTCTATGAGCTTCATCGGATCTTTTTTATTTTCAATACAATCCTTTAGAATTTTATATCCACCATTTTTTACATAATCGTCATAGCTAATATAATTTGGTATAACTGGTTTTGTATCTTGCTCCTTTAAGGCTTTTTGAACTACACTTACATCTGCGTTTACAAAATGTTTTTTTCCTACCTCAACTACTGGTGCTTGGTGACACCTTCCCATACAAGGTGCTCTAACTACTCTCACATTAGAAGATACACTATCATTCAAATTTTTTTCTAAAGTTTTGCATCCGTTCATCTCACATGTAATACCGTCACAGACTCTAATTGTTGTTTCAGGAGGGCTAATATCATCCTCTTTATAAATATCAAAATGAGCATAAAATGATGCTGTTTCGTAAATTTCAGTTAAAGGTAAATTTGTTAATTCGGACAGTGCTGTTAAATGTTTGGGTTTAAGACATTTATAATGGTCTTGAATTAAGTGAAGGCTTTCAATAAGCATATCTCTTTGTCTAAAATAATCGTTAGGTATGAGGTTTTTAAGATCATCAATTGACTGGTCGTCACTTTGGCGACCCTTGTTGAATTCTAAAGCTTTTCTTCTCCCAGAACCTGGATGAATCTTACTTTGTGAGTCTTTCATTTAATATAATTTAGTAATTTTTTATTAAGTTTCAATTATCAATAAGTAATTAATTAATAAGAATTACTTATTAAAGCTTTTTAAGAATTTTAAAAAGTTATTTTTAATAGGTGATGGGCGATTATCATCAATATGAACTATACCTACCTTATGAGATATTTCTGGGGAAATTAATTGAATAAAATTTGTATTCTCATCGTAGTTAAATGACTGAGTAAATATATATGGCATAATTGTTGAAAATTCAGAACTATTTACGTGAGAGTATATATGAGTCATAGAGTTTGACTCAATTAAAACTCGTGGATTAATATTATTTTCTTTAAAAACAGCATCTAATATTCTTCTAAATTGATTTTCTTTAGAAATTAAACATAGATCTAAATTACCAATTTCTTGCCATTTTAATTTTTTTTTATTTTTTAAATTCTCTTTCTTAGATATGAGAAAATATGTTTCTTTATATAAAGGTATCTTCTCTACTCCTAATATTGGTTCATTTTCTAAATAACTTATCCCTAAATCTAATTTGAAATCGTGAAGATTTTTATCTATTTCATTAGAAGACATAGAAATTACTTGCAATTTGACATTAGTAAATTTTTTAACAAAACTATTTAATAAAAAAGAAACTTCTAATAAAGCAGTGGGGATAACACCTATTCTTAAATTTCCAGTTAAATTATTTTTTAACTCTGAGCTTAATTGTTTGATATTAGTATATTCTTTAACAATATTTTTAAATCTTTCCTTTAAAATTTCTCCCTCAGAAGTTAATCCAATATAGTTCTTTCCTCTTTTTACTAGTCTTACCCCTATTTCATTTTCTAAAGCCTTTAGCTTCATAGACAAAGCAGGTTGTGATATTTTTAATTTTTCTGCCGCTCTATTAAAATGTTTTTCACTATCTAAAGCTAAAATAATTTCTAAATTCTTTATTTCCATGTATTTTTAAAATAAATATATATGTAAATGGATTATTATCTAGATACTAAAGGCTTTGAATGCCCTATACCTGTCTTAAAAGCTGAAAAATTTATAAAAAAGTTAAAAAAAAATGATGTTCTTACAATAGAAAGTGATGACCCATTATCACAATTTGACTTTAAAAATTTTTGTGAAGAAAAAAAATATGAGATCATTTCACTAAAAAAAAAGGGTAATTTAGTAAATATCAAATTTAAAATTCAATAAAACTTATCTTTTCACCTTTTTTAATTTTATCATTTCCTTCTGGGACAAATGCTAACCCATCTGCTTCGGAGAGAGAAATTAATTTAGCAGACCCTTTTGAGTTATGAGTATAAAGTATATTTTTAGATAATTTCACACGATAAAATTTTGTTATATTAGATTTTTTATTTTCTGAAAATCCAGATTGGTAAGATTTGGTAATGCTAGAGTTATCTTTGCGAGAAGGATCTATAAATAAACTTACTAAAAAAAATAAATTAGTGAAAACAGCTAATGGGTTTCCAGGTAGTGAAAAATAAAAATTGAATTTTAATTTAGAAAAAATTACAGGTCGACCTGGTTGAATTCTTACATATTTAAAAAGAAGTTCAGTATTTTGACTTAGAAAAGATGATATATAATCTTTAGAGCTAAATGAGGAGCCACCTGAGCTGATTATAATGTCAAATTTATTTTGATTTTTTTTAAAAAATTTATCAACTTTTATTTTATCATCTTTTAAAATACCTAAGTCATGAACTCTTACATTAAATTTTTTTAAAAAATGAATTATTTGATTTTTATTTGAGTCATATACTTGATGATCTCTTATTTTTTGGCCAGATTTTATTAATTCATTTCCTGTTGATACAACAGCAACTCTCAAAGTTTTATATACCCATAAATTTGTAATTCCTACTGATGAAAGTAATGCAATTTTTATAAAATCAATTTTTTCATTTTTTTTTATTAAAATTTTATTTTTTTTTAAATCCTCACCTTTTTTTTTTATATCTTTATTAGATATTTTTGAATATTGGACTAATAGATTTTTTCCCTCAACTTTTGCGTTTTCTAATGAAATAAAATTTTTAAAGTTTTGTGGAATAATACCCCCTGTATTTATTTTATAGGCTAAATTGGGATTTAATTTTTTATATGAATGTCCAGCATTTAGAAGCTTATTTGATATAGATACTTTATTTAGTTTTTTATTAGAAACAATAAAACCATCTAATCCTGCAGTGTTTTGTAAGGGTAGGTTTATTGGTGAAGTAATTGTTCTTGATACTACTGTATTATGTGCTTCTTTTAATTTAATCTTAGACTCTTGAAATAAATTCTTTTTTTCCCGAATAATTATTTTTTGCGCTAGTTTGAAAGATATTAGTTTAGGAGTTTTCATAATATATTTTAGAGGCAATTTTTTCTATTTGACTGTGATTAAAGGTCTGAATTGGATGATCGATATTATCGTCTGTAACGATATACTTAACATTCTTAATAGATTTGTAGAGGAAGTCTTTATTATTTTTTTGTAAGCTTACTTCTAACTTTATCAGATCATCAAATCTCTTAAACCCTTCAAATATTAGCAAATCACAATCTTTGTTAATCTCTACCAGACGTTCTAAATTAATATGTGACTCAGCTTTCTCTTCTATGAATGCAAGTCTTTTATCTGATACTAGTGTGGTTTTAAAAGCACCGGATTTTCTAATTTTATAGCTATCTGTATTGGGATGATCAATGTCAAAAGAATGGTGAGCATGTTTTACCACACCAACTTTTATTTTCTTTTCTTTAAAAAATTTTACTAAATTACTCACTAAAGTAGTTTTGCCACTATTTTTCCAACCAATAACAGCTATTGTTTTCACCTTGTCACCATAATACAATCAAGAAAAAAATGACAGATTTTTTAATAAAACCTAGTGTAAATAACAGATCTTTATTTAAATTAAAAAAATCAATTAATGAAAAAGGTGAAATAACAAAAATTCCAATCATTGAAGAAAAACCACTCACGCTATACTTAAACAACCAAGAAATAGTAACAATAATGACTATAGGAGATTATCCAAAATATTTAGCCATAGGTTATTTATTCAATCAAGGAATGCTTAATAATATAGAAGACGTAAAAAAGATTGAGTTTCATAAAGACCTAAAGACAGTTGTTGTAAGAACAAAAAATAAAACTAATTATGAAGAAAAATTAAAGAAGAAAGTAAATACCTCTGGATGTGCACAAGGAACTGTATTTGGGGACTTATTTGAAGAAATAAACTCCATTTCCTTGAATAAAAAAATAAAAATAGATCATCAGCAACTAATAAATTTATCCAAAAAAATTAATACTGAGCCAAGTTTATATTTATCTGTAGGTGCAATTCACGGCTGTGTCTTATGTGAGGGAGATAAACCATTGTACTATTTTGAAGACGTGGGAAGGCATAATGCTGTCGATAAAATTGCTGGTTTAATTCTTGATAAGAAAATAAATGCTAAAGAAATGTCTTTTTACACTACTGGAAGACTTACTAGTGAAATGGTATTGAAATGCATCAAAATGGAAATACCGATACTATTGTCTCGTTCTGGTTTTACTGCTTGGGCTGTTGAAATAGCTAGAAAGAAAAATTTAACAATGATTGGAAGAATTAGAGGTAAAAGATTAAATATCTTATCTGGAGAATTTAGATATAGCAAAAATGACTAAGCTTATATCTGTCATATTAACAGGTGGTAAATCATCCAGAATGGGTTATGAAAATAAAAGCTTTTTAAAAATTAAAGATAAAAGTTTTATTGAAATTTTAACAGAAAGTCTAAAATACAAGTCTCATGAGATTATAATAAATGCTAATAGAGATATAAATAAGTACAAAGTCTTTGGTTATAAAGTTGTAAGTGATAAAATTGATGGTTATAGAGGGCCATTAGCTGGATTACATAGCGCTCTTGATCTATATAAAAACTCAAAAGAAGATATATGGTTTGCGCTTTTTCCTACTGATGCACCAATAATCAACACAGGTATCATAGATAATTTTTTCTCAATCACAGAAAAAAAGAACAAAGTATATATCTGTAAAATTAATAATATAATTGAACCAATGTTTTCTTTTTGGTCATCAAAAATATTTTTAGAATTAAATGAAGTCCTTTTAAAAAACAATGGTTATAAAATTATGAAATTTGCTGAAGAAGTTGGATATGAGTTTATAAATTTTCAAAAAAATAAAAAAATAGAATTTTTTAATGTAAATGACAAAAATGATTATACTGAACTTTTAAGTTTTAGCGAAATTAACTAACAAAGTACCATTATCATTTATTTTTTGTTCATTATAACGATATCCTCTTTCATTTAAGTAAGGAACTAAATCCTTAAAATTTATGTACGTAAAAGCTGGTATACCTCTCTCAAACTTTAAAGGCTCTACGGTAATAAAAATTTCATCAATTAAATCAGCATATAAAAAATAATCATGAACGCTTGTTCCCCCTAAAATTAAAACACTTTCTTTGCAAAGATTTTCAAATTCATCCCACTGATTAATATCTGGATTAAAATAATATTGATTTATTGAATTTTTAATTTGTTTGATTTTTTGGTATTTTCTAGAAAAAATAATTCTTGATCTAGACTCGTTTGGATTTAATTCATGAGTCTTTCTGCCCATAACTTGCCATTTATGACTCTTTATTAAGTTGTCTAAGTGTTTTTTGTCTTCCAAGCTAGTCCATTCAAATGGATTATCACCAGAATATTTTGCAATAAAACCATCGCTTGAACAAGCAAATGCTAAAGTGTATTTAATCATTAATTTATTTTATTAATTTTAAGTATAATATTTTATTTCAATATATGAATTTTTACCTACCTATTGCTGAAATATCCATAAATATTTACATATTAATTTCCCTTGGAGTTGGAATTGGTTTTATATCTGGGCTCTTTGGCATAGGTGGAGGTTTTATATCCTCTCCTCTTTTGATACTAGTTGGCATTCCTCCAGCTGTTGCAGTTGGAACTACAACTGTTCAAGTATTCGCCTCAACATCAACTGGTGTTGTAAGTCATTTTCAAAGAAAAAACATAGACTATCAGATGGGCTTAACAATGGTTATTGGTGGATTAGTGGGGACACTTTTTGGTGTATTAATATTAAATAATTTAAAAACTATTGGTTTAATTGATAACTATTTAAATAGTATCTATATAATTCTTTTAATTATAACTGCTGTATTTATTCTTTATGAAACAGCTAAAGTTAATATCGTACATAAAAATAAAAAATTTAAATTACACCAGCATTCTTGGATACATGGACTTCCTTTTAAAATTAAGTATAGAAAATCTAAACTATATATAAGTGTACTAGCACCACTTTTAATTGGTTTTTTTATAGGTGTATTGACAGGGCTAACTGGTATTGGTGGTGGCTTTATACTTATTCCATGTATGATTTATTTTTTAGGTATGAAAACTATTTCAGTAATAGGTACATCTCTATTTAACATCACGATAGTATCCTTTGTATCTTTATTTTTACAGATATACATAAATCAAAATATAGATTTTGTATTAGCTTTAGGATTAATAATAAGTAGCTCTATTGGAGCTGCACTAGCTGCAAGGATAGTTGATATACTTGATCAAGAAAATTTAAAGGTAACATTTGGTATGTTACTATTAATTATTTCATCATTTTTAGCTTATGATTTATTTAGAACACCTGAGAACTTATTCATTATAAATTATGTATAAATATATTTTAATAATCATATTTTTTTTTAAAATTGGTTTTGCATCTAATTTTTCCTTAGACCAATTTGAAATTGAAATAAACTCAAATTTTTTAGGAAAAGAAGTGGTTTTATTTGGAAATAAAGATAAAGACAGTGATGTCATCTTCATTTTTGAGGGAGAGAATAAAAAAGCTAAATTGACAACAAAAGTTAAAGAGGGTTTTTTATGGATTAATGAGACAAAAGAATTGAATAATCAACCTAGTTTTTTTGCAATCTTCACTTCTCCCAAAAAGACTTTGAATGAAATTTTTTTATTTTCTAAATTAAAGGATAGACATTTACTAATCAGTAATAGTTCTCTAGAACTTCATAAAATAAGAAAAGCAATGAAAGTAAAAAATTTGTACATAGAAGAGGAGCTTGAGAGTTTAAGTGGAAATTTATTTTTAAAAAAATTTTTGATACCAGATAATATCTCACCTGGAAATATAAAAGTTTATATGTACGAATTAAAAAACAATGAAATTGTTAAAAAGGTATCTAAAAACTTGCAAATAAAAAAAGGAGGAATTTCATTTAAACTGGAAAAGTTGTTAAAAACTGAGTCTTTTATTTATATTATAATTTTGATTGCTATATCATTATTGCTTAGTTTAGTTACAAATTTAATATTTAGAAAAAAATGAAAAAAAATGATAATAGAAATTATTTTGTAGTTATTGATCAAAGTGCTGAAATGTGGACTGCAGTTAAATTTGCTATAAGGAGAGCAAAAATAACTAAATCTAATATTACTACTGTTAGCTTTATTCAAAGTGCAAGTGAAGGTATGATGCTTACATCAGGGGCTGAAAAAATTTTGGATAAAGATCAGGTCATAACCGAAAAATTAAAACATAAAGAGGTGCATAACTTCATCTCAGATAAATCAAAAATTAAAGCAAAATCCGAAATATTTAAATATAATGAGATTGATGAGTTTATAAGTTTCTTAAATAAATATTCATCTAACTCAACTATTATTCTAGCTACAAGTAAAGATATAGGCAAACCAGGGCCTTTAATTGACAAACTTATATATGAAAAATCTAATTCGTTACATTGCCCTCTTGTTATAATTAATGGTAATCTCGATGATAAAGATATTGAGAAGATTATTTAGCTGAATAAAAAAGATTTTAAAATTTGTGTCGTATGCCAAAGACCATTTAATTGGAGAAAGAAATGGGAAAAAGTATGGAATGATGTTAAATATTGTTCAGAAAAATGTCGAAGGTCAAAATCAAAAATAATAAAGAAAAGATAGCAAACTTACTGTTAAGTATTGGATGCGTTAATATTAACTTCAAAAAACAATTTACTCTTACATCCGGCAAAAAAAGTCCTGTTTATGTTGATTGTAGAAAATTAATTTCATTTCCAAAAGAAAGAGAATTAATTATTAATGAAATGAGCAAACAAATTAAATCGAAGTATAAAGATAATTCGACTATTATTGCTGGAGGCGAAACTGCTGGTATTCCCTACTCTTCCTTTCTTTGTCAAAAGATGAAATATCCAATGATATACATAAGAAAGAGTCCTAAAGGGTTTGGAAAAGGTAAGTTAATAGAAGGAGAGTTTAAAAAGAATACTCAGTCAATATTAGTAGAAGACATGGCTACTGATGGAGGAAGTAAAATACACTTCATAAAAGCTTTAAGACAAAATGAACTTAAAGTTAAAGATATTTATGTAGTTTTTTACTATGGTATTTACCCAAAAGCAAAAAAAAATATATCTAAAATGAAAGTGAATTTAAATTATCTCACATCCTGGAGAGATATATTAACTATTTCTCCAAATTACATTTCAGATAAAGATTACGATAATTTAAAAAGTTATTTAGAGTCTATTTCAAGTGGAAAATAAAATTATTAGTGTTGTTTCTGGAGGGTTTGACCCTATCCATCCTGGGCATATTATGATGATGAAAGAATGTTTAGAGTTTTCTAATTATTTAATTGTTGGTGTAAATTCTAATAAATGGTTAATTGATAAAAAAGGAAATTTTTTTATGGATATTCAACATAGAATGTATGTTGTTGATAGCTTAAAAGTGGTAAATGAAGCTATGGAATTTGAAGATGATGAAAATGGAAGTGCAAATAATTTGTTAATTCAAATAAGAAATAAATATCCAAATGAAAAAATTATTTTTGCTAATGGTGGTGATAGATCAGACACTTCTAAAATTTTAGAGTATGAAACAGCAAAGAAATATAATATTGAATTAAAATTCGGTGTTGGTGGCAATCACAAAGAGTCCTCCAGTTCTGATTTGCTAAAAAGATGGAGTGAATACTCTAAAAACTAAGGGCTAAGGATATACGATACCCAATCTTTATCTTTAAACTCAAAGACTTCTCTTTTGTGAATTCTATGAGGCATATCCTCCCAAAACTCGATTTTTGAATATTTTACTATAAAACCTCCCCAGTAATCAGGACGAGGGAAACTTTCTTTTTCAGGATATTTATCTTTATAAAATTGAATTTTATTCTCTAAATCATCTCGTGATTTTAAGACCTTTGATTGATTAGAAGCCCACGCTCCTATTCGACTTAAATAATGTCTTGAATTAAAATATTTATCAGATGTTTCTTTTGAGACTTTTTCGACTTTACCCTCTATTCTTATTTGCCTTAACAAGGACTTCCAATGAAAATTTAGGCAAACATTGGTATTTTTTAAAATGTCATTCCCTTTATTACTCTCGTAATTTGTGTAAAAAATAAAACCTTCATCATTATAATCTTTTAATAGAACCATCCTTGAGTGAGGGGTATTTTTATCGTCAACTGTCGATAGACACATCGCATTAGGATCGTTGATCTCTTTTTTAGTGGCTAAATCAAACCATTCTTTAAACTTAATAATTGGATTTAATTTATCTGACATGGTATGAGTATTATATTAATTTTAGCAAAAAATGGATTTAAAAAATAAAAAAGGACTAATAATGGGAGTGGCTAATGATAAGTCCATTGCCTGGGGTATAGCTCAACAATGTGCAAATTTTGGTGCTGAATTAGCATTTACTTATCAAAATGATCTTCTATTAAAAAGAATAGATCCTTTAGCTAAATCTGTAGGTTCTAATTTATTGATACAGTGTGATGTTAGTGATGAAGGATCAGTAAAAAATGCTTTTGAAAAAATTAAAGATAAATGGGGAAAATTGGATTTTTTTGTTCACGCTGTTGCTTTTGCAGATAAAAATGAGCTTAGAGGTAAGTATGTTGATACTTCTAAAGAAAATTTCTTAAATAGTTTAAATGTTTCTTGTTATTCCTTCACAGAGTCTTGTAAATATTGCTATGATTTAATGGACAATGGTGGGAGTATTTTAACGTTAACTTACTATGGAGCAGAGCAAGTTATGCCACATTATAATGTAATGGGAGTCGCTAAATCAGCACTTGAGGCTTCCGTAAAGTATCTTGCTGTTGATATGGGAGATAAAAATATTAGGGTTAATGCTATATCCGCAGGCCCAATTAAAACTCTTGCAGCATCTGGTATTGGTGATTTTAGATTTATTTTAAAATGGAATGAACTAAATTCTCCATTAAAGAGAAATGTAACACTAGAGGATGTTGGTAACACGGGAGTCTATCTTTTGAGCGACCTTTCATCTGGTGTAACTGGAGAAATCCACCATGTTGATTGTGGTTATCATACAGTTGGAATGGTAGCAGTTGATGAAGCTGAAGGTGTAGCAGGATTGTTAAATGAGTTTAGTAAAAAATAATTAGTTCATGTCACACAATTCTTTTGGAAATTTATTAAAGTTTACTACTTGGGGAGAAAGTCATGGAGAAGCATTAGGTTGTGTCGTTGATGGTTTTCCAGCAGGAATACCTATTAACACAAAATATATTCAAACAAGACTAGATTTAAGAAAACCAGGACAGTCAAAATTTACAACACAAAGAAAAGAGAAAGATGAAGTCAATATACTCTCTGGAGTTTTTAACGGAAAAAGCACTGGTGCTCCGATATCAATGATAATTTATAACTCTGATCAAAGAAGTAAGGACTATTCAGAAATTAAAAATAAATTTAGACCTGGTCATGCCGATTACACATATTTTATGAAATATAAAAATTATGATTATAGAGGTGGAGGAAGGTCTAGTGCGAGGGAAACTGCTATGAGAGTTGCTGCAGGTGCTCTTGCAGAACTTCTTATAAAAAAAATTTCAAAAAATAAAATAAATGTTACGAGTGCTGTCATTCAAATAGGCAATGAGAAGATAGAGAACACAACTTGGAATAATAATTTTATTAATAAAAATCCTTTTTTCTCACCAAAAAAATCTATCCTAAAAAAATGGGAAGATCTGATACTTACTCACCGAAAAAAGGGTTCATCTCTTGGTGCTGTAATTGAAGTTAGAGTCTCAAATTGTCCTGTAGGTATAGGAGAGCCAATATATCAAAAACTTGACTCTGAGTTATCAAAAGCGATTATGAGCATTAATGCCGTAAAAGGTATAGAGTTTGGTACAGGTTTTGATTTAGTAAATTATGACGGCACGAATGGATCTGATCAAATTAATTTCAAAAACAAGAAAATTAATTTTCATACTAACCATGCAGGAGGAATATTAGGTGGTATTTCATCAGGACAAGATATTATTTTTAGATATATTGTAAAACCAACTAGCTCAGTATTAAGTGAAAAAAACACTGTTACAAAGAATTTTAAAAATACAAAAATAAAAACTAAAGGACGTCATGATCCTTGTGTGGGTATTAGGGCAGTGCCAGTAGGAATCGCTATGACTAATTTTGTGATTGCAGATTTGCTATTAATTCATAAATCTAAATCACTTTAAAAACTTTATTAGCTTTTCATATATTATTTTTGGAGAAATACCTGATTTAGAATATTGATCTTCAATGTCAGATTGATCAATAAATTCATCTTTCATAAAAAAATTTAATATTTTTGGTGTATTGCTTATTTTATTTATTAGAAAGTCATTGACCTGACTAGAGAAACCCCCGATTGCATTCTCCTCAATAGTGACAAAAATGTCATGATTTTTCGAGAGTTTTTGTATTAATTTAACATCAATTGGTTTTGCAAATCTCATATCTATTATGGAACAGTCCAATTTATAATTTTTTTTAATAAGCTCGGAAATTTCTAATACTTTTTTTAACCTCGTTCCTAAATTAAGAAAGGCAATTTTTTTTCCATTTTTTATAATCTTTCCTTTTCCTATTATTATTTTTTGAAATTTATCATTATTTTTATATTCATGTGCGAGATCTCTTGGATACCTAATTGCAGATGGTTTGTTATTAATAGACAATGCAAAATTGATCATATTTTTTAATTCCTCACCGCTAGACGGTGCCATAACAACAAAATTTGGAAGGCAGCAGAGGTAACTGAGATCAAAAGATCCAGCATGTGTAGCACCATCAGCACCTACAAAGCCAGATCTATCAATTAAAAATCTAACTGGCAATGACTGTATAGCAATGTCATGTACAACTTGATCATAAGCTCTTTGGAGAAAAGTTGAATAAATTGCAACAAAAGGTTTAATGGACTCTGTTGTCATACCTCCAGCAAAAGTAACAGCATGCTGTTCAGCTATTCCTACATCATAAAATCTAGAAGGATATTTTTCTTTAAACTTATCAAGGCCTGTTCCTGAGGGCATAGCTGCAGTTATTGCTACAATTTTTTTATCTTTTTTTGCTAATTTTAAAATAGTGTCACTCACTACATTAGTGTACGTAACAAGTTTAGATTTATTTTGTAAACCTGTTTTAACATCAAATGATGATACACCATGAAATTTATCTTTTGATAACTCAGCAGGTTTATAACCTCTACCCTTCTGGGTAATTAAATGTAGAAATACTGGGCCATGTAATTCTTTTTTTTTGTATTTCTTAAATAATTGAACTAAAAGCTTTAAATTATGACCATCAACAGGTCCTAAATAATTTAAACCCAGTTCTTCAAATAGAGTATTGCCTGTAAGATAACCTTTAAAATAACCCTCTGTTTTTTTTGCAAATTCTCCAACTTCACTTGGAAGTCTTTTAGTAAAGTTTTTAATAATATCTCTAAAACCCTCATATGATTTTGAACTCAATAAATTAACAAGATATTTACTCATAGCACCAACAGGTTCAGCTATAGACATCTCGTTATCATTCAGAATTATTAGAGAATTTTTATTTAGGTGTCCTAAATTGTTTAACCCTTCAAAAGCCATTCCTGCACTAATTGCTCCATCACCTATAACACTAATAACGTCAAAATCCTTATTTAATAAATCCCTTGCAGCTGTGATACCAAGACTAGCAGAAATTGAAGTTGAGCTATGTGCTGCACCAAATGGGTCATATACACTCTCTGATCTTTTCGTAAAACCAGATATTCCATTTTTTTTTCTTAAAGAATGTATTTTATTTTTTCTACCCGTAAGGATTTTATGAGGGTATGTTTGATGACCAACATCCCAAATTATTTTATCAGCTGGTGTATTAAATACGTAATGTAAAGCAACTGTCAGTTCCACAACACCAAGACTGGCACCTAAATGTCCGCCAGTTTTTGATACTGTTTCAATTGTATAATCTCTTAATTCATCATTAAGTTTTTGTAATTCAATAAATGATAATTTTTTTAAATCTTTAGGTAATTTGACTTTACTTAAAACTGACATAAATATTAATTACTGAAATTCTGTTGATGAAAGTGATTTGTTCTTTTTTACAATTTTATCAATTTTAATTTTTGCAGATTTTAATTTTTCTTCACAGTATTCTTTTAATTCTATGCCCTCCTCAAATAACTTGATACTTTCTTCAAGAGGCGTTTCTTCATTTTCTAATAAATCTGATATTTGTTCTAATCTTTTAAGTGCACTTTCAAAATTTTTTTCAGCTTTTTTATTCATTAGAGTACTCTTGTAATGCTTTAAGGTGGCTATTTAATCCTTGAAGTAAGCCTTTCATATCATATCCTCCCTCTAAGACCGAAATTATTGGAACATTATTTGCTAACTTTTCCAATACAATTTTTGTCACCCAATAAAAATCTTCATTTTCTAAATTAATTGATGCGAGAGGGTCTAACTTATGTGCATCAAAACCTGCTGAAAAATATATTAAATCAAAATTATTATTAATTTTATTAATTATTTTATTTTCAAATAATGATCTAAACGTTTTCGAGTCACAACCTGCTGTTAATGGACAATTAAATATGTTGCCAATTCCTCTTTCACTCTCAGAGCCCGTACCTGGGTAAAATGGGTACTGATGGGATGATGCATAGTATATATTTTTGTGATTTTCAAAAATATGTTGGGTTCCATTGCCATGATGAACATCAAAGTCTACTATTAAAATTTTTTTAAATTTGCCTGATCTAATCGCATATTCTGCTGAAATAGCAACATTATTAAAAACACCAAATCCCATTGCTTTGTTTTTTTCTGCATGATGTCCTGGTGGTCTATGTGCACAAAAGTAAACATTTTTTTTATTATTATCTTCTATGATTTTTTTTACAGCATCTACACTGCCACCTACAGCCAAAAGATAACTCTTTAAACTATTTGGACTAGCGATAGTATCAGGATCATAATAATTAAAACCAGAAGCAGGTATAGAGTCAAAAATATAATTTATATAATCTATATCATGCACTAAAGAAATTAATTTTTTATCTGCTACAGATGGTTCAATAAGATTATGGTCAGAATACTTTTCTTTAATTAAATTATTTACAACATTTATTCTTTTTATGGACTCGGGATGGTTACCAGTATCGTGATTTTTGTATTCATCTGAAAAAAAGATATTTATCATTATAAAAGCTCTAATAAGAAACTTTGAAACCAATTATAATTTTTGTGCTGATATTTTTTAAAATCTTTCATTATTTTGTTTAATTTATCTATATAAGGATATTTTATTTTAACTATATCGTGCCATCTTTTAATTGTATTAGAAGTAACTTCAGGGTGAAATTGAAAACCATAGATATCTTTACCTTTAATCTTAAAGGAATCTACTTCATACAAAATACCTTTAGCTAATAGTTCCATATTTTTATTATAAGAAATACCCTCTGTATGGAATTGTAAAAAAGTTAGATCATTTTTGAAAACTTTATTATTTTTTTTTAAATTTTTCTTATAACCACACTCAAATAATTTGTTTTTCGATTTAGATATTTTTGATCCATAAATTTTTGCAATTAATTGAGCGCCCAAACATATACCCACAATAGGTTTGTTTTTTTTAATTATGTAATTAAGAAATTTGTATTCATACAAAATAGCTTTTGATTTACTATTTGCGCTCTGTTTTCCTCCATGAAATATAAACAAATCAAATTGATCGATATCTTTTTTTTTTAAAAAATGAAGGTTTTTGTAAAAAATTGTAGACGATTGATGTTTTTTTTGAAAAAATTTTGAAACTACGCTTACATCTGCAACTTCACTATGTATTATTTGTAGTACTCTCTTCATTTTTACTAAAGTTGATGACTGTACCAAATATTATCGCATAAGAAAGCATTGATGAACCACCGTAACTTATAAATGGGAGATTCATTCCAGTTGGTGGAATAAGTTTGATAGATGAACCTATGTTTACAAATGCTTGCAAACAAAGCAAGAAACAAAGGCTGAATATAGTGTTCATTATAAATAAGTTTGATGGACTTAAAATTGACCTTCTGGCCAATATAAAAAATAATGGGTAGAGAAAAGATACAAATAAACCAAATAAAACTCCAAATTCTTCAATTAAAATAGCGAAAATAAAATCATTATGAGACTCTGGTATTGAGTATTTAAGTTGCCCCTCTCCAAGACCTACACCAAAAATACCACCAGTCTTTATAGCAGACAAACTTTTTGAAACTTGTAAATTATTACCATCTATAAAATTATTAATTCTATAAGCAACGTGATCAAATGAAAAATATGCAATTAAAAGAAAAAATACACCCAAAAAACCCAAAAAAATAAAAAGCTTAAGATTTCTAAAATATAAAATTAATATTAATGAAAAAACAGAAATATAAATTAATAGTGTCCCTACATCTGGTTGAATTAAAAGTAGGAGAATTACAATACTAATAATTATAAAATTTAATATTAAATATAAAATATTACTGCTTTTGACATACAAATAGCAAAACCATGAAAACATACATACTAAAGGACCTTTTAATAATTCAGATGGTTGAATTGAGAAATAATTTAAACTTATCCATCTTGTGGCACCTTTAATTTCGTTTCCTAATAATGGTACCAAGACTAAAAGTAAAATAAATAAAAAGCATAAAGCATTTAATATTTTTCTTAGATTATTTTTGGGAAGTAATGATAAAAAAATCAATACAAGAAGAGAGATAGATAAAAAAATAATATGTTTAAATATTAGTAGTATTGAATACTCAGTACCTATCAATGAATAAATAGCAAGTATGCCAATAAAAGATAATATGAAAGGAATAACAAAAAGTTTTTTTGATAAAATATACCAATTTGAACCAAGTAAACTTTTATCATCTCTAAATAATGTATTTCTCAAAATATTATTTTTTTAATTAATCTATTAAATTTTTTTCCACGATCTGAATAGTTTTGGTAGGTGTCAAAAGACTCACCCCCAGGGGAAAATAAAATATAATTGTATTTATGAATATTAGTGACCAATTTTAAAAAATTTACCAATTCATTTAGCTCAGTAAATTTATAGAACCTTGAATTATAAAAATTTAATCGAGCTAGGAATGAATCTGAATAATGACCAAATATTAATACTAATGTATTGGATATAGTGAACTTAGAATGATCTAAGGTTTTCAATTTTCCTCCAAGAATTAATATTTTTTTTTTACTTTTAATTAAATTAATTTTATATACAGCATTACTTAAATTAGTGCACTTACTATCATTATATATAGATAAGTCTTTTGATTTGTGAATTAATTGATTTCTAAAATTTAACTCACTCATAATAATATTTTTTTTAATTTTAATACTAGGGTCTATGTTGTGAATTAACTTTTTTAATGAATTTAAATTAAGTTCTCTAAAATATCTAATAAGATTATTTTTATTATAACTTTTATAATCATGTAAAATTAATCTTCTTCGACTTATTTTGATAAAATGACCAAATTCTAAAAATAATTTTTTTGAGATATATAATCTAGAGTCACTATAGAGTAAATTTTGTATTCGAAATTTTGAGAGTACATAATTTTTGAAATTTTTATGATATTCTAAATGATCGTAAAATATATTCGTAATTAAAGCATAGTTTAATTTTAAATATTTTAATTTATCTAATTGGTAAGAACTTAATTCAATAATTAAAATATCTATTTTTGATAAAAAATTTTGTAAATCTTTTCTATTTAAGATTGTATATCCAAAATTACCAATAATTTTTGTTCTATACTTAGTTGATAGTAATTCATTAAGATAACTACAAGTTGATGATTTTCCTTCTGTGCCAGTTACACCAATAACTTTTTGAGAGGATATTTCTAAACTTAAAAAATCTAAATCAATTAAAATTTTATTTTTATATTTATATAAAAAATGATTTTTTCCTATTTTTATAGATGGTGAAACAATTAAATAGTCGTAATGTTTTATGTTTTTTAAAATGTAATTTTTATTTACAAATTTTTCTTTATTAAGTTTTTTGAAATCATCATAGATGTTATAATTACATTTCTTATTTTTTAAGTAATATTCTATTGATTTTCCAGTTATTCCATATCCATATATTAAAAATTTTTTTCTTAAATCTATCAATTATCTTATCTTTAGTAGTGATAAGGCTAAAAGGCAAAAGAGAAAGCTTAATATCCAAAATCTAATTACTATTTTTTGCTCTGAAAGACCTTTTTTTTCGTAGTGATGATGAAGTGGTGCCATTAGAAATAATCTTTTACCTTTAGTAATTTTAAAGTAAGAAACCTGTAACATCACCGATATTGCTTCAATAACAAAAAGGCCTCCCGCCACTGCTAATACTATCTCTTGTTTCAAAAGAATTGAGGTTACAGCTAATGAGGCACCTAATGATTGAGAACCAGTATCTCCCATAAAAATGCTAGCGGGACTAGAATTGAACCATAAAAAACCTAATAATGCGCCAATTGCTGATGTAGAAAAAATTACTATCTCACCAGATCCTTTGATATAATTAACTAAAAGATAATCCGAAAAATTTATATTACCTAGGATATAAGAGAATATTGCAAATGTTAAGAAGACAAATATTAAAGGCATTGAAACTAAACCATCTAAACCATCTGTCAAATTTGTAGCATTAGTTGCACCAATTATAATAAATAAAATTAAAACAAAATAAAAATAACCTAGCTCAAGATAGGTATCTTTTAAAAAAGGAATATTAAATTTATTTAATTCAAATCCATAATATTTGATTGTAAAGAAGATAATTACTGTTGCTATTAATTGGCCTATGAATTTAGCTTTAGTGGTTATTCCTTTGCCTATTTTAACTTTTTTATAATCGTCAATTAAGCCAATTATACCAAATAATATTAATGTTAAAATTAAGATATAATTAAAATTTGAGAAATTTGATGTCCAAATTATTGAACTTATTATTATTGAAAAAAGTATTAAAACTCCCCCAAGTGTTGGAGTCCCTTTCTTTAGGAAATGTGTTTTAGGGCCATCGTTACGTATTGGTTGCCCACTTGGAAAAAATCTTAATTGTATTCTAATCCAGTAAGGCATTAATAAAATAACAAGAAAAAAGGAACTGACTAAAGCCAAACCAGATCTAAAAGAAATATAGCCAAATAAATTGAATATAAATTCAATATCTCTTAGTGAGTATAATAAATCAGCCAACATAAGCTTTTATTATCCTATCCAATTGATAATATCTTGAACCCATTACAAATATATTTTTTACAGTATCAATTTCTTTATTTAAATATTTAACTGCATATGCATAATTTTTGTAAAAATTAAATTTTGTAGAACTTTGTCTAAATTTATAAAATTCTTCTCCTATGAAAATAATTTTTTTTAAATCAAGTTTTTTTGCTAACTGTATTATTTGTAAATGAAAAAAATCTGAATACTGGCCTAATTCTCTCATTGATCCTAAAATATAAACTTTTTGATTTATATTTCTTTCATTAAATATCAATATTTGTTCATTGAGTGAATAAGGGCTAGCATTATAACTATGATCAAAAAATTTTACCTTCTTTTTATTTATATAAGTTGAAATTTCTTTACCTCTAGACTCAATAATTGACTCTTCATAAAAAAAGGTTCTTAATTTAAAGTTATTTATAAATTTTTTAAGAAATAGAAATGAAATTATGGCTATATTTTCATAAAAACTTCCTTTAAAAGACTCAATGGTATATTTTCTGGTATTTTGTGAAAAATTTATAATATATTTATTTTTAATTTTTTTACTCTTTTTATTTATATTGTTGATATTAAGTAATTTAATCTTTGAATGAATTTTAGTTTTTACATAGTAAGGATCATAATTGTAGTTCAATAGACCACTTATTAATCTATCTGAGTTGAAAATTTTTAATTTATTATCAATTAAGTGTCTAAAATTCCTGAAATTTCCTATATGTGAATTCTCTATTCCAGTAACTAAGACATGATGTGGCCTTAAAGTTTTCACTAAATTTGTCATTTCATTAGATTTATTTATTCCTAATTCGAAAATTGAGAAATCAGTATTTATATCTAAGTTCATAATTGAGAATTGAAGTCCAAGAATATTATTATAATTTTTAAAAGACCTATATGTGTCAAAAGAATTGTTTTTTAAAATATGATAAAGATTCTCTTTGAATGTTGTCTTGCCTACAGATCCAGTAATAGCAATGATCTTACCCTTGTAGGATTCTAAAATAAATTTGCAAAATTTATTTATAAATAATTTAGTATCTTTTACATAAATAATATTTGGATCATTAGTCTTTACATTTACTATGGCAAGACATGCTTTTTTTTTTATGGCATCTTTATAAAATGTGTTTCCATCATTTTTTTTTGTTTTTAAACCAATAAAAATATCATTTTCTTTTAAATTCCTTGTATCAAAAACTATATTGCTTTTGTGTTTGGATTTTAAATTTAAAATATTTTTATAAACTTTTTGCATAATTAGATGAAACTATTCTATCGTTAAATATATTAATTTTTTTCTTATACGTTTGTGTCTCTTCATGACCTTTACCTGCTATAATTAAAACACCATTATTTTTTTTTAAATATTTTATACCAAATTTTATAGCTTCTTTTCTATTAGGAACTTCTATTGGGTTTGAGGAGTATTGAACAAGTGTTTTTCTGATTGTTGCTGGATCTTCATTTCTAGGATTATCATCTGTAATAATCTGTAAATTTGTGTATTTAGAAACAACTTTTGCTATTTTTGATCGTTTTGTTTTGTCTCTATCACCTCCGCAGCCATAAATAATAATTATATTTTTATTAATTAAATGAAATTTATTTAGTAAATTCTCATAAGCATCTTTTGAATGAGCGTAGTCAATTAAAATAACTTTATTTTTTTTGTTATAAATTATTTCTGATCTACCAGGTGGAAATAATGTTTTATTAATTTTTAATGGAAATTTTTTAGTTATTTTATTATATATCATTATAATTGTGATAATATTATTAATCATATAGTCATTAAAAGTTTCTATTTTATAAGACTTATCATTTGTAAATATTTGAAATTTATTAAATTTTGTTTGAGTTAATGTTATCTTATTTTTTGATAAAAATTTATTCTGAGTTATAACATTCTTGAAACTCTTAAATTTATTTTTTAAAAAATCATCTTGTATAAATAAAATTGAGTTCGACAATTTATGATTTTTTATAAGATTAATTTTAGCTGAGTGATAATTTTTTAAACTTTTATGATAGTCAAGGTGATCAGATTTTAAATTTGTTAATACACAATAATTGTATTTCAAATTTCCAATTCTACCTTCACTATATCCAATACTAGAAATTTCAATAAATACAAATTTAACATTATTTTTAATTGCTATTTGAAGTAAATTAAGTGTTTCAAAATATGAAGGAGTAGTATTTTTGAGCTCTTTAATCTTTTTTGAATTGATAAAGAAACCTAAAGTACCAATGTAACAAGATTTTATTTTATTCAAATTAAATAATTTATTAGCTCCGTAAGCTATGGAGGTCTTACCGTTAGTACCTGTAATAAATATGATTTTTAAATCATTCAAATTGTAAAAAATTTTAGCTATATTCTCTAAATCTTTTTGTTTTTTAAAATAGAAATATTTAATCGAGTTTTGTTTAGTGACCTCTTTAAATTTTATATTGCAAATAACAAACTCACAATTTTTTTTTAATGCTAATTCTTTAAAATTAATAAATTTTGTAGTATTTAAGCTATCAAAAAGAAAAATAGATTTTTTATGACATTCTTGCCAATTGGTTACAATTTTATATCCTTTTTTTTTTAAATCATTTAAATTCATCAAATATCAGTACTTATTGTATTAATTATAGATAAGTCTAAATGCATATAAATCTCTTTTAAAATATTATAAAATGTTGGCTTAACGGTGTTTCCAGCAGTCATGTATTTACCATACGTTTCTTTTGGATTTTGCATAAATGTAAAATTTAAATATTTTGGATTATTGTATGGGAAGAAACTTATATAAGTCACATTTTGAATTTTTTTATTGCCAGAGATAGTTTGATCTGCTGTGCCGGTTTTACCAGCTACTAAAAAATTTTTATAAAGTTCATTATTAGTTTGATTAGCATAGAATAACAGTTTGTTAATAGTATTTGAAATTTTGTTATATTTATTTTTATTTTGTTTTTCATTTTTTTCAAATGATGCCTTAAAGTTATTTCGTCCAGTTATAATTTTTCCATATCCATTAATTAATTGTATAGGAGAGATTGATAAACCATATCCAAATGGGATATTATCACAGTAACTACCTCTAAAATTATTTACTGTTGGTTCAACCGAGTTCATTCCAAAACCAATTTTAGTGGATTTTAAAAGACCTATATTGTCTAAATCAACTTTAAATTCGTTTTGACAGTCTAAATTTCTTCTAATTAAGATTGCGCCTCTATTAGATGATTTTTTTAAAATATCACCAACTTGCATTGGTATATTACTATTTCTTGGAAAATCATTAATGATTTTATTACCTATTAATACAGGTTGATCAACATCAAAGTATTCATTTATGTCAATTTTATTATTATTTAATGCTGAATATACTGTAAATGTTTTGAAGACAGATCCAAAATCAAATTTAAGATCTTTTAGAGGTAATAAGGTTTGGTCAAATTTATCAATATTTCTGTTGTCTATAAAAACATTGCTAACTATTTCTTCAGTACTCAAGTCAACTAAAACATTCATAGCATAATCAGGATTTAAATTCTCTGTGTCATTATATAAAGAGTCATATATTTTTTTTTGTATCTGAATATCTAAAGATATCTCAATATCGTTATTGTTTTTATAGACAAATTTTTCAATTAAAGAAATACCTTGATGATCAATGTTTGTATGTCCAATCATATTATTTGTTAAACTATTATAAGGATATTTTCTGGTAAGAATTTTTTCAAATTTAATATAAGGATTACCAACATATATAAACTCTAAAATAGACTTAAGTGGAACATCTCTATCTAAGTATTTAACTTTATTCTTATTATTTTTTACTGAATAATTGTAGTCCGAGTAAGCTAATCTATTTTTGTTTATGTCATAGATAGTTGGTAAAGCTGATAAACTTGTTTCTCTAAATAATGATTTAGAACTATTATTATTGTCAAAACTTAAAAATATTAGTCGTGTCAATATAGCAACGAATAGGAGTAAAATTGTTAAAATAAAAAAATTGTAATAATTTTTTGTTTTAGATAATAACTTATAATCAGTTTCATTACTCAGATTGAACATAACTGACCTTTATTATTGTAAAGTCATTAAATTCATTTCTATCAAATTTAATAATTTTATTATTTTCAATATGATCATAACTATTTAATACATTATTTTGTAATTGACTTATCTGCTTTGTAAGAAGAATTTCTTTTTCAATAAAATTTTGACTATCTTTATAGTAATTTTTTTTTAAAATAATTAAATCATTTTCAATTATTTTTATTTGGTTTTTAAAACTTAAAAATAAAATAATAAAAACAAATAATAAAAAAAATTTTGATATATGGTTAATCAATTTACAAATTTTCCTACTCTTAATTTTGCAGATCTAGACCTATTATTCTCTAAAACCTCAAGTTTTGAGGCTACTATAGGTTTTTTAGTTTGTGTCTCAAAACCCCAATCTTTATTATTTTTAGTTATTTTATTATCTCTAAAGTAGTTCTTTACTATACGGTCCTCTAAACTGTGGAAAGAAATAACAGCTAAATATGCATTAATTTTTAAAAATTCATGAACTTTATTTAGAAAAGTTTCTAAATTTTCTAATTCGTTATTAGACTCAATTCTTAAAGCTTGAAAAGCTTGAGTTGCAAAGTGTATTTTTTTTGATCTAAAGTTAACTCCACTATCTCTCAAAATATTTATAAGTTCAAAATTAGTTTCAATACTCTTAATTGACCTTTGATTTACTATATATTTAGCTAACTTTTCAGCTTGATTTATTTCACCATAGAAATAAAAAACTCTTTGAAGCTCGTCTTTATTATAATGGTTTATTATTTTATATGCATTTTTATCGCCACCTAAATAATTCATATTAAGATTAGAATTAATTTTAAATGATAAACCAATTTTACTATCATCTAGTTGATCAGAAGAAAATCCAAGATCTAACAAAATAAAGTCAAATTTTTCTTTACCTAAATTTAATAAATCTAAATCTTTAAAATTAATTTGATGAAAGAAAATATTACGAAATTCTTCTTTTAATTTTTTGGCAATACTTAATGAGTTAATATCTTGGTCAATTGCAGTTACAAAATGACCATTCTCTAAAAACTTTTTTGAATGACCACCTCGTCCGAAAGTACAATCTAAAATAGATAGATTTTTTTTACCATCTATAAATGAAAAAATTTCATTAGTCATAATTGGTATATGTTGATTTATGATCATTTAAATTTTTTCCTACAAATTTTCTTGTGCTTTTCTCCTAATTTCTTCTCCCATATTTCAAAATGATTTCCCTTTCCTATAAATATTATTTCTTTAGATAATTTTGAAAATTTTTGAAGTTGCTCTTTTACTATAAATCTTCCCTCTTTATCTATAACTATTTCTTCTAAGTCAGATAATATTGCGGTTTTAAAATGATCATTTTTTTTTGAAAAAAAATCCTTCTCATCAAAACTTTTTATTAAAGAATTGATTTTCGAAGATAAGTGAACTTCTAAACATTCGTATTTTAAACTTTTAAATACAAATGTTTTTTCTTTAGAGTTATTTATTGTTGATCTAAAAGACGATGGAATAGCTACTCTATTTTTGCTGTCAATGATGCCATAAAAAGATGATAAAAACATAATCATGGTATTTTATGGGATTATATGGGATTTTCAGATAATAGTAAATAGTTATGGGTAGCTATAAGCTGAGTTCTGTATTTAAAATTGCAGTCATTTATCTAGATTAACTATTACTAATTAATTCTAGCGATCAACCCAGACCAACTGTAGAAATAGTTTTAGCCTCTATTTGATCTTACTCGTGATAGGGTTTACATATTGCGATACTATTTATATATCCGGTAAGCTCTTACCTCACCTTTTCACCCTTACCATATGGCGGTTTTTTTCTGCTGCACTTTCCCTAAGGTTGCCCTCGACGGATGTTATCCGTTATCACTTTCTACGCGAGCTCAGACTTTCCTCTTTGTAAAACAAAGCGACTGCCCACTACCCACTATATCTATACACGATATTACTTAAATAATAAATTGCAAAAATCAAAATAGAACTTTTTTGATATATGTGGATTTATTCTTTTATAATTTAAGGTTCTTTTTACTGATAAGATACATTGCTTTTTAAATCTCTTTATATAGTTTTTATTAAATCCATATATACAAAGTAATTTAATTATTGAATAATTCCTTTTGTTATTTGGATATCCAAATCGATTAAAATTAAGTTTATTTAGATGAAATTTTTCGCCAGGATCTTTTTTCCTATTTGGGGAAATATCTGAATGAAAAATTATATCGTTATTTTGAATATGAAAGTTAAATGTCAAAAACTTGATTAAATTGTTGATTGATTGATATTGTTTTTTAGAAAAATTTTCATAACCATGCTCATGACCTTTATTTTCTAATTCTATTCCAATAGAATAATCATTAATATTTATATGGTCTTTCCATTTAGACTCTCCAGCATGCCAAGCTTTTAATCTAGGACAAAGTAAATTATAAATTATACCTTTTCTAGATATTAAATAATGAACACTTACTTCTGAATTAATATCATTTAATCTAAAGTATGCATCTTTGAGACTTTTCATACCTGTGTAGTGAATTACGATATATTTGACTATTTTATTTTTTTTTCTAAAGCTATAATTCATGAGTGTTTAAACCGATTCTTATATTTTTTATATTCATTACAATATCATGCTCACAAGATGATGATGTTAGCAATAATTTAAACGAAAATTTGTATAATGATAATACTTCAAATGATAAAGAATTATTTGAAAAAGCTAATGAATTTTTGAAAGATGAAGAATATGAACTAGCATTAATTGAACTCGATAAACTAGAGGTATTATTCCCAAACAGTGATTTTAATAAAAAAGGATTACTAACATCTGCATACATTTATTTTTTAAAAGAAGAGTACGAAAAGTCTAGGGCAATCTCAGAAAACTATAAGAAATATTATCCTGGTAGTAATGACATGGTATATGCGAATTATCTAGAAGCTATGACTTATTTTATCATGATTAAAAAAACTAATTTTAGTCAACAAAATGCTATTATAGCTAGAGAAAAATTTAACTTTATATTAAACGCTTATCCCAATAGTAATTATGAAATAGATATAATAACTAAAATACAATTAATTGAAAATATTTTAGCTAATCATAAATTAGTAACAGCAAAATTTTATTTAGATAAAAAAAATAGAGAAGCCTCTTTGATTTACTTAAAAGAAATATTTGATAAACATAAAGATAGTATTCATATTGTAGAAACTTTATACCTAATTACAGAAAGTTATTTTATTATTAATGAAAAAGAGTTGGCAAGAAAATATGCAGCTATTTTAGCTTATAATTTCCCTGATAGTATTTGGTATGGTAAAGCTTATAAATTATTGAATGAATTAGAAATTAATGAGGTTGAAGATAAATGGTACGAAAAATTTAATCCAATCAAAATACTAGTAAGAGATAGAGAAAATAATAATGAAAATGATAAAAAGACATTAATACAAGCGATAGAATAATTCAAATGTTAGTTTCAATAGAAATTAAAAATTTTCTTTTAATTGAAAAAATTGTAGTTAACTTTACAAAGGGGTTTAATGCATTTACTGGTGAAACTGGAGCTGGTAAATCAATTATTATCGAGGGACTCAAATTAGCACTTGGTGGAAAAAATAAATCAAATCTAAATTTGAAAGATAATGAGATCTGTTCAATTAAGGCAGTTTTTGAAATTAATAATTTAATAAGAAAAAACCTCAAAGAACTTAATATTGAAATCGATGATGACTACCTAATAGTAGAAAGACAAATTAATTCTAATCAAAAGTCAAAATTGTTAATTAATAGTGAAATCAGACCATTGTCAGACATAAAATATATATTAAAAAATGTTATTGAATTTCAAGAGAATTTTGAGCAACAAGAATTATTTGATAACAACTATTTCTTAAAATTTATTGATAATATAGGAGATATCAAGAAGACTGATTTAAATTCAAAGTTTGAAAAACTCAAAATTGCTAAAAATACTTACCAAGATCATTTAGATAATGAAAAAAATATAAATGAGAAACTTGAAATTTTAAAGATTAAGAGCAAGAAAATTAAATTATTAAATCCTATTGAAAAAGAGTATGAGGATCTTATCAACAAAAGAAATTTAAATAAAAATATGAAAAAATTTATAGATATCAGTAATGAAATAAAAAGATCATTATCGGACTACAGTTCAAATGACTATTTAAGCTCAATTGAAAGAAACCTTATTAAACTAGAGAGTTTTGATCAAGAATACTCTGAAATAAATCAAAGGTTATCTGCATTAATATTAGATATAAGTGAAATAACTAACGAATTAGAAAATAAACTTAACTCAGTAGATTATGATGAAATAGATTTTGATGGAATTGATGAAAAAATTTATCAATATCAACAACTTTCAAATTTTTTTGAGATAGAACCAGAAAGTTTATATTCAATAAAAGAAAAAATATTGAATGAGATAGAGTCTCTTGAAAATTTTGATAAAGAAAAAAAGGTTTTATTTAAAAAATATATTGAATCTTTAGAAAGTTTTAAAGTAGAAGCAAATAAAGTTTCAAATTTAAGAAAAAATGTATCAAAAAAAATATCTAAAGATATAAATATACAACTACCAGTTGTGAATATCGAACAAGGTGAAATTGTATTTAATTTTTCAGAAAAGGATGAAAGATTTTACAGCTCAAAGGGATATGATGAATTAGATGTTCTATTTAGAACTAACAAAAATTCTGAATTTAATTCAATCAAAAAAGTAGCATCTGGAGGTGAGTTGTCTAGATTGCTTTTAATAATCAAATCATTGTCAGCAAATAAAGATAATGATCTAACACTTATTTTTGACGAGGTTGATAGTGGATTAAGTGGCAAAATAGCATCGAATGTTTCAGAAAAAATTCATAGCATCTCTAAAAAAAATCAAGTTATAGCCATTACCCATTCGCCTCAAGTAGCATCAAAGGCTCACAAACACTGGAAAATTTTGAAAATCATTAAAGATGATAAAATGACAAGTCAAATCATAGAGTTAGATGATGAAACAAGGGTTGATGAAATAGCTGGTTTAATAAGTGGGGCTAAAATTACTGATACAGCTAAAAAGGTAGCTTTAGATTTACTACAGAATTAGAGAAATGAAAATAGAGGACAAGTTTTTAAAATTAAGAAATAAATTAAAACATCTTAACAAACAATATTATAATTCAAAACCGTCAATAGATGACTCTGATTATGACGATTTAAAAAAACAATATGATTTCTTATTATCAAAAAATCCAAGATTAAAACAATTCGATAATATAGGAGTCGGTACTAAGCCATCATCAAAGTTTGAAAAATTTAGGCATTTTGAACCTATGCTCTCTCTTTCAAATAGTTTTAGTTTAGAAGACACAAATGATTTTTTTGATAAAGCTAAAAACTTTTTAAAAAGTAAAAATACAAATCATAAGTTTAATGTTGATTGTAAGATTGACGGAGTTTCCTTATCTTTAATTTATAAAAATAAAAATTTAATTAAAGCTATCACTAGAGGTGATGGACTAGTTGGAGAAGAAATTACTGAAAATGTAATAGGTATAAAAGGTATACCCAAAATTTTAAATTATTGTAAATCTGATTTTATTGAAATTAGAGGCGAGGTATTCTTTCTAAGAGCTGATTTTGAAAAATTAAATAATCAATTTGAAAAAAAAAATCAATTTTCAAATCCTAGAAATGCTGCTTCAGGATCACTTCGTCAACTTGACAGTAAAATTACAAAAGATCGTCCTTTAAGATTTATACCCCATGGGTATGGTAAAATTTCATATGAAAAAGAGTTTTTAAACTTTGAAGAATTTTTAAGTTTTTGTAGAAAAAATAATTTTGATCAAACTGGTCTCTCAAAGAGTTATGATAATTTACAAAACTTATATAATTATATCCATGAAATTGAAAAAAAAAGATTTTCAATAAATTTTGACATTGATGGAATGGTAATTAAGTTGAGTGACTTAAAATTACAAAGAATGCTAGGAAATACTAATAAATTTCCCAGATGGGCAATAGCTGCAAAATTTAATTCACAAGAAGCATTGACACAAGTTGAAAAGATAGAACTACAAATTGGCAGGACTGGTGCCATAACACCCGTTGCAAGACTCAAACCAATTAATATTGGAGGTGTAATTGTATCTAATGCAACTCTTCATAACTTTGATGAAATAATAAGAAAAGATATAAGAATAAATGATTTTGTTTGGGTTAAAAGAGCTGGAGATGTAATTCCCTATGTTTCTAAAGTAGATAAACAAAAAAGGAATAAATCTCACAAAAAGTTTATAATTCCAAAGAAATGTTTATGTGGATCAAAAATAATAAAAATTAAAGATGAAGCAGTACAAAGATGTAGTGCAGAGAAAAATAAATGTAAATATCAAAACTTAGAAGTTTTAAAACATTTTGTATCTAAAAAGGCTATGAATATAGATGGACTTGGTGAGAAATTAATAGAAAAATTTATAAATCTAAAATTGATATCTAATAAATTGGATATATATAAATTAGAAAATCATAAAGATAAGATTATAAAACTCGATGGATTTGGTGAAAAATCTTTTTTAAATCTAATAAACTCAATTAATGATTCTAAATTTACTACTTTATCAAGATATTTATTTTCCCTTGGTCTAAGATACTTGGGTGAAAATAATTCTGAGCTAATTTCTTTATATTTTAAAGATAAAACTAGATTTAAAAATTTCATTCAATCAAAAAAATTAAGAGAACAACTTGAAAATATTGATGGCTTAGGAGAAAAAGCAATTAATTCTTTTATTAATTATTTTTCTAATAAAAATAATCTTGAAGAGTCCTTTGCAATCCTTGATGTAATTGAAATTAAAGAAATTGAGAATAATGAAATTATTTTAAATAAAAGCATATTATTTACTGGAACTCTTCAAGAAATGTCAAGAGATAGGGCAAAAGAATTAGCAAAAAGAAAGGGCTATAAAATTGCTTCAAATGTTTCAAAAAATTTAGATATACTTGTTTATGGTGAAAAATCTGGCTCTAAATTAAAAAAAGCTAAAGATTTAAGAATTAATATTCTCAGTGAGAAAGATTTCTTAAATCTTATCAATTAAATTTTTCATAAAATAATTTTTATAAAAGTTACTTAATCTTGGATATAAAATTTTATAAATCTTCTGATGATATTTTTTAATAAATTTTTTTTCAAAATTTGTAATTAAGTCAAAATCAATTAAACTTAAATCGTAAGGCACTAATGTAATATTTTTAAGTTTCAGGCTATTATTTATAATTTTTGTTACATATAAGTTTTCTATTCTTAAACCAAAATGGCCCTCAACATAATGCCCTGGTTCAATAGAAAACAAATTATTATTAGTTAGTATATCATTTGAAATTGAAGAAATATTAGGATACTTTTCATGGACATCTCCGAAGTTACCTACACCATGTCCAGTTCCATGACTGTAAAATATTTTAAATTTAGATAAATAATCTCTTATAAATAAATCTATTTCTGATGATTTAATATTCCTTGGAAATTTTTTATTCTCTACTTTAATTAATGACTTTAGTAAATAAGTATAAGAGTGTTTTATTCTATAAAGATTTTTTGTTCCAATTTTGACAACTCTTGTAACGTCTGTAGTTCCCTCTAAATATTGAGCACCAGAGTCAATTAATAATATATTTCTATTTTTTGAAGATAAGGATTTTTTAGGAAGTGGTTTATAGTGAATTATGGCAGCATTTGAGTCAAATGCACTTATATAATCAAAAGAATTCCTGAAAAAATTAATGCCTTCTTTTCTCATATTATATAAATATTCAGATATCTCATATTCATTTTTAGGATTTATTTTTTTGTTTTTCAAATCGATAATAAATTTAACTACAGCTAAACCGTCTTCAATATGACAAGTTTCTATATTTCGTATCTCCTTAGATGTTTTAATACCCAAATATTTAGAAATATTAATTTTAGTCTCGGATAAATTTAAAAATTTAGATAATCGCATATACATATTTAAATTTAGAAATTCATATGATGTTTCAATATTTTTGAATTTTACGGATTTAAGAAATTTAATAAATTTTCCTTCTTCAAGGATGTTGAAACTTTTACTAATTTTGATTATTTTTTTTAGATTTGAATTATTTGTTATCAGCACAGGTTTAATATTTTTTTTTGAAATAAATAACCCTGCAAATGGTTTAGTAGAGTTCCATAATTCAAATGATCTAAGATTTAATAGATATGCTACGTGAGAATTATTCCAAATTAATATACCCTCAGTTTTAAGATTATTCTTAATTTTTTTAATATTATTATTGAATGGTCTTGGAATTAAATATTTTGGCATGCTTAGTGGATATGAAATATTAAAATTTGGATAATAATTTTTTTTAAATAAATTTTTAGATTGTAGGTGAATATTAATATTATTTTTTTCTAATTTTGAATTCATTTCTCTAAATTCTTTTATTGAAATTAACTTAGAATCTAAAATACCCGTTAATTTCTTTTTTTGCATAGTTAGATAATCAACAATTGTAGTTTCGCTTAAATTATGTATTTCAAAATTATTCTTAAAAAATTTTTTAGCTGCAAGGGTATAACGTGAGTCAGTAAAAAAGACACATTTATCAATAAAAAAAAGAATGTATCCCCTGGTACAATCAAATTTGAATAATTGATAGATATCTTTCAAATTTAAATTTGGACTTTCGTTGAGATGCAAATCATTATTAGTGACAAGATAAAAATCTATTTTTTTATCTTTTAAAAATTTTTTAATTAAATGAGGTTTCATTTGCTATTTTTTTTTAAAAATTCTAGCATTCTTTTTTTTCCAGGACTTAATTGTACATTATCAGAAGTAATCTTTTTATTAGATTTAGATATGGAGTAATCTTCAATTTCATTGTTTGTATTTTTTTCTACTTTTGAAATTTCATTCAAAAATCTTGATGGTAATGAATAATTATTCATACCATAGGTGTACCTAGATGTTGCATAACTCAAATTTAAATCAAACTTTGCTCTAGTAATTCCTACATAAGCGAGTCTTCTCTCTTCCTCAAGTGATTTTGTTGAGTTTTGTTCTAATGCACGAGAACTTGGAAATATACCCTCCTCCCAACCTGGTAAATAAACATGGTCAAACTCTAGTCCTTTTGCAGCATGCAATGTCATTAGTTTTACAGAATTTGAGTGAGTTTTTTTTTGATTTTCGTTGACCAAACCAACATGCTCTAAGAAATTATCCAAATTATCAAATTCTGAAAGAGCATTTACAAATTCTTTTAGGTTATCTATCCTTGATTCATTCTCTACTTTTTTTAATTTATTTTTTTCATTTTCTAACATTTTTAAATACCCTGTCTCCTCAATAATATAAATACCAATATCCTCTAAACTTGTTTTTTTTATAAGATCAGATGTTTTTTTTATAATGTCAATGAATGGTCTAGTTTTTATAGTAAGAGATCCCGGTAATTTATTTTCAATAGATAAAGACTCTAATGATTCAAAAAATGATACTTTTTTATCTCTTGCATTATCAATAATTAATTTTACTGATTGCTCGCCTACACCTCTTTTGGGTAGATTTATTACCCTTTCAAATGATAGATCATCTTGAAAACCATTAGCTAACTTTAAATAAGCAAGAATATCTTTAATTTCTTTTCTTTCAAAGAATCTAGGACCCCCTATAATCTCATATGGTAAGGCATATTTTATTAACTTATCCTCAATGCTTCTCATTTGAGCCGTAAGTCTAACTAAAATCCCAATACTATTATTTTCTTTAAATTTTTTAGATATATCATCAGATATCCATAATGACTCTTCTTCCTGGGAATAAAATGAATTTAAATTAATTTTTTGTTTAGGTATTTTTTTATTAGAACTTACTAAATCTTTACCTAACCTATTCTTGTTATTACTTATTATAGAAGCTGCTGCTTCTAAAATAGAGCTATTTGAACGATAATTTTTTGTCAAGCGAACTACAGGACAGTTAAATTCACTTGGAAAATTAATTATATTCTCTATGTTTGCACCACGCCAAGCATAAATAGATTGGTCGTCATCTCCTACACAAAATAAGTTTTTCTCATGGTTTAAAATTAATTTTATTAAATCATACTGAATTAAATTTGTATCTTGAAATTCATCAATAAGAATATGTTCAATAAAATTTTGATAAGATTTTTGAATGTCTAGATTATTAGAAAGAATGTTATAACTATGCAAAAGTATATCTCCAAAATCTACTGCGTTAATTTCAATTAATCTTTGTTGATAATAAGAATAAATTTCATCTAATCTTTCTAATGATGAGAATTTAGATATTTTTTTATTTTCATTAAAGATGATCTTATTATCTTTTAAATTTTGAATTTCGTTATGATAAATGCCTTCGCTAGTATCATTATTTATCTTACAGAACTCTAAAACTTGTTTTAATAATTTTTTTTGATCGTCGATATCAAGTATAGTAAAATTAGATTTTAATTTAACTAATCCTGAATGCTTCCTTAAAAACTTTGCAAAAATTGAATGAAAAGTTCCTATCCAAGGAGTGTCAATATCGCTTTTTAGTTCAATTTTAACTCTTTCCTTAATCTCATTAGCGGCCTTATTTGTAAAAGTTACAGCAATTATTTTGTTAAAATTAACATTTAGATTTTTTACAATATAAACAAATCTAGAAGTCAAAACTCTAGTTTTTCCAGTTCCTGCTCCTGAAAGTACCAAAAGAGGACCATTTTTGTGCTCAACAGCAATTTTTTGTTCTTTATTTAATGTATTTAGATCCATAAATTGAATGTAATATTAATATAATGAATCGAGATTTTACGTAATGAAAAAACATTTGAAAGTAATTCTTTTAATAATTTCTTTTAGCTTTTTGCAAATAAATTTATCTTATTCTAATGAGGATGCACCTTTATCAAGTATTTCATACGATGAAATATATGATCCTATTGAACCAATTAATAGAGCAGTTTTAAATTTTAATTTTTTTATAGATGATGTCGCTATTAGGCCTATAGTAAAAACTTACAAATTTATTGCACCTGAACCAATAGAGAAAGGTGTTTCGAATTTTTTTAGTAATTTAAAAGAACCAATAAGAACAATTTCTTTCATCTTTCAGGGGGAATTTTATAAATCAATTAATTCAATAGGAAGATTTACAATCAACACACTAACTAGTTTAGGAACTTTTGATCTAGCGACAAGAGTTGGAATGGAAAAAAATGAAACTGACTTTGGAATTACTCTTGCAAAAGGTGGTGTATCAAGTGGTCCTTACATAGTAATACCAATTATTGGTCCAAGTAATTTAAGAGATTTTAGTGGCGATGTAGTTGAATATTTCGTTGATCCTATATCAAATAACGTTCCCAATAGAGAATACATAGCTTTAGGAAATGGCTTAAATGAAAGGGCAGAAATTGATGAACAATTAGATAGAGTTAGAGATGCCTCTTCAGATAGATATGAGATGATAAAATCAATTTATTACCAAAATAGAAATGCTCAACTTGAGGAAGAATATATACAAAACTTACCTGTGCCAAAAATTTATATTGAATAGTTGGTTAAACTATAATTACATATAAGTAATGAAAATTATAATATTGTTATTTAGTACTTTTTTTTATTTTTCAACTGTTCAAGCTTCAGAAGTTTCTGAATGGTTTGAAAAAGAGTCTAATCAATTTTTAGAAATAATTATTAACAAAGATGGTACCGAAAGTGAAAATTATGAAAAATATAAAATTTTTATTAATAAAAATTTTGCTGTCAAATCAATCGCATATGGTCTTATCGGAGAGAATATTATAAATAAGAGCTCTGAGAATGAGTTATCATTATATCTAGAAGTTTTTACTGATTATCTCATAAAGACTATTTATAAATTAGCAAACTCAAGATCTGGATCCATAGAGTTAAAAGATGTAGATGTAAAAGATAATATTTACATAATTAAATCAATAATATCTGATAAAAAAGCTTCTGCTAATCTCTATTGGAAAGTTGTAGAAACAGGATCTTCTTTCAAGATTATTGATGTAATTGTTGAAAATACCTCTTATTTTGTGACTAAAAAGTCAGAATTTAATAAAATACTAAGAAAAAATAAAGGAAGTTTAAAGGCTTTAATAGCCGAAATAAAAAAAATATAGAATATCTTTTTAAGTTGGTGGGCCCGGCAGGACTCGAACCTGCGACAACGGCGTTATGAGCACCGCGTTCTAACCAACTGAACTACAGGCCCATGATTAGAGTTGTTACTATTATAATCTTATGAAAAAAAGACAAGAAATTAAATTTATAGTTTTTTTATGAGTCCATAAAAGACTTAAGCTTTTTAGACCTAATGGGGTGTTTTAATTTTCTAAGTGCTTTTGCTTCTATTTGTCTTATTCTTTCCCTAGTAACACTAAATTGTTGACCTACTTCCTCTAAAGTATGGTCAGACGACATCCCAATTCCAAATCTCATTCTAAGTACTCTTTCTTCTCTTGGAGTTAAGGTAGAAAGAATCTTAGTTGTGGTTTCTCTCAAATTTAATTGCATAACTGCATCCTCTGGTATAACTGCATTCTTATCTTCAATAAAATCTCCCAAGAAACTGTCATCATCGTCTCCAATGGGTGTTTCTAAACTCACGGGTTCTTTAGCTATTTTTAAAACTTTTCTAACTTTCTCAATTGGCATTTTTAGTCTAACAGACAACTCTTCAGGTGTTGGTTCTCTTCCCAACTCTAAAATTAATTGTCTACTCGATCTAACTATTTTATTGATTGTTTCAATCATATGTACTGGAATACGAATTGTTCTAGCTTGGTCTGCTATTGATCTAGTAATAGCTTGTCTAATCCACCATGTTGCATAGGTAGAAAATTTATACCCTCTTCTATATTCGAATTTATCAACTGCTTTCATTAAACCTATATTGCCCTCTTGTATAAGATCCAAAAACTGTAATCCTCTATTTGTGTACTTTTTTGCTATTGAAATAACTAGACGTAAATTAGCCTCGATCATCTCTTTTTTAGCTTGATTAGCTGTTCTTTGCCCTGACTGTATTTCTCTAACTTTTTCTTTAAATTCAATTGTATTCTGATTTGCTATTTTGGATAAACTTAAGACTTCTTTGTATATTAATTTTAACTTATCACTATTTTTTTGAAAAAGAGGTTTGAAAGACTCATCCTGAGAAATCATATGTTTTTGATATAGAGTATAGGTATCTTTCAACTTATGATGTTTCAAAAAGACATCTCTTGAAATTTTATTTTGAATGGCCAAGGTTAATAAAGAAACTTCTTTTGACTGAATCTCCTTATTTATTGAGTAAAGATAAGAGATAATCTCTTCTAATTTGTAAGGTTTAATTTTAATTTCATTAAAATAGTTAAGTATTTCATCTTGATATTTTTTTAATTCTTTTAAAGATTTTGTATCAGAAATTTTAGTTATATTTTTATTTTTTTTAATTTTAGTTATATTTTCTGATAAAACCAAAACCCTATCTAATTTTTTTAAAATTTCAGGCTTATAAAACTCCTCTATTATAGATATTGAAAAACTTTCATTTTCTATCTCCTCTTCATTTGAATTTTCTTGTAGTTTTTCTTTATCAATCTCTATTCCCTGTTCTTTCATCAATTGCTGCTTTTCTTTTAAAAGAGCTTTCTTTTTATCATTAATAATTTTCTGTATTTCTTTTCTTTTTGAGGAATTGGAATAAGGATCATTGTCTTCGTTGAAGTACTCATCAAAATCGACAATTTCTCTTAAATTAATTTCATTTTTTTTTACTTGTAAGATCCATTTTTTTAATATGTCTATGGAAGCTGGACATTCAAGAATTGATTTCATCATTCTATCTAATCCAGATTCTATTCTCTTAGCTATTGCAATTTCTCCCTCTCTTGATAGCAATTCTACATTACCCATTTCTTTTAAATACATACGAACGGGATCATCGCTTTTTACTCCAGTTGATTTTTCCTCTTCTTCTGATTCATCATCTTTAGATACTGTGTCTTGTTCTGAAGAGGAGGTATAAGCTTTAAAAAGTTTAAAAAGATCCTCATCAAGATTTTCAATGTAATTTAAAAAATCATTGACCGTTATAATGGAGTCTTCAATTTTAGTGTATGACTTGATATATGTTTTTGCTTTTATTGCAATTTCTTTATCAAATTCTTTAGTGATTAAAGAAATTAATTGACTCTCATTCTCTTTAGATAAAAATTCAATTGAACTTAATGAGTTATCAGATTTTTTTTTTGATAATTTTACTTTAACTTTTTTTCCTGATTTAACTTTTTTTTTTGAGATCTTCTTCTTGATTTTTTTTGTTATTACTTTTTTCTTTACCATTTTTAACTATTTATAAAACTAATTGTTTTTTCAATTTCATTGTAAGGGTCTTCTTTAAATCTTGGTGATGCAAATCTACAAAGCCTTCGAACTTCATTAGAAAATAGTAAATTTTTTGAAAAATTCAATCCCTTAGAGTCCAATTCTTTATAAATTTCTATAGTAGTTGATTTAAAAAGAGTTTTTTTAATCACTAAGTCACGTATTTCTTTAAATTTTCCTTCAAATTTTGCAGTAGCAATTAAATCATAGACTCTCTCTCTTTGAGATTGATTTTCAATAAAGAATATAATTAAACCAGCAGAAAATTTTGACTTCAAATCAAATTTAAGTTCTAGGTTAGAAGTTTTAGCATTGTTATTTGATTTATTGGCAATTTTTTTAAAATTTAATTTGTTAAAGTGATTAGTTAAAATTTTTTTTAAATCTTCATTAGATATATTTAATAGTAAGCTTTTTAAGATTTTTGAACCTTTAAACTGACTATCAATATCACTATTTCTATTAAATTTTTCTAAATACTTTTCAATTAGCTCCTCTATAGACAAAGGATGTTGAATAAGTTTTTTAAGAGTATCAGACTTGTTTGCTTCTATCATTTGATCAGGATCAAAATTTTTTGGTAACAATACAAATTTTATTCCTAGTTCAAAATTTTTGTCTGAAAGTAAATTATTCATTAATCTTATTGTAGCATTCCTGCCAGCAATATCTCCATCTAGGCAAACTATTATTTCGAATCCTTTTTTTGTTAAATCAATTAATTTTTCATGATTTATAGATGTGCCCAATGGAGCTAAACAATTTGTAAAACCGCTTTGTTCTAATTTAATAACATCAAAATATCCCTCTACTATGATTATTTTTTTATTATTTTGTTTATTAAGTATTTTTTCATTAAATAATATTTGTTTTTTTTTAAAAATTTTTGTTTCAGCTGTATTTATGTACTTAGGTAAACTTTCATCAATTACTCTTCCTCCAAATCCTAGAATTTTATTTTGCATGTTTATTATTGGAACCATAATTCTATTTGAAAAAAATAATTTTGAATTTTTATTTTTACTAAATATCCCTGCAGCAATTAAATTATTAATTTCAAAATTATCTAAAAGTTTTTTTTGTATATCAAATGAATTAATAGATGAACCTAATTCAAATCTTTGAATTGTTTCCATGTTGAATTTTCTTTTTTTTAATAAATATTCTAAATGTTTTTTTGAATTTAATAAATTTTGGTGAAATAAGTCTTTAGTGAATAAATTAACCTCATAAATTATATTGCTTAATTTTGATGATTTATAATTTAATTCGATACCTGCCTTATCAGCCAATTCATATAAAGCATCTTTGAAGCTGTATCCTTTGACCTTAATCAAAAAATCAATAACATTTCCATGTTCCCCAGTACTAAAACAATGAAATATTTTCTTTTCTTCATTAACTGAAAAAGAAGGTGTTTTTTCTTTTTTAAAAGGACTTAAGCCAAAATAATTACTGCCTTTTTTCTTTAAAGGTACAGATGAGTTTATAATCTCAACTATAGATGTTCTGTTTATTACTTCTTTAATATTATCATCGGTCATTCTTTGAAAATATTTTTGATAACTCTAGAAGCTAAATTCATATCAATTTTATTATTATAATTTTGTTTTAAAAAACTCATTATTTTTCCAAAGTCTTTATTTCGTAAATTATTCTCATTTATATGTTGTGATATAATGTCTATTGTACTTTTCTCATCCATCATACTCGGTAGAAAATCATTGAGATATTCAATGTCAAATTCTAAGTCCTCTACTCTGCCTTGATCCCTAGCTTTTATTGCAAAATCTAAAGACTCTTTTTTTTGTTTAAGTTGGGTCTTAACAATTTTTATTACATTTTCGTCAGATAATTTAAGCACGTCTCTCTCTAGATTCTCTTTAATTAGAAAATTTTTTAACTCAGAATAGACATACCTTGCTATTGAAAGTTTTTTCTTATCTCCGCCTTTTAAAGCACTTTTAACGTCATCAGAAATTTTTTTTGCCAAACTCATTTGAATTTCCTTTGATATAATATACTAATACACATGATTTAATATGCCCGTATTAGATAATAAAACTAAACTTAATTATCAAAACGGATATTTAATTTATAACAAAAAATATATTTTCAAAGGTAAGTTTCTCTCAAAAGATCAATTTAAGATAGCGGAAATATGCTTCAATACTAGTATGACGGGGTATCAGGAGATTTTAACAGATCCCTCCTATAAATCTCAGTTTATAAATTTTACATTTCCTTTGATCGGTATTGTTGGATGTAATAATGAAGATTACGAGTCATGGAAAATACATGCATCTGGCTTAATTTGTAATGAATTATTTGAATTAAGTTCAAATTGGAGAGCGCAAACTAATTTTGGAAATTGGATTTTAAATCAAAATTCTTGTGCTTTTTTTGATTTAGACACAAGAGCTGTAACTAAAATTGTGAGAAATTTTGGACCAAAAAATATTATGCTATGCTCAGAGGAATATTTTGAGACCAAAGGTATAGAAGAAATTTGTATACAAATAGATAAAAGTCTCTCTTTAGAAGAGAATGATGTAATTAAAGAATTTACATCGGAACTGACTATAGAAAAACAAAAAATAGTTAAAAAAAAATACTCTATAGCTTTTTTAAATTTTGGAGCAAAAGATAATATTAAGAAAAACTTATATTCAAGAAACTGTAAGATAGAAGAATTTGATATGAATTTTAATGCTGAGGATATAATTAATAGAAATTTTGATGGTTTTTTTTTAAGTAATGGCCCTGGTGATCCTAAAAAAGTTTATGAAAATATAAAAACTGAATTAAATAAATTACTAAACAAAAAAATACCTACTTTTGGTATATGCCTAGGTCATCAAATATTGAGTTTAGCATTTAATGCATCTACTGCTCGGATGGAAAAGGGTCATCGAGGTGGTAATCACCCAGTAAAAAACTTAGAAAAAAACAAAGTTGAAATTACATCTCAAAATCATGGATTTGTAGTTTTAGATGAAAATTTTCCATCTAATCTCAAAATAACACATAAATCATTGTTTGACAAAACTATAGATGGCATGAAAGCAAATGATCAACCTTTATTTTCTGTTCAATATCATCCAGAGTCTAGCCCAGGACCACATGACAGCAGATATCTTTTCGATGAATTTATAGAATTAATGGAAAAGAATGCCGGCTAGAAAAGATATATCTAAAATATTGGTTATTGGCTCAGGTCCTATCATTATAGGTCAAGCATGTGAATTTGATTACTCAGGTAGTCAAGCATGTAAGGCTCTTAAAAAAGAGGGTTATGAGGTTGTTTTGATTAACTCTAATCCGGCAACTATAATGACAGACCCAGAATTTGCAGATAAAACTTACATTGAACCTATTGATAAAGAAATTGTAAAAAAAATAATTGAGAAAGAGAAACCCGATGCAATTTTACCAACAATGGGAGGTCAAACAGCTCTAAACATTATCAGAGAATTGAACAAAGATAATTATTTTAAAAATAGTTCAATAAAAATCTTAGGTGCAAGTCCAAAGTCTATTGATGTAGCTGAAGATAGGAAATTATTTGCCGAAGCGATGTCTGAAATTGGACTCGAAACACCATTTAGCATAATAGTTGATGACAATTCTGACCTTAATAAAATAGCCAACGAAGTCAGTTTTCCATTAATTTTAAGACCTTTTTATACTTTAGGAGGCACTGGTGGGGGAATTGTATACGACAAAGATGAATTTATCCCAAAGGTCAAAAATGCTATCGATTTGAGCCCTGTATCTAAAACTCTTGTTGAAGAATCTTTGATTGGATGGAAAGAATTTGAGTTTGAAGTAGTCAGAGACAATTTAGATAACTCAATTATAGTTTGCTCAATAGAAAATTTAGATCCTATGGGAGTACATACAGGGGATAGTATTACAATAGCTCCAGCACTTACGTTAACTGATAAAGAATATCAAAAATTAAGAAATCATAGTATTGCCATTCTAAGAAAAATAGGCGTAGAGACTGGTGGTTCAAATGTTCAATTTGCAGTAAATCCAGAAAACGGAAGGATTTTAATTATTGAAATGAATCCTCGAGTAAGTAGATCATCTGCTTTGGCATCTAAAGCTACAGGTTTTCCTATAGCTAAGATAGCAGCACTTTTAGCAGTTGGTTACACTTTAGATGAATTAGACAATGATATTACTAAAGTAACTCCAGCAAGTTTTGAACCTGTTATAGACTATATTGTAACCAAAATTCCGAAATTTAATTTTGAAAAATTCCAAGGAACTCCTAGTGAGTTAAATACAGCTATGAAATCTGTTGGTGAAATAATGTCTATAGGTAGAACTTTTAAAGAGTCTCTCTTAAAAGCCTTCTACTCGATTGAGTCAGATAACTTTGGATTAGATATAAGCCATGAATTACTAAATATAAAAGATGAGAATTTAAAAAATTTACTTACAAAGCAAAGACCTGATAGATTATTAATAATTGCAGAAGCGTTAAGACGTAAAATAGCTTTAACTGAAATTAGTGAATTAACACATATAGATCTATTTTTTTTAAGAGAAATAAATGAGATAATAAAAATTGAACAACAGTTAGTAAAGTCAGGTAGTAGTTTAGAAAAAAATTTATTTATTTCTGCAAAAAAAATTGGGTTTTCTAATCATCATATAAGCAATTTAACAAAAATTAATATTAATGAAATTTATGAACTTCAGGAAAAAAATAACTTAAAAACGGTATTTAAAAGAGTAGACACATGTGGAAATGAATTTGACTCTTCTACTGCTTATCTTTATTCAACATTTACCTCTGAAATAAATGAGTTTAGTTGTGAGTCTAGACCAACGAATAAGAAAAAGATAATTATTCTTGGCTCTGGTCCCAATAGAATAGGTCAGGGTATAGAATTTGATTATTGTTGTGTTCAAGCTGTAAAATCTTTTCAGAAACTTGGTTATGAAACAATTATGATTAACTGTAATCCTGAGACAGTTTCAACTGATTATGATACATCAGATAAGCTATATTTTGAGCCTTTGGACTTTGAATATGTCAAAAATATAATTGATAAAGAAAACGAGAAGGGTGTTGTTGAGGGTGTTATTGTCCAATTTGGTGGACAGACACCTTTGAGAATAGCTAATAAACTCAAGGAATATGGATATAAGATATTGGGCACATCTTTCGAAGCGATTGACATATCTGAAGACAGAGAGAGATTTCAAAAATTAATTCAAAAGGTAGGTTTAAAGCAACCAAAGAGTGATATCTCTTTAGGGACAAAAGAACTAGTTGCTAAGTCCTCCAAACTAAAGTTTCCAATTTTATTGAGGCCCTCATATGTCCTTGGAGGAAGAATGATGGAAAAAATGGCAAATATAGACGATGTGCAAGATTATATTGATCAAAACTATTGGGCATTAGAAAATAATGTGATTCTGATCGATGAGTTTCTTCAAAATGCAAAAGAGGTAGATGTTGATGTATTAAGAGATAATCAGGGTAATACTATGATAGCTGGAATTATGGAGCATATTGAAGAGGCTGGTATTCATTCAGGTGATAGTGCATGTAGCATACCCCCATTTTCTCTTAGTGATAAGATCATATCAGATATTAAAAAATTTAGCATATCTCTTGTAAGTGAATTAAAAACTCTAGGTTTAATGAATATCCAATATGCGATTAAAGATGAGGAAATTTTTATACTTGAGGCAAACCCAAGAGCTAGTAGAACGATTCCTTTTCTGGCTAAAGCAATAGGAATACCATTCATTAAAATTGCAGCTGAATTAATCGTAGGTAAAGCTCTAACTAAAGAGCATCAGAATTTTGATAATAGTACTTTACCTTACTTTGCAATCAAGGAAGCTGTATTTCCATTCAATAAATTTCCGAACACCGATGTTATACTTGGCCCAGAGATGAAAAGCACTGGTGAGGTTATGGGTATAGATGAAGATTTTTATTTGGCTTATTTCAAAAGTCAAATTGGTGCAGGACAGAAACTTAATGATTTAAAAAATATATTCATCTCAGTTAAAAATGAAGATAAGCAAAGTATATCTGAGATAGCTAAATCTTTTACAGAAAATGGTTATAATTTATATACAACAAAAGGAACTCACGACTTTTTGTTGAAAGAAGGAATTTCTTCAAATTTGGTTAATAAAGTGGCTGAAGGATCTCCACATGTGGTAGAATATATTAAGCAAAATAAAATTGATTTGGTTATAAATACCACTGAAAAAAAACAGGCAATAATTGACAGCTTTACTATAAGAAGAACATCAGTAGATCTAAATGTTCCATATTACACTAACCTAAGAAGTGCAAAAATACTTATTAAATCACTGATTACATTGAAAAATAAGCCTATTTCCGTAAAACCTATACAAATTCATCACTCTTTTTAGTAAAAAAATTCATTTGTAATAACACATAAAATTCAATATTTTCTACAACTTAATAAAAATACTAACAAAATGGAAAAAATACCAATGACTGAAGAGGGGCAAAAAAAACTCCTCAATGAACTAAAACATCTAAAAACGGTTGAAAGGCCAATTATTATTAAGGCCATAGCTGATGCTAGAAGTAATGGTGATCTTTCTGAGAACGCTGAATATCATGCAGCTAGAGAAAAACAAAGCTTCATTGAAGGTAGAGTAGCTGAGATAGAGAGTATTATTGCTCAAGCAGAACTAATAGATGTATCTAAACTATCAGGAACAGTTGTAAAATTTGGAGCTACTGTTTCGATTATAAACTTAGATAATGATAAAGAGTCTAAGTATCAGTTAGTTGGAGAGGTGGAAGCTGACATTGAGCAAAAAAAAATATCTGTAACTAGTCCTATTGCAAGAGCTTTAATTGGAAAGAAAAAGGGTGATTACATAGAAGTGTCGACACCAAAAGGGATAACTTCATACGAAATTAAGTCAGTAAGATTTAAATAATAAAATTTGAATACATACAAAGTAATTACCATCAGTGAGGGTGCTGCTGGTATGAGAAGTCAAATAGAAGGGTTAGCTAGTTTAATATCTGACTCTTATGAAAATTTTGATTTAAAACTCAAATCTATTTTCAAAAATTTACCTATTGAGTTGATACCTACAAGCAGTTTTGCATATAGTAATTTATCTTTATTAAAGATTGAAAAAAATACAATTCTTATCAGTTGTGGTAAAAAAAGTGTCAAAGCATCTGTCTATTTGAAAAGAAAATTTAATGATTTAATTTTTAATATACACATACAAGACCCAAAAGTAAATTATAAGCTTTTTGATCTTATTATTTGCCCAGAACATGATAATTTAAATTTTGATAATTGTATTTCAACTTTATTAGCCATACATAATATTAAATTCAAAAAAAATATTAAAAATAAAAATACAATAAATTTTATTATTGGTGGTCCAAATAAATATTTTAAATTTCAACAGCAAACACAAGAAAAAATTTTGAATGAAATTAAATTTTTAAGTAATGAGTTCAAAGTTAATGTTATACCATCACGAAGAACACCAAAAGGGCTCATAAAAGAATTATCAAAAATTGATCATGAAAATGTTATTATCTTCAATGATTTATTTAATCCAAAGAAGTATGGTGAACTTCTATCCGAGGGTAATATACAAGTTGTAACTTGGGACTCAATATCCATGATATCTGAAGCTATATCCTCTGAAGCTGGAACTTTTTTATTTAAGTTTGAAGAAAAATTTTGCCCAAAAAGATATCTTAAGTTTTTTGATAAAATTACAGAACTTAACTTCGCACAAATTTATAATCAAAATTTAAAACCTTATGAAATCTCTATTGAGGAGTATAACAAAAATCTTAAAACTAAGATCTTGAATAAGATACAATCTAATTTAAGGTTCAGATCTAGTAATGCTTAAGGAATCAATACTAAATCGTTGTAAAACATATTCAGACCCTTTCCCTCATTGGGAGCTAGAGTCCCCTTTTACAGAAGGGCTTATAAAAGAACTTAATGATCTAGATATATCTGATGCACCTCGATCATTTGACGGTACAAGAGCTGCTGACGCTGGTGGAGATGGAATAGATGGTAAGCTTAGAGTATTTTTAGAAAGTGATAATTCTAAAAACTTAACTAATGGTATGGGGTTAATTGATGATTTAAGGGATAAGGATGTAATTGAGTCAATACAAGATAAAATAAAAAAAAATTTATCAAATAGTTATATTAGAATTGAGTATATATCTGATCGTAAAGGTTTTTGGCTAAAGCCACATTTGGATATCAAAGAAAAACTTATGACAATGATGCTATTTATTAATACCTATGATGAGTCAGAAAAACTTGGAACAGATTTTTATGATACTGATATGAAACTTGTTAAGACAGTTCCATATAAACATAATACCGGTTATTTTTTTGCCTCTGGCAATGATACTTGGCATGGACTTGAAAAAAAAGAAATTAAGGTTGAGAGAAGATGCATGCAAATAAATTATGTAACCTTCCCCACTAGCTGGCCAATAGATGGCTGATATTAAAAATGTTATTATTATAGGTTCTGGACCTGCTGGATATACTGCTGCAATATATGCTGCTAGGGCTAATTTAAAGCCTATTTTAGTGAGTGGTTTTCAGCCTGGTGGTCAACTCACCATAACCACTGATGTAGAAAACTATCCGGGGTACGAAGATCCTATCCAAGGACCATGGTTAATGGAACAAATGCAAAAGCAAGCTGCACACGTAGGTACAGAAATAATTAATTCACAAGTAACTGAAGTTTTTTTAAACGAAAAAATTAAAAAATTAAATTTAGATAATGGTACAACTTTAAATTCCAAAACAGTGATAATAAGTACAGGGGCACAAGCAAGATGGCTTGGTTTAAAAAATGAGGCTAAATTTCAAGGTCATGGACTATCTGCTTGTGCAACTTGCGATGGTTTTTTCTTTAAAGATAAGGAGGTTGCTGTAATTGGTGGAGGAAATAGTGCAGCTGAGGAAGCATTATTTTTGACTAAGTTTGCAACAAAAGTTTATCTTGTTCACAGAAGGGATAAACTAAGAGCTGAAAAAATATTACAAGATCGGTTAAAACAAAATTCTAAAATAGATTTTATTTGGAATAGTGAAGTAACTAGGTTTAATGGCAATGATGATTTAGAGTCAATAGACTTATTGAATAAACAAGACAATAAAATATCAAATCTCAAAATAGATGGTGTATTTATTGCAATTGGGCACGATCCAGCAACAGAATTGTTTAAAGGTCAACTAAAAATGGATGAAAGTGGATACATTATCACAGATCCAGATAGTACAAAAACATCGATTGAAGGAGTATTTGCTGCAGGAGATGTCAAAGATAAGATTTATAGACAGGCTGTTACGGCTGCTGGGATGGGATGTATGGCAGCTTTAGAAGTTGAGAAGTATTTAGATTAACTTTAGCCTTGTCTGGCTTTCATTCTTGGGTTGGTTTTATTGATTACATATAACCTACCCTTTCTTCTAACCAGTTGATTATTCTTATCTCTGGTTTTAGCTGTTTTAAGAGAACTTTTAATTTTCATAATTTAATGTATTAGTTAATAATAATAAGGCAGAAATTTATGTTAATTAATGAAAAAATCAACAAAATTAAGGAAGATTTCTCATTTTTTGATAATTGGGAGGATAAATATCAATACCTTATAGATTTAGGAAAAAAACTTCCTGATCTTGAGGATATCTACAAAACTGAGGAATATCGCGTTCAAGGATGTACATCAAATCTATGGATGGTACCTAAAATTAATGATGGAAAAATTAAACTTTCAGGATCAAGTGACTCTGTAATTGTAAAAGGTTTGTTTTATTTAGTTTATTTTGCTTATAACAATGAAACTCCTGAAACAATTATAGACAACCCCTTATCTTTTTTTGAAGAAATTGGTCTTTCTAATCATCTAGGTCAATCAAGATCTAATGGCCTTAACTCGCTAAGAAAAAAAATAACATCAATAGCGACAGAATTATCAAATAAATAAATTTTAATGATTGTAAACTATGCTAACTTGATCTAATGAGTTTGATTAAATTAATTATTTCAATTTCATTTTTACTTTTTTCTAGCAATTTATATTCCAAGGAGGATGTCATCAATTTACAACTTAAAGACGGAATCGTCAAAATAAAGACCTTTGAAGATAAGGCACCAAAGCATGTTAAACAAATTACTGATTTAGTTGCCAAAGGCAGTTATGATGGGGTAGTTTTTCATAGAGTAATAGATGGTTTTATGGCCCAAACAGGAGATGTTCAGTTTGGGAATTCAAATTCAGATACCTATGATCTAAGAAGAGCTGGCACAGGTGGTTCTGGTAATAATATTGAAGCTGAATTTAATGACATGCCTCATAAAAGAGGAACTTTAAGTATGGCACGTGCACAAGATCCTAATAGTGCTGATAGTCAATTTTTTATTTGCTTCGGCGATACTCCACATTTAGACGGACAATATACTGTTTGGGGTGAAGTGATCGAAGGAATGGAATTTGTTGATGCAATTAAAAAAGGCGATCCTATAAAAAATGGTCTGGTAGATGACCCAGATAAAATTATCAAAATGTGGATTGAATAAGTTTACTTTTGAGTAATTTTTAATTCAATTCTTCGATTTTCTTTAAGGTCTTCTCTAGTATCTCCTAGGTTAATAGGTTGATATTCACCATAACCGTTTGCTGACAATTTATTGGCAGGGATACCCTGTTGAATAAGAAATTTTACAACCTCAAGTGCTCTAGCATGAGAAAGTTCCCAATTTGATGGAAATTGAGAGGTTGAAATAGGTATCTTATCAGTGTGACCGTCTATTTGTAAAATCCAATTTAGATCGGATGGTATAGACTCTGCAACTTCTATAATTGTTTTGGTAATAAGAGATAGAGCAACCCTACCTTCATCTTGAATATTAGCACTTCCAGAGTCAAATAAGATCTCCGATTGAAAAATAAATCTATCTCCTTTAATTTGGATATCGTCTCTATCAGCTAATGCTTCAGATAACTTGCCAAAAAATTCTGATTTATACTTTTGTAATTTGAATAATTCACTTGTAAGTACTCTATTTAATCTATCTCCTAACTCTCCAAGTTCTATCTCATTTTGAGCAATTTCAGCCTCTTTAGACTCCAGTAAGTTATTTAAGAGATTTATTTCATTACTAAGTATCTCAATGTCTAAAGCTAAATTAGATATCAAATTTAGAGCCTCATTTAAATCACTTGATTGTATTGCTGACTCCTCCTCTAAAGTAGATAATTTGTTTTGCAATTCTTGATTTATATTCTCTGAGGAACTTAATGACTCTAGAAGGTTTTCGATTCTATTTTGTGACTCGCCAATTTGTCCAACTAGCTCACTGTTTTCTCCACCAAGTTTTATTAAATCTGATTTTAATATTTCTTGTTGTTTATTTAATTCAGAGAGATTTTGCTGAAGAGATTCTCTGTCAGCTAAAGATAAAGATAATTCATCAGTAATTTTAGCAATTATCGTATTTAGTTTATCTATATCAAGTGCTTGGTCTTGAATAATCGTATCTTGAGCTAAAATTTGAGATTGTTTAATAGATATCTCTTCATCAAGTTTTTCAATAAGATTTTGTCTATCAATTAATTCAATCTCTTTATCAGTGAGTGTTACATCTTGTTCCACAATAGTTTCGTCTTGAATAACAATTGTTTTTTCTAAACTTTGTATTTGTTCATTTTTTCCTACTACAAGATCTCCCAAATAAACTTGAGCAACTGTGAAAAGTAAAACTATAAAAATGATAACCATCAACGTAGATGCCAATACATCTACAAAACCAGGCCAAATTATATTTCCATTATCTGAACTTTGAGTTTTAGAGAGATAGCTCACTTTTTGTCTAAGTCTTTGATAGACTTGCTTACAGACTTAAGTTCTGTAATAACTTCTTTCCTTAAATCGTCATTAGAATTTTTCATACCATCAACTAAATCATCAAGCTTAGAAACAATATTTTGAGAAAAGTTGCTGCTATCAGAATTCTGAATAAATTTATTTGTATTTGGGCTAGACCTATAAAAAAGTCGAATTTGATTTTCACAAAATTCATAATAATTCTGCTTAATGCCTCTAGTGATTATTTCATAAAGTCCTAAAATCAAAGAAGTTACTAAACCAAACAATGATGAGCTAAAGGCTATTGTCATTCCAGATAAAGGTGACTTAAGTCCATCTTTTAGATTATTAAAAAATGCCCCGAAATCTTGTTCTTCAACTGACAGACTATCAATGACATTTGAAACACTCCCTATTGTTAAAAGTAGTCCATAAAAAGTCCCTATAAGTCCTAAGAATATAGCTAAGTTGATAAGATATTTTGATATATCACTTCCACTTTCAACGGTAGATAAAAGATCATCTAGTATCTCATCAAGTGTTTTGGTAATACTTTTGGTGGTAGATGTTATACCAAGATTATTTGCAATAGATTTTGTTAATGGATAGTTGTTTAAAGATGAGTCGTTTAGTTTTAATTTTCCAAATGCAACAGAATTCATGAATCTAAACTCAGAGCTTAAAGTGAATATCTTAAAGGAGTATAAAAGGAAACCAGTTATAAGTGTAAGAAGAATTATTCCATTTATGTATGGATTGGCATCAAAATAATATTTAATTTCCTCATATCCAATTACAAGTATTATTACAATTAAGATTGAGAATAATAAATAAGCTAAAAAGTTTTTAGTCATTTAGCTAAAAATAAACGAATTTTGCAAATTAACAATTGGATAATTATTAAAAGATTCAGAAATTTTTATTGTAAATCAGGTAGTAATTATTCGTGCCTGGATTTACTGTGGCTAAACCTGCATTAGAAATATGATGAGACCCTATTCCAAACCTAGATTCTTTTGAAATATTATAGAATATATTAACTTCTGATTTAAATTGGAGATCATTCCCTAAATCTTTACCATCCCCATTGCTGTAAATACCAGCTGATGAAGAGAGATTTAAATATATTGAGCCTGCTCCAATATTTGTTTCGAAACCACTGTAAAACATAGAAGCACTGTCAGCTGTAATAAAACCTCCAATAACAGGATTTAAATCAATTAAGTTAAAGAAACTAAATGAATTGTCGGAAAGATGATAATTTAGACCATAAAGCGTAGAAGTATTGTCATCATCATAGTCATAAGATCCGCCAAAAATAGAAATACTATTAGCTTGGACTATTGAAGATAAGGGTAGCATAAGTGTTAAAACTAAAAATATTTCTCTAAATTTCATAATGAAAATAACTATCATGAATTTGTAATTCTGTAACCATAATTTGTTATCAATTTTTGAGTGACACTTGTTTCAGAAAAATTCAATTAAAATTGGTGGGCGTGACAGGATTCGAACCTGTGACCCCTTGCGTGTCGAGCAAGTACTCTAACCAACTGAGCTACACGCCCATAAAAATAGGGATAGATACTTTTAAATTAAATTAAAAATTAGTAAATAAAATTCCTAATTAAATTTATTTAATTGAAATACAAGTTTTATTTCGTTTAATTTAAGCCAATTTAAAATCAAAAAATATATTATCAAACCAATAAGTATTTGAATGAATAATTCTACATAAATGTTCAAATCCAAAATTTTTTTAAATATTAATATTGAAATCACCATAATAGTTGCACTAAATAATATCTTTAATAATTTTTTAAAATCAAAAATTAATAATTTTTCAAAAAAACTTCTAAAATTTTTTCTTAAGTAAAAAATTTGAACGAATAAATTTAGCCATATACTCACAGCACCTGATATAGCTAAACCCAAGACACCCAAAGGCCTATAAAGAAGAAAACATAAAATAAAATTACATATAAATGTTGGGACAGCTGCTTTAACGGGATATTCAACTTTTTCATAAGAGTAAAAAACTTGATTAAAAATTCGAGCCAGCATATATCCTGGCAATGAAAGAGAGTAGACTAATAAAATCTTAGATGTAATTAACACATCATCATTATTAAATTCACCTCTACCAAATAATACTCTTATAATATCTTCACTCAGAATAAAAATACCGAATGAGCTTGGGATAGCAAAAAGAAAGCAAAATATTACTGTTTCATTAAAAGCTTTAGAATTTTTACTCTCATCTGAAATATTTTTACTCAAATAAGGTAAAAGTGTAAAAGACATTGCAACTGCAATAAGAGCAAATGGTAAGTCAATAATTCTATCAGCGTAGTAAATTTGGCTTATAGCACCCCCACCCACTAAAGAAGCAAATAACATTGAGATAAAAATATTTAATTGAACAATACCTGAACCCAGTAAAGAATAGAGGAATCTTCCAAAGAATTTTTTAAGCTCTTTAGACAAGACTTTTATACTTTTTAAACCAACACCCCAAAATATTTTTATTGTACCTAAATTTATAAATAAAAGGATCAATTGAGTGAAACCAGCTATTATCATTGACCAAGCGAGTGCAAAATGAGAGTTAGACTTGAATGACACCAAAGTTACAATCATAAAAATATTTAGAATTACTGATAAGAAGGAAGGTAAAAAAAATTTTCCTTTTACGTTCAAAACTGAGCTCAATACTGATGATAAAGTCACAAATATCAAAAAAGGAAAAGTTATAATCAATAACTGATTTGCTAATAAAAATTGACTTTTATTTAATAAGAATCCAGGTGCTAAAATTGATATGACTTGCTCAGTAAAAAAAAATATTAAAAAAGATAAAAATAAAGTAATTACAAAAAAAAAGTTGAAAACTATCCATATAAAATCATTTGCTGATTTTGAATTCATTTTTTCTTGGTTTATAAACAAAGGAATAAATACACTATTCATTGAACCCTCAGCAAAAATTCTTCTAAATAAATTTGGTAATCTATAAGCAAAAAGGAATGCATCTGACATCAAATTAGCACCTAAATAATTTGCAAAGAGTATGTCTCTAATAAATCCGGTTACACGAGATCCAAAAATATTTGATGAAATCTTTGAAAAATTACTGATTTTCATTGAATTCAGGAAAATTCTTTTTCCAAAATCTCAGTAATTTTATCAGCATCGATAAAGCCTGGAATTATTTGATTTCCAATTATAGTCGCAGGTGTTCCAGTAAATTTAAATTCATCAGCGTAACTTCTATGAATGGATAGAAAATCTGATACCTCTTGTGATTCTAAATCATTCTTCAATATGTCAAGATCAACACCTCTTAAAAATAAGTCAGCCAAAATATCCTCCATTTTTGATTTTCTCTCAGTGGAATATAAATAATTATGGACAACCTTAAATTGACCTTGCAAGGAGGAAGCTAGTGCCAACTTCGTCAATTCCTCTGAAAAATTCCCTAAAATTGGCATCTGTATAATGACAAGTTTTAATGAATTATCTTTCATTACATTTATTAATTCTTGATGGAATTTTTGACAATAACCACAATTATAATCAACAAATTCATATATAACTTTTGCAGAATTTGAGTCACCCAAGTACATAGGATGATATGCAAGGTTTAAATTATTTATACTTGAGATATTTTTTTGATTTGTTTTTTCTTGTTCTAATTTATTTTGCTTTAATTGATACTCTCTAAGAACACCTAAGATATAATCTGGATTTTCCTCTATAAATTTTTTAATATTTTGATCAAATTCTTTTTTTTTAAAATACTCATTAAAATTTACATCTTCTTTTTTTAAATAAGAGTTAAGATCTGGTTCGATAATTTTATTTGACTCTTCTTCAAACTGTGTATTTATGATATTTGATAAATCAAAATTACTTTTTTCTAAAAAAATGTAAAAATATAGAGTTGTAAGAACTACTATTACAAATAGAAAAATCAAAAAAATGTTAAAGATATTAAATTTCTTTTTTTTAACGTAAATTCCCATGAGAAAAATATATTATTTAACTATTACTATAGTGTAAATAATTTTAGCATTAAGACTAATCACTTTTACATATAGAGATAAATTTACCATTTAAGCTATCTTGTTTCATTAAGCTGATATTTGAGTAATTCAAAGATTTGATTGATTTATCAAATATTATCTCTTTTGCGATATCTGATACTGAGATATGGTGATTGCCAAACTCAAATAAATAAGGATATCCCCATATTAAATAATATTCCATCTCTAAAGAAGTTAAATTACTGAAACGCTTCAGGTCTTTTTGTATTTCTTGTTGGTTGAGTGTTTTTCTGAATAAATCGAAATATCTTATTATATCATTGCACAAAAAATTAAATTTTTCATTTGTGTTCATTTTTATAGCAAAAACATTTTTAATTTTCTTTAAGCCTAAAACAGTAAATTCTTCTTTATAAGATTTATTCTGATTAGACAAAAAATACTCTTGAAATGAATTAATAAGTTCCTCTTCATTATAAAGATGGCTTAAATAAAAAGGAGCTTTGACAGTATAATGAAGTCCATATTTAGATATTTCAAGGTTATCATATTTAACATTATTTTTTAAAAGTAATTTCTCAACTTGATCAATAAATGATTTATTAGGTATTAGATAAATTGAGTAACGAGGAAATTGAATATAATTATCCATCTGTAATTTTACTCAATATAAATTTTTGCATTTTTGTTTCTAATAATATTTTCATTATAAGAATTATAATAACGGTATAAATAAATCTAAAAAATAAAATACCAGAAATATGACTACCTAATAACAAAATTAATATTGTATCTTCAATTATGCTATGACATAAACTTAAAAAAGACAATGACAGTAAAATATCTTTTTTTGAAATATTATTTTTTCTAGACTCCTCTATTAAAAAACCCCCTCCAAACGAAATTCCTAATGTTAAGCCTATTAAAATTATATTAGCTACTTTCTCTGACATACCCAAATAGGACAGAGGAATTTTCAAAGTATTAATTATAAATTTCCAAATGCCAATTGCTTTGAGGATATTAATTGTCGATATAATAAAAAATATTATTAAGAAAATTAGGAAAAAATTTTGAAGTTGTGAAATTGCCCACTCTAAATTTGAGACATCTTTAATTGGAGCTTGTAAGATTGAATTATTAGGTTCATTAAATAAATTATAATTAGTAAAAATTAAATTTAATATTTTTCCTGCAATTACAGCATTTACAATTCTAAAAGTTAAATTAAATACCCATGAAATTCTCGATTTTTGTGCAATAGCTACTTCAATTGGTAAACTATGTGCTATAAGTATTATTAATCCTAAAATTGTAGTTTCAGCTATTGTGTAATCAAATATCGCTTGAAGGGATGCAAAAGCAGCCAAGCCTGCATATATGTTTACTAATATAGCAGCCATCCAGACTAGTCCTAATGAACCATCAATGCCAATAAAACTTGTTAATGGCTCTAAGAATTTAGCTAAAAAAGGGATTGCTCCGATAAGCTCGAGGACTCTGATAATTATAACAACGGGCAAAATAACTTTGAATAAAATCCAAAAAATTTTAGTAGTTTCTTGAAATATATTTACTAGTATTTTTTTAGATTTTTCCATTATGATAACAATCTAATAATTTTACTTCTTTATAAAGAAATAAATGGCAAGGACAAATAGTTTTACAATAAAAGCATCATTAACAACTTTATTGGTTTTAATCAGCTTTTTTTGCTTTTATATAAGCTATTCTGATTTTGTAAAAATAAATAATCAATATACTTATATTTATGATGATATAGATATAAATTATTTTGATAAAAAAAAATTTCAAAAATATTATGATGTTATTAATATTGAAGTTCTAGATGACCAAATAATTGAAGAAGAAAAATCAAAAAATTATTTTGAAAATATAACACTCGAAAATTTATCAAATATTTTTGATGATAAAGACCTATCCAAAAAAGAAGATAAAATTTATCTAAAATCACCAGATGACTCCATACCAATTAAAAATGAGATAGATGATGAATTAAATGATAATTTTGATGAAATCATAGTTTCCAAAGGAGATAGTTTTGCAAAAGTTTTAAAAAAAGGGGGTCTCAAAGGTAGAGATATAGACTTAGTAATACTCAACGGAAAAGAATATTATGATTTTTCTAAATTATATATTGGGGATACTGTAAAAATATTAAGTGAATATGATGCTGAGGGTTTAAAAACATTTGATCTTATTTATAAATATTCTGATACCAAAGAATTAATCATATCTTACCTTAATGATAATTTTATTTATGAGATTAATGAAATTCCGTTGAGTTCCAAAGAAATTTTTGTAACTGGGAAAATTAAATCAAGTTTATACAAAACTATGAAAGATCAGGGGTTATCTGAAATAGTAATTAACGAAATTATCAGGATTTACAGTTTTGATGTTGATTTTCAGAGAGACATTTATGAAGGTGATAATTTTGAAATGCTATTTATCAAAAAGGTGAATAGTGACGGTAAGACAATTCAAATTGAAGATCCAAAATACCTAATGCTTTCATCAAGAGGCACTCCATTAATTTACTATCTTTATGATAATGGAGTATTCAGTGAATATTTTGACGAGAAAGGTAAAGGGATGACAAAAAGCTTAATGAAGACTCCAATTAATGGGGCAAGACTTAGTTCCAGCTATGGTATGAGAAAACATCCTATCTCTGGTTATAATAAAATGCATAAAGGGGTAGATTTTGCTGCTCCAACAGGAACTCCTATTTTTGCTGCTGGAAATGGTGTTGTAGAGTTCGTAGGTAGAAATGGAGGCTATGGAAAATACATTAGAATTCGTCACGATAGTACTTATAAAACAGCTTACGCGCATCTTAATGCTTATAAAAAAGGAATATCAAGTGGTGTAAGAGTTAAGCAAGGTGACGTTATTGGTTATGTAGGTTCAACAGGAAAATCAACTGGACCTCATTTACATTATGAAATTATTGTTAATGGAAAACAAATTAACCCAGCTACACTTAAATTACCTTCAGGAAGAAAGCTTAATGAACAACAACTAAATGAATTTCAAATATTAGTCTCTAAAATAGATGAAGAAGTTAATAACTACAAAAATAAAATAAACTAAGCTAACTGACTAGCTAAATCGTCAAAATCAGAAGTTGATTTACTTTCTGCCTTATTATTTTTATTCAAATCACTGCCATTATTTTCAGTTTTGTCTTTACTTATAATTTTTCTTGCAACAAAACCTTTATTTGAATTATCTGTTTGTCTAAAATAGTGTTCAGCGTGTTGAAGGTAAAACTGCTCTAATACATCATCACCCTGCCCCTTAGCATCTTTTGCTTTATTGAGGTAATCGTTATATTGATCTTTAGGATTTTTTCCATTTCTTTTAAATCCGTTGGAATTTCCATTGGCTTGTAGATATGGGGAGTCAGCAACACCAGACCTAGGAGAGTTTATTTTTCTTTGGCCACCGTAAGGCTTTCTTTTTACAAAATTTTTCATTAATTTTTTATCGTTTATCTCAAAAAAAGCCCATCAATTAAAGTATAGGGAATTTTATCTTTATCAATCTATCTAAATTGAGATAATCTGTTTTTTTATAAACTATTTTTACACCTTTTTCTAATAAAAATTTATACATGTTTTTAGTAATAATTGGATCAATTTCAAAATAAACGACCCCTTTAAATTTCACACTAATTAAAAATTTAATAATTTTAACATAATAATCCATGCCTAATTTTCCACCATCAAGAGAAATTCTTGGATCATGTAAAGTCTCTTTATTTAGATTAAAATAATTTCTCGTTGGTATATATGGTGGGTTACAAACAATAAAATCAATATATTTTAGTCTATTTATTGGATAATTTTCAAATAAGTTTGAGTGAAATATTTTTGTTTTTAGTTGATGTTTAAATTTAATTATATTTTTTTTACAAGCATTAAGAGCATGTTTAGAAACATCAATAAAATCACAAGATGCATTATCTAGCTCATCTATAATGGAAATACCGAGGCAACCTGTTCCGCAACATAAATCAAGTAACTTCAAATTTTTTTTATATTCATTTTTTTTACAATCGATTAATATTTGTTCAACTAATATTTCTGAGTCAGCTCTAGGATCTAAAGTATAATCATCTGTATAGAATATTTTTTTCCAAAAACCTTTTTCATTTATTATTTTTGCTAATGGCTTTCCTTTTAATCTTTTATTTAAGATTTTATTAATTAATTTTTGATCTATTTTACTATTTTTAATATCTAAATAATTTTCACTTTTAGATGAATAAGAAATTATTATTTGGGATTCTTGTTCAGCTTGAGATCCAGTAATTGAGTTTAAGTTTTCAAGTAATATTTTTTTTATGTCAAATTTACTTAAATAATTATTGCTTAGCATTAAGTTGACTTAATTTTTCGGCTTGTTCACTGGCTGATAGAGCTGATATCATTTCATCTAAAGCCTCGCCAGTTAAAAACTGGTCTAATTTATAAAGCGTTAAGTTAATTCTATGATCTGATACTCTACCCTGTGGAAAATTATATGTTCTAATTCTTTCAGATCTATCTCCAGAACCAACTTGATTTTTTCTGTTGGATGAAACCTCTTCTTGTTTTTTAATTCTTTCAACTTCATATAATCTGGATCGTAAAATTTTTAATGCTTTAGCTTTATTTTTATGTTGAGATCTTTCGTCTTGTTGAGTTACTACTATGTTTGTAGGTAAATGTGTAATTCTTACAGCACTATCTGTTGTATTTACCGATTGGCCTCCCGCCCCTCCTGATCTATAAACGTCTATTCTTAAATCGGTATCTTTTATCTCTAAGTCAACTTCCTCAGCTTCTGGTAAAACAGCGACAGTAGCAGCCGAGGTATGAATCCTACCCCCAGACTCAGTTTCTGGTATACGTTGTACTCTGTGGACACCAGACTCATTTTTTAAAAATTTATATACACCATCTCCTTTAATTTCTATTATTGCTTCTTTAATACCCTTCAATCCTGTCTCGCTCTTCTCCATTGGCTGAAACTTCCAACTTTTTAATGAGGAATATCGCTCATACATTCTAAATAAATCTCCAGCAAATAATGCAGCCTCATCTCCTCCGGTACCAGCCCTAATTTCTAATATAACATTTTTATCATCAGCCTCATCTTTAGGTAGTAGAGCAATTAGTAATTCTTTATTTTTAATTTCTAAATCTTTTTCATACAAAGGTAATTCTTGTTTTGCTAAATTTCGGAGCTCTTCATCACTTTCATTTTCAAGTATTTCTTTATAGCCTTTGATTTCCTTATCTAAATTATTAATATTGTCAGATAAAGCAATAATAGGCTCTAATTTTGATAAATCTTTATTTATTTGAATTATTTCCTCATTTTTTAAATTTTGAGAATTTAAAAGTTTCTCATTTAATTGATTAAATTTATTTTTTAAATCAATGATTTGTTTATCTAATTTCATTTTTAAGCTCAAATTTGGAAATTTCAAAAGACTTTTGATTTTTGTTTTTTAAATCTTTTAAAATAATTGTTTTATTTTTAATCTCTTCTTCACCAATAAGTAGAATAAAACTAAAATTATTTTTATCTGCATAACTAAAAAGTTTTTTTATATTTTTACTAACTCTAACTTCGTGATTATATCTTAAACTGTAAATTTGTTTTAAAATTCTATTATTATTCAAATAAGACTCATCTTGAACAGCAAATAATATCTTTTTATGTAATTCAGATTTTTCATCTTTTATAAATATCAAATCCATTAATCTTTCTATACCGGCTGCCCAGCCACTTCCTGGAATATCTCTAGAAGAAATCATACTAATTAAATTGTCGTACCTACCACCAGCTAATATCGCATTTTGTCTTTTATCTTCATTTGTTTGAAATTCAAAAGCCGTATGTGAATAATAATCTAATCCTCTAACTAATTTTGGATCTTCAAAAAATGTGATTTTATTATCATTTAAAAGTTTTTTAACTTGATTGAAATAGTTTTTACTCTCTTCAGATAAGTGTTCGCTAATTTTTGGAGCATTTACTAATATTTCAGAATCTTTTGGATCTTTACTATCCAAAATTCTAAGAGGGTTTTTATCCAATCTAGATTGTGAGATTTCTGATAAATGTTTTTTAAAATCAGTTAAATATTTTTTTAGTACATTAGCATATTTAATTTGATCCTCTTTTGACCCTAAAGAATTAATTAATAACCTATATTTATTGTCTTTAATTCCAAGGTCATCAAATAATAACTTTGCAATTAGAATTAATTCAAAATCAACATAGGAACTTTTTTCACCAATAGACTCAATGTTTATTTGATGAAACTGTCTATATCTACCTTTTTGGGGTCTTTCTCTTCTAAACATTGGGCCGTGTGTAATTAATTTAAGTAAGCCAGATTGATAGTTTGAAGCAGCAAACCTTGCTAAGCTACTTGTAGCCTCAGGTCTTAAACAAATATTCGCTTCTCCTTTATCTAAAAATGAATACATCTCTTTAGAGACAATATCGGTTTGCTCACCCACGGTCCTAGAGAATAAATCTTGTTGTTCTAAAATAGGAGTTTGTATAGATTTAAAATTAAAATTCCTACATACTGAATAAAATTTTTCAATAATAAATTCAAACTTCTCCATTTCAGCTCCATGAATATCATGAGTGCCTTTTACTAAATTAATATTTTTTTTCATTTTAAGTGATGAATCTGTTCGACTTTATTTTCTATAGTTTTAACTAAGTACTCAACTAAATCTTCGTCTTGAATTCGATGGCTTTTTTCACCATCGACGTAAACCATATGTGTATTATTTCCACCACCAGTTATACCTATGTTAGTCATTGTAGCTTCTCCTGGCCCATTAACAACGCATCCGATAATTGAAACTGTTATAGGTTTTTTAATGTGAGAAAGCTTTTTCTCAACATTTTTTACTGTCTCAATTACATCAAATTGTTGTCTTGCACAAGACGGACATGATATTATAGTAACTCCATAATCTCTTAAATTTAATGATTTTAACATTTCAAATCCAACCTTAACTTCTTGAGTTGGATGATCTGAAAGTGAAACTCTTACAGTATCCCCAATACCATCATAAAGAAGCATTCCAAGACCTATAGAAGATTTTATTGATCCACTAAAATAACTTCCTGCTTCAGTAATACCTAAATGAATTGGATAATCACAATAATTAGATAACATTCTATATGACTCTACTGATGTAAAAACATTTGAAGCTTTCACACTTATTTTAAAATTATCAAAATTTAGATCCTCTAAAATTTTTATATTTAACTTAGCACTTTCAAATAATGCCTCAGAAGTTGGGCTTTTATATTTTTCTAATATTGATTTTTCTAAACTACCAGAATTAACCCCTATTCTTATAGGTATTTTATTCTGCTTGGCGGCTTCAACAACCTCTTTTATTTTTTCCTTGGAGCCAATATTACCTGGATTTATTCGAAGACAATGTGCTCCATTTTCTGCTGCCTCTAATGCTCTTTTATAATGAAAATGTATATCGGCAACTAAAGGTATATTAATTTCCGGAATTATTTTTTTTAAAGCTTCTGATGATTTTTCGTCAGGAACTGAAACTCTGACTATATCGCATCCCTCTTTTTCAATAAGAGATATCTGCTCAAGTGTAGCATCAATATCATGGGTATGGGTATTTGTCATTGTCTGAACCGTAATTGGAGAGTCTCCCCCAACAAAAATATTACCAATTTGTATTTTTTTTGTTTTTTTTCTCTTTATTGTATGAGAATATTTCATAATAGAGTTTCTAAATCTTTAATATTAAAATTGGCAATATAAGAATTTAATTCCTTAATAAGTTTAATTTCTATACCCCTGTAAATTATTTTATCGATATTATCTATATTAGATAAATCAATGAAAAAATCATCGTCTAATTCAATATTAAGCTCTTTAGATTGTAATATCTCACCAAATTGTAAGGTTTTTTTATTATTATTTTGTAACTTATAATAAATAGTCTTATTAGGCTTTGAAAAAATTGATAATTTTTGAGAATAATTAGTTCTATTCGTTAAGATAAGGCTGTTAATAAATTCGTCGTGACTTAATTCATTAAGGTAATTCTTAGAGGATATATTTAAAATATCTAAATAGAGGTGATCTTTTTCTATATTTTTTACTAAGATTTGACTATTAAACTTATTGTAAATATTAAAAGAAAGTAAGGTTAAAATTGTAAAAATAAGTAATGATAAAAAATAAGTTAATGAAATTTTAGTGTAATCTTCCGGAATATCGCTGATAAAATCTTTATACTTAATTTCATAACCTAAATATCGATAAATAGATTTTTTATAAGTCGATTGATAAGCTCTAAATCTTTTAGGAAGCTTTAAATTATCATCCAATAGACGAATAATTTCTATATCTAATTTTAGAGCTTTGGATAAATCATAAATTGATAAACCTTTCTTAATTCTTGCTTCTTTGATTGAAATTAATTTCTCCAAAAAATTATTTATGTAATTTGAAGGCCTGGTGTAACTTTTGTACGGCTAAATCAGTGTGTTTCTCATCTATCAATATACTAATTTTTATTTCAGAGGTAGTAATAACTTGAATATTTATTTTATTTTTACCTAAAGTATCAAATAGAGTCTGGGCTACTCCAGCATGTGATCTCATTCCTACTCCAACTACAGAAATTTTTGAAATATTATCAGAAGAAATAATTTTTTTATAACCAATTTTAGATTTATCTTTTTTTAATATTTTAAGAGCTTTTTCTAAATCTCCTCTAGGTAAAGTAAAGGATAAGTTTGCAAACTTTCCATCTTGGGAAATATTTTGTAATATCATATCTACATTAATATTACCTTTAGCTAATGGGCCAAAGATTTTAGATGAAACACCAGGTTTATCCAAAACTCTTGAAAGTGTAATCTTTGCCTCATCTTTAGTATATGTTATTCCACTGACAGTTTTATTTTCTAGTAAACTTTTCTCATCAGTTATAACAGTGCCATTTTTTTTTGGTTGTAGTGAGGATCTTACGCTTAATTTAGTATTTTTTCTCATAGCTAACTCAACAGAGCGGGTTTGAAGAACCTTAGCCCCTTGTGACGCTAATTCAAGCATTTCTTCATAAGAAATTTTATTTATTTTTTTTGCGTTAGATACTATGTTCGGGTCAGTTGTGAATACACCTTCAACATCGGTATAAATTGTACACTCAGCATCCAAGGCAGCAGCAACTGCCACAGCACTAGTGTCAGATCCTCCTCTACCTAATGTAGTTATCTCTCCCTTATTATTAATACCTTGAAAACCAGGAATAATTAAAACATCAAATTTTTCTAGTTCCTTAAATAAAAATTTTTTGTTAATAAACAAAATTCTTGATTTCATATGTTCTGGTGAAGTTATTATTGGTATTTGCCAACTTAGAAGTGATCTAGATTTAACCTTTTGATTATTCAAATATATTGACATAAGTGCACAAGAAAGATTTTCTCCTGTTGAAATAGCATTATCAAAATCAATTGGATTTGGAGATTTTGCAAAAGATTTAGTCAAATTGATTAAACGATCAGTTTCACCAGACATAGCAGATAGTACAGCAATTACTTTTGATTTTTTTGAACAATCATTAATAATATTACCTGATCTTTTAATTGCATCTTTGCTTCCAACCGATGTTCCACCAAATTTTAAAACTTTAATTTTCATGAATTACGGTAATATACATATAACATTTATTATGTAAAGAACATGAGCGCAAACAATAACAAGTATTATGAGCCATTAGAACAAATGATGGCTATTAGACATCAGTATATGACAAAGATGATAAGAGTTCATAGTGGTCAAGATATTTATAACTTTTTCCAAAATAAAAGTGTTTTAGATCTTGGATGTGGTACTGGCGAATTTTTGAATAATTATTGTGAAATGGGAGCTAAATGTACTGGTATTGATGTAAGAAAAAACTTTAAAATTAAAAATAAAAAAAACTATAAGTTATTTAATTTAGAAGCTAATAATTTTTTGAGAAAAAGTAAAAAAAAATTTGATATCGTGTTTTTATTTGAGTTTTTGGAGCATTTAGAGGAAGAGGACAAAATTTATCTTTTTAAAAATCTTAGTAAAAAACTTAATAAAAATGCCTATGTATTTCTATCAACACTTAATAAAAATTTATTCTCAAAATATTTTGCTATAGAAATTGCAGAAAATATTTTAAATCTACTCCCAAAAAAAACCCATAATATAGATCTTTTTTTACCTCCAAGTAAACTTCAAACAATAGCATTTAAATATAACTTAAATTTATTAAACACTCAGGGAATACTATACAACCCGATTATTAAGACCTTTAAATTAAGTAAAATAGATTTAGTAAATTACTTTGGAACTTTGAAGTATTAATTTTTCTTTTTTTCTTTTTGACTAAATGGAAGTCTGACAAGTTGTATGCCCTCATCAACTAAATCTTGGCTTTCCTTTTCTGTAGCCTCACCATAAATAGGTTTATCTTCTACTTCTCCATAATGAATTTTTCTAGCTTCCTCAGGAAATTTTTTTCCGACATAAGTAAAACTTTTTTCAATCTCTGTTTTAATTCTATTTATTTGTTTATTATAATTTGAAAATAATTCATTTTTTTTTCGATTAATTTTCGATGAACTTGTTGACTTATTAGAGATGTTTGGGGCCATAACTGATTTTGATATTTCTGATGAATTACATAAGGGGCATTCAATTAGTTTTTTTTTTCTTTGATTTTCAAATGACATAGAGTCATCGAAACTAGCTTCAAAAATATGCTCGTTTTCACAAATTAAATCAAATTTAATCATACTGTTTATTTAGTCATACAATATCGATTTTCAATACTGTTAATCAAAATTTCTGTCATGGATTAGAACCGGAATTGCACTCTGGCATTCTTGAACTCTATCTAAATCAAGTTCAGACGTAATTATCATCTCACTATTATCTGCTTCTGCTAAGATTTCTCCCCAAGGATCTACTATTAAGCTATGTCCATAAGTCGATCTATTCTCATTATTTACCCCCCATTGATTAGGTGCTAAAATAAAAACACTATTCTCAATAGCCCTTGCTTTTATGAGAGAGTGCCAATGAGCCTTTCCAGTTGTGTATGTAAAAGCTGATGGAATTACGATAACTTTTGATCCTTTTTTTGCTAAAGCTCTGTACAATTTTGGATACCTTAAGTCATAACAAATTGAATGACCAATTAATTGTCCTAACACTTTTGCCATTTTTAATTCGGTGCCAGAGGAATAAAATTCACTTTCCTTGTAACTTTCTCCATTTTTTAAAGTAATATCAAACATATGAATTTTGTCATAAATTGAAATGATTTCTCCACCTGGATTAATCAATATAGATCTATTAAATAATTTGGTATCTTCTGTTATAGGAAGTGAACCAAGTAATAAATAAACCTTATTAATTTTTGAAAAATCTTTAAAATATTTAATACAATAATGGTTCATTTCTATCAAAATTTTAGATTTATTAGACAAAAAAAGAAAACACTCAGGAAGAAGAATAAAATCAGGGTTTGATACTAAACTAGCATCAAGAAATTTTTTTGATTTTTCAAAATTTTCATTGAAATCTGAACCTACAGTAGTTTGAATAAGTGCTACTTTCATTCAGAATTTAATTTATAAATGCTAAAATTTGATACGTCTTTAATAGCTTTATGTATTTTTATTTTCTCATGTGGTAAAATCGAAATACTATGATTTGAAAACAAGATATAGTTAAATTCTTTATCTTCTTTTATCAAAGTTAATTTTAAAGTTTTATCTTTATTGAGTACAACTATAGGTTTTTCATTAGAGTAAGAAAGTTCGTTCTCATTATTTGATGAGATTATTTCAAGAAATTCTTCATTAAATAACTCAGGATTATCATAAAAGTTTAACCTTTTTTGATCTAAATTAAATCTCGATATCATGATAAATTACCTTAACACATAATGAATGAATTTAATTTAAAAAAGAGAGCAATAAGAAGAGAGGTCTATTTTGATAAATATAATTTTTTTACAAAAAATGGATCTGATCTAATAAATAATAAACTAAAGTTTATATCTAGAAATTTAGACAGTTGTTTATTTATTGATGAAGATACCAATCTAGAAATGTTAGATTTCAATAAAAAAGAAGTTACAAAGTTCTATGAAATTTCTTCAGTTGAGGGTAAATTTGATGTAATACTCTCAAATTTTTCTCTTCAGATACCATTATTTTTAGATAGTAATGATGTTTTTAATAAGATTTTGTCAAAATTAAATGATAATGGTTTATTTTGTTGCAATATCATATCACTAAATTCTATGACAACTCTTCAAAATATTTTTTTAGAAATTGATGAAAAAATTTATGGTGGTGTTTATAGAAGATTTGGTCCATTTTTAGATACTTCAAAATTAATTGATAATTTAAATAAAAATAAATTTAAAGATGTGGTTGTGAGCGTAGATGTATTAGAGATTAATTATAGTTCATTAAACAAACTTAGAGATGATTTTAGAAAGTTTGGAATTTCCAATTATTTCAATGAAAAATATAAATTTAAAAAAGATTTTTATAAATTAACAAACCAAATATTTTCAAAATTAGTTGAAAAACATAAACATATACCTGTTGAAATAGAAATTGCTACATTTACATCATGGAAATAATATTTATTTAGTATATTTGTAAGATAATGTTTGAGAAAATTAACAATTTTTTTTCATCAAAAAAAAATTCGAATTTAATTAAAGAAATCTCAAATAAATACATAAGTCAATTAGTTCAACTTGAAGATCAAATTTCAAAGCTAACGAAAGAGGAAATAATTACTAAAATTGAAACCTTAAAGGCTAAATATAGTTCTTCTAATGCAAATGAACTATCTGAAGCTGATTTAACTTTTATTTGTGGCTTAGTAAGAGAAGTCTCTCAAAGAACCATTGATTTAAGACATTACGACTCTCAAATTATTGGAGGAATTGCGCTTTATTATGGATTTGTAGCTGAAATGAAAACAGGCGAAGGTAAAACATTAGTTGCTACTATCCCTATTATATTAAATTTTGTCTTAGGTAAAAAGGTTCACCTAATTACTGTAAATGATTACCTTGCAAAAAGAGACTCTTTATGGATGGGGCCCATTTTTAAGTACCTAAATATCAGTTGTTCATATATTCAAAACAGCCAATCAGTAGAGGATAAAGTAAAAGGCTACCAATCTGATGTAATTTACGGAAATAATAATGAATTTTGCTTTGATTATTTAAGAGACAATTTAAGAGGTATCAATCAACCAAAGATGCAAAATGAACATCATATAGCATTAATAGACGAGGCCGATTCAGTATTGATCGATGAGTCAAGATCTCCCTTGGGTATTTCAGGACCTATAAAAACACCCATACAGCTTTTTAAATTATGTTATGAAATTACTGAAGATCTCACAAAAAATGATGTCGAAATTAATGAAGAAAGAAAAAATGTTTTACTTATAGATAGTGGTATAAAAAAAATAGAATTTAACTTAAAAAAAATGAATTTTTTAAAAGGTAATAGTCTTTTTGATAATGATAATTTAGAGGCTTATCAAATTATAAATCAATCACTAAAAGCCAGGTTTATATATGAGAAGGATAAAGATTATGTTGTTAAAGATGGGCAAATCATTGTTATAGATGAGTTTTCTGGCAGATTATCTGAGGGAAGAAGGTTTGGTGAAGGTCTTCATCAATCTTTGGAAGCCAAAGAGGGCCTTAAAATTCAAGAGGAGAGTATTACATTAGCTAGTATAACATTTCAAAATTATTTTAAAAAATATGAAAAAATATCTGGAATGACAGGGACTGCTTTAACTGAGTCTGAGGAGTTTTTACAGATTTATGGTTTAAGTGTTATTGAAATACCCACACATAAACCAATGGTTAGGATTGATCAAAATGATCAAATTTATAAAACTCAAGATGAAAAATACAAAGCTGTTATAGATTTAGTAAAAATAAAACATGAAAAGGGTCAACCAATTTTAGTTGGGACTACTTCAATAGAAAAATCAAATTATATTTCAGATATCTTAAAGAATAATGAAATCCCTCACAACGTTCTAAATGCGAAAAATCATGAAAATGAGGCTGAAATAATAGCTTCAGCGGGAAAACCGTATCAAGTGACTGTTGCCACTAATATGGCTGGTAGAGGGACTGATATAAAATTAGGTGGAAACCCCGAAGTTGATAAAAATTTTAATGAGAGTGATTATCAAAAAGTGATTGATTTTGGTGGATTATGTATTTTGGGAACAGAAAGACATGAAAGCAGAAGAATAGATAATCAATTAAGAGGAAGGTCAGGTAGGCAAGGAGATCCTGGTGAGAGTATATTTTTTGTCTCCCTAGAGGACGATCTTATGAGAATTTTTGGATCAGAAAAACTTCAATCCATGCTCTCAACTTTAGGTCTAAAACAAGGGGAAGTAATTGAACACAAATGGTTAACCTCATCTATTGAGAGGGCACAAAAAAGGGTTGAGGGGCATAACTTTGACATTAGAAAACAGTTATTAGAGTTTGATAACATTATTGATAAACAGAGAAATATAATTTACTCAAAAAGAGAAACTATTATAAATGAAGATATAATTAATTTTATACAAGAAACTGAAGATGAATTTATAACTAATTTATTAGAAAGTGAAAGAGATGAAATTAAACATTTCTCAGAGACTCTACCTTTCATTGATGAACAAGAAATTGGAAATAAAGATCACTATTTATCTTCTTTTAAAAAAATTAAAGACGAAAATTATGCAAAACATCTTGATGCATATATTTATATACTTAGACAAGTAAGTCTCTCTATTCTTGATAAAAATTGGCATAGCCACATTCAAGAACTTACTAATATTCGTATGTCTGTAAGTCTAAGTGGTTACGGTGGAAAAGACCCTGTAAATGAATTTCGAAAGGCATCATTAAGTGCATTTAATCAATTAATATATGAAATACAAAAGCAGATGGTTTTAGTATTAAATAATATAAGGGTTAAAGAAAAAGATGAAAATGAGAATAAATTAAATAAACCAATTATTAAGAAAATTGGCAGGAATGATCCCTGCCCGTGTGGATCAGGGAAAAAATATAAACAGTGTCATGGGAGTAGTAAATTAAACAATATAATTTAAGTATCTATTATTCCTTTTTTTTATTAGTTCATCTTTTGTTAATAATTTTAAGCCTTCAATACTTTTTAATATAACTCCTTTTAGATCAGAAGAGACTTTTTCAAAGTGTCTGTGAGCACCTCCTATTGGTTCCTCAATAATTTGATCAATTATTTTTAATTCTAGACAATCTTTTGCTGTTATTTTTAAAGAATTAGATGCTGTCTCTGCAAAATTAGATGATTTCCAAAGTATTGATGAACAACCTTCAGGAGAAATAACGGAGTAAATTGAATTACTAAGCATGATAACAATATCACTTGTAGCTAATGCAATAGCTCCACCTGATCCTCCTTCACCTATAATAATAGAAATACATGGTGTTTCACAATTTAATGCAACTTTCATCGATAGCGCGATAGCTTCTGCTTGACCTCGCTCCTCAGCATCTTTGCCAGGATAGGCACCTGATGTATCCACAAAACAGATTAAAGGTAAATTTAGCTTAGATGCTAGCTTCATAATTCTTTGAGATTTTCTATATCCTTCAGGTTTTGCCATCCCAAAATTATGTTTAATTCTGGTATTCATATCATTACCTTTTTCGGTACCAAGAATAACAACAGGTAAATTATCTAAAAAAGCAAGGCCAGATATGATTGCATTATCCTCTGAATACAATCTATCTCCATAAAGGGGAGTAAATTCTCTAAATAAACTATTTATGAAATTTATTGTTTTAGGTCTATTTGGATGTCTTGCAAGTTTAACAATCTGCCAAGGGGATAAGTTAGAATAAATTCTATTTAACTCAATTTGTTTTTTTTTCTCAATATCCTTAATTTTTTTATCAATATCTATATCAGTATCTTTTGAGATTTTAGTTAGAGATTGTATTTCAACATCGAATTTTTCTAATTTTTCTTCGAAATCTAAATAAAACATTATATGACTATAATTTATTTTTAAGTGGATGATAAGAGTCTAAAACTCTCTTTTTCATTGTCTTTGCAACCCTAGTGTAAATTTCTGTAGTTGAAATACTTGAGTGACCTAATAATTTTTGAATATGTCTTATATCAGCATTATTTTCTAACATAGTAGTTGCAAATGAGTGTCTAAAAGTATGTGTTGAGAGTTTAGTTTTAATTATCGAGTCAAAATAACAATTTTCAAGAAATTTATTGACTGATCTAGCTGTAATTTTTTTTTTATTAATAGTAAAAATAAATTGATTGTCTTTATCTAAATATTCTAATTGAACTAAAAAATCTTTAATTATATAAACTTTTCTTTCTTTCGATCCTTTTCCATAAACATAAATTGAATTATCTTGATAGTTAATATCAGACCATTTTAAATTTAATGCCTCTGATATTCTTAAACCTGATAAATAAATTAATTTTAATACAAGAATGTATAACTTTGCATTATTCTTTTTAGAATTATTTAAATTCTTAAATAATTCTATCATTTGTGACTTTTCAATAGCTTTTGGTATCTTTTTAAAACCAGATAAGCTCTCAAATTCTTGAAAATCGATTTTATCAATTATTTTTTCAGTTTGGAGAAATCTTAAGAAATTTTTTAAAGTTGAAATTTTTCTATTTATACTAGAACTTTTCAAATTTTTTTTTCTCAAATTTAAAATATATGATCTGATCTTTTTATTAACATTACCAGTCTTTATATCTTGAGCTTTAAAAAATTGATTTAGATCAACTATATAATTATATACTGAGTTTTTTGAAAGATTTTTTTCGGATATTAAATATTGTGTATATAAATCTCTGTAGTTTTCATATTTCATAAATTTATTAAATGTGCTCTGAAAGCTAATTTTATCAATTCATTCTTTAGGTATTCATTATCTATAATGTAGTTATTTAAGAAGTATAAATCGAATTCATTTATAGAGTAAAATTTTTCACTTAAATTTACATAGTATATATATGAGTCAATCAAGTTTAAATTTTCTGCTAAACTTGCCAAATATACAGGATTAACTGATATTGTGTCTGACTCTGTTCTTTTTAGATTATCACTCTCTATAAAATTAATATTTCTATTTAAAAATAAAAATTTCATCAAAGGACTGTCTATATTTTGATCATTATCTGCATAGTATTTATTTTCGAAGTTTTTAATTAAATAATTCTTTAAAGCTGTTGCTATATCGTTATTTTCGACTACACCGTTAGGAATATCCTTCAATAAAATTATCAAATTTTCTAAAAAACTTGAGTTTTCATAAAGTGATAAAAGCATTAAACCATTAATGTAATTTAAATTTCTTGAGGTGATTCTCATTTCACTAAATTGATCATTAACTAATCTGGATACATCATATAAATCCAATTGTAATAAGGGAATATAGTTTTCCAAAATTTCAAGTTTTTTATTATAGTTAATATTTTTTTGCATTTCTTCATACATAGCTAACTCTTTAGGTTTTACATTTAGCATTTCTAGCATAGATAAATATTGTGATTTATTTATAACTCTATTTTTAAAAAGGTAATTTATTTGATAAAGATCAATTGTATTTGATTTGAGATATATCTCTAATTCAAGAGTATTATTAATTTCATCCACATTGACTTTAATACTATCAGAAATCAAAGTGATATATTTATCAATTAATCCTAATTCACTTAAGTTGTAATTTATTTCAATTGTATTATTTTTGAGAAAGTCTAACAAAAATTTTGTGTTTAATTTATCAAACTCTTTTTGATCATAAATTTCAATTATAAAATTAATCTGCTCAAATTGATTATCTTTTATTAAGCATAAGATATTATAGATCAAAATATCATCAAAATTTTTTTGATTATTATCCAATTCAAATAAATATCGACACAATTCATTAAATTGATTTGAGTCAGATAAATAAGCTAAATACGACTCATTGTGATTTGGGTTTTGGAATTCTTCAAAAATAACTTTTTCAAATAAATTTGAGTTAATTTGGTATCTATAATTTTTTTTATTGAATAAATTTATTTTTTCGAAAAAAAAATCATTTTCATTTGAATATTCAGGATAAATAGTACTATTTGTCAAAGGATCAAATAAAGAATAAAAAAAATTGTTATTATTTTCTGTTGAGTTTATAAGTTTTAAAAGAATTTCTTCTGATTTAATTGATGAAATTATATTGTTTTGTGAGAATGATTTTTCTTGAAATATGATTTCCTCATTAACTACATTGGCCTTCAATGGCAGAACTAATATTAGCAAAAAAAAAATGAGATATTTCATGTGAACTGATCTATTGGAATGTCATAAACCTTTTCTTTTGTTGGTGCTGGTATTTTTATAGAGTTAATTAAAACAAAACCTAATAAAATTAGTATAATAATCGTTGATAGTAATGCTATTTTTCTCATTATTATTAATTTATTGGTTTTTCATATTATATATTTAAAACATATCAAATAACAATGGTGAAAAAAAATTATGAAAAAATATGTATAATTGGTATGCCTGGATCAGGTAAATCCACGATTGGTAGGGCTTTGTCTGATTACTTAAAATTTGATTTTTATGATACTGATGAACAAATTGAAATAGAAAATCAATCTAAAATAAAAGATATATTTAAAAAAGAGGGTGAGGAGCATTTTAGAAAATTAGAAAGATCAATATTCAAAAAATTGATTTTGAAGAAAAAGATTGTTGTTTCTACAGGTGGGGGAATAATTTTAAAAAATAAA
>QCJF01000009.1 GCA_003216195.1 Pelagibacteraceae bacterium AG-404-P08
CCAAAAATGTGGAGAAGCCCTGAACCTAGGGAGTTTTATGATGTCATAATAATTGGTGGTGGAGGTCATGGACTTGGAACTGCTTATTATTTAGCAAAAGAACATGGATTAAAAAATATTGCTGTAATCGAAAAAGGCTGGCTTGGTGGGGGTAACACAGGCAGAAACACCACTATTATAAGATCAAACTATTTATGGGATGATAGTGCACATTTATATGAACACTCTTTGAAGTTATGGGAAAACCTATCAAGTGAGCTAAATTACAATGTGATGTTTAGTCAAAGAGGAGTTATGAATTTAGCCCATAACGAACATGATATAAAAGAGATTAAAAGAAGAGTGAGTGCTAATAATTTAAATGGCATTGACTCATTTTGGTTATCTAAAGAGGAAATTCAAAAAAAGGTTCCTATAATGAATACTGACAACTTACGATACCCAGTACTTGGTGCGTCTTACCAACCTCGCGGTGGTGTAGCAAGACACGATGCAATAGCATGGGGTTTTGCAATGCGCGCTGATGAGTTGGGAGTTGATATAATTCAAAATTGTGAGGCACATCAAATTAGGACTAAAAATGGATTAATAGAGGGTGTCGAAACTTCCAAGGGTTTTTTAAGGGCGAATAAAATTGGAGTTGTTGCTTCAGGTCATACTAGTGTTTTAGCAGAGAGTGCAGGTATCAGATTGCCTTTACAAAGTAAGCCACTTCAGGCACTTGTTTCTGAACCAATCAAACCCATTATTGATACCGTGGTAATGTCATCTGCAGTTCATGCTTATGTCAGTCAATCTGACAAAGGTGAATTAGTTATTGGAGCAGGAACAGATAGTTATAATTCTTTCACTCAAAGAGGTGGTTTTAATATTGTTGAAGATACTATAAGAGCTATGGTCGAGCTTTATCCAGTATTTGGCAAAATGAAAATGCTTCGTCAATGGGGCGGTATTGTTGATATCTGCCCAGACGCTAGTCCTATTATTAGTAAATGTGACATTGAGGGTTTATTTTTTAATTGTGGCTGGGGAACAGGAGGTTTCAAAGCTACACCTGGAAGTGCAAATGTTTTTGCACATACCATTGCAAAAAATGAACCTCATCAAATTAATGGTGCTTTTAATCTTGATAGATTTGCAAGTGGAAGATTAGTCGACGAACACGGTGCTGCAGCCGTAGCACATTAATAAATATGCTTATAATTAATTGCCCTTATTGCGGCCCACGAGATCAATCGGAATTCTCAAATGGAGGAGAGGCGCATGTAAAAAGACCCGATGGATCAAAAGAAATTGGTGATCGTGAGTGGGGAGAATATGTCTTTATAAGAGCAAATCCAAAAGGTTTGTTTTATGAGCGCTGGGTTCATACACATGGTTGTCGAAAATGGTTTAATTGTGTTAGAGATACATCTACTGATGAAATTTTGGTGACCTATAAGCTCGATGAAAAAAAACCAAATTTAAATAATTTCAAAAGTGTTGTTAAAACACCATCTGGGGAACCAGAAGTTGGTTCAGGTAACTTTACGGTTGAAAAATGAAATCCATAAATTTAAAAGAAAATCAATTTATTCAGTTTCATCAAAAAATTAGCTTTAAGTTTGATGGGGTCAAATATTTTGGCTACAAAGGTGATACTATAGCCTCAGCTCTTTTAAGAAATAATATTAACCTTGTAGGAAGAAGTTTTAAGTACCATAGGCCAAGAGGAATTTATACATGTGGTATAGAAGAACCAAATGCTCTAGTCCAAATAATTAGTGAATATTCCGAACCAAACACAAGAGCAACTATAAAAAAAATTTATGAAGGTATGGAAATTGAAAGTCAAAACAGATGGCCTTCTCTTGAAAACGATTTTGGAAGTATCAATAACTTATTTTCTCCAATTTTTACTGCTGGTTTTTACTATAAAACATTCATGGGGCCACATAAGAAATTTTGGAAAAATTTGTATGAACCACTTATTAGAAGAGCCGCTGGATTAGGTAAACCTCCCAAAGATTTCAAAGGCATAAGCAATCATATCCATCACAACGTCGATGTTACAATTATAGGGGGAGGATTAAATGGACTTCTAGTAGCTAAATCTTTCATCAATACGAATTATGATGTGTTGTTAATTGACTTTGACGATCAACTTGGTGGCATTATCAATAATTCAAACAAAATATCATTAATAGATAATAAAGAGCCTAAAGATTGGTTAAAAGAAACTATACAAGAAATAGAGGACTCTAAGAATATAAAGATTTTAAAGAACACACTTGTTACAACTTATAATTACATAAATCATCTTATAGCAATTGAAGATAGATTTGTTGGCTCTAAACAGATAGAAGGAAAAGTTAATAGCACTTTACATAAGATACGTACAGGTCACACAATATTATGTAATGGACACATTGAGAGATTTTTATCTTTTCAAAATAACGATCTCCCAGGCATAATGCTCAGCTCTTCCTTTGAAAAATATATGTGCCGATATGGATTAGCACCCTCTAAAGAACCAGTTATTTTCAGTAATAATTCGAATTCAAATAGCTTGGTTTTTAGTCTAATAAAAGCTGGTTTAAAACCAAAAGCATATATCGACTCACGATCCGGGGAAGAAATTGAGCCAAATTTGTTTGACTTGATAAGAATAAATGATGTTCCTCTCTACACAAATTCACAAATAAAAGGAGCATTTGGAAATAAAAAAATTGAAAAAATTCTTGTTGAGGATAGTTCTGGTGCTTTAAATGAAATTAAATGTGACTGCTTATGTTTGTCAGGTGGAATAAATCCAGATGTTCACTTGTTTACTCAATCAAAAGGTTTATTAGATTGGGATGAGAAAGATTTAACTTACAAGCCATCAAAACCTTTTCAACCTACCATAACTCTTGGTTCTGCTTCAGGACAATTTAATTTTGATAATTTAAATTCTGATATAAATAAAAAATTAAAAACTTTTAAAGTCAAACAATTAGACGTAAAACTCGAATTAAATACAAACACTAAGTACAACATTGAAAAATTGTGGGAGGTCTCTCCGCAAAAGAAATCATTATGGGCTAAATCATTTATCGACTTACAAAATGATGTAACAACTAAAGATATCCGTCAAGCAATAACAGAGGGTTTTGATAGAATTGAACATTTAAAAAGATATACAACAAATAGCATGGGAACCGATCAAGGTAAAATTAGTAGTATTAACGCACTGGGAATAGTTTCTGATCTTCTTGATAAAAAAGTAAATGAAGTTGGCACAACTATTTATCGACCGCCCTATGCTCCTTTAAGTTTTTCTGCAATAGCTGGTAGAAATTGCTATGAGTTTTATGACCCAGAGAGAAAATCACCAATACATAGTTGGCACTTAAAAAATGGTGCAATTTTTGAGGATGTTGGGCAATGGAAAAGGCCGTGGTATTTTCAAATTAATAAGGAAGAGTCGATGCATGATGCTGTTCAACGAGAGAGCAAAAATGTAAGAGAAAACGCAGGTATTTTAGATGGGAGCACATTAGGAAAAATTGAGATCAAAGGTGAAGATGCATTAGAATTTATGAATTTAATTTACACAAACAGTTTTACTAAAATGAAACAAGGTTCTGCAAGATATGCTCTTATGTTGGGGGAAGATGGAATGGTAAAAGATGACGGGATAATTTGTAAAATTTCTGATCAGCATTTTATTGCCACTACAACTACTGGAGGTGCTGCTACTGTTTTAGGTTGCATGGAAGAATATGCTCAAACCGAGTGGCCAAATTTAAAAGTTTTTATGAACTCGATTACTGAGCAATATGCAACTTTCAACATTAGTGGGCCAAATACCAGAGAAATTATGAAAAAAGCCTTTCCAAATATCAATTTTAGCAATGAAGAGTTTCCATTTATGACTTTCCAATTTCATGAATTTAATGGTGTTCCAATACGAATTCTAAGAGCAAGTTTTACCGGGGAGTTAGGTTACGAAATATATATTCCATCAAATAGTGCCCCTAAAATTTGGGATAATATTCAAAGTTTAGGAAAAGAATTTGGTCTTGCTCCCTACGGCACGGAGGCAATGCATCTTTTAAGGGCAGAAAAGGGTTACATTATTGTTGGCCAAGACACAGATGGTTCTATAACGCCAATAGATTTGGGACTTAGCTGGATGATTGGTAAATCAAAAAAAGATTTTTTAGGTAAAAGATCACTTACTCGGTCTGATACTATAAGAGAAGATAGGAAACAACTTGTTGGTATCATTCCCTCGAATAAAGCCGATAAACTTGAGGAAGGACAACATATCATTCTTGATAAAGAAATTAAGTCTCCTGTCCCAATGCTTGGTCATATTACATCTTGTTATCATAGTTCTACATTAGGTCATGATTTTGCATTAGCTGTTATCAAAAATGGCCACTCTATGATTGGAACAAAAGCTTACGCTTCTACATCAAGTATGAGTACAACTGGTGTGGATATAGTAAAACCCGTTTTTTATGATGAAGATAATAAAAGGTTAGTTTCATGACTGAAGTAATCCGATCTGATGGTATTGAAATAAAAAAAAAAGTTATTCAACAAATTATATTAAGAGGATCTGGTGACTCAAAATTTAATAATCACATAAATAAATCTTTAAAACTTTTACCACCATCAGATAATTTAAGGATAATTTCAAATGATAATTATACTTTAGCAAAAATGTCTTTTGATCAATGGAATTTAATATTTGAAAAAGAAATTGAAATTAAAAAGCTCAACAAAATCTTAGATGATTTAAATAAATCACCCTTAATATTAGCTACAAATATTTCTGACTCACAAGTATTTTTTGAAATTCAAGGTAAAAATAGTTTTGATATATTAAATAAATTAACGCATTTTGACTTTAGAGAAAAATCCTTTAAAAAATCTACTGCCGCACAAACATTATTAGCTAGAGTAGACTGTTCTATTTTTAATCTTGATCTTAAATTGTTACTTAGTTGTAATCGATCATTTGCTGACTATCTTGAGGATCGTCTTATTGACGCGGTTAACTATTAAGTTTTTTTTCATATTGACATCAAATTTTGGAACTGATTAGGTATTTACAGGGTAACAAATGGCAAGAAAATCAAGAATAATAATCGTTGGTAGTGGTATTGTTGGAGCAAGCACCGCCTATCATTTAGCTAAATTGGGTTGGAAAGATATGGTTATACTTGATCAAGGGCCATTGTTTGAAACCGGAGGATCTACAAGTCATGCACCAGGAGGTGTGTTTCAAACTAATCCTTCACGAATGATGTGTAAATTTGCACAGTACACAGTTGACTTACTTAGATCCTTATCATTTGAGGACAAACCTTGTTTTCATACTGTTGGGGGAATTGAAGTATCAAAGACAAAAGAAAGACATCAAGACCTGTATCGAAAACTAGGTATAGCTCACAGTTATGGATTAACTGATGCAAAAATTATTACTCCAGATGAAGTTTTAAAAATGAGCCCCTATATTGATCCAGAAAAAATTCATGGGGGATATTATGTTCCAACTGATGGTTTAGCAGCACCCGTAAGAGCAGTTAGAGCAATGGCAAAATATGTGACTGATTTAAAAGCAGGCGAATTTTTTGGTGATACAGCAGTTAATGGTTTTAAAATTCAGAATAATCAAATTCGTGGCGTGCAAACGTCTAAGGGTGATTATGAAGCCGACATTGTGCTTGTCTCAACTGGTATCTGGGCTCCAAAAATGGGAAGACTTGCTAACATATCATTACCTTTAGTTCCATGTGAGCATCAAATGGTGTGGTTAGAGCCGTTTGAAGAATTGAAAGAATTTAAAGCTGATCACAAGGAGGCTTTGGTTGAACATGCATTGATGCGTCACCAAGATTACAGTCTCTATTTCAGACAATGGAATGATACTTATGTTATCGGAAATTATCGACATGAACCAAGAATTTTAGAGTCAGAAGAACTAAAGAAACCTGAGGATGCTGAAGAAATGCCCTCACTGGTAGACTTTAGACCTGATGATTTTGAAGGTGCACATAAAGAGTCGAATTGGTTGTTCCCAAGATTTTCTGAAAAAAAACTTACAAAAAAAATTAATGGAATTTTTTCATTTACAACTGATGGTAACCCTTTAATGGGTGAGACAAGTGTAAAAGGTTTGTGGACCGCCAATGCTGTATGGATTACACATGCTGGTGGTGTTGGAAAAGCGATGGCAGAATGGATAGTGAATGGTGAGCCTGAACTTGATGTTCGCCAAGGAGACATAAATCGTTTTCATCAACATCATCATGTCAGGAAATATCTAAGATCAAGAGGTAAACAAAATTATAAAGAGGTATATGACATTATTCACCCGCTTCAACAAATGGAGCAGCCAAGACCACTACGAAGAAGTCCATTTTACGCTCGATTAGAAGGACAAAAAGCACATTTCTTTGAGACAATGGGCTGGGAAAGGCCTCAATGGTATGAGTCAAATGCTGAATTAATGAAAGGTAAAAACTTTCCAAATAGAACAGGCTGGGCTGCAAAATATTGGTCACCGATTCAAGCAGCTGAACATCTTGTAACAAGACAAACAGGCGCCATGTTTGATATTACAGGATTTGTGAAAATTGAAGTAAGTGGAAAAGGTGCTCTTAAATTATTGCAGAAAGTTTGCACAAATAATATTGATGTTGCCGTAGGTAAAGTTGTTTATAGCGTAATTTCTAATATGTATGGTGGTATAAAGAGTGATCTTACAATTAGCAGACTTGAGGAAGATAAATTTTGGGTCTTGGCAGGAGCTGGGAATGGAATGATTGATATTAGTTGGCTTCGAGCAAATGCTCCTGATGATGAAAGTGTTCAGATCATAGATTGGACATCTGCTTTTGCTGGTATTGGCTTATGGGGACCAAATTCAAGATCTGTTCTTGAAAAACTGTGTGATGACGATGATGTATCTAACGAAGGTTTTCCATTTTTCCATATTAAAAAGATTTCTATCAGTAACATTCCCTGTGTTGCTGTAAGAATATCTTATATAGGTGAATTAGGTTGGGAAATATATACACCTACTGAGTATGGATTATCATTATGGGATGAACTTCGAGAAACTTCAAGAGAGTTCAACATGATTTGTTCTGGAGCTGGTGCTTTTGAATCACTCAGATTGGAGAAAGGCTATAGATCACTGGGTACAGATATTCATACTAATTACAACCCTTATGAGTCAGGCTTAGGCTTTACGGTGAAGCTTAAAAAAGAAAATGAGTTTATTGGCAAGACTGCACTTCAAAAAATAAAAGAAAAACCAATTGAAAAAAAACTTACTTGTATGATTATCGATGATCCTGAAGGAATGGCCTTAGGCACAGAACCAATATATTCAAATGGTAAAGCTGTAGGGTACGTAACGAGTACAAATTATGGCTATTTTGTTGATAAACACATTGTTTATGGATATTTACCAACAGAAGTTTCAGAAAAAGGAAATAAATTAGAGGTTGAGTACTTTGGCAAAAGGTATCCATTAACAATTACTGAAGAGCCTTTGTTGGACCCAGAAAATAATAGATTAAAGTCTTAACTATTATATTTTAAAAATATGATCAAAGATAATATCGTTTCTTTAGTAGATGGCTTTACCATAGAGTTAAACCCAAAAGTAAGACACAAACTAAAGTCTATCCCTCTAGATAAAAAAAATAATGTCTACATAACATATTTACCTGACGCTACGGAAAACGATATCTTAGAAACTGTTGATTTTGTATCTAAACAAGAATTAACTCCTATTACTCATTTGCCTGCAAGGACTATGAGAGATTTAGATCATGTTTCAGACTTCCTAAAAGAACTAAGAAATAGAACAGATAGCAAAAAAATTCTTGTTATAGGTGGTGGTGGTAATCAGAATGGATCAGTATCATCCTCGCTGGAAATACTAGAGTCTGGTTTATTAAAGGATAATGAATTTGAAGAGATAGGAGTAGCTGGGCACCCAGAGGGTTCACCTGATATTGATCAAAATACTGTCAACGAATTTTTAGATAAAAAATATGAATTATCAAAAAATAAAAATTTAAGTTTAGAACTTGTTACTCAATTTTTTTTTAATGCCGAACCATTTATTAAATGGTGCAAATTTTTAGATAATTCAAATATAAAATTACCCGTCAGAGTAGGCTTTCCAGGCCCAGCGTCTTTTAAAACACTTCTTAATTTTGGGATAATGAGTGGTGTTGGAAATTCATTAAGTTTTCTTAAAAAGAACTCATCTAAAGTAACTGACCTTCTAACAAAAACTTCAAACGATGAAATGTTTATTGAGTTAGCAAATTTCTCTAAAGAACAAAGTTCATTTAAAAATTTTCACTGCTTTCCTTTTGGTGGCTTCGAGAAGACCTGTCATTGGTTAAATGCTCTTCAAAATGGTGATTTTACCATGGAAAATGACAAAATAGTCCTCCACAACAAAATCTTTTAAGTTCAAATTTTTCGATTGCATAGACCTTAAAAAGAAATTAATTTTCAAAAATTGCTACTGCATTTTTTATAGGAGGATATATGAAGCTAAAGCAACCAAGTTCAGTGGACCAATCTGATAGAAAAGTCCCATTTAATTTAAGGCAATCAGGACCAACACCTCAACAAATGCTTATATCTACTAGAGTTAGAAAAAATCCTTATTGGCATTTATCAGTTGAAGCAGGATGTTGGAGATGCACCGTATATAATAGAATGTATCATCCCAGAGGTTATGTAAAACCTGAAGATGGTGGTGCAATGGTTGAATATGATGCGTTAGTTAATCACGTAACAATGTGGAATGTAGCAGTTGAAAGACAAATTCGTGTAAAAGGACCTGATGCATTAAAATTTACGAATTATGTTATTACAAGAGATGCAACGAGAATTGAAGTTATGAAAGGGAAATATGTAATCCTTTGTAATGACAAAGGAGGAGTTTTAAATGATCCTATATTACTTAGGATTGCAGAAGATGAATTTTGGTTTTCACTTTCTGACTCCGATATTATGTTTTTTCTTCAAGGCGTAAATCACGATAAAAAATTTAATGTAGAAATTGATGAAATAGATGTATCACCTGTTCAAATTCAAGGACCAAAGTCAATCGATCTTATGGCAGATTTAGTTGGAAATGCTGTTAGAGATATTCCCTACTATGGCTTAATGGCAGCCAAAGTTGGAGGGAGAGATTGTATTATTTCCCAAACAGGTTTTACCGGAGAAAAGGGATATGAAATCTACCTAAGAGATGCAACTTTATATGCGGATGATATGTGGAATGCTGTCTTAGAGGCTGGAAAAAAACATAATCTAAAAGTAATTGCACCTGCTCATCATAGAAGAATAGCAGCAGGTATTTTATCTTGGGGTCAAGATCTTGATGCAGAAACTTATCCTTTTCAGTGTAACCTTGGCTATCAAGTTCCCAGAAAGAAGCAAGCAGATTACATTGGTAAGCAAGCATTAGAGGCCATGAGAGCAAAAATTGAGGCAGGCGATAAACCATATAGTAACCAATTAGTTGGATTTAGATTAGGTGGTAAGCCAATTGATGAGTATGCACCTGATTTTTGGCTAGTATCTGAAGATGGATCAACACCAATAGGTTATCTAACATCTCCTTGGTATTCTCCAGAATTGGAAACAAATATAGCGATGGGCTATGTTCCATATGAAAAAAAGGATATTGGTAATAAATTCAAATTTCATCTTCCTGATCAATATTGTGATGCGCCTGGAACACCTGTTGATGGAGAGATAGTTGATATTCCATTTAGACCTTCTGTAAATCCAAACGCACGTGAAATTGCAAAAGATGAAGGAAGAGACGCGGCCTATTAAATTATAATTTTTAAGAGCCCAGATAAAATTTGATAACTCTGGGCTTTTTTCGCACTATTATTAAAACTTTGACATTACAAAAGTAATTATAGTAATCTTACTAAATGAATTTACAAAAAATTATAGATTCAGATAAGCTTTATGATTTGTATGAACAAATTTTTGATTATTTTAGTCTAACTATATATGACCTTGAGTCTAAATTAGATACAAATTTAAATATCGAAAGTTTTAAAAACAAACTTGAAACCTTTTCAGATAATCATTTTAAAAATGCTTTGAATGAGTTTAACGAGGAAATAAATAAACTTAAACACTATATACCTGAAGACTTCCTTAAGATAGAGAGTATCTCAAAAGATATAAGGGAAAACTTTAATCACTTTTTAAATGATAACTTTTTTGATGATAAAGTTTTTTATAATTTGAAAAGTAAATTAAAGAGCAGTCTTGATAAAATTAGTAAAATTTATTCTTAACTATTTAAAATTATAACAGTAATGAATGTTGATTTAATTATAATTATATTTTTAATAGCTATAATTTTGTTACTAATTTTCCTAATATTTAGAATAAAACTGAAAAATATTTCCAATTCTGATCTAGATATACAAAGAATAAATCAAAATCTTCAAACTTTATTTGATAAGACAGTCGAACAAACAGGGTATGTAAATTCAAAGATAGATGAAATAGGAAATCTTACAAAAAAAATGAATAATGCTATGACCTCGAATATAAATGAGATGGGTGAGATGGGTGAAGTAATTCTTGAAAACATTTTACAGGATTGTGGAATGACAAAGGATAGAGATTACAAAACTCAATATACTGACAAAAATGATGAAGGTGATGTTTTTAGACCTGATGTTGTAATATTTTTACCAGAAAAAAGAAATATAATAATTGATTCCAAGGTACCAATGAAACACTGGTATAATTTCCAAAATACAGATGACCAATCCTCAAAAGAATTAGAAATGAAAAGTTTTATTGTTTCTTTGAAAAGTCATATCACTAGTATTTATAAAAAAGAATACTCAAAATTATTAAATATTAATTCCCCAGACTACGTTTTCATCTTTATGCCTCATGAATTTGCATTAATAACAGCACAAAAATATGATCAAAGTATATTAAATTTTGCTCAACAAAAACAAATTATAATAGTTGGACCATCAACACTTATAATGTGTATGAAGTTAGTTGAAAGTATTTGGAGATTAGAAAAACAGAATAAAAATTCTAAAGAGATAGCTGATATTGGTGGTCAAATGATTGATCAAATTATTAAGTCAATTAACGTAATAGAAGACTCTGAAAATAGTCTAGTCAAAGCCTCACAAAATTTATCTAATGCAAAAAAATATTTGAAAGAAGGACGTGGATCACTGTTTAATAGAGCTCAAGAGATGAAAAATCTTGGTGCAAATAATAAGAAAGACTTAAATTGAATATCTTAATGTTTTTTCTAAAATTTTATCATCAGTAGTTTTAATCTTGTGAAATATTTTTGTCTTCCTATCCTCGTCAAGACCTGCTAAGTGCATAACACCAATGTTGTGATTAGGTATAAAAGGCTCAACAAATTTATTTTTCTCTACTGAGAATTTAGGCATGTGATGTTCACATAGCCAATTACAATATGCAGGTAAAAGTTCAAATTCTAAATTATTTTCGAATAATGAAATGGCAAGTGCAACTTGATCCGTTCCGAATACTCTTCCTTTTTGTGAAGCTTTTTTTAAATTTTCTCTTATTGCTTTCATCCCACTAAATTTATAATTATATGCAAAGCAACCTGCATTAAGTGTAAAATGACCAGCGTATTTTTTTGCTAAATTCTTCGATATACTTTTAGAAATATTTTTAAAATTAATTGAATTAATTTTTGTTGGAAAATTCATAAACCATTTAATATTTATTAATCTTGAAGATGCTCTATCAATTTGAGGAGTTATAGCAAAACCGGTCTTATTGGAACCTTGAATATAATAATCAAAGGTATCATTGCAAGAGATCCATGCATCTGAATCTATCCAAATATAATTTTCATACCCAGGGAAATATTTTTCAAGATAAAATCTTGAAAATTGAGCTTTTAAATAATTTCTTCCTCTAATTTTATATGAAGGTATTTCAAATTCCCAATCAGGCTCAAAAATTTCAATATTCTTATCAATAAAATATCTTTTACTTTCATCAGAAAGACCACAATCTAAGACTGCAAAACTTACATACTTTAAATTTAATGTAGAATTATATAATTCCTTTAATAATTGAAAGTACTTTTCATCTGCTGAACTAACTATTAAATTTTTATTCATTTTCTTTTGTGCTTATTGATATAACATATACAAATCAATTAAAATATCCTTTAATCAAATTAAATATCAATGGAAAAAAAAAATATTAAAACCATTTTAATAACAGGTGGTGCGGGATTTATTGGATCAAATTTAGTAAGAGCTATAATAAATAGAAATTTAGCGAGAAAAATAATAGTTCTTGATAATTATACATCTGGCTCTAAGAAAAATCATATCAACAATAAAAAGGTAGAGTATATAAAGGGAGATACTAAAAATATAAATAAGATTAGAAAAATTATAAAATCAAATTTTGATTTAATCTTTCATTTAGCTGAATTTTCAAGAATAGTTCAAAGTTTTCAATATTTTGAAGACTGCTGGGAGTCAAATATGCAAGGAACAAAAAAAGTAATAGAGCTTGCTTTGGAAAAGAAAGCAAAATTTGTCTATTCTGCTTCCTCAAGTAAGTTTGGTAATAGTAAAAATGAATTCTTATCCCCTTACGCATGGACAAAATCTAAAAATGTAGAATTAATAAAATGTTATCGTGAATGGTACGGTTTAGAGTATGTGATTGCATATTTTTATAATGTTTACGGTCCAAATCAAATTAGGAATCATCATATGTCCGCTGTGATTGGTATTTTTGAAACACAGTATTTAAATAACTTACCATTAACTGTTGTTTCACCAGGTAATCAAAAAAGGGACTTCACTCATGTTAGCGACATTGTTGATGGTTTTATTAAAGCTGGTTTTTACAAAAAAAATCAAGAGTACCAATTAGCCTCAGGAAAACTTTATACAATTTTGCAGGTTGCAAAAATGTTCAAAAGCAAAATTAAAATGATCCCAGTGCGTCCTGGTGAAAGGTTCTCCTCAAAAAGAGATAGTTTAAAAAAATCAAAAAGAGAATTAAATTTTAAGTCAAAGTATAATCTCAAAGATTATATTGAAAATTTTATTAATCAAAATAAGAAGTAAAATTAAATTATTTTTTTGTCTCTTATATCTGCATATGATGGAACTAGATGGTGTCTAACTCTACATCCCTTCATTGAAAATATTCCTTTATTATTAAAATAAATACCTGATTGCACTGTTTTATCAATTCCTTCATTTAAAATGTAATTTCTTACAACTTTGGTGAATTGCCCTGTTGCAGTAAGACTTAAAATTGCTAGTTTTGGTTCTTTAAAAATTTTATCTATGTAAAAAATATAGTCATCAACTATAGAGTTAATCATAGCCAAAGGAATTGGGTGATTACTTTTGAAACCTAAACCCCACGTTAAAAAATTGTTATGTGGATGATTTAACTTAGAAAATATTTCTTTATCAGGGGGTATGATACAGTCAACTGGCTCATTAGATATTAAAGCTTCTGAGTCTTTATTATGTAGGGAGGTAATTGGAGCAGATGTGCCCTTACTGATATCGAAATAATATCCTCCATTTTGATAAAGTATACAATGTCTAAATATATCTGACTCCATTACTCCAAATTTAGATTTTGTATAGACCTCATAAATTTTGTGATGTCCCCAGTTATTTTTCATATATTCATCTCGTGCATTTTTATCAAATAATTTAAAATTTAAATTATTATTTATATTCCTAAATTTAATTATTTCTTTGTAATGAGTTTTACCAAATTCATTATCTTCCCAAGTTTGATAGACTATTGGGGGGATAACTTGATCTATTTTTTTATCAGCTATTTGATCTTTTAATTTTACAAGTGGGTATTCAGTTATTTTTTTGATCTTATAATCGAAAAATTTCTCAATTTTTTTTAATACACTCATTTTTTTGGCGGAGAGAGTGGGATTCGAACCCACGATAGAGTTGCCCCTATACACGCGTTCCAGGCGTGCGCCTTAAACCACTCGGCCATCTCTCCATAATTATTCATTATCACCTATTTTTAGTGCCTCAAAAAAAGCAGTCTGTGGAATTTCGACATTACCAAATTGTTTCATTCTTTTCTTTCCCTTTTTTTGTTTTTCCAAGAGTTTTTTCTTTCTACTCACATCTCCACCATAAAGTTTAGCAGTCACATCTTTTCTAAAAGCTTTAATGGTTTCTCTAGCTATGATTTTTCCATAAATTGCAGCCTGAATTGGTATTTGGAAGTTTTGTCTAGGGATTAAATCCTTTAGTTTATTACATATCCTTCTACCAATCGTTTCAGCTCTTGTTTTATGAACTATATTAGAAAAAGCATCAACAGTTTCTGAATTAACAAGAATGTTTAGTTTTACTAGATCTCCTTCAAAATAATCATAGACCTGATAATCAAAACTGGCATAACCTTTTGAATAAGATTTTAATTTGTCATAAAAATCTATAACGATTTCATTCAAAGGTAATTCCATCTCTAAGATAGCTCTGTTATTTTGTATGTTTAAGTTTTTTTGTTTACCTCTTTTTTCAATACAAAGTGTTATTACCGTTCCCAAATAATCCTGTGGAACTATTATAGTAGATTTAACCCATGGTTCTAAAATTTTATCTATTTCAGCTGGATCAGGAAGTTCAGAGGGATTTCTTATTACAATTTCGTTTTTATTTCTGTCTATTACTTTGTATACAACTCCTGGAGCAGTGGTGATTAAATCTAAATCAAATTCTCTTCTAAGTCTTTCTGTTGTAACCTCTAGGTGAAGCAAACCTAGAAAACCACACCTAAAACCATAACCTAAAGCAGCACTAGTTTCATTTTCATAAGTAAAACTTGAGTCATTTAACGCAAGTTTTTCGAAACTCTCTTTAAGTCTCTCATAGTCTGATGTATCAACAGGATATATCCCACAAAACACGACTGGTAATGAGGGCTTGAAACCTGGAAGTGGTTTTATTTTTTGATCATTTAATTCTGCTATTGTGTCACCAACCTTACAGTCAGCAACTGACTTTATACTAGCATTAATAAAACCTATTTCTCCTGGGCCTAATTCATCACAATAATTTATTTCAGGTGTGAAATATCCAATTCTATCTATATTGTATTGTTGATTGTTAGATAAAAACTTAACCTTCATACCCTTTTTCATAACTCCATCAAGAACTCTAACCAGAACTGTTACTCCTAAATAATTATCGTACCAACTGTCCACTAAGAGAGCCTTGAGATTTTTTTCATTTGTATTTGGAGAGGGTAGTTTTTCTACAATCTGGTCTAATAAATCTTCAACTCCTAGTCCAGTTTTTGCAGAAACAAGACGAGCTTCCGAAGTATCTATTCCTATTGTTTGTTCAATGTCTTCTTTTACTCTTTCTGGTTCGGATGCAGGTAAATCTGCTTTGTTAAGAACTGGAAGTATCTCATGATTTACATCTATTGCCTGATAAGCATTTGCGAGAGTTTGTGCCTCAACACCCTGTGTGCTGTCAACAACTAAAACTGAGCCTTCACAAGCAGATAGTGATCTTGAAACTTCATAGGAAAAGTCAACGTGTCCGGGTGTATCAAGTATATTAAGTTGATATTCATCGCCTTTTTTATTTTTATAGTTTAATCTTACTGTTTGAGCTTTTATAGTGATCCCCCTTTCTCTTTCAATCTCCATTGAATCCAAGACTTGGTCTTTTTTGGTCCTGTCATCCATCCCTCCACAAATTTCAATTATTCTGTCCGCTAGAGTGGATTTACCATGATCAATATGAGCTATTATCGAAAAATTTCTAATTTTAGAAATTTCCATTAGCTTCTAATTTTTGCTTTAAATTTATTTGATACTTTTTCTAAAATATTTTTATGTAATTGTTCTAAATCTTTTTCTTCAAGAGTTTTTTCTTTAGATTGAATAGTAACCCTAAATGTTACACTTTTACTGTCATCACCTAAGTCTTTTGCTACATATAAATCAAAAAATTCTACATTTTTAATTAAGTTTTTATCTAAACCTTTGACATATCTCTGGACTTCATAAAGATTTTGCTCCTTTTCGAATAAAAAAGAAAAGTCTTTTTCACTGAACTGAAATTGGGAGTCTAAGATATTTATTTTATTAGCTCTACTAATTGAGTCAATTGGAAGGTTTTCAAAAAATAATTCAATTGCATAACAATTTTTAAGTTTAGAAAATTCCTCCATTATTAATGGATGAACTTTTCCATATCTAGCTATTAATTTTTTTCCCATAAATAGTTCAGCAGACTGACCTGGGTGATAAGTATTTGAAGTTGATCTTGATATGTTAAATTGTTTTATGTCAAAATTTAACGAACTTATTAATATTGAGGTTAATTCTGTTAAAGAGTAAAAATTAAATTCTTCAGATTTGTAAATAGAGTTTATATTTTCTTCAGTTGAAATAAGCAATGATAGAATATTTTCTTGGGATTGAGATGAATTATAAATAGGTCCAATTTCAAATAATTGAATATTTTTAAAACCTTTTTTAAAATTTAATTCTGCACTTTCTAAATGATTAAATATCATAGAATTTCTCATATAAGATTGATCATCACTGATTGCATTCGAAATTTTTAAGGATTTATCTCCTTTAAGGATTTCTTGAGCTCTAATTGAGTGAAAAGAAAAAGTTATAACTTCAGAAATTCCATTAGATATAAGGGTTTTTTTAAGTTTTTTTATTGATTTAAATTTCTTATTTGTTGATGAATTATCAATTTTATCAATCTCATCGATTGATGCAGAGGGCACACTTTGTTTAATATTTTCATATCCATAAATTCTTATAATTTCTTCAACTATATCGATTTTGTTTTTAACATCATTCCTCCATGATGGTACTAAGACTTCACATTCCTTTTCATTACTTTTATTAATTTGAAATTTAAGGTCTTCTAATATTTTGATTTGTTTTTGTGGATCTAGTTCTAAACCAATAGTCTTATTAAAATAGTCAAAATTATAATTTATTTTATGCTCAAAATTATCTAATTTTCCAGCTTCAATATTTTTACTTACTAAGCCCCCACATATTTTATTTATTAAATATGATGCATATTCTAAACCTTCAATGACCATATTTTTATCTAATCCTCTTTCAAAACGATACCTGGCATCTGAATTTATTCCAAGAGTTCTACCAGTTTGTGCAACACTATTCGGATTAAAAAGAGCAACCTCAAGAAATACATTTTTAGTATCATCTGTGCATCCGCTGTAGTCTCCTCCTATAATCCCAGCTATAGCGAGTGCATTATCTCCATCGGCTATCACAGTTGTATTTTTATCTAAAGTGTATTCTTTATTATCTAAAGCAAGAATTCTTTCATTTGCATTTGAAAGCCTCATATCAAGTTTTTTTCCAATTTTATCTGCATCAAAAACGTGTAAAGGTCTTCCTAAATCAATAGTGATATAATTTGTTATATCAACTAAAGCGTTTATAGGTCTTAACCCAAGGCTGATAAGTTTTTTTTGTAACCATTCTGGAGATTTAGAGTTATTTACATTTTTAAAATATCTACTTACTACATATTCACAGCTATTATCATCATTGTTAATATTCCAAATGATTGGGCTTGCAAATTCTTTTTGAGTTATTTTTTTAAAATTCATAGGCTTCAGTTCACCAACACCTTTAGCTGAAAGATCTCTAGCAACACCTCTAACACCAAGGCAATCTCCTCTGTTGGGTGTAATACCGATCTCGAAAATAGGATCATTTAACTTCAAAGCTTCAACTGCTGAAGTGCCATTTTGAAAATCATCTAATAACTCTATAATGCCCTCATGATCATCACTTAAGTTGAGCTCTCTCTCAGATAAAAGCATACCTTCAGATATTTCACCTCTAATTTTTCCTTTTTTTAAAATTATCTGTGTTCCTGGAATATACATGCCATCTTTGGCAAATATTCCTTTTAATCCCTTCTTTACATTATTTGCTCCGCAGATTACCTGATAGGTATTGGTTCCATCATCAACTTTACAGATATTTAATCTATCTGCATTAGGATGTTTTCTAAAATCTTTTATGGTTGCTACAACAAACTTTGAGTATTCTGAATAGTCAGTCAAGCTCTCAAGTTCAAGACCTAAATTTGTAAGAGCTTCACCAATCTCACTTGCACTTTTATCTGTCTCTAAGTGATCACACAACCAACTATAACTAAACTTCACTAAAAATCTCCTATGGTAAAGCCATTGCTAGCTATCCAATTTAAGTTTCCACTAAAAAATGATCTAATATCTGTAAGTCCATACTTTAACATTGTGATTCTGTCTAAGCCCACTCCAAATGCAAAACCTTGATAGATGTTCGTATCTACATTGCAGTTCTCTAGAACTATTGGGTTCACCATTCCACATCCAAGAATCTCAAGCCAACGATCGCCTTGACCTAATTGAATTTTGTTATTCACAATCTCATAAGCAATATCCATTTCAGCAGAAGGTTCAGTAAAAGGAAAGTAACTAGGTCGAAATCTTACTTTTAAATTCTGTACATTAAAAAATTGTTTACAAAATTCAATTAGAGTGCCCTTCAAATCTCCCATATTTGCATTCTCATTAATAAACAAACCCTCGACTTGATGAAACATTGGAGAATGTGTTGAGTCAGAGTCACACCTATATGTTCTTCCAGGAGCAATTATTTTGACTGGGGGTTTTTGATTTAATAACGTTCTAATTTGAACTGGGCTAGTATGTGTTCGTAAAACGTAGGGCTTACCTTCTTTATCCTTGTCATCGATGTAAAAGGTATCTTGCATTTCACGCGCAGGATGATTTTCAGGGATATTTAATGCTGAAAAATTGAAAAAATCTGTCTCAATATCAGGGCCTTCAGCAACAGAGTAGCCCATTGATCCAAAAATAGTGATAACCTCATCAAATGTTTTTGATATTGGATGAGCCTTCGAGGCTATAGAATTTGGTGGAGGGAAACTTATATCTAAATATTCGTTTTTTAATTTAGAGTTTATTTCTTCAATTTTTAAATCGTTAAATTTATTTTTGATAAGATTATCAACTTCAATTCTTAGATAATTTAATTTTGAACCTGAAGATTTTCTCTCTTCTAAAGAAAGGTCTTTGAGACTCTTGAGTAACTCAGTGATTTTTCCTTTTTTCCCTAAGTAAGCTACTTTAACGTTTTGTAATTTTTGTTGGCTAGAGCTTTGCTCTATTTCTTTCGTAACTTCGTTTAGGACTTTTTTAATGTCCATTTTTAAATTAATTGGCTAAATTAGCCTTTGCTTTCTCAACAATTGATTTAAAAGCAGCGGGTTCATGAAATGCAATTTCAGAGAGAATTTTTCTATTAATTTCTATGTTAGCTTTTTTTAAACCATCTATGAACTTTGCATATGTAAGTCCATGTTCCCTCACACCTGCATTAATTCTTTGGATCCATAAACCTCTAAAGTCTCTTTTTTTATTTCTTCTATCACGATAAGCATATTGTAAAGCTTTATCCATGCTTTGTGTGGCCACACGGTAAACATTTTTTCTTCTACCACGATGACCTTTAGTAAATTCAAATACTTTTTTATGTTTAGCTTTTGCTGTGACTCCTCTTTTAACTCTTGGCATTATTTCTCTCCTTAACCTATTTAGAATACGGCATCATTGAGTCGATTATGATAGATGCAGATTTTGATAAGACTCTTGTACCTTTTGATTTTCTAATAAATGAGTTTGTTCTTTTAGACATGCCGTGACGTTTACCAACGTTTCCGACAACCAGTTTTCCTGATGAGGATGTTTTGAAGCGTTTCTTTACGCTACTCTTTGTTTTTAATTTGGGCATTTAATCTCCTTTTGAGTAAATTTAAAGGTCTAAAGGCATACCCTTTATAAAGCCTGTTTGACCCAACCGAGCAGATTTAGTATCATAAAATTTATTTAGGTGCAACAACGAGGAATGCTTGTCTTCCCTCAATTTTTGGTTCCATTTCAACTCTTATAAGCTCTTCTAAGTCACTTTTAACCCTTTTGAGCATATCTATACCAAGATTAGAGTGTTCCATTTCCCTACCCTTATATCTCAAACTAAATTTGACACGATTACCACCTTTTAAAAACTTCTGTGCATTTTTAATTTTAACTTGATAATCATGCTCTCCTGTACCGGGTCTTATTTTTATTTCTTTTGTTTCTATTGTTTTTTGTTTTTTTTTGGCCTCGTTTTTTTTCTTCTGTTCTTGATACTTAAATTTTCCATAATCTATTATTTTACAAACTGGTGGATTATTACTTGCAGCAATTTCAACTAAATCCATTTTTCTGTTTTTAGCTAAATCTATTGCCTCAATTGTCTTCATTACACCAAGCTGTTCACCATCATCCATTAAAACTCTTACTTCTTCATTTTTAATTTGAGAATTTATTCTATGAAAAGGTTTTTTGTTATTTCTAAAATTAATTTTTTTCAAAATATTATAAATTCATACTAGGACAATATACTAGATCTATGTTTATCAAGATTAGAGGTGATTTTATTCAAGGTAAAGGGTGTTCCACTAACGTTGTTGTTAGAGTAATAAGATCTTTCATCATTGGACATTATTAGTTTTTTTAAAGCGATGTAAATAGTTTTTTTATCAATTTTATTTAATATTATTGTTTTAAAATATTTATTTATCTCTCTAAGACCTCCTTTATTAGATGATATAGTTGCTGTGCCTGAATTTATTGACTCAATCAAGGTTCTACCAAAAGGTTCGTTCCAAACTGAGGGTATAACTGATATAGAAGATTTTTTTAAAAAATCTTGTACATAATTATTATTTTTAAAATTGTGAAAAGTAACCCTATCATGTTTATTAAGTGAATTCTCAAATTTATAATTTATTTTTCCAAAAATATGGGCTTTCCAATTCGGAAACTGATCAACAATCTGTGTAACTGATTGCAAGAAAATATCAAAGCCTTTCTTTTTTTCAAGCTCACCCACATAAACAATATTTAATTTTTTGTTTTTGAAAGGCACTTGTTTGATAGGTTTAATACCATTATACATTATGATGAGTTTGGATTTTGAAAACTTGTTTTTAGGAAGACCCTCTAGAAATCTTTTTCTTAAAAAATCACTTACAAAAATAATAAGGTGGCAATTATCAAGAATCTGTAATCTTTTTTTTACCGATGAATATTCTTTAAATGATAAAGGATCATTGTGATAAAATAAAAAAATTTTTGTTTCAGCTAAGGATTTTGATATCTCTAAAGCTGATTTTGGACGATTGTGTATCTCAACTATCTTAGGTGCTTTATTTTTAATAACTTTTAAAAAGGATTTAGTATGCCCAGTATTCTTTCCAAAAAGAAGATGATTTACATTTTTTGGTACGTTTACAGATTTAAAACCATTGAAAGTTTTTGATCTAATATTAACATAGACTCTTATTTTTTTTTTAAATTTTGATATCTGATTTATATCCTTAATATAAAGAGATACTGAGCCAAAGTTTTTTGGACTAAATTTTTCCTTAAAGGGAGGTAGAATAGCTATCTCTTCAGACATATTTGGAAAGAGCTTTTATAACTATTTTTGTCGGTATATCATTTATATTTTTATTTTTAATTATAATCGAATTATCGCTTAAAGGCCGATTCCTAAAAGCATAAATATTATCTTTCATTATTGCAATAACAGGCAAATTTAAATTACTTATAAAATGCATTGCAGAGGTATCATTAGAAATTGTAATTTTTGATTTTAAAGCAATTTTTTTTACATAGTCCCAGGGTGAATTATTAATTAAATTAATTATATACTTATTAGTTGGTATCATTTTCTCAATATCTTTTTCATCTTGTCCTCCTATGATATAGCACCTAATCTTTTTACTAGTTAAATATTCAATTACTTTCAAATAATTTTCAAATGGCCATCTTTTATCTTGACCAGATTTTGAACTGCCAGGAACGATTATTACCTGATTAATTTTGTTATTAGGTATATAAATATGATTTTGCATTTTTGGAATATTTAAAAGTTTAATTTGTTTATAAAGTCCAGTTATGACATGTTCTTTATAATTTTTTGATTTATAACGAAATGAAGAGAAAACACTTGTTCCATTGGATTTAGCATTAGAAAACAATTTTATAAAAAGAAGATAGATACTAGATCTAGTTGAGTTCTGTAAATCAATTATATAGTCAAATTTTTTTTTTTTAATTTTTAAAAGAACTTTTATAGTCTCTATAAATTTTCCTCTATCATCCGTTATTTCTTTGAAATTGCTATTTAATAATTTAAGTGTTTTAAAGCCAGTTTTGGTACTACAAATAGTAATATTAGGGTTATGATTTATGATACTCTTTAAGACGTTAAATGACATAAATATATCTCCTGTAGATCCGTGCTTTATAATGAGAATCTTTTTATTATGAACCATTTAAATATACTTCTAATGTAGAATTTAACATTGTATTCAAAGAATAATTTTTCAACACATAATCTCTGCCATTAAAATTATTTTTTTCCCTTAAATGAATTGCATATTTTAGGGCTTTATTAAAACTTAATTGATCATTTAACTTATATAACAATTTTTTATCAAAAGGATACAATTGCTCTTTCACACCTCCATGATTAACTCCAATTGGAATTTTATTCATTGCTAAAGACTCAGATATTGTCCTACCAAAACCCTCTGGTTTAGATGAATTATTAACTATTATATCAGAACAATGATAAATTAATCGCATGTCATGTGTGGGGTTATTAAATATTATTTTATTGTAAAATTTATCATTACATAATTTAAGTAAATTTTCTTTAACAATTTTATTATTTTTGTTTAAGAATATTAATAATTTTATTCTTTGTAATATAAATTTTGGCTGATTAACAAGGAACAATATTAACTGTGAGTGTCCTTTCCAATTTGAAAATCGTGAGGGGATTGTTATTAATATCTCATTTTTAAGGACTCCTAATTTATCTCTAAAAGCCTCTCTAGATTTTAGAGTTAGTAAATTTGGATTAAAATATTTAATATCTACACCCCTTGGAATTGTAGCTATTTTATTTTCACTAATGTTATAATTAGCTAATAGATTTTTTTTTGTAAATTTCGAATTACAAATAATTTTATTTCCCCTACATAGAAAAGAGTTGTAAAATTTTTTAATTGAATTGCCACTATAAGGATTATGGCAACTGGTTATATAAGTTATTTTTTCATTTTTTTTTATTAAATTGTAAAAAATAAAAGCTGGAGCTCTTGATGATATATGAATTAAATTAATTTTTTTTTTATAAATTAATTTTCTTAATTCATCATTTAGCTTAAAAAAACTAAAAAAGTTTTTAAATTTATACTTATTTATTGTGAAGATTTGTTTCTTTTCATCTGATTTTATTATGTCTAAATTAAAGTTTTCACAAAGTATATAGTTTTCGATTTTTCTTCTATTGAGAAATCTCAAAATATCAATTACGCCCCTCTCAACCCCACCAAATTTTAATTGAGGAACTATTTGTAAAACTCTAAGATCTTTATTATTTTTACGCTGTGACAAAGTTTTTAATAATCAATAATAAATACAAAATAGCCTACAAATATTTTAAAAGAAGGAAAAAAACAATTATTTTTCTTCATGGGTTAATGTCAGATATGAATGGTAAAAAATCGAATTTTTTAAGGAATTACTGTTACAAAAATGAATTATCTTTTTTAAGTTTCGATTTTAGAGGTCATGGTAAATCAAGTGGTAAAATTTACGAATTTGGAGTTGAAGACTGGTTAAATGATTTAAGTAATATTATTAATTTTTTAAATTTAAAGAATATAACTTTAATCGGCAGTAGTTTAGGTGGTTGGGTAGCTATGAGCTATGCTCTATCCAATCCAAGTAAAATAAAAAAACTTATTGGTTTAGCTCCAGCTCCTGATTTTACAGAGAGACTCATTTGGAATAATTTAAGTGAACTGAAAAAAAAATCTATATCATCAGGAAAAATTATTGAAGAAAAAATATCCAAAGATTTCAGTTATTTTTACTCCAGACAGCTCTTTGAAAGAAGTAAAAAGAAGATAATCAAAAAATCAAAAAAAAAATATAAGGGTGAGACTATTATTTTTAATGGATTTAAAGATAAATCAGTTCCTTTTAAATACAATAATAACTTGCTAGAAACTCATCATTTTGAAAACCTGACCTCTGTAATTTTAAAAAATGCTGATCACAGTCTTTCGGACCAAAATAGTTTGAAAACTATTTTGAAATTTATTTAAGCAATTTTTGATTTTTTTGTAATAGGATATTCCAGCTTATTAATAACCTCGTCAGGAACAACATGAAAGAATTTTTGAACTTCAGAGTCAAAGTTTTCGATAATATACTCAGCTCTTTTAGATTTAGTTTCTTTTTGGAATTCTTTTAATAGTTTAAGAAGATGTTTTTTCCACTCTATATTTTCAATCTGATATAAACCAATAGTTTCCATGTTCATCAAATCAGAAATATTATTTTGTTCTGAATAAATAAAAGCACAGCCACCTGTCATTCCTGCTCCAAAATTATCACCAATATCTCCTAAAATTATTGCTGATCCACCTGTCATGTATTCACATCCATTTGCACCGCATCCCTCAACAATAGCTAAAGCACCAGAGTTTCTGACACAAAATCTATCTCCAGCCTTTCCTGAAGCATATAAAGTTCCATCTGTGGCACCATAAAGAGTGACATTTCCAATAATAACATTTTCATGACTGGGCTGGACAAATGAGTTTCTTGGTTGAACAATAATTTTTCCACCGGAAAGACCTTTACCAACATAGTCATTAGCATCCCCAAAAACTTTTAACGTCAGACCTCGAACTGCAAAAGCCCCTAAAGACTGACCAGCAGAACCTCTAAGCTTTAGAGTAACGTGATCTTCAGACAAAGAGTTCATGCCGTATTTTCTTGTAATAACTGAGGATATCTTAGTGCCAATTGTTCTTAATGTATTTTGAATATTGTAAGTTAATTCTATTTTTTGACCTGAGTTAATAAAGTCTTTACCATCTTTTTCAAATTGATCGTCTAAAGTTTTGGGCACATCATTTCGTTTTTTTTCAGAGTGGTAATCATAAATTTTTCCGTCATCAATTTTTGTCAAAATTGGGTTTAGATCTAAGTTATCTAAATCACTAGAACCATAATGAATTTGAGATAATAATTCAGTTTTTCCAATTATATCTTTTAGTGATTTATAACCTAAAGATGCAAGAATTTCTCTTACCTCTTCAGCAATAAAAGAAAATAAATTTACAACTTTCTCTGGCGTGCCTCCAAATTTTTCACGAAGTTTTTCGTCTTGAGTACAAACACCAACTGGACACGTATTTGAATGACACTGTCTTACCATTATACATCCCATGGCAACTAATGATGCTGTCCCAATTCCATATTCCTCTGCACCAAGGATTGCCGCTATAACTATGTCTTTACCTGTTTTTATACCTCCATCAGTTCTTAGAAGAACTTTATCTCTTAAACCATTTAAAGCTAAAATTTGATGCACTTCACTAATACCCAATTCCCATGGTAGGCCCACGTATTTAATACTAGACTGAGGACTTGCTCCTGTGCCTCCAGAGTGTCCAGATACTAAAATTACATCAGCTTTTGCTTTTGCTACACCAGCTGCGACGGTTCCAATCCCCGACTGTGCAACTAACTTTACACAAACCTTTGCCTTAGGATTAATTTGTTTTAAATCATAAATAAGTTGAGCTAGATCCTCTATAGAGTAAATGTCATGATGAGGTGGAGGACTGATAAGTGTTACGCCTTTTGTGCTGTGTCTTAATTTAGCAATTAAATCGGTTACCTTAAAGCCAGGTAATTGGCCGCCCTCTCCGGGTTTGGCACCTTGCGCTATTTTAATTTCTAACTCAGCACAATTATTTAAATATTCAGCTGTTACACCAAACCTACCACTTGCGACTTGTTTAATTGCTGAACTTGGATTATCACCATTTTTAAGTTTAATATATCTTCTAGAATCCTCCCCGCCTTCTCCACTATCTGACTTAGAACCAATTCTATTCATAGCTATAGCCAGAGTTTCATGTGCTTCTGGACTTAAAGCTCCAAGAGAAATTCCAGGAGATACAAAGCTTTTTCTTATTTCAGAAATACTTTCGACATTATCTAAGTTCAAGGAATTACTACTCTCATTAAATTGCAGAAGATCTCTAATTTGTATTGGTTTGGAGTTATAAATTCTTGATGTATATTTTTTATATAAGTTATATGAGTCTTTAGAAACAGCCTCTTGAAGCATGTGTATTGAAACACCCTCGTAAGCATGTACCTCACTGTTTGCCCTAAATCTATACTCTCCTCCTATATCTAAAATTACATCACTAGATTTGAATGCCTGTTCATGCTGTCGCCTAACTCTTTTTTCTAAACCATCTAAACCAATTCCAGATATTCTCGATGACATACTCGGAAAAAAACTTTCTACCATACTTCTACTCAAACCAATTATTTCAAAATTTCTCCCACCACGATAAGAGCTGATAACAGAGATACCCATTTTGCTAATTATCTTTCTTAAACCCTTTTCTATTGATTTTTTAAAGTTTTTAATTAGTTGAGGGTAATCAATCTTTTCATAGATGTTTTTTTTAAATCTATCAGAGATGAGTTTTTCTACTAAAGATGCATTAACAGTTGTAGCTCCAACACCTATAAGAACAGCAAAGTAGTGAACGTCAAGACACTCTCTCGAGGAGACATTTAGCGAAGTAAATGTTCTAAGATTGTTTTTGATTAAATAACTATGTACAGCGCTTGTTGCAAGTATCATCGGTAAAGCAATTCTGTCTTGATTAATATTATTATCAGTTATAATCAAATGTTGAGATCCAGATCTCACAGCTTGCTCAGCCTCGGAACATATTCTTTGAATTTCATTTAAAAAATTAGTCTCATCATCAATATTGTATGTGCAGTCAATTTCAGTTGTAAATTTTGATAAATGAGTTTTTAAAGTTTCTAACTCATTGTCTAACAACAATGGGCTCTCTAAAAGCACCAAATTACATTGTTCAGAGTCCTCTTCTACAATATTTCCTAAATTTCCGAGCCTAGTTTTTAAGCTCATTACTACTTGTTCTCTTAGACTATCAATTGGGGGGTTAGTTACCTGAGCAAAATTTTGTTTAAAAAAACTGTGAAGACCTCGATACCTTTCCGTGAGTACACTTAATGGTGCATCGTCACCCATTGATCCAATAGCTTCTTGACCAGTTTTAACCATGGGATCTAAGATTAAATCAAGAGTTTCAAGAGTAAGATTAAATGATTTAGCTATCTGAAAAACATTATCTTTTTCCTCTAATGAGGGTTCATATATTTTGTCTTTGGATAAAATATTATCTAGTTTTATAGTTTTTTTATTCCAATCTGAGTAGTTATTACGATTACTAAGTAATTCTTTTAATTTATCGCTTTCATAAAATTTATTTTCTTTATAATTAACTGCAATTAATTCACCTGGGCCTACCCTTCCTTTTTTTAAAATATTTTTTTCATCAATGTTAATCATACCTACTTCAGAACCTGAAATTAGCAGATCATCATTAGTTAATATGAAACGAAGAGGTCTCAATCCGTTTCTGTCCATTCCAGATATGATCCAATCTCCAAAATTTCCACACACAGCCGCAGGTCCATCCCACGGCTCAATCACAGCATTACAATAAGCATACATGTCTTTTAATTGGTCAGATAAGTCAGGTCTATTAGACCAAGATTCAGGAATTATCATAGATTTTGCCATCGGCATGTCTCTGTCAGTTTGAACTAGAAGCTCAAAAGCCGCGTCAAGAGACGCAGAGTCAGATGCATCAGGATCGAGTATTGGTTTTAAATCATTAATCCTTTCATTAAAAAAAGGATGTGTAATTCTCGGTTCATGTGCGCTCATCCAATTTAGATTTCCTTTTAATGTGTTAATTTCACCATTATGAGCTAAAACTCTAAATGGTTGAGCTAAAGACCAAGTTGGAAATGTATTTGTAGAGTACCTTTGATGGTAAATAGCAAATTTAGATTTAAATTCTTGATCTAGTAAATCAGGATAAAATTCTGATAGCTGTTCAGCTAAAAACATACCTTTGTAAACTATTGTCTCTGTTGATAAGGAACAAATATAGAAATCATTGATACTTTGTGATTTAATTTTATTTTCAATTCTTCTTCTTGTTAGATAAAGTTTCTTTTCAATATCAGGTGTATATGCTTTAGGTGAAAAAATTATTTGTTCAATTTCTGGTTTAGTATAATTTGCTTTTTCACCAATAATTTCTGTATTTACAGGAACCTGTCTCCATCCATAGAGATTCATACCAGCTTTTATAATTTCATATTCGACTATAGCTCTACATTTTTCTTGAGCCCCAAAATCTCTTTTTGGCAAAAATATCATGCCCACACCTAATATATTATCTTCACTAGACCTGTGGCCCATTTTTAATACTTGTTTGTTAAAGAATGAGTTAGAAACTTCCAACATTATACCAGCACCATCACCTGTTTTGCCATCAGCATCTACTGCACCTCTGTGAAATACAGCCTTAAGTGCCTCGATACCTTTCTCAACTATATCTCTTCTTGACTCACCTTTTATTGAGGCAACTAAACCAACGCCACAGTTATCATGTTCATATCTTTCTTTATATATGTGATTGTCTTTAAGCTTTTGCCTATTTCTTTTGTAAAGTTCTAATTCTTTATCAATCATGATGCTTTTTTTATTTTTAAATTTTGTAAAAAGTGGTGAATGGATTTTGCAACTTCGCGGCCATCGTGAATAGCCCACACTACTAAAGATGCTCCCCTAACAATATCCCCAGCAGCAAAAATCTTTGGATTACTAGTTTGAAACTTTTTAAAATCAACTTTAACTGTTTTCCAGCTTGTTAATTCAATATTTGTTTTAAAATTATGGTTTAAATCCTCAGGCTCAAAACCCAAAGCTTGGATTATTAAGTCGCTTTTAATTTGTTTTTCAACACCTGTATCAACTGGCTTTCTTCTTCCACTCTCATCAACCTCACCTAAGGCAGCAACTTTATAAGTCATGCTAGTTGCAGTATAGTCCTCACTTATAATTTTTGATGGTACAGATAGCCAATTAAATTTAATACCCTCTTGTTCAGCGTTCAAAACCTCTCTAGCTGATCCAGGCATATTCTCTTTATTTCTTCTGTAGAGACAAGTTACTTCCTTTGCTTGTTGTCTTATAGCTGTTCTAACACAATCCATAGCTGTATCACCGCCACCAATGACGACTACATTCTTATTTTTAGCATTAAGAAATTTATTTTCTGAGGGAGAGTCACCCAATCCAGTTCTATTGCTTTCAATAAGAAAGTCTAAAGCAGGAATACTATTTACAACTGAAGATGTATCTATATCTAATTTTCTAGCTTTATACACTCCAGTTGCTATTAATATTGCGTCGTAATCTTTTTCCAAATCTTGAAAAGAGATATTTTTCCCAACTTCTGTATTTAAGTTAAATTTAACTCCACTCTCTTGAAGCCATTCTGTTCTTCTTTCAACTATATTTTTATCTAATTTAAAATTTGGTATACCATAAATCATCAAACCGCCAGCTCGATCGTTTTTTTCGAATACATCCACTTGATACCCATTTTGAACTAAGTAGGCTGAAGCAGCCATTCCTGCTGGTCCTGAACCTATAATAGCTACTTTTTGATTAAATTTGTTTTTCGATGATAAATTTTTAACCCATCCATTTTTCCATGCTATTTCAGTTAGGTATTTTTCTAAATTACCAATTGTAATTGCTCCAAAGCCTGCCTGTTCAACAACACAATTACCCTCACAAAGACGATCCTGTGGGCAAACTCTTCCACACACTTCTGGAAATGCATTTGTGGAAGCAGACACTTGATACGCCTCCTCCAATCGACCTTCTGCAATGTAGCGAAGCCAATCTGGTATGTTGTTATTCAATGGACAGTGAATTTGGCAATAGGGTATGCCACATTGTGAGCATCTTGAGGATTGTTCAACAGAATCTTTTTGGTCAAACTGACTATAAATCTCCTGAAAATCCTTTATTCTTTTTTCTGGTTCAGTTTTAGAGGGATTCTTAGATTTCTTTTTATGAAACTCTAACATGATAATAAAATATTACTTTATTCTCCTACAAATTAAATGGATTGTATTAGTATAAAGATTTTTAAACCTAGTAAACCTGTAAATGGTAATAAATTATGACTTATGACAATATTTTTTATATTTTATATAGTTTAATTCAAGGAATTACTGAATTTATCCCTGTTAGCTCTAGTGGGCATCTTAACATTTTAGAAATAATTTTTAAAAACGTAGAATCAAGAAACTTTTTATATGAAACATCTGCCCACTTTGCCTCTTTATTAGCTCTACTGTTATATTTATTTATTCATGAACACTTATCAAAAACAAATATTAGAACAAACTTTAAATTTATAGTTTATGCAACAATACCAGCAGTTTTTCTGGGTCTAATATTCAAATTTTATAATTTGAGTTTTATTAGCTTAAAATTAATAGGATATACATCTATAATTGGAGCAATATTACTCTACATTTCAGACAAGATGAAATATAGGGTTAATTTTGAAGGAAAAAGTACAAAATTTATAATAGCAGGTTTATTTCAATGTCTTGCTTTTTTACCCGGATTTAGTAGAGCAGGTAGCTGCATAATTGCTTTTAGACTAGTTGGCGAGGACAGAAAGTATTCATCAATTTATAGCTTATATATGGGCGTACCAATAATTGGGTTGTCTTTTTTTTCAAATTTAAAAAATTTTGAAAATTTTTTCATTGATAAGAATTTAACAATCATTTTTGTAACTACATTTTTTACAACATATATTACAGTTTTTTTATTTATTAAAATTATAAATAGAATTGGTTTTACACCCTTTGTGATTTACAGAATTTTAATTGGTATAATCTTATTAGCTTATGTTTATTAAACTTTATCAATAAACTTTTTAAGGTACTCTGAGGTAATAATTTTCATATTTGATAAATCTTGTTTCAGTATTTCAGTGACTAATTTTTGACTTCCTTCCGAAATGCTATCATGAGAGAGGGTTACATACTGATCATATGTAAATAAAGGTTTAGGAAATTTTTCTAATACTTTACCTTGAAGAATAGCAATAAAAGATGGCATATAAAAAAACCTCTCCTTTTTCTTTAAAGATGAGAATATGTGGCTTAAAATTTCCTTAAAAGTGAAAACTTCATTACCTACCGCAGCAAGATTTAAATTTTTGTACTTATCAAAACTACTGCATAAATTAAAAATCAATAGAGATAAATCATTTATATAAATTGGTTGAAATTTTGTATTTCCACCTTTTATAAGTGGAAGAAATGGTAAATATTTTGCCATCTTACCAAATAAATTAAAAAAATTATCCTCTTCACCATAAACGGCACTTGGTCTAATGATGATATAATTTGAATTATTATTTTCGATAAATTCTTCACCCATTTTTTTGCTGATAAGATAATTTGATTTTGTTTGAAAAGTTGAGCCTAAACTTGATACATGCAAAAATGGTTTCTTAAATAATTCACAATAACCAGCAATTTTTTTTGGTAATAAAAAATGAGCTGTCTCAAATGATAAACTATTTTTTTCATAAAAAATTCCGATTAAATTTATAACAAAATCAGTATTTATAATTAAATTTTTTATGTCATCGAGATTATTAATATCAAAATTAATTACTTCTATTTGACCGATATCTCCAGAAAGTATGTTTCTTTTAACTTTGCTGGCATTTCTTACTGGGCAGACTAATTTATTACCATTTTGTAGAAGTCTTTTTGTTAAGCTTCTTCCAATAAAACCGGTTGAGCCGAAAACTAAGATATTTTTGTTTCTCATTAGGATAAGTATCTTATATAAATATATGTCTTAAGATGTCAAACTATCAATTATTCCAAAATGACCTACCAAAAAATATTTTAAAAAGCTTTAAAACTTCAATCTCTATTGATACTGAGACTATGGGGCTGGTTGTGAAAAGAGATAGACTGTGTCTTGTACAAATTAAAAATAATAGTGATGGTAAATATTATTTAGTTCAGATTGCTGATAAATTTGAACCTAAAAAATGTAAAAATCTAAAGGCTCTTTTAGAAAATAAAAAAATATTAAAAATTTTCCATTTTGCTAGATTTGATATAGCAGTAATAAAACAGTATTTAAAAATAAATGTAAAAAATGTTTTTTGTACTAAAATAGCATCTAAATTAATTCGAACTTATACTAATAAACATGGTCTTAAAGATTTGATATCAGAATTTTTAAAAATTGATATTGATAAAAAAGAGCAGTCTTCTAACTGGAGCAACAAAAGACTAACAAATGATCAAATTCAATATGCAATAAATGATGTCAAATATCTTGATGAAATATATAGGGTTTTTAATTCAGAACTTAAAAAAAAATCATTATCAAAAGAGTATAAAGAAATTATATCTTTTTTGGAAACAAGAGTGGACTTAGATTTAATGGGATGGGACTTTGATATATATGCTCATTAAAATTGGATTTTAAAATAATATTATGAGCAAAAAAAAAATTTTTACTATTGGTAAAGATATAATAGAGACTGAAATTAAAGGACTGAAAGCTTTAAAAAACAGTTTGGGGAGTGATTTTTCAAAAGCAGTACAGCTTATTTTAGAGAGTAAAAAAAATATAATATTTACAGGCTTAGGTAAAAGTGGCTACATAGCTAGAAAAGTATCCTCTTCATTCAAATCAACTGGAATGTCGTCTTTATACCTTCATCCTTCAGAAGCCAGTCACGGGGACTTAGGAATTATTGACAAAGGGGACATACTAATAATTATATCAAACTCTGGAGAAACTAATGAAATTTTAGATATAATTAATTTTGCTAAACTGAAAGGTGTTAATATAATTTCAATAACATCTAACTCTAATAGTGTTTTATCTAAAAACTCAAATATAGTATTAAAACTTCCCAAACATACTGAAGCTGACAAACTCAAAATTATTCCTACAACTTCAACAACGATGGCCCTTGCAATGGGTGATGCGCTGTGTTGTGCGGTATTGAATTACAGAAATTTTGATAAATCTTCTTTTAGAAAGCTTCATCCCGGTGGTAAACTTGGGAAAAACTTAAAAACTTTATCTGATATTATGAGTAAAGATTTACCTATTGTTCATATAAATGAAAAAATTTCTGAGGCTATATTAGTCATGACAGAAAAAAAATATGGATGTGTAATTGTATGTAATCAAAAAAATGTAATATCTGGAATAATTACTGATGGTGATCTAAGGAGATCATTTAAAAAAGGATTAAATTTCCTAAATTCTTGTAGAATTAAAGATATTATGAATTCCAAACCAGTGACAGTCAAAGAAAATATTTTAGTTTCTGCAGCAATAAATTTAATGAACAAAAAATCTATAACTAGTCTGATAGTATCTGATAAACTTAAACCTATAGGTATAGTTAATCTCAAGGAATGTACTTTAAGTGTATAAATTACTGAATATTAAAAATTTTCTTTTTTTTTTAATTTGTATATCTCTTTCAATGCAAGCTTTAATCATAATGTTTAATAACAAGTCAAATAGTTACCTTAAAAAGAATAATAACTCTTTAGATAGATTTGAAACTATTATGTTCAATAAAGATGGTAACAATCTTATTAAAGCTGATAAGTTAATTTATATTGATGATGAGCGCACACTTCTGAAAGGTCAATCTAGTTTAAAAAATGATAATTATGAAGTTAATAGCTTTGACATTTTGATTAATTTTAATACCGGAAATGCTGAAAGTAGTAACAAAACAAATTTAATTAATAAATCAACAAATGTTGAGTCTGAGGGTTTTAAGTTCGACAATTCTTCAAATATGATTAACTTCATTGGAAATACTGTTGTCCTTTTTTTAAATGAATAGTTTATTAAAAATAATTACTGTTTTATTCATAATATGCCCTTACATATCCTTTGGAAAAGATGTTTTAAAAGCAAAAGAAGGTATTACTTGGGACTCTGAAAATAAAGAGTATGTTGCTAAAGGTGATGTAATTTATCAAAGTGATGAAATAAAGATATCAAGTGATTTCCTTAGAGCTAAATATGAAATAAAGGATGAAAGAGAAGTTTTTAATGAGATTGAAGTTAAAGGAAGTATAGAAATTTTTTATAATGATGAAATTTACTATTCAGATTATGGATTATATTTTAAACCAAAAAATTTAATCGAACTTTATGATAACGTTAAAATAGTCTCTGAAGAAAGAATTCTTAAAGGTGATAAATTGATTATAGATCTCAAAAACAATACTAGAACTATGAGCGCTTCAAAAAAAGAGAGTGTTGTTGAAGTATTTATAAATGAATAATGAAATACAATTAAAAAATATTAATAAAAAATTTAAATCAAAGATTGCTTTAAACAAAGTTAATTTATCATTTGACCAAAAAAAAATTTATGGACTTCTCGGACCTAATGGAAGCGGAAAAACAACATTGTTTAATATTATCGCTGGTTTTTTAAAACCTGATAGTGGTGAAATATATTTAAATGAAAAGAATTTAATCAATTATAGCCTAAATGATAGAAGTTCATTCGGCATATCTTACCTGCCTCAAGAAGCTTCGATATTTAGAGACTTAAACGTTTACGAAAATATTTTATCCATAGCTCAATTATTTCATAAAAAAAATGATGCAAAAATTGTTTCTAACAAGTTAGTAAAACTATTCTCGTTAGAGAGATTTATTGAAACAAAAGGAAAGCTTCTATCGGGAGGAGAAAGAAGAAGAACTGAAATAGCCAGAGCTTTAGCAAGTAATCCAAAATATTTATTGTTAGATGAACCTTTCGCTGGTATTGATCCAATTGCTATTGAAGAAGTTAAAGATACAATTTTAAAATTAAAAAATAGTGGTATTGGAATTATTGTAACTGATCATAATGTCAGAGAGGCTTTAAAAATTGTTGACTATGCAAATATAATTTATAACGGAGAAATAGTTAAAGAAGGAACTCCTAACGTTATTATAAAAGACGATTTTGTGAAAAAAATTTACCTTGGTGAAAATTATGATAAGTAATAAAAAAAAAATTTTTTTTAAGGGTTCCTATTTTCCTCCAGGAGATAAATCAATAAGTCACAGAATAATTATTCTAGGAAGTCAGGCAGTTGGAAAGTCAATTGTAACAAATTTACTCGAAGGAGAAGATGTACTAAATACTATTAAAGTTATGTGTGAACTTGGAGCAAATATAAAAAAAAAGAGCAATAAATTTATAATTTATGGGTTGCCTCCAGGTTCATTATTTCAGCCAAAGAAAAAGTTAGATTTTGGAAATTCAGGTACTGGGATAAGACTGATTGCTGGTTTGGTATCTTCAAATAACATTAAAACAGTATTAATTGGAGATAAATCATTAAACAGCAGACCAATGAAAAGAGTTACAGAACACTTATCTAGAACAGGTTCAATTATTAAGTTAAAGAATAATTTTTATCCCCCAATCAATATTAAAGGTGTTGGAAATGCTATACCTTTAAATTTTGAGATTAAAATTCCATCAGCACAAATAAAAAGTTCAATAATCTTGTCATCATTAAATACTAATGGTCTTGTTAAAATAAAAGAATTTAGATCTACAAGAGATCACACAGAAAATATGCTTAAGTCGATGGGCTATAATATTAAAGTAAAACATGACGAAAATTATAGATATATAGAATTAAAAAATGATAGGTTGCTAAAACCAATTAAATACCAAGTCCCTGGAGATCCTTCATCTGCAGCTTTTTTAATAACAGGTGCATGCTTATTGCCTGGATCTAAATTACTTGTTAAAAACATTTTGTTTAATAAGACCAGAATTGGATTTATTGAAACTTTAAAATCTATGGGGGGTAATATTAAAGTTATCAAAAAGAAAAAATTAAATAATGAAACTGTTGCTGATATATTTGTTGATCAAAAGAGAAATTTAAAATCTGTTTTGGTAAAGTCATCAAAAATACCATTACAAATAGATGAGGTGCCTATACTCTCAATAGCAGCCTCATTTGCTAATGGCATTTCAATTTTTAAAGGTTTAAAAGAGCTTACAGTTAAAGAGAGTAATAGACTTGATTTAATTCATAAAAATTTATTAAAAATAGGTGTGAAATCTGAAGTTAAAGGGTTTGATTTGTATATCCATGGAAATAATAAATTAAAAAAAGGTAATGCTAACATCATACACAATCATGACCATCGCATTGTCATGGCTTTTTATGTAGCTAACTTAATATGTGAAAAACGTAATATAATTAAGGATAAATCATGTGTAAATACTAGTTATCCATCTTTTTTTAAAGATATAACAAAATTTTTAAATTAATTTTCCTTGAAAAAAAGAAATAAAACTTTAAAACGACCTAACAATTTGAAAGGCAAATTATGAAATATGATATCTAATGAAGAGTATAACAAACTGTTAGAACTACAATTTGATTCAAAAAGTAATTTATCTGCAAACAAAATAATCTCTGGAACTATTCTTAAAATAAGTGATTTACAAGTTACCGTTGACATAGGATACAAAAGTGAAGGTCAAATACCTAAAGAAGAGTTTATCAATACAGGTCATTCTGATGATTTAAAGACTGGTCAAAAAGTTGAAGTTTTTATTGAGAAATTAGAAGATAGAGAAGGCAATATTAAAGTCTCTCATGAAAAAGCAATTAAAATGAAGTCATGGGAAAAACTACAAAAAATATTCGACAATAAGGAAAGAGTGAAAGGCTTTATTGTCGGCAAAGCGAAAGCTGGGCTTTATGTAAAAATAATGGGCACAAATGCTTTTCTTCCACTAAGTCAGATAGATGTCAGGCCAGTAAGAGATGTTAGTCATTTAATTAAAACAGAGGAGACTTTTGAAATTCTTAAGATGGATTATTCAAAAGGTAATATTGTAGTATCAAGAAAAGCAATACTTGAGGATAAACAGAAAGAGATAAAAAAACAGATTTTAGAAAAATCTAAAAGTGACTCAGTTGTGAATGGTAAAGTAAAAACATTTACTGATTATGGAGCTTTTGTTGATTTAGGTGGTATCGATGGATTGGTACACTTAAGTGATATTTCATGGAGCAGAATTGGTCATCCATCCGATGTTCTAGAAATTGGAAAAAACTATGAATTCAAAATTTTAAAAGTATCTGACGACTCTGATAAAATAAGTCTGGGTTATAAACAACTAAAAGATGATCCTTGGGATAACATTGAAACTAAAATCAATCTTGATGAAATATATGACGGAAAAATTACACATATAACTGATTATGGAGCTTTTGTTCAATTGTCTAACAAGGATTTAGAGGGATTGGTTCATTCTAATGATATTAGTTGGACAAAAAAAAATATTCATCCAAACAAAATTTTAGAAGTTGGTTTTAATATCAGAGTTAAAATTTTGGAAATTGATCAAGAAAAGAAGAGAATAAGTCTCGGAATAAAACAAACTGAGCCAAATCCATGGGAAAATATTTTAAATGAGTACAAAAAAGATCAAATTATTGAAACTGAAGTAAAAAATATAACTGAGTTTGGTGTTTTCGCAAAGCTTAATGAAAATATAGATGGCCTTATCCATAAAAATGATCTTTCTTGGACTGACTCAAATGGTGACAGATCACTAAAGAAATATCAAAAAGGGGAAAATATTAAAGTGATCATACTTGAGATTGATCCAGAAAAAGAGAAAGTAAGTTTTGGTATTAAACAGTTATCTCCTGATCCTTTTCATGAATATTTTAAAAATAAATCAAAAGGAGATATTGTTTCTGCAACAATAACAAAAATTAATAATAACGGTATCGAAGTTGAAGTTGATAGCTTCATTGAAACAACAATCAGAAGGAAAGAACTCTCAAAAAATAAAGAAGAGCAAAATATATCTAGATATAATGAAGGTCAAAAGATAAATGCTAAAATTAGCTCAATTGATCTAACGAATAGAAAGTTTGCTCTTTCGATACGTCAACTAGAGATAGATGAAGAACAAAGTTTGTTAGAAAAATATGGATCTAAATCCTCTGGATCTGTTTTAGGAGACATTCTTGGTAAGGCTTTGGATGAAGACAAGGGCTCCAAAGAAGAATAAGTCAGATCTTTTAAAAATATTCTTAAAATCAGAGACTGACCTAACTCCTAAAATTAACGAGGCAATTTTTAATAGATTTTTTGATACTTTAGAAAAAAGTATTTCTGACCACATTTCTATAGAATTAAGAAACTTTGGGGTTTTCAAACTAAAATTTATGGACTCAAGATATGGCTCTAATCCAAGAAATAAAAAGAAAATATATATTCCCTCTAAATGGAAGGTTACATTCAAATCTAGTGAAAATATTAATAAAAAATTAAATGAAAAAATTTAAATCTTTCATAGCTTTAGATCTTAAATCAAATACACAAAATATTAGTATTGTAAAAAAGTTATATCGCCATGTTTATGGTTTTAAAGTAGGTTATAGAGCTTTTTATAATAATCGTTCAGACGGGCTTATATCAGAAATTAAAAAGTCGAAATGTAAATTATTCCTTGATTTAAAACTTCATGATATTCCGAACACAGTTAGGAGTGCGATAGACTCTTTATCAAATATAAACCCTGATTTTCTTACCTTGCATATATCGGGTGGTGACGAGATGATGAAAGCTGCATTAAACTCCATTAAAAAAAATAAACTTAAAACTAAAATTTTAGGGGTTACCTTATTAACTAGCTTGGATGGAAAAGATAGCGGAAAAATATATAAAGAGAGAAATACAAAAAAACTTGTAAAAAAATTTGCTGAAATTGCAAATAATGTCAACATTCATGGCATAATTTGTTCAGGTGATGACCTGAAAGTTTTAGGAAAGTTTAATAAACTAATAAAAATAACACCTGGTGTAAAAATGTTTGCTAAAAATGATGACCAAAAAAGAGTTACTTTTGTTCATAATGCTTTACAAGATGGTGCAAGCTTTGTTGTAATAGGAAGAGAATTAATAGAAAGCCAAAGACCTTTAGATTTATTAAAAAAATATGCAGAACAACATAAAAATAAAAATTTGTGGACAAAATAATCCAGCTATTATTAATTACTGTCTTGATTTAGATATTTCTTATCAAGGATTAATTTTTTATGAAAAAAGTCCAAGGTTCATAGATATGGACACACTATCTCTGGTTAACCAATATTTTAAATCACATAAAAATAAATTTGTGGGTGTTTTTGTTAATCCATCAATTAATGAAATTAAAAATAAGTTAGAAGTTTTTGATTTTGATACAATTCAACTTCATGGAAATGAAGATCAAAACCTCATAAGTGAGGTTAAAAATAATTTTAAAAAAAATATATATAAATCAATATCCCCAGAGGATTTTAAAACAACTGATTTAATTGATGTAGATCAGTTCCTCATCGAAGCGAAACCCTCTTCAAATCAAATGCCTGGAGGAAATAATAAAACTTGGGATTGGTCTGATTTTAAAAATGTAAAAAAACTTCCTTATATTTTATCAGGAGGTCTAAATGTCACTAATATCAAAAAGGCAATTGACTTAACAGGCGCGGATTTTGTTGATATAAATTCTGGAGTAGAGGAACAACCGGGTGAAAAAAGCCTTACATTGATAGATGGTATTATTTCATCAATATATAATTAATGAAAACATATAAACAACCTAACACTGTTGGAAGATTTGGTGAGTTTGGTGGCATGTATGTTTCAGAAACATTAATGCCCCTATTATTAGATTTAGATAAATCTTACAAAAAAATTCAAAAGGATAAAAAATTTAAAAAAGAGCTAAATGATCTTTTTAAAAACTACGTCGGTAGGCCCTCCTCTTTGCACTACGCAAAAAATTTATCTAAATATATTAATGGACCAAAAGTATATTTTAAAAGAGATGAGCTAAATCATACAGGAGCCCATAAAATCAATAATTGCCTCGGACAAATACTCCTTGCAAAAAAAATGGGGAAAACAAGAATTATTGCTGAAACGGGTGCTGGACAACACGGAGTTGCAACAGCTACTGTTTGTGCTCTTTTTGATCTTCCTTGTTATATTTACATGGGATCTAAAGATATCGAAAGACAAAAACCGAATGTTTTTAGAATGAAGCTTCTAGGGGCCACCATTATTCCTGTTGAGTCTGGCAGTAGATCTTTAAAAGATGCAATGAATGAAGCTTTAAGAGATTGGATTAAAAATGTCAGAGATACTTTTTATATTATCGGTTCTACCGCTGGTCCTCACCCTTATCCGAGAATGGTAAGAGATTTTCAATCTATAATTGGAAAAGAAGCAAGAGAGCAAATATTAAAAGTAGAGAAAAAACTACCAGATTATTTAATAGCTTGCGTTGGAGGCGGATCAAATGCCATGGGTTTATTTTATCCATTTTTAAATGATAAAAAGGTAAAGATTATTGGAGTAGAGGCAGCTGGTAGAGGGGCCAAAACAGAAGAAACAGCTGCTACAATGACCTCTGGAACTCCCGGTATTTTACATGGTAGTTACAGTTATGTTTTACAAGACAATGATGGGCAAATAAAAGAGGCTCATTCTATTTCTGCTGGTCTCGATTATCCTGGTGTAGGGCCTGAACACTCTCACCTAAAAAATATTAAAAGAGTTAAGTATTTTGGTGTAACCGATAAAGAGGCCCTTAAAGCATTTCAAACATGTTCAAAACTAGAGGGGATTATTCCTGCATTAGAGCCTTCTCATGCCCTAGCCTACTTAATTAAAGCATTTAAAAATAAACATAAAAATAAAGTTGTAATTTTAAATATGTGTGGTCGAGGTGATAAAGATTTATTTACCGCAGCTAAAGCAATTGGATTTGATGCAGATGAATAATCTAGACTCGCTTCCTAAGAAAAAAATACTCTCATTATTTATGACATGCGGGTTTCCTACACTAAATCAAAGTAAAAAGATATTTAATGAAATTTTATCTCATCAACCCGATATTATTGAATTTGGACTTCCCTTTTCTGATCCAATGGCAGATGGTCCTATCATCCAAGAGGCAAATAAACTTGCACTAAGGTCAAATTTATCAACACAACAATCACTAGATTTAATAAAATATTTGAGTAAATCTAAAAATAATACTTCATTTGTTATAATGTGTTATTTAAATACTGTTCGTAAATTTGGATTACATAAATTTATCAAAAATATTAAAAATTTTGTCGATGGTATAATAATTGTTGATTTGCCTTTTGAGGAGGAAGATGCGATCAAAAAGTCATTGTCTAAAAATAACATACACTTAATCAAGTTAATCTCTCCAATGACTGATAAAAAAAGATCACAAAAACTTTTAAAAAATTCAAAAGGATTCATTTATTATATATCAGCAACAGGAATTACAGGTTCAAATAAATTAGATTACAAAGAAATAAACAGAAATGTTAAGTCTATAAAAAAAATGTCTTCTGTTCCTGTTTTAGTTGGATTTGGGATTAAGTCTAAAAAAGATGTCATTGATATATTCAAAAAAACAAATGCAGACGGTGTTATAATTGGCTCAGCTCTTATTCAAAAATATTTTGATCTAAAAATGGATTTTAATAGGTACCTTAAAAGCCTTAAAAAATTTATCAAAGAGGTTAAGGTCTAAATATGAACTGGCTCACAGATTATGTAAAACCTAAATTAAGCTCCCTTGTTAATCGAAAAGAGTCTCCATCTAATTTATGGACTAAGTGTGGATGTGGGGAAAGAACCCTGTATGTAAGTGATTTAAAAGAAAATCTTAATGTTTGTTCATATTGTGACTTTCATATGGGGATGGATGTAAAAAGTAGATTAAATAATTTATTTGATAACGAAAATTATGAATTAATCGAGGTGCCTTTTGAAAATAATGATCCTCTAAAATTTAAAGATCTTAAAAAATACACAGACAGGATGAAAGCTGCACAAAAGAAAACTGATCAAAAAGATGCTGCTATTTTAGCTAAAGGTGAAATTGGAAGCACAAAAGTTGTAGTTTTTATTTTAGATTTTAATTTTATGGGTGGTTCAATGGGACAATTTGTTGGTGAAGCATTTAAAATTGGTTGTCAAAACGCTGTTAATTTGAATTGTCCATTTATATCTGTTGCTTCCTCAGGAGGTGCAAGAATGCAAGAAGGTATTGTGAGTTTAATGCAACTACCTAAAACAGTTGCAGCAGTGAATATGCTAGACCAACATAAAATTCCTTACGTGAGTGTTCTCACTCATCCTACTACTGGAGGTGTGAGCGCTTCGTTTGCGATGCTTGGAGATATTATTATTGCTGAAAAAGGAAGTATGATTGGTTTTGCTGGAAAAAGAGTTATCGAAGAGACGATCAAAGAACAATTACCTGAGGATTTTCAGACTGCCGAATATCTTCTTGAACACGGGATGGTTGATATGGTTGTCCATCGAAAAGAATTAAGTCAAACACTTTCAAAAGTTCTATCATTCGTAAAAAAATAAATTCTTGAAAGATCCCATTTTTCAAAGGCTACTAAATCTACATCCAAAATTTTCAGATTTATCTTTAGGGAGAATTAAAAAACTTTTGAAGAAAATAAATTTTGATGAAAATTTACTGCCAAAAGTTATTCATATTGCTGGTACAAATGGAAAAGGTTCAACAGCAGCTATTTTGAAATCAATTCTCAATCATCATGATTATTCAACACACGTATACTCCACACCTCACCTTGTAAAATTTAATGAAAGAATTCAATTAAGATCTAAAGAAATTTCCAATCAAAAATTATTAGAGTATTTGAAGTATTGCGAAGATAAAAATGAAGGAAACTTGATAACATTTTTTGAAATTACTACTGCTGCAGCGTTCAAAGCTTTTCAAGATCATAAAGCTGACTATCTAATATTAGAAGTTGGGCTTGGGGGAAGATTTGATGCTACAAATATTTTAAAAAAATCAAAGTATGCAGCTATTACTCCAATTTCTTTAGATCATCAAGATTATTTAGGAAATTCATTGTATCAAATTGCTTTTGAGAAATTAGGAATATTAAATCCAAAAAGTACGATTTTTATTAATCGACAGAAAACAAATGTTATGAAATATGTTAAGTCACAATTAAAGAAAAGAAAATTAACTGCAAATCTATTTAATAATCATTGGAAAATAAAATCTAATTTTTATTTATCGGATGATATAAGAGTAAATCTATCAAAATTAAGTTTATTAGGATCACATCAATTAATTAATGCTGGATTAGCAATACATTTAGCGAGAAATATATTGAAAGAAAAATTTGTAATAGGAAAAACAGAAAAAGCGTTGATGAATTGTAAGTGGCCTGGAAGATTGCAACAAATTAAGAGCGGACTTTTAAATAAAAAAATAAAGAAATATAAGAATATTTATCTAGATGGTTTTCACAATATCGATGGCATGAAAGCATTAATTAAATCATTACCAAAAAATAGGAAAATACTCATATGCTCTTTTTTAAATAATAAAAAATATATTCAGATGCTTTCTAGCTTATCAAATCATTTTAATAAAATAATTGTTGTTAAAATGAATGAGGAAAACTCTATTACTGAGGATCTACTGCCCAAATACCTTAAGCTCTATTTTGCAAATTCCTTAACAGATTCATTTAAAATGATTAATAAACTCTCATCAAATCAGACCACAATTTATTTTGGGGGATCGTTATATTTTATTGGTGAAGTGATAAAATTAAATCATTTAAAAAATTAGATTTTCTCACTATGTATTGCCAAATAGCAAAAATATCCCCATTTATAAAGATATATTGATTGATCTAAATTTTCTCAAAAAAGTAACAATTAATAACTAACCTTAATCCTCCAGAACCATTCTTGTGGATTTCTTCAAGAATGGTTCTACTCAATTTTTTTTTTGTTTTTCAAATAAAGTAGTAAAGCTAATACTTCGTATGCAATTTTCCATAATTGTCTAAATAATGGTAGCTTCAACAATAAAGACAGATATCTCCATCTTGGAATTGTGTCCCATAAAACTAAAAAAGACTCTGATCCAGAAAAAATTTTTCCATCATGATATACATGCATTCTTCTAAATAAATCTTTTTTCGAGAGATGATTTATATGCTCATCTTTATTTTTTGAAATATCAACATAGTTTATGTTGAGGGTTTTCTTTTTATAATGACTTATTTCTGCATTACAAATATTACATGAACCATTAAAGTATACTTTCATTTTGATTATGCGGGTGGTGGTATTGAGCCATCTTTAAATAGATCATATCCTTTTAAGACAGCAGGTCTGAGTGATATTTGATTATACCAACGCAAAAGATTGATATATTTATTCAGACCTATATCATGAATTGGATGTCTGGCGATCCAAGGAAATGTTGCAATATCTGCAATTGAATATTCATTTGCCAAATATTCATTTATAGATAAATGATCATCTAAATTTTTGTATATCGTTTCTGCAATTTTAAAATATCTATCTTCACCAAAATCACTTTTGCCAGGATTATAATGATGAAATTGATGATGCTGACCTAACATTGGGCCTATATAACCCATTTGAGCCATCAACCACTGGGTTGTTAAACTTTGATTTGAGCCATAAAATTCTCCTGATAAATTTGCCAAGTAAATTAAGATAGCACCGGACTCAAATATGGTCTTTTTATTATGTCTTAAAACAGGAATTTTTGAAAATGGAGAAATTTTTTTAAATTCCTCGTTGAATTGTTCGCCCTTATTTAAATTAATTAAGGTCAAATCATAACTCTCATTAATCTCCTCTAACATTATTGAAATTTTTCTTGCATTTGGAGTTGAGTCTGCAAATAACTCAAACATTCAAATTAAACTCATAATATATTTATGAACAAAATATCCTATTACGAGTAAAGTCAATCCAATCAAATAAATTAACCAAAAATTCATATTGAGATTTTTTGCAAAGAAAAAAGGTAAAAAAAATAAGTATGAGACAGGTACTCCAATAAGAATGCTTTTTGCAAATATTACAGTATTTTCAGTATTTTTATGCTCTAAGAAAGAGAAGGCTATGGCTATTATACTGGCTATTGGAAGAGCAATAATAAATCCAGATAGCTCAGGTTTTTTACCAGAAAGCCAACTTGCAAATGCAATCACAAGAGCAGCAAATAAAACTTTTAAAGCAAAAATCATAATTATCTATTTTATACTAATTAATAATAATTAAAGATTATTTTCAGGTATTAAGAAAGTTGTTGATGCCCAATCACTATGCCAGATTGGCTCATTTTTATCTGGGTCTGCTTTTAATGGATAAATCACAACTGAGTCTAAAAGATATTCCCTTCCTTGTTCAATATCAAAAGTGAATTTTCCTTTATCATCCGTTATGGTATTTACAATTGATAAGCTTGTATTTTTATATTTCGAAAAAATTGTAACAAGATTTTTTTTTAGTGGTTTTTTTTTGTAATATAGAGTTCCACTCATTTGCTTTAGATTCAATGCTTTGTAAGGATTTTGGTCTAAAACAAATTCAAATAGAAGTCCTGTTTTTTTATCCTTCCCCTCACTGCCATTTAGTGTAATAATAGATTTTGCATAACGACGATAACTCTCAATAAAATTACTTTCGGGAAATCCTTTCTCAAAATGAGTATTGATTAGTTGCTGGTAACCTTTTTCATTAACAAAATCCTCGAATTTTTGAAACTTTTTATAATCAACATATTTATCTTTAGTTTCATGATAAATAATTAATAAATTGTCTAAATTAGTCGTTATATTAATTGCAGGCACATCACCTAGTATGCCCTTTATTTTTTCTTTTTTATTTTTGGATCCAGATAATATTTTAAATGTTTTAAAATCTTGTGGATTATACATTAAAACCATACCTTGAAATTCTTGTCCTACCCTCAAGTGAGCATTTATTAAGTCATCATTAAGTTGATATTGCGTAGGCTCGATCCAAAATTCATGAGCGTTTGCTCTAATAGAATAAGCAATAAGGAGCAAAAAAATATAAAGAATTTTTGGGGGAATTTTGGTAAACATGACCGAATGATTAAGTACTTATTTTTTCTAATTTTAATATTGAGCTCTCCTCTGTATTCACACGAAATTAAACCCGCGGTGATGGATATTACCATTATTGAAGGAAATGCATCAATCGAATTTAAATTAAATGCAGAAACTGTTCTTTCTGAAATTGATGCCTCTTTATATCAGGATACCAACGACTCACCTCAATCTCAAAAATATGATGCGTTACGGGCCCTTTCCACTGAAGAAGTAGAGAAAATGGTCATAGAAAATGAAAACAAATTTACAGATAAGATTAAAATCAATATCGGAGATGAAACTATTCCTCTTTCTTTAAGAAATGTAGATACTTTTCAAGAAACTAACGATGAATTTCCCAGAGATACAACTTTAAACATGGGTTTTGAAATAAAAGATGAGTCTTTTACCATTCAATTTGAAAAAGAATTGGGTCCCGTGGTAATTAGACATTTTGAGGATTTATCAAAAGAATCTGTTTTATTTACAACTTATTTACAACCTGCTGAAAGATCATCACTCATATCCCAACAGACACGATCTTCAGCTTTTAGTACAACAATTGAATATTTAGTTTTAGGGATAGAGCATATTGTTCCTAAGGGACTTGACCATATCTTGTTCATAATAGGTATCTTTTTTTACGCCATCAAATTTAAACCTTTATTACTTCAAGTCACAATGTTTACAGTTGCACATTCGATCACACTTATTCTAGCTAGTTTTAATTTAATTTTTATACCGGCTACTATTGTTGAACCATTAATAGCATTGTCTATAAGCTATGTTGCAATTGAGAATATATTTCAAAGACGTTCAACTTTACTTCGGTATTTAATAATTTTTATTTTTGGATTAATTCATGGTTTAGGTTTTGCGTTTGTGCTGGGAGATATTGGGTTAAATACTAGTCAACTTGTTTTAAGTTTAATCTCATTTAACATTGGTGTAGAAATAGCACAGATAGCAATTATTATCTTAGCATCAATTATCTTTATAATACCTTCACGTCAAAGTTGGTATAGAGTATTTTTGCAAATTCCTATTTCGATTATAATTTCAATGATTGGTTTATATTGGTTTATTGAAAGGGTATTCTTTTAAAAATTTATTTTAATAGTGCCAAGAACTGATAGAGATTTATCTGTTATCACCATTTCTCCTGAACTTGGATAATAATCAAGAAAACCTCCAACAATTACATAATGGGTTACAAAAATTAAATTACCTTGACTGTCGTCCCAATTTTTAATGAATTGATTTAATTCATACATTTGTTTTGAATGGTTTTTTTGATAATCAGCTGAAAATGTTGAATTTAAGGCACTTAAACTCTCAAAATTTCCAAATGCAAGACGAGCGGTTTCTTTGCAGCGACACCATTCGCTGGAATAAACAGAGTCTATTGGAATAGAATATTTAGAAAATAATATACCCATTCGTTTAGATTGATTAATTCCTTGTTCATTTAAATTTCTTTGTGTTGAACAATCGTATAATTCAAAATTATTGGGATCACCGCCTCCGGGAGCATATGCATGACGAATAAAAACTACTTTGCCACCCTCTTTTAATAATTCCCAACTTGTTGTTTCATCAGATAAAGAACTAAATGTAAAAAATATAGAAATTAAGAAAATTAAATTAATAATTTTCATTGTTGAGAGAGGTATTGATGATATGCCTGCTTTTTTACGTCATTCCAATATTGATCTGCCTCTTCAGCTGTATATTTTCCGTAAAGTTGCATCCAGAGATCGGTTGTCACTAAGGATAAAACCTCCTCTTTTTCTTTCCACTCATCATAGATCCAAGGGTCTAAAGAGGGCTCAACTCCTTTTTGTGAAAAATAATTGACCTCTTCATGAATTCCCCCTATGTCTATAATCATTGTTTTAGGAGAAAACTCTACATCCTCGAAAAAACGTATACGTGCTATATCTTCTTCGGTTAATCCTTTAACCACTATACCTTCAACGCCAGAATAATTTTCACCGAAGATTATTACCGGGAAGTTTTCATTAATGACTAAACGCAATTCACTTTTTGGTGCAAAAGCTTTAGTTATTTTTAAGTGATCAGTTTTTCCTCCTATAACCTTCTTTAATATTGCAATAGAGCGAAGAGTGCCGTAAAAAAAATAATTATTCATTTTAGTCTTAGAAAAATTCTGGAAGAGCTGCTTTTTTTATCTTCATTTCATGAAGGAGTATGCAAATTTGTTCACAAATTTCAACACTATTTGGCGTATCACTGTGAACACACACTGAATGAATGTTTGTTTTGAGAGTATTCCCATTACGTGAAATAATCCCTCCTTGTATAATCATGGCTTTTACATGCTCCTTGGCGCTTCTAGGATCTGTTATCAAAGAGTCATTAATGGAACGAGGTGATAAAGTAGCATCATCTTCATAAGTGCGATCTGCAAAAATCTCAAGGGCGGTGGGTATGTTGCCATTCATACCGATTTTAGCAAGTTCACTTAAAGCAGGTGCAAGTAATATCATTGATGGGAAATTTTTTTTTAAAACATCTACTATTTCACTAGAAAGGTCTTGGTCAACGCATGCCATATTACTCAAAGCTCCATGAAGCTTAACATGTGTTAATGGAAAATTAATATTAGAGGCAAGATTATGCATAAACATTAATTGGTCTTTGACAATTTCCTGGATTAGTTTTTTGTTCCAATTAATTTTTGTGCGCCCAAAATTGTCTCTGTCTAAAAAAGAAATATGTGCACCAACTGAAACACGTTTTGTTTTACAGTAACTTAGTGCTTTAAAAACAACGTCTTTTGACCCCCCATGATATAAACAGGAAAGATTAGCAGAGCTAATATTATTTATTAGCTGCGCATCAACAGTCTCAAAAAAACTATAGTCTTTTTCTGCGATATCAGAATTTAAATTAATTTTATTCAAATGCACCAAAGTTACATTATGATATTAGCGTGTATTTCAAAGGAATAAATTCTTATGGGGATCGGGGTTTAGTCTTAGATTTTGGAAATGAAACCTCAAAATCTATATCACAGGAGGTAAATGAGGCATTTATAAATATTTCAAACCTTAATCTTCAATCACTAAACATTATTCCCTCATTCAATAAAATAGTAGTAATTTTTGAAAATTCTAAAATTAGAGATCAAAACAAAGACAAAATTAGTATGAAAATGAAAGATACAAACCCTCAAACTAACAAAAAAGTCACTAAAACATGGGAAATACCAGCATGCTATAATGAAGATTTTGCTTTAGACATAAAGATCATCCAAAAACTTCACAAGATTACAAAAGAAGAGGTTATCAATCTTCACTCATCAGTTCGTTACTATACATATTATATAGGCTTCATGCCGGGGTTTCCATATTTAGGGGATATTCCCTCCCAATTAATCACACCGCGGTTAGCTACTCCAAGGGTAAAAATTCCTGCTAGATCCATTGGCATAGCAAAAAACCATACCTGTATATATCCAAAAGTTTCACCTGGAGGTTGGAATATAATTGGACAAATACCATTTGATATTTTTGATTTACAAAGTTCTTACCCTTCCCTTTTTCTTCCGGGTGATGAAGTAAAATTTTACTCCGTATCACTTTCAGAGTTTGAAAAAATAAGAAAATATAATTTTTCATTAAATGAATTGATCAAAGAATACTCGTCATGAACTCAATCATAATCACTCGTGCAGGGACTCATTCAACGATTCAAGACTTTGGAAGATTTCAATATCAGCACTTAGGAGTTTCACCAAGTGGAGCAATGGACCAAAGAATTATTACAGAGCTACATAAAATTATACCCAATCATCAAAATCAATTTCTAGAATTTGCTTATGTGGGACCTTCAATAAAAGTAAAAGAAGGATCTGTTAAGATTTGTGTTGGTGGTAATTGTAATATGAGTATTCAGAAAAATAACAACAGCCAGCTTGAGTGCCAGCCCTATAAGAGTATTAATTTATTTGAGGGCGATGAATTGATTATTCACAATACAATAGACTCAGTATATGGATACATAGCTTTTGAGCATGGACTTGGGTTAGAGCCTTGTCTTAATAGCTACTCTACTGACACAAAAGCAGGAATAGGTTCGATTAATCGACCTTTAAATGATGAAGATATATTTCACATTAGCAAAGATGTAAGCTCTTGGGATCTTATCTCTATACCAAAACCTGATTTAGAAAAGGTAACCAATTTCAAGGTTTATCCAGGTCCTCAACTTCAATATTTCTCAGACAATACTCTACAATCTTTTATTAGCGGTGTTTTTACGATAACTAATCAAAGTGATCGAATGGGTATCAGGCTCAAAGGTGAGAGTCTCATTAGTTCTAAATCTCATGATATTTTGTCTGAAGGAATATTACCTGGGTCTATTCAAGTGCCAAGTGATGGGCAACCCATTGTATTAATGCGGGACATTCCTTGTACTGGCGGGTATCCAAAAATTGCAATATTAAATGAAGTGGATATTTCAAGAATCTCTCAGCTCCCCCCTGAAACCAAAATCACCTTCGATTTACAAACAATCTATTAGCACAGATTTTATGTATAATTAAAAGTGAAAATCTCAAGTGTTCAAGATCTAATACCAATATCAAAAAATTCGAATAGCTCCATGTTATCAAGACAAGATGCACTGGAAAAATTCAATTCTTTTAACCCAGCACTCTATGCAAAGACAAGAAACTTTTTGAATGGACAAATTTCAAGATTATCAGCCCATATAAAATATGGAGTCATCACTAACAAAGAGCTCTATCAATGTATTCGAGACAAATATAATTTTGTTGAGAGTGAAAAGTTTATTCAAGAATTAGCATGGAGAGATTTTTGGAGAAGCTATGCGTACCATCATCCTGATCAACTATGGACAGATGTAGAAGAATATAAAACTGGATTTCAAGCTCAAGAATATCAAGATAACTTGCCTGAGGATGTTATGTCAGCAACAACACCAACACAGATTATTAATATTTTCATCGAGCAACTCACTAGCACTGGGTACCTTCATAACCATGCACGTATGTATTTGGCTTCTTATATTATTCACTTTAGAAGAGTGAAGTGGCAAGCTGGAGCGAAGTTTTTTATGAGTCATTTACTGGATGGAGATATTGCAAGTAATAACTTCTCTTGGCAGTGGATCGCGAGTACCTTTGCAGGAAAACCTTATATATTTAATTTAGAAAATGTTCACAAATACTGTCACAAAAGCATAGACATTATACCTGAGAAGAATAGAGAAATAGATGGCAGCTATGAAGAAATTAGCTCGAGGCTCTTTCCCAATTTATGAAGTTAATTTATTTATATGACGAGTTTATGAGAGTACCAGCCGGTATTGAAGGTAATCCTGTTTACATCTTTGATGATACTTTAACTGAAGGCTATGAGCTTAGTGACAAAATCATTGAAAATAGATACTTTTTAGCTAGAGAGGCAGGGGCTGAAATCTATAGAGGTAATACATATGAGATATTGCAAGAAATTCATAACCAAAACACCATATCCAAAATTATAACAAAATCTACTTTTAGACCTATTTACCAAAATTTATTTCAAAAATTAGGTGAAAAATATGATTTAGAGCAGTTACCCGATTACTTCTTATTGCATGAGAATTATCTTCATCCAGCAAAAAGATTTTTTCAGTATTGGAACAAAATTAAGAAAAATTTAAAATATTAGTCATGGCTGAGAAATGCAAATATTGCGAGGGAGAGCTATCAGTCATGGATAGTGTGTATATTGAATCTGAAATTCGAACAGCTCCTAAGAAAGTTCAAAATTTAATTAAAAGTCATCATAATCTTGTCTGTTACATGTGTTATAAAAAACTAAAAGCTATTAAAGTGATAAATACTGAAGATAAAAATAAAAAATTAAATTAGAGATTTTTGACTGTTTCTCTTAACTCGTACTTTTGAATTTTACCAGTTGATGTTTTTGGTAAGACCTGAAATACAAAAGTTTTGGGCATTTTAAAACCAGCTAAGTGCTCTCTACAAAATTTCTTTAACTCATCTTCTTCTACCGTTTGACCCTCAATTAATTCTATAAAAGCACAGGGTGTCTCACCCCATTTTTCATCAGGTCTAGCAACAACTGCTGCTAATGATACTGCAGGGTGCTTTGTAATAATATTTTCAATTTCTACAGATGATATATTTTCACCACCACTAATAATAATATCTTTTGAACGATCTTTAACTTGAATATATCCACTAGGGTGCATTACTGCTAAGTCGCCCGAGTGAAACCATCCGCTTTTCATCGACTCTTTAGTAGCCTCTTCATTTTTATAGTACCCCATCATGACAGTATTTCCTCGGATCATAATCTCCCCCATGGTTTTCCCATCGGAAGGAACAGGTTCAAGTGTTTCTGGGTTTATGACCGATACCATTTCTGTGTGTGGATAGCGAACCCCTTGATAGGCTTTTAGCTCAGATCGCTTTTCATCTGCTAAATTATCCCAGTCCTTATTCCAAGCACAATGAACGACATGGCCATAAGTTTCAGTCAGTCCATATACATGCATAACCTCAAAGCCTAAAGACTCCATTTTTTGAAGAATTGAACTAGGAGGCGGTGCACCAGCAGTCATAACATAAACTTTATTTTTCAGTGCTTTTTGATCATCTGAAGGGGCATTTGCTATCATATTTAATACGATAGGAGCACCTCCAAAATGAGTCACCTCATATTCATCGATTAATTCAAAAATTTCTTTAACAACTATATTTCGTATAAATATTACACGGGCATGGAGCATCGCCAAAGTCCATGGGTACCCCCAGCCATTACAGTGAAACATTGGTACTGTATATAAATAGGTGAGCCGATTAGGCATATTCCATGCAGTGATACTTCCCATTGACATTAAATAGGACCCTCTGTGATGGTACACAACACCTTTTGGGTTTCCTGTTGTTCCAGATGTATAGTTCAGTGAAATAGCCTGCCACTCATCATCAGGTCTTATCCATTCAAACCCCTCATCACCTGTTTGCAGGAAACTTTCATACTCTAATTTCCCGATTGATGGAATATCTCCTAAACCTGCTTGTTTGTCATCAATATCAATAACGATGATCTCTCGGTTAACTTGAGCAATAGCGTCAATTGCTACATTGTGAAATTGTCGATCCACTATAAAAACTTTACAGTCACTATGATCTAGTATGTAAGCAACTGTTCTGGTGTCTAAACGAGTATTAATTGTGTTAACAACACCTCCTGTCATAGGAACAGAATAATGCGATTCAAATAATTCAGGAGTGTTTGCTGCCATAATAGAAACAACATCACCTTTGCCAATTCCAACTTTTGTTAAAGCACTGGCAAATCGAGTGCATCGATCGTAAACTTGTCTCCAAGAGTACTTTCTTTCTTTATATACTATGGCTTCATAGTCGGGGTATACGTCTTTTATTCGATCAAGGAAACTTATGGGGGTTAAAGGAACAAAGTTTGCATCATTTTTATGCATTCCTTGTTCAAAATTATTCATTAGTTTTTTAGCCTTCTCCCCGTAGACAACATTGCATGGATCCTATCCCTCGTCTTATTGGATTGTATTAAATTTATCAAAGACTGTCGCTCTAAATCATAAAGATCAGCTTCCAACAATTCTTTTGATTTAGTTGTATCACCCCCGCTAAGTACGGTTGCTAAATGAAGACCAATATCAACATCATAGCCAAAAATGATCTTTTTTTGCTCTAAATCCAATAAAACTTGGTGCATTTTCTCTTTTACCTCATGTCCGCTTAGTGTGAACTTTGGCTTTTCAGGAGCTGAATATCCATTCTTTAATAATGATACTTGATTAAAAGCCTCCACAAGGAGATTATCTCTATTTAAAACAAAAATATCATCATCTAGAAAAAATTTATGCTTTTTAGCTTGCAATGGGGAATGGGCCATTAGGCCATATCCTATAATATCAAATACTTGAAGAGCTGCTTGATCATGGTCATTTAAATACTTTTTGTCTTGTACCCATCTCCATAATAATTCTTTACACCCACCGCCACCTGGAACAAGGCCAACACCTGTCTCTACTAAACCTAAAGTACTATTCATGTGAGCAACCATCTTAGAAGTTTGACATGCTACTTCAAAACCACCTCCAATTGCTAAACCTGCTACCGCACTAACTGTTGGTTTCGAAGCATATTTCATTTTCATACACGCAGATTGAAAATCAGATAGGTATTTATCTATACCTTTCCAATCTTTCACGTCAGCTAAACCAATCATGGTATTTAAATCAGCACCTGCAGAGAAATTCATAGCCTCATTATAAACAACTAGTCCTTGATAATTATCTTGTTCAAGACGGTTAACTGACTCCTCTAGAATTTTCATTGCATCTGCGTTTAAAGCATTTGCCTTAGTGTGAAATTCACAACACAGTATCTTCTGTTCTCGAGGTTCATCATTAAATTGCCAAATAGTTGCAGCAAAATTTCGAGATAATGGATTTGCATATTTTTTGTGGTCACCTAATCGGCGAACTCCCGCTCCTCTAGAGATAAACTTCATGCCTGCTTCATGATTATAGGCACGCGAAGAAGTAGAGTCATAAGGTTCTTGTTTTAATCTAATCATAGTTGTAAGTAATTCTGGCACTTCTTGTTTTTCATCTTGAAGTCGCTGAACAAATTTGGTGAGCCCGTACTCATTTAATAATTCAAATGGCCCTTCATTCCAGTTAAATCCCATACGAAGAGCATCATCTATGTCTGTCACCTTTGATGAAACTTCAGGAATGCAAAAAGCGCTATAATTAATGATTTTTGCTAGAACTGCAAAAGCATATCGACCGTACTCACTATCATCATCAAGAAGTGCTTTAATGCCCTCTTTCTCAACTCTTCTTGCGATTTCTAAATCTACTTTATCAAAATCATAATAACTCATGTCTGAAGTATTCATGGCTTTAACATGTTCATCAGCTTCAACAATTGTTGTTTGATAAAAACCACCAGGACCCTTATTTCCATTATAGCCTTTATCAAGTAACTGCTCGACTAAAGGATGAGGTTTCACTACATCCATAAAAGGGTCATCTTCTTGTAATTCTTTTTTAAAACTTGCAAGGACATCTTTCATCAAATCAATACCTATAAGGTCATATAATCCAAAAACGCCTGTTTTAGGAATTCCTAATGGTCGGCCAAATAAGGCATCAGCTATTTCTACTGGAAGGCCTCGCTCTAATGCTTCATACATCGCAACCTGCATTGCATACACACCAATTCGATTACCAATAAAACCAGGGGTATCATTACAATTGACAATTCCTTTGCCTAGCTCATTTTTACAAAAATCGCGAAGTCCGCCCATCTTATCTTTATTCATGGTTGGTGTTTCAACGATCTCTAATAATCTCATAAATCGGACAGGATTAAAAAAGTGAGTAATACAAAAATCTGCTTTCATGTTATCAGACATCTCTTGTGTCAGAATTGAAAGAGGAATTGTCGAAGTATTAGATGAAATAATAGAGTTGGGGCTGCGAACTTTATCAATTTGGGAGTAAAGTTTGTGTTTGATATCGATGCGCTCAACAACAGCTTCTATGACCCAATCCGCATCTTTAATTTCATCAAAATCATCGTCGAGGTTACCGGGTTTGATGTGTTCTAGACGAGAGCGCTCCACTAAAAGAGGAGGGTCAGACTTTTTGATAATATCAATCGCATTTTCAGATATTTGGTTGGGTTTGTCTTTGCCTTTGAGATCAAGCAAAACCACTTGGCGGTTAGAATTAGCTAAATGTGCAGCAATACCTGAGCCCATTGTACCTGCACCTATTACAACAATTTTTTTAAAAGTATCCATGATTAAGCACGAGATAATAGCAAAAAGAGCCATCGTGTTAAGAGTAATCGAACCCAATTCCAAAATATTTTGACACAACCAAAAAAACATATAAGTAATGGTTTTTGGGAATATTCCTTAGTTTTATAGATCCTTTTAATCTTGGAGATAAACTCAAAGTTTGATTTATTAAATTTATGAAATTTACCGAGGACTCAAGAGTGAAAATCCCAGCAATACTTCATTGTATGCGCCTAGGTTATGAGTATATTTCTCTAAAAGACCAAATCTACGATATAAATGAATCTACAAATATCTTCCCTGAAATTTTTCTTAAAAGTATCCAAAAAATAAATCCTGAACTAAGTCAAAGAGGGGCAAGACAAACTCTCGATGAAATTTCTTTAGTGCTCGAAAATGAAGATTTAGGCAGGGCTTTTTACAAAAAACTTGTTAATAGGTCTGGTGTTAGGTTGATTGATTTTGATAATTTTGATCAGAATACTTTTCAAGTAGTGACTGAATTGAAATATAAAAATGGTGAGGATGAATTCCGGCCTGATATAACTCTTCTTATTAATGGTATACCTCTTGCCTTCATTGAAGTAAAAAAACCTAATAACCGAGATGGTATCCTAGCCGAACATAAACGTATCCAAACCCGCTTTAGAAATAAAAAATTTAGAAATTTTGCAAACATAACACAGTTGATGATTTTCTCTAATAATATGGATTATGACGAAAGCTCATCATATCCAGTGGAAGGAGCATTTTATGCATCTTCATCTTATGATAAAACAAAGTTCAATTATTTTCGTGAGGAGTTTGAGTTCAATCTCGATACTTTGCTTTTGCCAATTAGTGAAAAAGATGAAATCTCAGTTTTAAAAGATAATAATCTTATCAGCATCAAAGGCTCACCTGAGTTCGAAAAAAATAAAATGCCTGGAACACCAACAAATCGAATTTGTACCTCACTACTTTGTAAAGAAAGATTAGCTTTCATATTAGAATTTGCATTTGCCTATGTAGAAGAAGAAGGACTAAAAAAGCATATAATGCGTTATCCTCAGTTGTTTGCAAGTAAGGCTATCAC
>QCJF01000010.1 GCA_003216195.1 Pelagibacteraceae bacterium AG-404-P08
ATTATAATTGATATATAGTCATTAAATCATAATATCCCTCTTGTTTTGATTAATTTTATAAGTAAAAATTCAAATTTATTAATATTTGGCTTTCTAATAGCATTCGCATCAGGATTTGGACAAACATTTTTTATCTCTCTTTTTAGTGAAGATTTTAGAGAAACATTTAACTTAAGTAATACTCAATTTGGCAGTCTGTATTCAATAGCTACAATTTTAAGTGCGTTAACTATTATATGGGCTGGCAAACTTATAGATACGGTCTCTCTTAAAAAATATACTTTAGCAATTGTATTAGGTCTTTCGATAACATGTTTTTTTGCAAGTATTGTGTTTAATGTAATTCTCCTTTTTTTTGTAATTTATTTTTTAAGACTTTTTGGACAAGGGCTCATGGGACACACTTCAAGAACGACCATGGCAAGATACTTTAAAGCTAATAGAGGAAAAGCATTAGCTATATCTGGATTTGGTTTTTCTTTTGGTGAGATGATCTATCCATTAGTAGTAGTAATTTTAATATTAACTTTTGGCTGGAGAATTACTTGGTTTAGTTCATCTGTATTTATAATAATATTTTTCGGAATTTTTTTATACTACCTATTAAATAAAAATAATTTTAAAAGTGAAACTGGGTTCGAAAATGAAGATATACAAAATTCATTTTCATGGAGTAGAAGAGATGTCTTAACAGATCTTAAATTTTATCTTTATTTACCTCTTACATTATTTATGTCATTTACAGTAACTGGTTTTTTATTTCATCAAGTTTTTATTGGGCAATTAAATAATTGGACAATGTTAGATATTGCACAAAGTTTTATTTTTTATGCAATCTGTGGAATTGGTGGTTCATTAGTTTCTGGTTTGTTAGTCGATAAATTTTCTGGTAGGAGTGTAATCACATTTCACTTAATTCCCATGGCTTTAATATTTATTGTGATGTTATTTTCAAATCATATATTTGTATTATATCTTTACATGGCAGGTCTTGGATTATCAAATGGCTTTACTGAAAATATGTCTAATTCTTTGTGGGCAGAAATGTATGGAGTCAAAAACCTAGGTGCAATAAGGGCCCTTTTAACATTTTTTGGTGTTTTGGCCTCAGCAGCCTCACCTTTCTTATATGGAATGATATTGGATGAGACAAATTCGATAAACACCTTGATCTATATGAGCATTGCCTTAATAATTATTTTTTCTTCTATGAGCTTTATAGGTAATAAAATTAAATAAAATAACCTTTTTTAAAAGCCTCAATAGCTATCAAAGCACATCCTTTAGCATCTGATAATGCATCGTGATGATTTAATGGAATTCTTAAATTTTTACATACTGTATTTAGTTTATTGTTTTCAAATTCCCAATATTTTCTTGCTATTGCAACAGTATCTTTAAATTCTTGTTTTGGTAGGTCGATATTATAAAAATAACAACATGAGTGCAGGACAGATCGATCAAAAGGAGCATTATGTGCAAAAAAGTAATCAACAGCTGATAATTCACTCTTAATTTGGCGCCACACTTTATCAAATGTTTTAGCTTTCTTTAACATTTCCCATGTTAAACCATGAATATCTGTAAAATGAACTTCAGGTTTAGGTGGTCTTATTAAATGGGAGACTTTTTTTATAATTTTAGTCTTATTAAATATTACATATCCAATAGCACATGCTGATGTTCTCTCACTTGTGGCTGTTTCAAAATCTATGGCTGCAAATAATTGCATTAAAATAATTGATCAATTTGATTTTGATATTTTTTTTGTACTTCATGTCTCCTAACTTTCATTGTGGGAGTCATTAGATTATTTTCAATACTAAAAGGCTCATCAATAAAGATAAACTTTTTTATTTTTTCTGGTTGAGTTAAGTCTTTATTTACTTCATCAATATATCTTTGAATATCTTCATCACTAGATTTACTCTCTGAGTTCAATACTAATAATGCTGCAATATAATTCTTTTGTTCACCAAAAACACAGGCTTGTTCTATCTCAGGAGATAAAGTTAATATATTTTCAATCTTAGATGGTGCAATATTATCACCTCCTAGAGAAACTATTATATCCTTTTTACGATCTGTAATTTTAAGATAATTGTCCTCATCAAATTCACCAATATCCCCAGTATGGAGCCAACCATCTTTTATTGTTTGCTCAGTAGCTTCTTTATTATTCCAGTAGCCCAGCATAAGGTTCTCCCCTTTAACTAATATTTCACCATCTTCTGCTAATTTAACTTCAACTCCGGGAAATATAGGACCAACTGTATCAACTTTTACTTTATTTAATAAATTGCAGCTTACAACTGGTGAGGTTTCTGTTAAGCCATAACCTTGTAAAGTCTTTAAACCAAGGGCATTAAGCGCCTCCCCTACTTGACGATCAAGAGGTCCTCCACCTGATATAAAAGCCTCTAATCTGCCACCAAAATTATTTTTTACTTTTTTTCTGACTAATTTATCTAATATAAGGTTAATTATATTTTCACTAAAACTTAATTTAATATTTTTAAATTTTTTTGTTCCTAACTGGATAGTCTTATTAAACAGATTTTGTTTAAGATTAGATTGATTTTTAAGATTGATCTTCATTTTTGCATAAAGATTATTATAAAATCTCGGAACAGCAGTCATTATATGAGGTTGTGCAATTTTTATTGTAGGTAGAAGTGTTTCAATGCTTTTATTATAAAATACTTTTGCTTCTAAAATAATCTGAACAAATTGAACTGCATGTTCATATGAATGAGATAAAGGTAACCAAGTAAGAAAGGTTAAATCTGGACTCTTTATAGTTTTTAGAAGTTCATATGCTCCCTCACAATTACTTAATATGCCACCATGACTTAAAATAACACCTTTTGGTAATCCTTGTGTGCCTGAGGTATAAATAATGCAAGCAGGATCTGTGCGCTTAATTTCTTTAATTTTTTCTCTGTTATTATCATTATTGTCATCTATTAAGTCATTTAAAAATACTAAATTTGAAATTGAATTATTTTCAAAATAATCAAAACATAAGATAAATTTGAAATTAAATTTCACTTTTTCGCTAGCGATTAAAATTGTCTGAAGTAAATTTTTATTTGAAACTATTAAACCAACAGGTTGAGAGTCATTTAAAATATGCTCAAAATCTCTTGACGTATAAGTTGTGTAATTAGGAACACAGATAAGTTTATTGGACATTATAGCGATATCAGAGGCCATCCATTCAGGTCTATTTTCTGAAACTAATAAAACTCTCTCTAATTCACCTAGATATTTATTTGCTAAAAAATTATGTATTTTCTTTGTTAGATTTTTTGTTTGTAGCCAACTCATTGAGATAACTTGGTTGTTTGAATCGAGTTTTAGTAAGTGTTGATTATTTTCGTTCTTATCTGCATGAAAATAAAATAGTTCTGGAAGATTATTAAATTTATTCATCATTAATTATATTTTCATAAAACTCATCCATCTTATTCATTAAATTTTTATCATATGTTACTAAATGTTCTTTCTCATCAACGAAATAACTACTTTTAGGCGAATTTGCTAATTCGTACATTTTTTCACCCATTCTAAATGGAACAATATCATCCCCTGTAGCGTGCATAATAAATAAAGGGGAAATAACGTTTCTAATCTTTTTATCACTCAAATACTTATCTTTAAGCATGATTGAAACAGGTAGGTATGGATAATGAAATTTAGCTGCATCAATCATTGAAGTAAATGGTGCTTCTAAAATAATACCTTTAAAGTTGTTACTTTGAGCTATTTCTATACTCACGGCAGTACCTAAAGACTCTCCATAAATAATAATATCTTCTTTAGAGATATCTTTTTCTTCAAGCCATTTTATGGCACTTCTAGCGTCATCATATAAACCATCCTCGGTAGGATGACCATCATTACCGCTATATGATCTCCAAGAAATAAGTAATATGTTTTGGTCATATTTTGATAGCTTATTAATTTTGTAAAATCTATTTTCAATAGGACCAGCATTACCGTGAAACATTAATAATGTAGTTTTAGTATTTGATGGATGTTTATAAAAAATTGATCTCAATTTTATATTTGAACTATTTTCAATAAATACTTGTTCTGCAGGGATGATTAGTAATTCATCGTCATAATTATCAATTTGAGGTAGATAAAGAAGAGATCTTTGTTTTGCATAAACATAAAAAATAATTAAAAGGTAAATAAATAATAAAATTAAGATGATCTTGATTGTTAATGAGTAATTCATTTAATCCTGTAAATAAAACTATCAAAATATCCTTGGGCAGATTGAGAAAATTTTTTTAATTTAGAAAAACTAATTTTTGATTTTTTATATTTGTAAAAAATATGACCAATAGGAGGTATATTTTTATTTAAAGTACCTGTTGATATTGAGATATAATCATCAGAAGATCTTTTCTGAAAAAATAATGAACTTCCACAAATTGAACAAAAACCTCTTTTATAATATTTACTAGAAACAAACCATTTAAGAGTTTTCTTACTTTTAAAATATAAATTTTCTTTTTTTACTTTTGTATAGGAACTAAATTCGGCATTTGCAGACTGACACATCTGGCAATGACAAAAAACTGAGTATCTGCACTCATTTTTAATCTCAAAGCTAATTTTTTTACAAAGACATGAGCCTTTAATTTTTTTCATTTATTCATCATTTTATGCTTTGCTAATGAAATGCCATTTTTTTTCTTAAATTCATATGACTCTTCAAATGATGATAATTGCCAACCAGAAAGTCTATTTTTTAACTCAGAAATATTATTTATTTTCCATTCATTAGTAGTATTTTCGTCTTTCCATGTAGCTTTTTCTTCAGAAGTTCTAGCACAGCCATAACAATATCCAGTAGATGGATCAGTTTTACATATTGAGATACATGGTGATAGAATTTTTTCCACATGTTTATTATATCCAAATAAACCCTAATATCATTGAAAATTATTTTTATTTGAATAAAAAAATGCTAATTGCAAAATTAAAAAATTATTGTAGTTTGACTCAACGTTCCGCAGTAGCTCAGCGGTAGAGCATTCGGCTGTTAACCGACAGGTCGTAGGTTCGAATCCTACCTGCGGAGCCAGTTTCATATGAACTCCAAACATTTCTTATCTACTTTATGTCTTGTAGTAGCTTCAATAATTTGGGGTACAGCGTTTGTAGCTCAGACTACAGGAATGGAATTTATTGGTCCACTGACTTTTACAAATATGCGTTTTTTTATTGGTGGTGTAATAGTTTTACCTTTTGCTTTTTATGAGATTAATAAAATTAAAAATCTTAAAAATAAAAAAAAATTTGTATTCGTTGTTCTTTTAACTGGTTTAAGTTTATTATTAGGAACTTATCTTCAACAATATGCTTTACAGTATACTAAAGTTGGAAATGCAGCTTTCTTAACTATATTATATGTTCCATTTGTTCCTATAATTTCGAGATTATTTTTAAAAAAGAAAATACACTGGAGTATTTGGTTATCTGTATCAATATGTCTGGTAGGGTCTTATTACTTAACTCTTGAAAATAGTTTTGAAGCACAATTTGCTGACATACTTGTAATTGTATGTGCTTTATTTTTTGCAATACATTGTATTTTAATTGATGAATACTTTGAAATTGTAAATGCACCATTTACTCTAGCTTCATCTCAATTTTTATTATGTTTTTTTTACAGTTTGCCTTTTATATTTATTTTTGAAAATCCAACAATTGATGGAATATCTAAAGAAATCTTTGAGCTTTTATATGTAGGTGTAATGTCGAGTGGGATTGCTTATACTCTTCAAGTATTTGGTCAAAGATATGTAAAACCCTCCACTGCAGCAATTACATTTTCTCTTGAAGGTGTATTTGGATCCTTAGCAGCTTGGGTTATTCTTTCTCAATATTTGACAAATGTTCAAATTTTTGGATGTTTTTTAATACTCATAGGGGTGCTCGTAGCACAACTTTTGCCCTTAATTAACAAGGAAGCAGCCTTAAATAGGTTTTATAGTGAATAAATAATCCTACTTTTTGTCTAACAAATAAAATAAAATCTCTCATTATGAGTGAGGATAGTAAATTTTTTCTAAAAGACAGTGATGTGCCAAAACAGTGGTACAACCTGGGAGCGGATTTAAAAGAGCCTATGAGCCCACCCTTAAATCCAGGAACAAAACAACCAATAGGTCCAGATGACTTAGCACCTTTATTTCCAATGGAATTAATAATGCAAGAAGTTACACAAGAGAGATACATTGATATACCAGGACCAGTTTTAGAGGCTTATGGTCGTTGGAGATCTACACCACTGGTTAGAGCTAGAGCTTTAGAGAAAGCATTAGATACACCAGCTAGAATTTATTACAAATACGAAGGAGCAAGTCCTTCAGGTAGCCATAAACCAAATACTGCATTAGCTCAGGCTTTTTATAATAAAGAGGCAGGTGTAAAAAAAATAGCAACTGAAACCGGTGCAGGTCAATGGGGAACAGCATTAAGTTATGCTGGGGCCGTGTTTGGAATAGAGATAAAAGTATTCATGGTAAGAGTAAGCTATGATCAAAAGCCTTACAGAAGAGCTATAATTGAAAGTTACGGTGGTAGTGTTGTAGCTAGCCCGTCTAATGAAACAAATTCAGGTAGAGCCATTCTTGAAAAGGATCCTAATAGTTCAGGGTCGCTCGGTATAGCAATTTCTGAAGCAGCGGAAGTTGCAGCTACAAATGATGATACAAAATATGCATTAGGAAGTGTTCTTAATCATGTTTTAATGCATCAATCTATAATTGGGCAAGAGGCACTTCTACAAATGGAAATGGCAAATGATTATCCTGATATTGTTATAGGATGTACTGGTGGAGGAAGTAATTTCTCAGGTTTATGCAATCCTTTTTTAGGAAAAAAATTTAGAGGAGAACAAGATGTTCATGCTATTGCAGTTGAGCCATCTTCTTGTCCTTCTTTAACTAAAGGTAAATATTCCTATGACTTTGGCGATACTCTAAAATCTGCACCATTATTGAAGATGCATACATTAGGTTCTGATTTTATGCCATCACCTACTCATGTAGGTGGATTAAGATATCATGGGATGTCTCCAATGCTATCACATTTAGTTCATAATGGTCATATGGAACCTCGAGCTTATGGTCAAAAAGAGTGCTTAGAGGCAGGTATACAATTTGCAAGAACAGAAGGTATCATGCCTGCACCTGAAGCTACTCACGCCATTAAAGGTGCTGTTGATGAAGCGCTTAAATGTAAAGCTGAGGGTAAATCAAAAGCTATTTTGTTCAATCTTTGTGGGCATGGTCATTTTGATATGCAGGCATATATGGATTATTTTTCAGGCAATCTTGCTGAAGATAAGTTTGATACTGAAGCTTTTGAAGAGTCTATGGCATCAATACCTGCTGTGAACTAATTTACATTAGGTAAATCATCAAAATTTGATGTGTATGCGGGGCTTAAGTTTTGTCGTCTAGTTATGTAAAACTTTTCGTAGTTTTCTTTGGCGACACAAATAGTCCCGCTTCCGTATCTGTTATTTAGATTATCAAATACCTTGTTTACCCTAATTTTTTTTAAAATACTCTCTTCTGATTGATGAAAAAATAAATCTCTATTGTATTCTCCCTCTGGAGTTAAATCTGAGAGTAAAACACCCGCCTTTTTATATTTAATTTCTGGTCGATAAATAGATTTTAGTGCCTTTATAGCAAATTTAATCGTCTCAAATAAGTCATTTGAAGGAGATATAAAATCATAAGTCCGAGCTGCATGGTATTGTTTATTATTGTTGTTAAATTTATTCGAACGAATAAATGTAGTAATTTTTTTTGCCTGTAAGCCATCAGATCTAATCTTTTCTGAGGCTCTAGTTGCATAAGATATTACTCTTTTCTCTAAATCCTGGAAAGTGGTTACATAATTTTCAAAAGATCTTGATACTCTACATTGCTTTTTTGGTTCAGATCTCTCTACTGTAGGTATACATATTTCACCGTGTAGTTCTCTATAAGTTCTCTCTCCCACTACTCCTAGATGTTGCCTAACCCATCTTGGGTCTGTTTTGTATAGATCGTATGCAGTGTAGATATTGTTTTTTTGAAGAAATTTTTCTATCCTAGCTCCTATGCCCCAGATATCACCCACTCCTAATACCTTCAGGGATATTTCTATTTGTTTTTGATTTATAATTTCTACTACTTGGGATCCTAGTTCATCTTTTTTAGCTAGATGATTTGCTACTTTTGATAAGGTTTTATTGTTAGCTATTCCTATACTTACAGGTATGCCTATCCACTTCCTTATTATTTTTTTTATCTCTTCTGCCCTTGAAACAAAACTTCTCTCTGAATATTTATTTAATATTAAAAAAGCTTCATCTATAGAATAAACTTCTAACCTATCACAATACTCTTTTAATACTCCCATTACCCTAGATGAGATATTTCCGTATAAACTGTAATTTGATGAAAACACATGTACTGGATATTTTTTTATTATTTGTTTTATCTCAAAGAAAGGTACTCCCATTTTAATTCCTAATTTCTTAGCTTTAGAACTTCTAGCTATGACACATCCATCGTTGTTTGATAGAACTACAATAGGTTTTTTACTTAAATCAGGTTTAAAGATAGTCTCACACGAGGCATAAAATGAATTACAATCTACTAGGGCTACTATATTCATTATTTGATAAATTGATGAATGGCACTGGTAACAACTCCCCATATCTCTAATTCTGTATACTCTGATATTAATATATTTTTATACAATGGGTTTTCAGCTTTTAGGATAGCAGAGCCATCTGTCTTAATAACTAGTCTTTTGACAGTTAAATTTCCCTCAAATATAGCTATTACTACATCTCTGCTTTTAGCTTCTAAACTCCTATCCACAACTAATATGTCACCATCGTTAATTGCAGCATCTACCATAGAATCACCACTAGCTCTCATTAGGAATGTTGATAAGTGATTTTTAATCAATAACTCTGATAAGCTTAGGTTATTTTCAATATAATCATCAGCTGGGGATGGAAATCCAGCTGAAACCTTGCACAAAATATAAGGTACAGACTCAAGATTTTTGTTTTTGTTGGTATTTACTGTGATATTTTTGTTCATATTTTGTTCTTTTATAAACTATCATAGACCAGAAAGAAATAAGAAATTTATTAAGAGAGGATTAATTATTCTTCACTGGATGAATTTATTTTTTGATTAACAATGGCAAGTTGCTCACATAGAGACTTAGTATGAGAGATGAATACATATAAAACCAAATAAAGAGATATAAAGATCAATATAAAATCTAAATTAATTAAATTGGGTGTTTTTAGAAAAATCTTATTGATAAGCACAGAACCAATGAAACTGGTAACAAAAGGGGCTAATCTAGAAAAAATTAGGAAATTACGAATTAGTATGTTCCTTTGACTATATAAATTTGTGTTATCTTCCATATAAATAAACTAAAGTTAATATATTAGAAAATGGCTAAAATTAAAGCAATCAATATTACAAATTTAAGTGGTGAGAAAACTTTTTATATAAATCAAGCAATCTTAAATAAAAATAAAGGAATTATTAACGATAGATACTATGAAAATTTTAAAAATACTTATGAACAGATAACTTTAATAGAGTCTGAAAAAATTGATATTTTTAATCATAATAGAAGGGAAAAGATAAGTTATAAAGATTTTCGAAGAAATATTATCACATCAGGAATTGATCTTAATCAAACCATAAATAAAAAAATACAGATTAATGATGCAGTATTAAAGGTTTATCAACTTTGTCAACCATGTAAATATCTTCAGAATAAACTGAATATTAATAATTTAGTCAAATTACTTGTTAACAAAAGTGGTGTTTGTGCAGAAATAATTAAATCTGGAAAAATTTCTACCTTTGATAAAATTAAAATTATTAATTAATTATTCCCATATATCAAAAAAGTTTCTTGTTTTACCGGGAGTCAGTATAGATAATGGATTGAAAATGAAATCCGTCTTGTTTCCATTTTTTTTTACTTTAAAATCAGCAGCGATAAGACTTTCTTCAACATTTTTTCCAAAGATTTCATTAATAATGGGAATATCTTTAAAGTTCTGTTCAAACAAATACAATGGACCATAAGTTCCGTTAACATAAGCTGTTTTTTCTGAAGGATTAGCCTGACCTTTAAATGAAAAAGCTACAGTTCCACCTAGCATTTTTGCATGGTCAAAACTGAATATATTCCCTTTTTTACTTACTGGAATTTCTAGGTAATTAAATTCGTCTTGCGTATTTTGCAATACTGAGAAAATGTCTAACATTCTTGAAGTAAATAATAAATTATAAAATTTAGATTTTTTATCTATACTAAAATCTTTTACCTTAATATGTAAATTGTAATCATCAAATTTTCTAAATGATCCTGAACCGATTAAAGCACCACCAATCATATTTTTAGTTATTTTTTGAGCATAGAAAAATTGACCTGCGTTTTTAGATGATAAGTATATTTGTTTATCACCTTCTTGTGGAGTGATAGATAATTCAAATTCCTTCTTACTATCAAAAAATTGCATTGATTCAAAACCTTTATCATATAGAAAATTTAATTTGTTAGAGAAAAGAGAGTATTGATCTGAAATTGTTAATTCAGATATTTCCCAATTAAAATTAATTTTTTTTTTTAATTTGTCATTTTTTTGAGGTTTTGGAAAAACTTTTTTAAAGTTATCAAAAGATATTTTATCAGTATTTAAGAGAATATAAATTTCATTATTGTGATAATTAATAATTCCAAAGTTTCTTTGGCCATTAATTTTTATGTCAAATTTAATTTCTTTTATAGTATTGTTTTCAAAATCAAGATTTATTAAAGTATCATCTTTTTGATAACTGAAGTCGTAAGCTAATAAATGAGATGGAATAATAAGTAAAATTAATATTTTAAGTAATGATATTTTATACATTTACAAGTGTTGACTCTAAAAACTCAAATATTTCTCCATCTAAAACATTATCTACATTAGATGTTTGGTAATTAGTTCTTAGATCTTTTACCATTTTATATGGATGAAGAACATATGACCTAATTTGGTTTCCCCACTCTATTTTTTTTTTATTATTCTCTTCTTTTTTTTTCTCTTTATTTTTTTTTTCTAATTCTATTTCATATATTCTAGATTTTAACATCTTCATGGCAGTATCTTTATTTCGATGTTGAGATCTTTCACTTTGACTCTGTACAACAATATTATAGGTCAAATGCGTTATTCTCACAGCACTATCCGTTGTGTTGATATGTTGCCCCCCTGCGCCTGAGGCTCTATATGTATCAATCCTAAGGTCTTTGTTATTAATTTCAACTTCAATATTCTTATCTATTTCTGGATATACCCATACACTTGAAAAACTTGTGTGTCTTCTTTTATTGGAGTCAAAAGGTGAAATTCTAACTAATCTATGAATTCCTGATTCATTTTTTAAATAACCATAACTTTTAAACCCGGATATCAACATAGTTACACTCTTTACACCAGCCTCTTCTCCTTTTTGATAGTCTATTATTTTAGACTTATAATCATTTTTTTCTGCAAAGCGTTGATACATTCTAGACAACATTTCTGCCCAATCTTGGCTTTCTGTGCCTCCAGCCCCGGCGTGTATTTCTAGAAATGCATTACAATCATCTGTTTCTTTATTAAGAAGTGATTTTATTTTTAATTTTTCACAATGTTTTTTAAGTTCATTTATTTTGTTTACTAATTCATTAATCTCATTATCGTTAAGTGACTCGTAAATTTCGAGAAACTCTTTAAATTCTATAAATTGTCTTGAAACAAAATCAAAGTTTTTTATAGAGTCAATATTATGTTTAAGTTTTTCTTGAGATCTGTTTATTAAATTTATATCTGCCCAATTATCAGGATTTTTTATTAATTTGTTTAAATCTTCAATTTCTTTCTTAATTTGATCATAGTCAAAGACTCCTCCTAGTGAGATTTATAAGAGATTCTATCTCTTTTATTAAGTTTAATAGCTCAAATTTATCCATTAATTAATTCCACCAATACTCTCAATTTTATTGATATCATTTAATATTTCTAGTTGTTCTTTTGTAAAATAGTCAATAATTGAATGTTGTCCATCAGAAATTTCACCCGTATCTTTATCTACTTTTTTTATGATCAAATCACTTGGCACTATAAATGTATCATTTTTATAATCATTAAATGAGAGATAATTCTCTATAATTGTTTTAAAAATTGGCAAAGCTACAGAAGATCCGGTCTCCCTATATCCAATTGATCTAGGCTCATCGTAACCAACATAAACTCCTATTACATATCTTGGAGTAAGTCCGAAGAACCACAGATCTTTACTTTCATTAGTGGTTCCTGTTTTTCCAGCTATAGGGTAATTAATTTTATTCAGAGACTTACCAGTTCCTCTTTCAATTGCACCTTCAAGTATATTTAGTATTTGAAAAGATGTTTGAGGAGATATAACTTTTTCCTTATTTGCCTCTACAATTGGTTTTCTGTAAGATCTGTCATTAACTGAAAATGAACAAAAGTTACATTTAAAATATTCGTTATTAATTATTAATTCCCCCTCATTTGAGACAACTTTTTTGATAATTGAAGGTTCGACTAAGTAACCACCATTTAAAAATATTGCATAAGATTTTGTCAAATTTAAAAGATTGTTTTCAATAGCTCCAAGAAGATTGGAATGAACATCAGTATTTAAGGTTTGATTATAAAAATTTATTTTGTCTAAAAATTCATTTACAGAATTTAATCCAAGGTCTAAACCAATTTTTAATGTAACTAAATTGTTTGATGTCTCTAAAGCTCTTCTAAATGTTAATTCTCCATGAGATTTGTTGGAATAATTTTTAGGTACCCATACTGGTAGGTTATTGCCTTGATCTAGAAGAATATTAGAGTCTAATATTTTGGTATTAGGTAAATATTTTTTTGTTTCCAGGGCTTTAGCGTATATAAATGGTTTTATTGATGAACCTGGTTGTCTATACGCTTGTGTAGCTCTATTAAAATTACTCAAATTATAATTTACTCCACCAACCATTGAAACTATATTGCCATTAAATGGATCCATAATAATTACAGAGCCATTAATTTTATGTGACTGCACAACATAAAAAGTGCCTTTTATTTCAGTAACAAATAAGTAATCATTTAAATTTAAAAAAATATTTGGTGGGATTTTATTTGGACCATATAAATTTGTGTTTTGATCTAAATTAATTGTTTCGCCAGTATTAACTATTGACAATTTTATTGTATTAGATTTTTTTTCAATAACTTTTGCGATATTCCAATGATCATTTTCAATTAGTAACATATCTTCTATATTTTCATAACTACCCTCCCATTTTCTATATTTTCTCTCAAATAATGCTAAATTATCTATTAAAGACTTTTCTGACATACTTTGAAGGTTTTGGTCTATTGTGGATTGAATATAAAATGCGTTTTCATTAAATGAATTTAAATTTAAATAGTTAAATATAAAGTCAGTTTTATAGTCTGATTTATATTTTTTAATATTTCTTGGAGAGAGTTCGATTTTTAAATTTGAGTAATAGTTGAATTGCTTTAAAGTTATAAATTTGTTAATTTCCATTTGTTTCAAAACATAATTCCTTCTATCTATTGCTCTCTTATAATTTTTTTTGGGATCATAATTATTTGGACCTTTAGGTAAAGCAGCTAAATAAGCATACTCATGTATATCTAAATCAAAAATTGATTTGTTAAAATAATTATATGCAGCTGAAGCTATTCCATAAGAGCGTCTTCCAAAATAAATTTCGTTTAAATAAAGTTCTAGAATGTATTCTTTAGTATGTTCTTGTTCTATTCTTAACGATAATATCAATTCTTTAATTTTTCTCGTTATAGTTTGATCTCTATTTAATAATATATTTTTGACTAACTGTTGTGTAATAGTGGACGCACCAACATAATTATAATTATTTTTGGAATAAATATTTTTAATATTAATTAAAAAAGCATTTATGATGCCTTTAAAATCAAAACCTTGATGTTCAAAAAAGGTTTTATCCTCTGCTGAAATTATTGCGTTAATCATACTTAAAGGTATGTCGTCGTAGTTAAGATAAAATCTATCTCTGTTTCCTATGTGATACATAAGCTCATATTTATCATCATAAATTTTAGTTATTTCATTTGGAAAATATTTAGATATATTGTGGTCTGGTAAATCTTGTTGAATATTCCATAGATATATAATCAGTATAGATGTACCTAAAATAGAAAGTATAAATATGTACTGTAAATATTTAAAAAGTTTCATTTCATTAAATAACCAAATTAATTACAAATTATTATATCAAAAGGATCTAAAAACATGTCTAAAAGAATTTTTGTTGATGGCAGCATCAATAGTGAATTATGTATCATCGCAGCAGATGGACAGGAAATCAATTATTTTGACTACTCAGATGAATTAGCTTCTATAAAAAAAAATAACATATATCTGGGTATAGTATCTAGGGTAGAACCTTCTTTACAAGCAGCTTTTATTGAATTTGGGTCAGAAAAAAAGGGTTTCTTACCTTTTGACGAAATACATCCAAGCTACTTTAAAATTCCACATGAGGAAAAAATTAATTTCAATGAAAATAGAAAAAATAAAGATGAAAATGACATAAAAGAAAATAAAAAAAATTTTCTATCGCTTTATAGAAAGTACAAAATTCAAGATGTAATCAAAAAAGATCAAGTGCTCTTAATTCAAATTGTTAAAGAAGAGAGAGGAACAAAAGGTGCTGCAATGACTTCATTTATATCATTACCAGGAAGATATAGTGTTTTACTACCCAATAATTCATCTACTGGTGGAGTTTCAAAAAAAGTTTCTAATCAACTTGACAGAAAAAGACTAAAAAATTTGCATGACAATTTTAATTTACCTGAAGGAATGTCTCTTATAATAAGGACTAATGCTATATCTGCTGAAGATGAAGATATAATTGCTGATTTTAAATATTTAAGGAAGTTATGGACTAGGATAAGAGAAGATACATTAAAATCAAAAGCACCAATATTAATAACAGAACTTGATACGCCTATAATAAAAATCGCAAGAGATTTTAATCAAAGAATGATAGATGAGATCATTTTTTCTGATTTGAAAACAATGAAGTTATACAAAAAATTAGAAAAAGATTTTAGCGTTAAATCAGAAAAGAAAATTTCACACTATAAAGAAAAATTGCCCTTATTTGAAAACTATGGAATTAGAAATCCAATCAATAGTCTTACAGAAGAAAATATATATCTTAAATCAGGTGGATATCTAGTTATAAATCCAACTGAAGCTCTTACTAGCATAGATATTAATTCTGGGCGATCAACATCTGAGAAAAATATTGAAATTACTGCTTTAAATACAAACTTAGAAGCAGCAGAAGAAATATTTAAACAAGTTCAATTAAGAAATATAGCAGGATTAATTGTTATTGACTTCATTGATATGAGTATGAATTCAAATAATTTAAAAGTTGAAAGAAGAGTTAGGGAATTATTTTATAAAGACAGATCTAGAGTTCAGATTACTAAAATTTCACAATTTGGTTTGATGGAAATATCAAGACAAAGAATTGGTCAAAGTATCTATGAAACATTTTATACTAAATGTGAGTGTTGTAATGGTAATGGCTTTAAAAAGACAAGTTCTATTGTTATTTATAATATTATCTCCACAATAAAAGCTATAGATGCAATTAATAATAAGAACGATATCGAGATTGTCTTAGACGATGATTTTTACGATAAAAACTTAAAAGAAATTCAAAGAAAAATAAAACTTATAAACTTATCTTTTAAGGTTAATATTATCAAAAAGTCTATACCTAAAGATATTTATGAATTTAACAAAGAATTATTAAACGAAGTAAAAAATAATACAAAAGAGTTAATTAATAAAAATAAAACTAATGACATAAAAAAAGATGAAAAATCTTATAGGAGAAAAATTAAAAGAAAAACTATTGATAAACAGAATTAAATATATCTTTATATTTGCTCTATTATTCTTATTTAATAACCTTTATAGCTATGAAATTATTAGAGATCCTATCTTTGAAAATTACTTTGATAACTTATCTAAAGAATTAGATCTTAACAAAGTTGATGTTTACCTGGTAAAGAATAAAATACCAAATGCGTTTGTGATAAATGAAAGTATATATTTTACTACTGGATTATTAAAAAAAATTAATAAAGAAGATACACTTAAAGCTATTTATTTACATGAGTATGGGCATCTTGTTAAAAATCACCTTCAAAGTAAGAAAATTAAAATTCAAAAAACAAATAGTAGAAGTAATTTACTAAGTTTGTTTTCTATTGGGCTAGCAGTAATATCTGGCAATGCTGATATAGGTATAGGAGCTAGTATTTCTTTAAATAGTAATCTTATAAATGAAATATCTACACATTCTATAAATTTTGAAATTGAAGCTGATAATTTTATGATTGACCAAATCAGAAAAAATAAAATAAATACAGATGAATTAATTTCTTTTTTGTATAATCTTCCGAATACAAAAAATAATTATTTTAAAACACACCCTAATAATATTGATAGAATAAACAATCTTAAAAAGATTGCTTTTAACCAAAGTATTAATTCAAACAAGTTTAGTTGGATAAAATCTAAATATTCTAATAATTCTCAAAATAATTTATTTAATGATTTCTTTAAAAATCTTGAAAAAGGAATTTATAATCAAAATATAAAAATAGCTAATATAGATGAATATATTATTCAATATGAAGTTTTTAAAAAAGGAATTTTTTTAAAGAATTGGCAAAATAATTTTGAAAATCTCATGAATTTAAATGATAATTCTTTTCTTAAAATAGAATACATAAATTATGTATTAGATAACAATTTTTCTGACAAATATAATTTTATAGAGAAACACAAATATAATGAGGATATTATGAATGAATACTATTATTATTACATCTATGGTAAATATTATGATAAAATAAACTATACAAATCTATCAAACTTCTATTTTTGTCAATTTTTTAAATCGATAAAATCAACAAATAAAGCAGATTTTTTTTGTAAAAAATATGATATTAAAGATATTCCTACTTTAGACAAATCTTATGCCCTATTTAAATAGAGAACAAATAATAAATCTTATTAAAAAAAAAAGTATTTACTCAAATAAATATATAAATAAAAACCAATTACAACCAGCTTCGCTTGATTTGACCATATCTAGCGTTTGTTACAGGATTAAAGCATCATTTATTCCTAATAAACTTAAAATAAATAAGATTATAAAAGAATTATCTTTAAATAAAATAGACTTAAATAAAAACACACTTTTAGAAAAAAATTGTATTTATTTATGTGAATTAAATGAGAAATTAAAATTACCTAAAGGTATTATGGGAAAATCTAATCCAAAAAGTACAACAGGTAGATTAGATATTTTTACAAGAGTAATTACTGAAAATGGAAAAGAGTATGATTTTATAAATTACAATTATAGAGGTAAACTATATCTAGAAATAATACCACAGTCATTTAGTATTATTCTTAAAAAAAATACCTCTCTAAATCAAATAAGATTTTTTAAAGGAACACAAATAGAAAATAAAACTAAGCAAATTAATATTTCTGTTTCGATAAAGAAAAATCAAATTACAGCTTATAAGGCCAAAAAAATTACATCAGCTATTGATTTAAATAAAATTAATTTTTACAACACTAACAAATATTGGGAAGAAATTGTAACTAAAGATAATTATTTTATAATTGAAAAAGATGAATTCTATATACTTCGATCTAAAGAATCGATTATAATTAAAAATAATCAGGCAGCAGAACTAGAACCTTTTAAAGATCGCTTTGGAAATTTTAGGGTACATTATGCTGGTTTTTTTGACCCAGGATTTGGAAATAATAAACATGGCACTCCCGCTGTTCTTGAACTTCGTGCTTATGATACGCCTTTCATAATAAGAGATGGTCAGCTTGTTGGTCAATTAAACTATTATGATATTGACGAGATAAATGAAAATACTTATGGAGCTAAAATTAAATCAAATTATTTTAATCAGAATTTAAAGTTAGCTAAACAATTTAGATTGTAACTTTATATAAAAGTTTTATTTTATAATCTTTTAGGTATATTAACGTAATGTTAGATAAAAAAATTAATGAAACAATTGATTTATTAATTAAAAAAATTAAGGAAAATAATTTAACAAGCATTAAATTATCAAATAAATCAAATACTATTGAAATAAGTAATAATTATAAAAATCAGTTTTCTAATCAAAATACCCAAGATATTCCAACTACAAGTAATCAAAATATAAATGATGATGATAATAAAAGTTTAATAAGCATTGATAGTCCCATGGTGGGGATTATTTATTTAACTCCAAAACCAAGCTCACCTCCATTTGCCAAGAAAGGTCAGAAGATTAAAAAAGGTGATACTATTTGTTTAATTGAAGCTATGAAAACATTTAATGAAATAAAATCTGACAGAGATTGTACAATTAAATCTGTAATGGTTAAAAATGGAGAGGCTGTAGAATTTGGGCAACCTCTTTTTGAAATTTCGTAATTGTTTAAAAAGATATTAGTTGCTAATCGAGGAGAAATAGCTGTTCGTATTATACGAGCATGTAAAGAGCTTAATATTAAAACTGTAGCTATTCACTCTAATGTAGATACAGAAGCAATGCATGTAAAACTTGCTGATGAGAGTATATGTGTAGGTAGTGCACTTCCAAATGGAAGTTATTTAAATATTCCAAGTATAATTAGTGCCATCGATATAACAGGTGCTGATGCAGTTCACCCTGGTTATGGATTTTTAAGTGAAAATGATAAATTTTCAAAAATATTGAGTTCACATAATGTAAAATTCATAGGTCCAAGCTCAAAGTCTATCTTAGAGTTAGGTAATAAAAGTAATGCATTAAATTTAGCAAGTAATTTTGGATTACCAATTTTAGGAGATAAAAATTCAAAAAATATAGAAAATACAGCTGACGCATTGAATATTGCCGATGCAATTGGGCTGCCTATTGTAATTAAAGCAGCTTATGGTGGTGGTGGTAAAGGAATGCGTGTTTTTAATGATAAAAGTGAAATAGATAAATTTTTTTCTCAGTTAAAAGCAGAAGCAAAAAATTATTTTGGTAATGAAACGATGTACGCTGAAAAATTTTTAACTAATGCAAAACATATAGAATTTCAAGTAATATCAGACCCTAAAAATAATTATGCAGAAATCATAGGACAGAGAGATTGCTCTATTCAACGTAAGAATCAAAAGATTATTGAGGAAATACCATCTAATTTTGTAAATATTAATAATTTAGAAATAATAAAAAAAAATATAAAAGATTTACTTCTTCAAAATAAATATGAGGGTTTGGGAACCTTAGAATTTTTATATCAAGATAATGAGATTTTTTTTATTGAAATGAATACAAGATTACAAGTAGAGCATCCTGTCACTGAAGAAGCATTTGATATTGATTTAGTCAAATATCAAATATTGGTCGCTGCGGGTTATAAAATAGATTTAACGAATCTGAAAAAAAGAAATCATACTATTGAATGTAGAGTTAATGCCGAAAATGCCAAAGATTTCTCACCTAGCCCGGGAACTGTCAGCTTTATAAATGTACCAGGGGGAAGAGGAGTTAGAATAGACACAGCTTTATATACAAATTATAAAGTAAATCCACATTATGATAGTCTGATATTGAAAATAGTGTCAAAAGGTAAAGATAGAAATGAAGCTATATCAATAATGAAAAGATCTTTGGATGAAATAATTATAGACGGAATAGATACAAATATTGAATTACATAAGTGGATATTAAATCAAAGAGATTTTATCGAAGGAAAATATAATACAAATTGGCTTGAAAAAAATATTTCAAAATTTAATTAACATTTAGTAAGTGAAATTTCATATATTTTATTTGAATATAAATTTAATTCATCAGTATATTTAAAAAACCAACTAATAAAAATATTATTATTTTGTGAAATTTTTATTAAAGCAGCATTATCAAGATATTTATCAAATTTAATATCTTTACATGTAATTATTTCAAAAGTTAAATTTCTAAAATTATATGTATTCGAAAATTCAAGCTCATACTTTGAGGATGAAGACTTATCCAAAATAAGTAATTTTGTGTTGTTATTTTCATTAGCGTATATTTGATGAAAAAAAATACTATTTAAAAATAAAATTATTAATAATTTCTTCCAAAGATACTGCATCAATATTATTAATAGAGTAGTCATTATTTTTCAGTGGTTCCTTACTATTTCCTAATTGAATTTCAATATATGAGGAACCTATAAACCCATTATTAGATATTTTGAATACAGAGTCATCAGGAATTTGAAAGCTTTTTTCTATGGATGAAGTAATTATAGCCATGTAGCTTTCCTGGTCTAATTTAATTTTTGATACCTCTCCTACTTTTACACCATTAATTTTTACATCATTTCCTATGCTTGTGTTGCCTATATCAAAAAAGCTTGAGTTTATTTGAAGTGTCTCAACATTATTAAAAAGATTAATCTTAGATGAATAATAAAAAATAGAAATTAATGAAATAATTAATATTAATAATCCAAGAGTAAATTCTATATTAATTTTCTTATTCATTTAGTTCATTTAAATATCTAAGAAACATATCAATAGAATATGAGTCTTGAGTTTGATTAAATATATATTGTTGATTAGATTTATCTAAGTTCTCACCAAATCCAGGTTCTATAGATAATACTTTTTTACCAAAAATACCTTCACTTTTAATTTTTATAATAGAGTCTTCTGGGATATCATACACACTTTCAACAAAACCATTTATAGTAATACCATCAGAAGTAATCATTATTTCACTTACTTCTCCAATTTTGATACCTGCTATTTGAACTTCGGTATGATTTTTAATACCCTCAACATAATTAAAAGTGGCTTCAAATGGGATTACTTCATTTTTGCTAAAATTATTGAATACATAAATAACCGATACCAAAAAAAAAGTAAAAATTATTCCAATTCTAAAATGATATATTAGGTTATAAGAGTCAATTTCGTTAATTATTTTGGCTGCCAACTGTTATAACCCTTATCATTATTTTCTTTATGTTTAACTGTGTGTTTTTGAACTCTTTTTTTCACCAAACTTTCTTGATTACTTTCTTCAAATTCAATAATCGGAATTTCATCAGATGTGTTATGCAACCAATTATGAAACTGTGTTGGTAACGATTCAGGGCCAAAACCAGGAGCATAAACTACCCATCTTTTTGAGATATTATTTTTTTCATGATAATATTTATTACCTAGCGAATCTTTATGAACAAGATTACCATTAAAAAAAGAATATAATTTAAAACCCAAAGACATGTTTAAATATAACAAATTAATAAGTTTATGAGAATAATACTTATTACACTTATTTTAACAGTCAATTTATCACATCCTTTATTTGCAAAAATTGCCAGTGTTATAGGAAATCCAATATCACAAGAAATATATTTTGAAGTCAATAAAGATACTAGGAATTACCCTGCATCACTTACTAAAATAATGACACTTTACATTATATTTGATGAGTTAAAGTTAAAAAATATCAATTTAAATGATCGTATTTACTTCTCTAAACACGCAACATATCAACAACCATCTAAATTAGGTGTATTAGAGAATGATTTCATCACTGTAGATGAATTAATTGATTCATTAATAATCAAATCTGCGAATGATGCAGCTGTTGCAATAGCTGAAAAAATATCTGGTACTGAAAAAAAATTTGTCATTGAAATGAATAATTATGCAAAGAAATTAGATTTGCAAAACACGAATTTTGCAAATCCTCATGGTCTTCCCAATAGAGCTAATTTATCGACTGCCTATGACATATTTAAACTGAGCTCTAGAATAATTATAGATTTTCCTGAACACTTGCATCGATTTAAAAAAAAAAAAGTTAAAATTAAAGGTAAAAACTATACAACTCATAATACATTATTAAAAAAGTATGATCATTATGTTGGTTTAAAAACTGGCTATACAAGAAAATCTGGGTTTCAGATATCACTGTTATCTATAAAAGAAGATAAATATTTACTAGGTATATATTTTGGTGGAAATTCCGCTAAAGAAAGGAACAATAAAATTAATTTTCTTATGAATAAATATAGAAATAAAGATGCATCCAAAAATAAAGAAACTAAAAAATTAACTGTTAAAAATGAAAAGAAAAAAAATAGTAATTATACAGTTCAGACATCTTCTTTCAAAAAAATTAGTAAATCAAAGATGCATATTACTTTACTTAAAAATAAAATAAAAATACTTAGAAGTTTTGAGCATCAAATAAAAAAAAATGGTAGATATTTTATAAGTTATATAAATGTTGACGATCATAGAACAGCAAAAAACTTATGTAATCAAATTAAATTAAATAAATTAGATTGTTTGATTAAAACTAGTTAATTCTTTTATATCCAATGAATATGACTTAAGTATTGATATTAATTTAATTAATTCTTCTTTAAATTTATCTTTAACAAAGTGTTCAAGTCTAAATACTATACAATTTTGAGTATTTGAAGCTCTTAAAAGAAACCAAAAATTTTCAGTTTCCAACCTTACACCATCAATTGTAATTAAATCAACTCCACTATCGTAGTGTTTAGGAATATCTTTAACTATTTTATCTAAAAGGCTAAATTTAATTTTTTCATCACAATATAATTTTATTTCAGGTGTTGATGATGATTTCATATAAACACTTGTTAATTCATTTAATGTTTTTTTTGTATTATTGAGCATCCTTATTAATTTTAAAGATGCATATATAGCGTCATCATATCCATAATATTTATAATTATAAAAAATATGTCCACTCATTTCGCCAGCTATATCTGCATTTTTTGAAGATATCATCTCTTTGATTAATGAATGTCCAGTTTTTGACATATGAATGTCAACATCATTATTTTTGAGTGTATCGAAAAGTATTTTACTACATTTTACATCAGCTATAGCGACTAAGTCTTTTTTTTCTTTTAAAAGATCGAGAGACAAAAGTAAAAAAATAATATCTGAGTAAATTAATTCTCCTTTATTGTCCAATATTCCAATTCGATCACCATCACCATCAAAAGCAATACCCAAGTCGAATTTATTTTCTTTAATATAGTTTGATATCTGAATAGTATTTTTCTTAATTGTTGGATCGGGGTGATGATTAGGAAAATTACCATCGATACTTCTATTCAAAATAATATTAGTTCCTTTTATAGAATTAATAATTTTATGAATTATTGGTGCAATGGCTCCATTTCCCGGATCCCAAACTATTTTAAGCTTATCTAAATTATTAAATTGTGAAATAATTTCTTCAGTATAAGGATTAATTACATCTTTAAATTTTAATTGACCCAAAGTTGAGGATAAAGGAGAATCGTCTAAATCGTTCAAAGATTTTATTTTTTCTCCAAAAAAAGGCTTATTATTAATAATTATTTTTAATCCATTATATTCTTTTGGATTATGAGAACCTGTAATCATAATTAAATTAGGAATATCTAGTTTTTTTGTAGCATAATAACTTACTGGTGTTGGTATTAATGAAATATCTACTACATCAACACCATGTTTTCTGAAGGTATCAATAAGTTTATTTTTTATTTCTAAAGAGGATATTCTTCCATCATGACCTATAATGATTTTAGGAATATTAATATTAGAAATTATATTTGATATTTTTTTTGCAATATTTTGTACATCTTCTAATTGTAATGATTTTTGGTAAATGCCCCTAATATCGTATTCTCTAAGTATTTCAGGGTTGATCATCGCAATAAACTATAAATTTAATATGTAAGTTGCAATTGATAAAAATGATAAAAATCCAAATACATCTGTGAAAGTAGTGAGGACAATTCCAGATGCCAAGGCTGGATCTATTTTCATTTTATTAATTGTAATTGGGATAATTATGCCAACTAAACAGGCAAAACCCAGGTTTATTAAAATGGCAAAAGATATTGCAAATGCTAATACAAGACTATCAAACCAATAATAAGCTATTAATCCCATTATTAAAGAAAGTGCAAATCCATTGATGCTTCCTATAAAAAATTCTTTAACAATTAATTTAATATAGTTTGTATTATTAATATCTTTTGTGGCAATAGCTCTTACATAAATGGTCATAGCTTGTGTGCCTGCATTACCACCCATTGAGGCTACTATAGGCATCAGAACTGCAATCGCTATCATTTGCTGTAATTGGTCTGAATATATGTCTATAACAAGAGATGCTAATATAGCTGTCAATAAGTTTAAACCTAGCCATATGAATCTTGAAGTAGCAGATGTAAAAGCACCTTTATAAAAGTCATTTACAAATAAACCTCCCAATTTTCTCATATCATCTTCTGACTCTTCATGATCTATTTCGACAACATCATCAACTGTCATTATACCTATCATTTTATTATCCAAATTTACAACAGGTGCCGAAACTAAACCATACTGTCTAAAGGTGTAAGCTATATCTTCAATTTTTTCTTCAGATTTAATAATATGTATATCTTTATAAATAATTTCTTTTAATTTTTTTGATCTTTTTGATCTTAAAACTCTTCCTGAAGGCACATATCCAATAGGGATATTTTGATCATCTACAATAAAAATATTATAAAAATCCTTTGGACCTCTTCGTGTATTTCTTAATTGATCGATCAATTCACCAACAGTTAAGTCAGACTTTATAGAAAGATAGTCTCTGTTCATAAGTCTACCAGCAGAATTTTCATCATACTGTAAACTTTCTTCAATTCTTTCTCTTTGCTGAGATCCGAGCTTAGAAAGTATCTGAACTAATTCTTTAGTTTCAAAATCACCGAGAATTTCAACCGCATCATCTAAATCCAAGTATTTAATTAAATTAACCAATTGTTTGTTAGGTATCATATGTAAAATATCATCACGTGTTTCTTCGCGTAAATAGGCAATAAAATCAGGGTGAAAGTTTTTAGTATGAGTTTTTAATATTGATGACTGTAATTCTAATGGAAGACTTTCAATACTGTCTGCTTGATCTGCAGAATGAAGAGACTTTATAGACTTAATATACTCTTTTTTATTAAATTTTTGCATTTATATTATATATATGGTGCGGACGAGAAGACTCGAACTTCCACAGGATTTAATCCCACAGCGACCTCAACGCTGCGCGTCTACCAGTTCCGCCACGTCCGCAATTAATAGATTAATTAATAAAGAATGATTGAAATAAAACAACTAAAAGGGCAAAAAAAATATCAAGATGTTACAAAATTAATGAATATACATATTCAAAAAATGTATGAAAATGTAAAAGATGAGGAAATATGGTTCTTAGAGCATCAAAATGTCTTTACTGCAGGAAGCTCTACACCTAAAGAATTTAAAATAGATGAAATAAACAAAATCCCAGTAATTAAGGTTAACAGAGGTGGTAAAATAACTTTCCATGGCCCTGGCCAATTAGTCATTTATCCCTTAATTAATTTAAAAAAAAGAAAAAAAAATATCATAGACTACATAAATTCATTAGAAGACATATGTATAAAAGCATTCAAAAAAAGCAATATCAAACTTTATAGAAAAAAAGAAAAAAATAGAGGTTTATGGGTTGAAAATAATAATGAATTAAAAAAAATAATATTTATTGGCTTAAGATATTCAAAGGGTATCATTCATCATGGGTTATCAATTAATTTTAATCTTGATCTAGATAATTTTCAGAAAATTGATCCTTGTGGTCTTAATTCAGAAGATATAAGTAGCTTAAAAGAGCTAAAAATAAAATATAATAAGGAAAAAATATATCAAGATCTTAGAGAAGAGTTTATGAGAGTATTTTATTAGGGTTTATTTTAAATTTATAAAATTTCCCATCTAATTTAAAAATTATTTTGTAAGAACAAAGAAGCAGTCTATTGAATTTATTGCCAGAAAACTTTTTATCTCCAATGATAGGATTTTTATTAAGATAAAATTGAAGTCTAATTTGATGTTTTTTTCCAGTAAATAATTTAATCAAATAAGAATTTTCATGATTATCGAGTTTAATTTCTCTGTAAGATAGTTTTAATTCTTTCTTATCGGAATTATAGTTAATCAACGTATCAGTATTTTTATTAAATTTTGAATTAGTAACTGAAATATAGTATTTTTTAATTTGATTATTTAAAAATAAAGATGAGATTTTACTAGCAGCAATTCTATTTTTTGCAAAAAGCATTAACCCTGAGGTATCTTTATCTAATCTATGAACTATATATAATTTATGCTCGATGATATTCTCATAAATGTCTTTTAATGAAATAAAAACTTTAGATCCTCTTTGAACAGAATATCCATCAATTTTATTAATAGCTATAAAGTCATCGTTTTGAAAAATGATTTGATTTTTAAAAATCTTTTTTTTATCTTTGGTGAGTTTAATTGTATTTGATAAGTCATTATTGATCTCAAATCTATAATATATATACACAACATCACCTTTAATTAGAGGCGAATTAGCTTTAGATTTTTTATTATTAATTTTTATTTTATATTTTCTAATTAATCTTTGTAGTAAAGATAAAGGTATAGACTCAAAATATTGATATAAAAACTTATCTAATCTTTTATAATTTTGATCTATCTTAATTTGCAAATCTGAGACTGATCATATGAAATAAATAAAAGAAAATAAAAGATATAAAAATGTTAAGAGAAAAATAAATAAATGCTTTGAAAAAAGATTTATCCGAAAATAATGAAAATAACTCCATGTTGAAGGAAGATAATGTAGTAAAACTGCCAAAAAAACCGATATAAACAAAAATATATAGTGCACCGTTAAATTTATTTAAAAAATAACCTGCCATAGCAGATCCAATAATATTCACTAATATAGTCGCTGAGGGTAGCCCTAAAATAGTGAAATTTAAAAGAGTTAAGAAGTAACGGAAGCTAGATCCTAATATAGCACCTATCACGAGCGCTAAATAAGATGACATTAATTATTATTTTACGAACTGAATAATACTTGTATGGGCAAAATCTCCAAACCTATTACCTTTTTTAATAATACGAGTATACCCACCATTTCTTTTTTTTTGATCTTTAGAAATTTCAGAAAAAAGTTTTTGACAAGCCTCCTTGTTATTAAAAAGTTTGGCTAAAATGTACTTTCTATTACTTAAATTATCATTTTTAGCTTTTGTTACCAATTTCTCAATAAAAGGTCTTAGCTCTTTTGCTTTTTCAGTTGTAGTAGTTATAGTCTCGTGCTTGATAAGACTAATAGACAAGTTTTTTAACAAAGCTAATCTGTGAGAAGAAGTTCTATTTAACTTTCTTTGTTTAAGTCCGTGTTTCATTATACCTTAAAAGGGTCCTCATATTTTTTTGACAGCTCCTCTATATTTTCTGGAGGCCACCCGGGTAAATCCATTCCCATAGTTAGACTCATGGATGATAGTACTTCCTTAATCTCATCAAGTGATTTTCTTCCAAAATTAGGTGTTCTCAACATTTCTCCTTCAGTTTTCTGAACTAAATCACCAATATAAAAAATATTATCATTTTTTAAACAGTTAGCTGATCTAACAGAAAGCTCAAGTTCGTCAACTTTTTTAAGTAAATTTTTATTGAACTGTGGTTCGTTTGAAGATTGTAATTTTTTTCTTTCATCCTCTGTCGGCTCTTCAAAATTAATAAAAGGCTTAAGTTGATCTTGAAGTATTCTTGCAGCCAAAGCAGCTGCATCATCAGGAGAGACAGTTCCATTTGTTTCAATATCTAATATTAGTTTATCAAACTCAGTATCTTGACCTATACGTGAATTCTCAACGTTAAAAGAAACTCTTTTCACAGGACTATATGTGGCATCAAGCATTATTTGACCTACACTTTTATTTTCATTATCTTTATTTTTTTCTGCTGATATGTAACCCTTATTTACGTCTAAAAAAATCTCTAAGTTTACCTCTCTATTAGAGTCAACGTTCATGATAACGGCATCTTTATCTATAATGTCAACTTCAGGATTATCATCAAAATCTGAAGAAAGGACTTCTTTTGGTCCTTTAACATTTAAACTTAATTTTTGGGAGTGGCTACTTTTAGAGTTAAAAGTGACATTTTTAAGATTCATTATTATGTCTGTTACATCTTCTCTGACTCCTTCAATTGTTGAAAATTCATGGAGTACACCATTGATTTTAATTGAGGAAATTGCTGTACCTTGTAAAGATGATAAAAGCACTCTTCTTAGTGCATTACCTAAAGTAGTACCAAAACCTTTTTCCAAAGGTTCAATTACAACGGTCCCAAACTTTTTATTTTCACTTATTTTATAGTCAACTTTATTTGGTTTAACTAAGGTAATCCAATTATTCTCTATCAATTTTAACTCCTATAAATTTAGTTTATACTCTTCTTTTCTTTTTTGGTCTGCATCCATTATGAGGAAGTGGTGTTACATCTTTAATATTATTTATAATAAATCCAATATTTTGTAGTGCTCTCAATGCAGACTCCCTACCAGAACCTGGACCTTTCATAAGAACATCAAGTTTTCTTAGTCCAATATCATATGCTTTTTTTCCTGCTGCATCTGTAGCAATTTGAGCAGCGTAAGGAGTAGATTTTTTTGAACCTCTAAATCCCATGGAGCCACTTGATGACCATGATACAGCATTACCACTGATATCAGAAATAGTTACAATAGTATTATTAAAAGAGCTCTTGATGTGAACAACACCGTTCTGCCCAAAATTTTTTTTTGATTTTTTTTTATCTGAAGTTTTTTTTTCGTTTTTTACCATTTTATTTAGTTACTTTTTTCTTTCCAGCAATTGCTACAGCTTTACCTTTTCTAGTCCTTGCATTTGTATGTGTTCTTTGACCTCTTGTTGGAAGTTGCTTCCTGTGTCTTAAACCACGATAGCATCCTAAATCTTTAAGTCTTTTAATATTCTGAGAAACTGTTCTTCTTAAATCGCCTTCAACAGTATAACTTTCATCAATTGATTTTCTAATTTTTGAGATTTCATCTTCAGAAAAATCTTTAATTCTCTTTGTTGGATCTAAACTATTTGCTTTTAAAATATCAAGAGCATATTTAGGGCCTATTCCATGAATATAAGTGAGGGAAACTAAAGCTCTTTTGTTTACTGGTAGGTTTACGCCTGCTATTCTTGCCAATTGAGATCTCCTGAATTGGTGAAATTATTAAAAAAGCATTTAAAAGTCAATATAAATTACCTCAATTTAAACCAAGTTTATCAACGATTTTTGCAGTTACAGAGCCAATTTCATCATTGGCTTGTATGTCATTAACTGAATAATTTTTTTTTAGAGAATTTAATATTTCTAGGTGAGATTTTTTATAAATTATTAGTCTTTTTTCAAAAAAACTATCATCAGCCCTAGACTCTTCCATAGACCTTTTTTTAATTCTCTGAAGAAGTTGCTCATCATCAACATCAAAGTTGATAATACTTAAATCTTTGTCTTCAAATATTTCAAGAAGTGAGTCTGCTTGAATCGAACTTCTAGGAAAACCGTCAATCAAAATCTGCTCGTTTGACAAAGTGTTTATTTTTTCTTTTAACACTGAAATAACAATTGTATCCTCAATTAAGTCGCCATTATCCATTTTATTTTTAATATCTTTTCCCAAAATACTCTCATCTTGAGATTTCTCTTTCAAAAGAGAACTAACAGTTAGAATGTTAAGATCAGGTAAAAAATTATCTTTTAAAATATTTGCCTGCGTGCCCTTACCACATCCAGGAGGGCCAATAAATATTATAACCATTTACTTTTATAAATTTTATTTTTACTTAATAATTTTTCATATTGAGATGAAAATAGTTGTGTTTGAATCTGTGAAAAGAAATCCATTGCCACAATAACAACTATCAAAAGACTTGTTCCACCTAAATAAAAAGGAACTGATAATCTAGCAATTAAAAATTCGGGAATTAAAGCAATTAATCCTAAATAAATAGCACCTACAAAAGTTAGTCGATATATGACGTGTTCTAAGTAAGTAGCTGTTTGCTCACCTGGTCTATAACCTAAAACAAAACCTCCATTATTTCTTAAATTTTCTGCCTGTTCTTTAGGGTTAAAAACAATACTGGTATAAAAAAATGCAAAGAAAACAATCAGACCAAAGAAAAACGCCATGTAAAGTGGTTTTCCATGAGATAAGTAAAATCCTAAACTAGATAAGAAACCAGAACTTTCAGGAGAAAAATTAGAAATAGTATTAGGAAATAGTAACAATGATGATGCGAATATAGCAGGAATAACACCAGAAATATTAATTTTAATTGGTAAATAAGATGATTGACCGCCAAATACTTTATTTCCTACTTGGCGCTTTGGATATTGAACTAACAACCTTCTTTGAGCTCTTTCTATAAATACAATTATTACTATTAGTATTAGAAGTAAAAAAATTATTGATATAATTGCAATAGCTGATAAAGCTCCGGTTCTTCCAAGTTCAAATGTGTTGAAAATAGCAAAAGGAAGATTAGCAACAATTCCTGAGAAGATTATAATTGAAATTCCACTTCCAAATCCATTTTCAGTTATCTGTTCACCCAGCCACATTAAAAATATAGTTCCAGATGTCATTGTTATAACTGCAGAAATTTGAAAGAATGCTACACTTCCTAAAGTTGGATCTACTGTATCTGATAAATTTAGTATTCCATTTGAAATACCATAACTTTGGAAAAGTCCTAAAACTATTGTTAAATACCTTGTGTATTGTTGAATTTTTTTTCTACCTTGAGTGCCCTGTTCTTTAAGAGCTTTTAAACTATCAAAGGATGACTGCATTAGTGTCATTATAATAGATGCTGAAATATATGGCATAACCCCTAACGTAAATATAGACATACGCATTAAAGCTCCACCAGAAAACATGTCGAATATTCCTAAAATTCCGCCACGATGTTGTTCAAATATTTGTTCTAAAACAGCTGAGTTAATACCAGGGACAGGAATATATGTTCCAAGGCGATATACAGCTATTGCAAATAAAACAAAACCTAATTTTTTAAATAAGCCTGAGCTTTTTATTGCTTCGCTATAGTCAATATTTGGTACTTTTATATTCATAATCTAAAATTATGATGCAGATCCACCTAGTTCTTCTATCCTTTTTTTGGCACCAGGAGTAACCTTAAAATTTTTAAATTGAAGTTTCTTTTTAAACTGAATTGAGTCAATTAGTTTAATTGATTTTTTATGATCTTTCTTTTTTAAGAAACCCTCTTGTATTAAAAAATTAGTATCAATTAAAGAATTTTCTTTAAACTTGTTAAAACTTACTAAAGACAAAGTTAAAGATTTAGGGTTTATTTTTTTTAATGAATTAAAACCTCTTTTTGGCGTTTTTCTATATATAGGCATTTGACCACCCTCAAAATTTCTAACTGCTACACCTGACCTAGATTTTTGCCCTTTGTGGCCCCTACCAGCTGTTTTTCCTAATCCAGAACCAATTCCTTTACCTTTTCTTTTTCTATTTGTTTGGCGTTGTTTTGAAATTTGATTTATCATTATTAGTTTTCTCTTTTACTAATTACAGAATTTATCTCTATGCTTCTTCTGGCAGACACTGATTTTGGTGTATTGATACTTTTTAAAGCTTTAATTGTTGATCGAACAATATTGTGTGGATTTTTTGTTCCAATAGCTTTAGAAACAACATCCGAAATACCCAATGCCTCAAAAATAGCTCTAGATGGACCACCAGATATTATGCCTGTACCTTTTGGAGCAGATCTTAAAATTACTGTGCTTGAGGAGAATTTTGCTTTGACATCATGGTGAATAGTTCTACCCTCTCTTAAAGGAATTCTAACCATAGTTTTCTTGGCTTCTTCAGATGCTTTTCTGATTGCTTCAGGTACTTCTTTAGCTTTACCTGATCCAAAACCAACTCTACCTTGTCCATCACCACTTACAACAAGGGCAGCAAATCCAAATCTTCTTCCACCTTTGACAACTTTCGATACTCTTCTAACTGAGATAAGCTTTTCTATTAATTCTTTATTTGTATTGTTTTCTAACATTAAAACGATAAACCCTTCTCTCTTGCTGCATCAGCTAATACCTTAAGTCTTCCATGATACTTATATGAACCTTTATCAAATTTTACTTCTTTAATACCTTTTTCTATAGCTAGTTCAGCAATTTTTGAGCCAACGATTTTAGCTACATCAACTTTTTTTTGTCCCTCAGCTTTCTCTAATTTAACTGAAGAAAATGAGCATAATGTTTTATCATTACTCTCAGATAATACTGAAGCATAAATGTGTTTAGAGGATCTAAAAACTAAGAGTTTATGTTTTTTAATATTACTCAATTTTTTTCTAACTCTTATTTTTCTACGAACAGCTCTAGTTTTATCTTTATTCATTATTTTTTCTTACCTTCTTTTCTATAAATTCTTTCACCTTCATATCGAACACCCTTACCTTTATAAGGCTCTGGCTTTCTAAATGACTTGATTTCAGCTGCAACTTGACCAACTAATTGTTTGCTTGTTCCAGTAACTATAACAATATTTTTTTCAACTTTTATAGAAATACCCTCAGGAATTTCAAAGTTGATATCGTGGCTAAAACCAAGTGATAAGACGAGCTTTTTTCCAGAAACATTAGCTTTGTATCCAGTTCCAATTAGTTCAAGTCTTTTTTCAAATCCTTTTGAATTACCAATAATTTCATTTTTAACATTTGCATAAATAGTTCCAAGAAGTGCTTTATTTTCTCCAGAGAAATGTAAAAGATTATCTTTATGATCAACCTTAATTCCAACAGGAAGAATAGTTGATGATTTTCCCAACTTGCCCTCAAAATTAATTTCGTTATCTTTCATAGAAACCTTTATATCTTCAGGAATATTAATAGGATTTCTTGCTAATCTTGACATATTTTAGAAAACGCTTATTAGCACTTCCCCTCCTACTTTTTTTTCCCTTGCATCGGAGTCAGACATTACGCCCTTTGAGGTTGATAAAATTGTGGTACCTAAACCCCCGATAGTTTTAGGAATTTCATCTACAGAACTATAAACTCTACAACCTTGTTTTGTAATCTTTTCAATTTTGTTAATTAACGGTGAGCCTTTATAATATTTAAGTGTAATTGAGATATCTTTCTTTGTATCACCTAAAATTTCAAAATTGTCAATATATCCCTCTTTTTTGAGCACATCACAAACATTAACGTTTAATTTTGAAAATATCGCTTTAACTGAAACTTTATTGGCTTTTTGGCCATTTCTTATTCTTGTAATCATATCTGCTAGTGTGTCACTCATACTACCAACTCGCTTTCGTTAAACCTGGTATTTGACCCTTACCAGCCATATCCCTGATAGCTATTCTAGACAAATTAAATTTACTATAAACACCACGAGGCCTACCAGATAGGAAACATCTGTTTCGGTATCTTATTCTTGATGAATTTCTAGGTAAGGACTCAAGTTTCATTTGTATCTTTACTCTTTCTTCAAATGGTAAATCTTTATTGGATAAAAGGCTTTTTAATTTTTTTCTTTTTTCACTGAGTCTATCAATCAGTACTTTTCTATTTATATTTTTTTGTATTGCGCTTTGTTTTGCCATGGTTAATTCAGAAATGGAAAGTTCATTAATTTTAAAAGTTCATACCCTTCTTTGTCATTATTTGCAGAAGTGGCAATAGTGATATCAAAACCGAAGATATTTTCAACATTTTCAACACTAATTTCGGGAAAAATAATGTGATCTTTAATACCAATAGTAATGTTACCTTGGCCATCAAATGACTTTTTGTTATAACCTCTGAAGTCTTTGATACGAGGCATAGCAATATTTACGAGTCTATCGTAAAACTCCATCATCATATTTTTTCTGAGGGTTACAGATAGCCCTACTGGCATTCCTTTTCTAACTTTGAAGGAGGCAATAGCTTTTTTTGACATTCTAACAACTGGTGATTGACCGGTTATAAGAGATAAATCTTTTTTTATTTTTTCAATAGCTTTGTTATCCTCTTTAATAGCTCCGATACCCGCGTTGATTACTATTTTTGATATTTTTGGAACAGCAAGCTTGTGAGATATTTCTAAATTTTTGGCTAACTGGTCAGAGACATTGAAAAGTTCTTGGACTGAATTTGACATTAGTATTTGTCTCCTGATGATTTTAAAATTCTTATTTTTTTTCCACTTTCAATTTTGAAACCTACTTTAGAAGATTTTTTAGATTTCGAGTCATAAGCCAAAATATTTGAAATATGAATTGGCATTTCTTTGTCAACAATACCACCTTTAGACTCTTGAGATGGTTTTTGATGTTTTTTACTTACGTTGACACCAGATATCACAACTTTATCAGCGGAGTTTATGATTTTTGAAATCTTTCCAATCTTACCTTTATCTTTACCGACTCTAACAATCACTTCGTCACCTTTTTTGTATTTTTTAATCATTATAATACCTCAGGAGCTAGACTAACTATTTTCATCATATTTCTTTTTCTAAGCTCTCTTGTAACGGGTCCAAAAATTCTTGTTCCAATTGGTTCATTTTGTTTGTCTAAAAGAACAGCTGCATTAGAGTCAAATTTAATTGATGTACCATCTTCCCTAATTAATGGCTTTTTTGTTCTTACTATAATTGCTCTTTGTACTTCACCTTTTTTTACTTTAGATCTTGGAATAGCATCTTTGACTGAAACAACAATAATGTCTCCTATTCTTGCATATCTTCTTTTAGATCCACCAATAACTTTTATACAGCTTATTAATCGTGCTCCAGAATTATCAGCTACTTGTAAATTTGACTCTGCTTGTATCATTATTTAATAACTTCCCATGATTTATTTTTAGAAATAGGTCTGGTTTCTTGAATTCTTACTGAGTCTCCCACTATATTTTTATTGTCACTGTCATGAGCAAGGTATTTTTTTGAGACTCTTATTATTTTTTTATAAACAGGATGGGTAGTCTGTCTTGTTACCAAAACAGATATGGTTTTGTCACCAGATTTTTTAACAACTTTTCCAGTTAAAATACGTCTAGGCATTTTTATTTAACCTTTCTTTTGTTAAAAGTGATGCGATTTGCTTTTTAACTTTTTTAAATTGAGAGGTATCTGTGAGTTGTCCACTTTTCTTCATAATTTTAAGGTTAAATAACTCTTTTTTTAAACTATTTATATCTTTATCAGCCATTAAAATTGATCCAATGATACGAATGTTGTTTTTACAGGTAATTTTGCAGATGCAAGTTCAAAAGCTTTTTTTGCTAAATGCTTGTCTACACCATCAACTTCAAACATAATAGTCCCAGGTTTAACTCTACACACCCATCTGTCAATAGCGCCTTTTCCTTTACCCATTCTAACTTCTGCAGGTTTTGCTGTAACTGGAACATCTGGAAACACTCTAATCCAAAGTCTACCTGCTCTTTTTAAAAATCTTGTTATAGCTCTTCTAGACGCTTCTATTTGTCTAGCAGTAACTCTCTCGGCATCTAATGATTTAAGTCCATAATATCCGAATGTAAGTTCGTAATTTCCTTTGGCGTTGCCATGAATTCTACCTTTATGCTGTTTTCTGTATTTTGTATTTTTAGGTAGTAACATTAGTTTGATTTCGCTTTTTTATCTTCATTATTGTTTGTTGTATTTTTACTTTCGCCCTTTAGAAGCCATACTTTTACACCAATAATTCCATAAGTCGTCAGAGCTCGGGCTGTTGCGTAATCTATATCAGCTCTTAGAGTATGTAAAGGAACACTTCCCTCTGAAAATTTCTCTGTTCTAGCTATCTCAGCACCACCTAATCTGCCACCACAAACAATTTTTATACCTTTAGCACCTAATTTAATTGCTGATAATCCTGATTTTTTCATTGCTTTTCTAAAAGCAACCCTTTTTTCTAGTTGTCTAGCAATTGAGTCTGCAACTAGGGATGCGTCTGTTTCAGGTTTTTTAATTTCCTTTATATCCAAAGAGATACTTTTATCAGATAGTTTAGATAACCTATTTCTTAACTTTTCGATATCAGCACCTTTTTTTCCAATAAGAACACCAGGTTTAGATGTATGAATAATTATTTTTAAGTTTGCAGCAGCTCTTTCAATGATAACTGAACTTATTCCAGCTATTGAATAGTTTTTTTCAATATAGTTTCTAATTTTAAAGTCTTCTTTTAAAAAATTTGAATAGTCTTTTTTTTCAAACCAAGTTGACTGCCAATATTTATTAATTCCTACTCTTAATGAAGTTGGGTTAACTTTCTGTCCCATTATAATCTCTCCTCTAAAACTAAAGTTAATCTAGAAAAGGGTTTAATAATTTGAAAAGCTCTACCCTTACTCATTGGTCTAAATCTTTTCATCCTTAAACTTTTGCCAACGTAAGCTTCTTTCACAAAAAGTTTATCGATGTCTAAATTATTATTATTTTCTGCATTCGCTACAGCAGAATTTAGAGTTTTAAGTACTTCTTTACTTACTCTTTTGTTTGAAAATTTCAAAATATTTAAAGCTGAATTAATATCTTTTTTTCTTATATCTTTAACAATTAAGTTAAGCTTTTGTGAGCTAGTTCTTATCATTTTATTAATTGCTTTGACTTCTTTAGACATAATTATTTTTTACCCTGAACTGCTTTCTTATCACCTGAATGACCCTTAAACACCCTAGTGGGTGAAAACTCACCAAGTTTATGGCCGACCATGTCTTCTGTAACGTAAACTGGTATAAAAGATTTACCATTGTAAACGGAAATAGTTACTCCGACAAAATCAGGTATGATAGTTGATCTTCTTGACCACGTTTTAATTGGAGATTTGGAACTTTCTTCTTTAGATTTTTTAACCTTTTTGAATAGAGTTACATCAAAGTAAGGTCCTTTCCATACAGATCTTGCCATTACTTTTTAGCCCTTCTTGATATGATCATCTTAGATGTAAATTTAATTCTTCTTGTCTTCTTGCCTTTTGTTTTCATACCCCATGGCGTTGAAGGATGTCTACCACCGGATGTTCTTCCTTCTCCACCACCATGAGGGTGATCAACAGGATTCATTACAACACCTCTAACAGTAGGTCTTATACCTAGATGTCTTTTAATTCCAGCTTTACCAATTTTTTTGTTTTTATTATCTTGATTAGATACTACCCCTATCGTAGCCATACATTCACCATGGACTAGTCTGGTTTCGCGGGATGAAAGTTTAACCATTACATATTTTTCTTGTTCTCCTAGTACCTGTGCAAAAGATCCTGCTGATCTACATAGTTTACCACCAGCTCCTGGTTTTAATTCAATATTGTGTATAGATGTACCAGTTGGTATATTTTTTATCTTCATCGCATTACCAGATGATATTTCTGTTTTGGTTGATGAAATAACCTTATCGCCAGTTTTTAAATCAGTAGGAGCAATAATGTATTCTTTTATATCTTGATAGTTAATTAGCGCTATGAAGGCACTTCTATTAGGATCGTATTCTATTCTCTCTACTGTACCAATTTTATCAAATGTATTTCTTTTAAAATTTACTAGTCTATATTTTTTCTTGTGCCCACCAGATCTATGTCTAATTGTAATCTTACCAGTATTGTTTCTACCAGAATTAGGTTGTAAGTCTTCAATTAAAGATTTTTCTGGACGTCCCTTAAACAGCTGTGACTTATCGATTTTAACTGTTTTTCTATAAGAAGGTGTTGTCGGTTTGTAAGTTATCAGTCCCATATTATACCTTGCCACTCATATCTATGGTGTTGCCCTCTTTAAGAGTAACTATTATTCTTTTAAGCTCTGATCTTGTACCTCTTTGACCCTTAAATACTTTGGGTTTGCTCTTAACATTTAAACTATTCAGTTTTTGAACTTTAACTTTGTATGTGTCTTCTATTGTCTTTTTAATATTAATTTTATCTGCATCGTTTCGAACTTCAAAAATGTACTTATTAAATTGAGCGTTAGCTGTAGATTTTTCTGTAATAACAGGTTTTTTAATTAAATTAAGATCCATTTTAGTTATTGCCTATGTATGAATTATAAATTGTTGATTTTTTTGAAAATAAAACCATATCTGATTTCAATGCTGTGTGGACTGAATAACTTTTATCTGAGAGAAAGTATATTTTTTTGTAGTTTTGAAATTTAATAATCAATTTATTTTCAATTATATTACTAAGCACAAAAATAATCATTTTGTTTGGGTTTTTATTTAAAAAATCAGAGATATTTTTTTCATCTAATTTTTCCTCATCAAAAACAAAGAGTGATTTATTATTACTTTTACTAACTATTGATGAAGCTATAGCTCTTTTTTTGACTTTTTTATTAACTTTATAAGAAACCAGATGAAATTTTGGTCCAAAAGCTTTACCCCCACCTCTTCTTTGAGTTGTTTTTTTGTTACCAGCTCTTGCATTTCCAGTTCCTTTTTGTTTAAAAAGTTTTTTTCCTGAGCCAGCAACTTCAGATCTATCAAGACTGTGATTATTTCCTTGTTTATGGGAATAAATTTTTTGTAATGATAAGTGTAAAGCTTTCTCAGATATATCTTTATCTTTTATTGTAATTTGTTCAAACATTTATTTAAAAACCTTCACTATAGATTTATTTTTTCCAGGAACAGATCCTTTGATAAATATTAATTTTTTATCTTGATCAATTAAAAGCACCTCTAAATTTTTGGTAGTTGTTAATTGATCACCTAGGTGGCCAGCCATTTTTTTTCCTTTAAAAACCTTACCAGGATTCTGATTTTGACCTGTTGAACCATGAGCTCTATGAGAAATAGAAACACCATGTGTTGCTCTCATACCACTAAAATTGTGTCTCTTCATAGCGCCGGCAAAACCTTTACCAGTTGATTTTGACTGTACCGAAACTTTATCACCAACTTTAAATTTAGGATCAATTAAAGAACCAACTTCTAGGAGTTCCTCGTCAGAATTTATTCTTTGTTCCTTAATTATTTTTTTTGGCTCTAAATTTAATTTATTGAATTCTTTTAGCTGAGGTTTATTTAGTTTTTTTGGTTTGAGAAAACCAATGATGTTTGCTAAATAACCATCCTTGTCAATAGTTCTATTTCCAACAACAGAACAGCTATTGTAATCAAGAACAGTTGCAGAAACTCTAGTACCATTTTTGTTAACAAATGAAGTTTGGCCAATTTTAGTACTAATTATCATGATTATTTATTTTTTTATTTTTATATCTACATTGACGCCAGATGCTAAATCTAATTTCATAAGAGCATCAACTGTTTGAGGGGTGGGCTCAATAATATCCATCATCCTTATGTGAGTTCGCAATTCAAACTGCTCCCTACTTTTCTTATCAACGTGGGGAGATTTGTTAACAGTAACTCTCTCTATCTTAGATGGCATAGGTATAGGTCCGATAACTTTTGCTCCAGTTCTTTTGGCGGTTTGTAGAATGTCTATTGAGCTTCTATCTAAAATATTATGATCAAAAGATTTAAGCCTAATTCTAATATTTTGATTTATCATAATTAAGCCAGTTTTGATTTTATTTCTTCTTCAACGTTTGATGGCACTACATCATAATGTGAAAATAACATTGTATAACTTGCTCTTCCTTGACTCATTGAGCGTAGATTATTAACATAACCAAACATATTAGCAAGAGGAACTACAGATGATACGACTTTGGCATTACCTCTGTCTTCCATTTTTTCAATTTGACCTCTTCGCGAATTTAAATCACCAATAATATCGCCCATGTAATCTTCTGGGGTAACTACTTCAACTTTCATCATTGGCTCAAGCAATTTTGGTCCAGCTTTTCCAACGGCTTCTCTAAATGCAGCTCTTGATGCAATTTCAAAGGCTAAAACAGATGAGTCTACATCATGAAAAGCGCCATCATGAACTTCTGCTTCAAAATCTATAACGTTGTAGCCAGCTATTACTCCATTTTGAGCAGCAAAATTAATACCTTTTTCTACTCCAGGAATATATTCTTTTGGAATATTACCTCCAACTACAGTATTAACAAATTTAACACCTGAATTTCTCTCTAATGGTTTAAATTTCATTTTTACTCTTGCAAATTGTCCAGCACCACCAGATTGTTTTTTATGAGTATAGTCTACCTCGACATCTTTTGTTATTGTCTCTCTATATGCTACCTGTGGAGCCCCAACGTCCGCTTCAACTTTAAATTCTCTTTTCATTCTATCAACTAAAATTTCTAAATGAAGTTCACCCATACCTTTAATAATTGTCTGTCCAGACTCTTCATCTGAAGTAACTCTGAAACTTGGGTCTTCTTGAGCCAATCTTCCCAAAGCTTGTCCCATTTTCTCATAGTCAGCTTTTGTTTTAGGTTCAACCGCAACCTCAATAACAGGATCAGGAAATTCCATTTTTTCTAAAATAACTTTTTTTGAAGGATCACATAAAGTATCACCTGTTGTAACATTCTTTAAACCAACTAGTGCAACTATATCTCCTGCCTTTGCATCTTTGATTTCTTCTCTTGTATTTGAATGCATTAAAAGCATTCTTCCAATTCTTTCTTTTTGATTTTTTGATGAGTTCAATATTGTCGATCCAGAACTAAGATTTCCACAATAAAGTCTACAAAAGGTGATTTGACCAACAAAAGGATCAGCTGCTACTTTAAATGCCAAGGCTGCAAAAGGTTCTTCAGGGGTATTAGGAATTTGTAACTTATCATCTGAACCTTCTTTAATTCCTTCAACAAAACCAATATCTTTAGGAGAAGGTAAGTAATCTACAACAGCGTCAAGAAGAGGTTGAACACCTTTATTTTTAAATGCAGTACCACATAAAACAGGAACGAATTTAAAATCTATTGTTCCTTTTCTAATACAAGCTTTTAAAGTTTCAACAGATATTTCTTTACCCTCTAAATAATCTTCTAATGCCTTATCATCTGCTTCAACAGCATTTTCAATAAGTTCTTCTCTTTTTTTCTTAGCTTCCTCTAATAAATCTTCACTAATATCTGTGATATCAAATTCAGCACCAAGACTATCGTCTTTCCAAATAATTGATTTAAAATTTACAAGATCAACAACACCTTTGAAATCTGCCTCTTTTCCAATTGCCATTTGTAATACGAGAGGATTAGCCCCTAATCTATCTTTAATAGATTGAACATTCATTTCAAAGTCAGCACCAAGTCTATCCATTTTATTGCAAAAACAAATTCTTGGTACTTTGTATCTATCAGCTTGTCTCCAAACTGTTTCAGATTGAGGCTCGACTCCAGCTACACCATCAAAACAAGCTACAGCACCATCTAAAACTCTTAATGATCTCTCAACTTCAATTGTGAAATCAACGTGACCAGGTGTGTCAATAATATTTATTCTATGATCATTCCAAAAACATGTAGTAGCAGCAGATGTAATAGTTATGCCCCTCTCTTGTTCTTGTTCCATCCAGTCCATTGTTGCGGCACCATCATGAACTTCACCTATTTTATGAGACTTTCCTGTGTAATATAAAATTCGTTCAGTTGTAGTGGTTTTACCAGCATCTATATGAGCCATAATTCCTATATTTCTATATTTGCTAAGATCCATCTCTACCACCTGTAATGTGCAAATGCTCTATTAGCCTCTGCCATTTTATGAACTTCATCCTTCTTCTTTACAGAGTTACCTTTATTTTCAAAAGCATCAATTAATTCGTTTGCTAACCTCTCTTTTTGGGTTTTTTCATTTCGTTTTTTTGAATTAGTTAAAATCCATTTAAATGCTAATGCTTGAGCTCTAGTACTTCTAACTTCCATTGGTACTTGATATGTAGCTCCGCCTACTCTTCTTGATTTAACTTCAACAGATGGTTTAACGTTATTTATAGATTTTTGAAAATACTCTAATGGATCATCACTTTGATTGTTTGTTTTAATTATATCTAGGGCACCATAAACTATTTTTTGCGCTACCGTTTTTTTACCACCTATCATAACCTCGTTAATAAATTTGTTTAACACAACACTATTATAAATTGGATCAGGTAATACTTGTCTTTTCTCTGCTGCTCTTCTTCTTGACATAATTTAAATTTTAATTTTTTGGCCTTTTTGCACCGTATTTAGATCTACGTTGTCTTCTTTTTTCAAGCCCTTGGGTATCTAAAGTTCCTCTTATTATATGATATCTTACACCAGGTAAATCTTTAACTCTTCCTCCACGAATTAATACAACAGAGTGTTCCTGCAAGTTATGTCCTTCACCTGGAATGTATGCCGTCACTTCTTGTCCATTTGTCAGTTTAACTCTCGCAACCTTTCTTAAGGCTGAGTTAGGTTTTTTTGGTGTGGTAGTGTAAACTCTAAGGCAAACACCTCTTTTTTGAGGGCACGACTTAAGTGCAGGTACCTTATTTCTTTTAGAGACTTTATCTCTAGATTTCCTAACTAATTGGTTTATGGTCGGCATGGTTCGCAGAATATATTTATAGTATTAAGTATAGTCAACATCTATTTAGAGGTTTCTAGCTGTTTTAATAAAGAATTATCGCGAATTTTAGCCTCTTTTCGAAGAGCTCTAATAACATTACCTGTTCCAGCTGGAATTAATTTACCAACAATAACATTTTCTTTAAGGCCGGTTAATTTATCAACTTTTCCATTAATTGCTGCCTCGGTAAGAACTCTTGTTGTTTCTTGGAAAGAAGCGGCTGAGATAAAAGAATTAGTTTGAAGACTAGCCTTTGTAATTCCAAGGATCAACATTTTATAACCTATCTCTTTTTTACCTTCTTTTTTTAGTAGACTGTTCTTCTCGATAACATCTATTTTATCTTTTATGTCTCCTACTAAATATTCACTGTCGCCTGCTTCAATTACTTCAACTTTTTGTAGCATTTGACGTGTAATACACTCAATATGTTTGTCATCAATCAAAACACCTTGTAAACGGTACACCTTTTGTACTTCTTTAACCATATATTCAGCTAGAGCCTCAATTCCAAGTATATTTAAGATATCTGTTGGAGCTGGGGTTCCATCAACGATCATATCGCCTTTGTTTACTTTGTCTCCTTCGTTAAAGTAAATGTAAGTGCCTTTTGGAATTAAAAATTCAACTGGCTCTCCTTCATCAGGATTAATAATGATTCTTCTTTTGCTTTTAATGTCTTTTCCAAATTCAATTGTTCCAGATATTTCTGCTAGAACAGCAGGATTCTTTGGTTTTCTTGACTCAAAAATATCAGCAACTCTTGGCAGTCCTCCAGTAATATCTTTT
>QCJF01000011.1 GCA_003216195.1 Pelagibacteraceae bacterium AG-404-P08
TGTTGTTGGTCTTACTATCTAATTAAATTTTGAAGCCTGTTTTTATCAAAACGATATGAATTCATCGCGATAGCTAAGCAAATAATAATTCCTCCTATAATTGTATTTATATCTGGTGTTTCATTGATACCCAGAATAGGTAGCCACGCCCAAAAAATTCCTCCAACTACTTCTAATAAAGATAGCATTGTTAGTTCTCCCGAAAGTAATTGTTTTGAACCAATACTAAAAAGTATAAGCCCAGTTGCTACGATCAAACCATGAGTCATACTCAAAAGAATATTTCTGAAGGGTAAATAGATTTCTTGATCATTAAAAATCATTAAAAAAGCGGAAATAGCTGCGCAAAAAATTCCTGCATAAATTAAAATATAAAATTTTTTAAAGTTACTTTTGCTTCTCAAAGCAACAGTGAATGCTGCAAAGCCAAGACTTGATATAAAGCCCATAATTAATCCATACAACGATCCACTAAAGGCACTTGCATATATCATTATTAAAGCACCAATAAACGCAATAATCATAGTTATAAAATTTTGTTTTGAGATTTTCTCATTAATAAACACTAGGGCAATTAATGATGCTAAAAAAGGCATTAACGCCAACATAAATAGAGTAACTGCGGCAGTTGTATTGCTTATTGAATAAATAAAACCAACCATGGCTGTTGTTAAACTAAGACCACCAATCACAGAAACTTTATCTATTTTGATTACATTCATAAGAAAGTCTTTTTGCTCATTTAGAATAAGATATGTGGCGATGATAATTGCAACTGTAAGCCCTCTAATAACAAGGTAGGGGAGTTGATAGATTTGAGGATCTATCATATTTTTGACCACAAGCGGTCCAAAACTCCATATTAATCCACTTAAAACTACTATAATTACTGCCTTGATGTGGTCGCTCATTTTAAGAATTTAACTTATTTTATAAATTAACTTTTTAATAGTTAATTACTGATAAAGAAATCTGAGAGAGTTTTAATATCATCAAAAGAAGTATTTTTACCCTCATTACTTCTTAGAGTAAATGAGTCTGACTCAATCTCTTTCTCACCCATTACAAGAGAATATGGTATCTTTTTAGAAACAGAATTTCTTATTTTATAACCCAATTTGTTATCAGATTCATCAACAATTACTCTTACACCCAGTTTTTGAAGCTCCCCTTTAATTCGGTTACTATGATCAACAAATTTTTCGGATACAGGAAGAATTGCAAGTTGTATAGGCGTAACAAATAAGGGAAGCCAGCCATTAGTGTTTTCAAGAATAATTGCTATAAACCTTTCTAGAGATCCGACAACTGCTCGGTGTATCATTATTGGAACTTGATTTTTGTCATCTTTGTCTTTGTATTTTGCACCCAATCTATCAGGGAGATTGAAGTCAATTTGTATCGTTCCACATTGCCACTCTCGACCCATTGAGTCCTCTAATGTAAATTCTATTTTTGGACCATAGAATGCTCCTTCACCCTCTAAAATATTAAATTCTTTATTGTTGTCTTTTAAAACTTTTTTTAACTGATTTTCCGCATTGTCCCAGTTTTCTTGCGTGCCAATACTTTTTTCTGGGCGAGTAGAAATATTATATTTTATTTTTTCAAATCCGAACTTTTTATACACTCTCTCAATTAATAGGGTTGTCTCATTACAAACATCATATATTTGTTCAGCAGAACAAAATATGTGGGCATCATCTTGAGTAAAACCTCTGACCCTAAATAATCCATTTAGAGCTCCAGAGGGTTCGTATCTATGACACTTACCAAACTCCGAGTATCTAAGTGGTAAATCTTTGTAAGTTATTAGTTGAGAGTTAAATAAAACAATATGACATGGGCAATTCATAGGTTTTAGTGCAAATGTCTTGTTGTCAGTTTCTGATGTAAACATATTTTCTTTAAAATTGTCCCAATGACCAGACTTTATCCAAAGCTCATTTGATACTAGCTCAGGCGTTTTTACTTCAAAATAATTAAGTTTTTGCTGCTCAGAGCGAATATATTTTTCAATATTTTGATACAAGGTTAAGCCTTTATCTTTCCAAAATACATTCCCTGCTGATAAATCAGTTAGAAGGAACAAACCCATATCAGTACCTAATCTTCTATGATTTCTTTCTTTAGCCTCTTCTAAATTTTTTAAATAAACTCGAAGTTCTTTTTCAGAATACCAAGCAGTTGCATAAATTCTTTGAAGCATTTTGTTAGTGCTAATACCTCTCCAATAAGCCCCTGATACATTTGTTATTTTAAAGCTGGCATTATAATCTTTTGTGCTTTTATGATGAGGACCTTTACAAAGATCAGTAAAATTTTTTTGCTCATAGAGTGTTATTTCATCAGAATTATCTAAATTATTAATAAGCTCCAATTTATATTTATTATCTTTAAATATTTCTGATGCCTCTTTTTTAGTTACAGCTCTCTTTAAAAAGTTTCTTCCCTCTGAGAGAATTTCTTTCATTTTTTTTTCTATATTAGCTAAGTCATCATCTGATAGAGTACTTTCCATATCAAAGTCATAATAAAAACCGTTCTTTATAAAAGGACCAATAGTTGGTTTAGCATTTGGGAAAAGAGTAATTACAGCTTCAGCCAAAATATGAGCCATATCATGCCGCATTATATTTAATGCATCATCAGATTTAGGTTTAATGGGAGTGCTATTTTCAACTTCAGTGTCCCAATAATTATTATTCGAGTCTTTAAATGCTATTATATTGCTCATAATTCTAATTTTTTATAAAAACAACTTTTTTTACCCGTATGGCAAGCACCAATGCCTTCAAGCTCAACTTCATAAATCAAAGCGTCACTGTCACAATCAGTATAAATATTAATAATATTAAGTTTATTGCCAGATGTTTCACCTTTTAACCATAATTTTTTTTTACTTCTACTCCAAAAGTGTGCTTTTTTTGTTTTTACTGTCATTTCAATAGAATTTTTATTTGAGTAGGCCATCATAAGAATTTCATTAGTTGACTTCTCTTGAGCAATCGTAGGTATTAGCCCATCAGAATTAAAAACTAGGTGATTTATGTTGAAATTTTCCAATGTCTTGATTTTTAATGATTTTTACTTTTATTAAAGTATTTTTCAATTATTAAAAGAATTTTTTCGATGAATTATTATTTAGCACCAATGATGGGTTACACAGACTGCTATTTTAGAAGTTTAGTGGAAAACATTTATGGAAATAGTGTAACTACTTTTTCTGAAATGATAGTGGATAAAGCAATCATCCACAATGAGACCAAAACAATAACCAAGCATTTTTTAAAAAATAATAAAAGCGCCATTCAAATTGCAGGCTCAGATCCTGAAGAAATTAAAAGAACAATAAATATTTTAAATAAAGTAGATATTATTAAACATGTAAATTTTAATTTAGGGTGCCCAAGTTCTAGAGTCCAAGAAAATATGCTTGGTTTAGCTTTAACCCAAAAGTATGACTTAGTAAAAAAATGTTTATATGAATTGATCAAATATAATAAAGATGTATCGGTAAAATGTAGACTCGGTTTAGGTATGGATGAGGATAAGAGTTATATTTTTGATTATCTTAAATTGTTTAATGAAATAGGGATTAAAAAAGTATTTATACATTGTAGAAATGGTGTTTTGAACTTAGATACCAAAAAAAATAGAACAATTCCAAAAATTAATTACAATTTATTTTTAGAGTGTTGTGATCAATTTCCTGAAATGGAACTTATTCCTAACGGTGAGGTTAATGATTTAGCAACCTTTAAATTTTTTCAGTCAAAAAATATTACTCAATTTATGATTGGTAGGCAATTTGCGAAAGACGCTTTTTTTTTAGAAAAATTAGATCTTGAGAATATCAAAAAGAAGACAACTTCAATAATTAATACAATAAATGAATTAGAGCATTACAAATATTTAAATATTAATTTATTAAAAAAAAGTATATTCACTGCACTTAGTAACATATCAAATTCCAAAAAAGTAAAAAAAGAAATCTCAGTTATTGATAATTATAGTGGCTTACTAAATTATTTTGAGAGGAATGCCATTTGGAGTTAAAGAGATTATATAAATCTTCCACTTTTTTATCAAAATTTGAATATCTTAATAATTCTTATAATATTTCTAAGGTTGATGCACAATTAATACTTAACCATTACAAAAGTAATATAAAAAAATATTCTAATTCCTCTACAACTAACTTTTCAAATATATATAAACTTAAAAATGAGCTTATTTATTTAATTTTTATATCAATTCATCAAAATTTAATTTCTCAGTCTAATGGATCAAGATTGTGGTCAATTTTATGCAAAAATATTTTAAGTAAAATCATTAATACCAATCTATACAGATCATTTAATAATAGTTTAAAAAAATATTATTTTATTTTAGGTATGGGTAAAATTGGTGTAAGAGATTTAAATTTTGCCTCTGATATTGACATAATCATATTCTATGACTCCAAAAATAGTCCTATTTCTCTTCAAGATTTTAATAAATCTATAAAGAAAACCATTAGTGACATTTCGAATATTTCTGAGTCTTTTTTTCATAAAATAGATTTAAGGTTACGACCAGATTTTGGTGATTCATTAATTGTATCTGACATAGATCAAGCAATTAATTATTATACATCAGTTGGCAGAAACTGGGAGAGATTGGCATTTCATAGATCTAGTTTTTTGTGTGGTGATATTCAAAAATATTTCTCATTTAAGGTGGCAATTAAAAGTTTTTTATTTAGAAGAACATTTGACTATTACGCTATAGATGAAATTAAAAAACTCTTTGCCTCCAATAATACTGAACAAAAGCTAGATATAAAAAATTCTTATGGCTTTATTCGATCTTGTGAAAATATAATACACTTTAATCAACTTCTTTGGTCTGGAAAAATAAACTCTCTTAAAGAGAGTAATATTCATAAATTACTCATAAATTTTAAAGAACATGAAAATATAATTCCAAAAAATGACTTAAAAAATATAATAGAAGCATATTATTACTTCCGTAAAATTGAGAATTATTTACATATAAAAAAGAATACTTTTCAAAATATAATTGACTCTAATGAAAACTATTTAAACTTAGTATTAAATAATTTTTCAAACAAATTAGAAAATCATAAATCTGATATTCAAAAAATATACCAACGTTTATTTTTTCCCAAAATTAATACTGAAAGTTTACGACGAGAAAAATTTAATGAATCTAGCCAAAAAATTATAGATAGTCTTCTCAAAAGAGCTGAGAAAATCAATAGTTCAGATACAGTAAAAAATGATTATTTAGAGTCTATTTCAAGCCTTATAAATATTTTATCAACACATAATAAAAGAGATGATCTAATTATAAAATTTGATTATTTAATTAACTATTATAAGTCCGGTGTCCATTTAACTGCTTTATATAAGTATAATAATAAAATTTTTTTAGAGTTAGTTTTTATATTTGAGAAATCTTCAAAATTAACAAATCTTATTTACAAAAATAATTTTTTAATAGAGTCATTAGTCTATTTTTTTAATTATGGCATACCTACTTTTAAGCTGAGAGAATTTTCTGATAATTTTGATTTAGATTTAAAAAAATCAATCCAAGATATTTATGAAATTTTATTCTTATTAGATTATTTGTTACTTTCAAAAAAAATAACTAATACTGATTTCCTCAAAAAACGAAATACTGCTGTAAGAAAGTTTATTTTTTATATTTTTGAACTAGTTAAAAATGAATACATTATCAATAGATGTAATATTTTCTCTGACTTAACGCCCATTTTATTTGGAAGTTACGGCGTTAAAATGGCTACGAATTTTTCTGATTTAGATATTTTTTTTATATATCAATCAAACAAAAATAATCACATAGATAATATTAAAATTGTAAGGAGATTTTACTCTATAATGAAACAATATATTGACCCAAATATTCTAATAATTGATGATAGAAATAAACCTTTTGATAGAGACTCTGATCAAGTTATTAATATTGAAAATTTCTTCTCATTTTATTCAAAGACCAGTGAACCATTTCATAAATTATCCTTTATAAAGATATGTCTCCTAACAAATAATCTAAAATTATCTAAATATTTTATTAAAATAAAAAATCAAATTATTTCAAAATTCTCTAAAATTGATGAAGATTATCTTTTAAAAATAGTAAATATAAAAAATCCTTTAAAAAATAATAAAGATCTTTTTCAACTTTATAAAATTAAAGAAGATATCAGTCACATAAATAAAAAAGAATTTTTATATGGAGATGATATTGATTACTTAAGAGAGTTACTTATGTTTGAAGATTTAACTGGCAACCCGTCTAAAGTAGATAATAAAAAATATTTAGACAGGTTGCTTTTAAATTAACTTAGTAATCGTAATACATGTCGAACTCTGCAGGTGTGACTAGCAGTTTATTTGGTTCGATTTCTTCTTCTCTTTTGTATTCGATATATGACTCGATTAAATCCTTAGTGAATACATTACCTTCTAAAAGAAAATCATGGTTTGATTCAAGATTGTTAATCGCTTCCTCAAGAGTGCCAGGTACTTCTTTTACTTTTGATTGCTCTTCAGGAGGTAAATCATAAAGATTTTTATCCATTGGTTCACCAGGATCAATTCTATTCTTAATTCCATCTAAACCTGCCATAAGCATAGCTGAAAATGCTAAATAACCATTTGCAGTTGCATCTGGACATCTAAACTCAACTCTTTTTGCTTTCGGAGATGGTGAGTATGCAGGGATTCTACATATAGCACTTCTATTTCTATTAGAGTATGCAAGTTTTACCGGAGCCTCATAACCTGGAACTAATCTCTTGTAAGAGTTAATAGTTGGATTTGTAAAGGCTAATAAAGATGGTGCATGCTTAAGCAAACCACCAATATAAAATTTTGCTTCATCACTAAGATTGGCATATCCGCCTTCACCGTAAAATACTGGTTTACCGTTTGACCAAATACTTTGGTGACAATGCATTCCTGAACCATTGTCGTTTGAAAGAGGTTTTGGCATAAAAGTAGCACTTAAACCATTACTTTTTGCTGTGTTTCTTACAACGTATTTATATTTTTGAAGATCATCGGCCATCTTAACCAATGTGTCGAATTTTAAATCAATTTCACATTGACCAGCAGTAGCAACTTCGTGGTGTTGCGCTTCAACACTCATACCAATTGCAACCATGTGATTTACCATTTCTGATCTAACATCTTGCATAGTGTCATGAGGTGGGCATGGGAAATAGCCTCCTTTATTTCTAACTTTATAACCTAGATTTGGACCTTCATCTGTGCCTGTATTCCAAACAGCTTCACCTGAGTCAACAGAAAAAGAAGAGTGATGAGGATGCGTGTTAATTTGAACGTTGTTGAAAAGAAAAAATTCAGCTTCTGGTCCAAAGAAAATGCTATCACCAACTCCTGAGGTTTTAACGTATTCTTCTGCTTTTTTTGCAACGTATCTTGGATCTTTATCGTACTTTTGTCCAGTAATTGGATCTTGAATATCACATATTAGAACTAGAGTAGGGTCCGTAAAAAAAGGATCTACAAACGCAGTCTCAATATCTGGAATTAATATCATGTCACTAGCTTCAATTGACTGAAAACATCTAATTGAAGAGCCGTCGAAACCTATACCCTCTTCAAATACGTCCATTTCAAATGTGTTGATATGGTTCGAGAAGTGCTGCCATGTTCCTAAAGGATCAGTAAATCTAAAATCAATGTACTTAATACCATTTTCATCGATCATTTTTTGTAATGATTTTTTGTCCATCTAATAACCTCCTGAGTTGTTAACTTGGTTTATGTAAAAACTAAATTGCGTCTTTACCTTTTTCGCCTGTGCGAATTCTAATAGCCTCTGAAACTTCGTATACAAAAATTTTACCGTCACCGATTTTGCCAGTGTTAGAATGCTTGATAATAACATCTATTGCCTCTTTGTATTTCTTGTCATCAACTACTAATTCAATTTTAACCTTTGGTAGAAAGTCAACTACGTACTCAGCTCCTCTATAAAGCTCAGTATGACCTTTTTGTCTACCAAACCCTTTTACTTCAGATACGGTTAATCCACTTAGGCCTATTTCGCCAAGGGCATCCTTAACATCCTCTAATTTAAAAGGTTTAATTATTGCCTCAATTTTTTTCATATTTAGCGATCCAAATATAATGTTTAATTTGCATAATATCTATACTATAAATTAATTCAATTTTTGGCGGGTGTAGCTCAGTTGGTTAGAGCGCCGGTTTGTGGTACCGGAGGTCGGGGGTTCAAGTCCCCTTACTCGCCCCAATTTTGCGCCAGTGGCGGAATGGTAGACGCGCTGGTCTTAGGAACCAGTGGGCAACCGTGGGGGTTCGAGTCCCTCCTGGCGCACCAGAATACAAGTAAAATGGAATATAAAAATATAGAAAAAAAAAGTTATAAATCGTCTTTCGAGGTATCTTTAGATCAAAGCGCAATAGCCAAAATTATTGACGAAAAAATATCAGAAAAGCAACCCACTTTTGAAATTGCAGGTTTTAGAAAGGGTAAAGTACCGGTAAGCATTATAAAATCTAAAATAGGTCTTCAAATTGAAAACGAGGTATTAAATGAAGAGGTATCAAAAAATATAAATAAAATAAGTGAGGATGAAAAAATACAATCTTTGATACAACCTGATGTTAATTTTAAAGATAATTATAATTTTAACTTGGCTTTTTATTTAAAACCCGAAATTAAAATGGATGAATTAAAAACAAGTGAAATAGAGAAAGTTACTTCAGAGGTAACAAAAAAAGATGTTGATGATTTTAGAGAAAAATTAAGAAAAGAATACTATTCATTAGAGAGTATTAATATATCAGATGAAAACTCTGTTATAGATTTTGAAATATTAAACTATGAAGATGAACAAAAAAAATTATTTTCTCAAAAAGAGGTAAGAGTAGACTTAAATACCCAAACGAAAGAAGAAGTATTTTTAGACTTAAAAAAAGCTCTTTTAAAAATTAAAAATAAATCTGATGTTAATTTTTCCACAAAAGGAATAAAGATAAACGCTCAAATCAAAGATATAAATAAAAAGATTTATCCTAAAAATGATGACGAGTTGATTAAAATTTTAAAATTAAAATCTATAAAAGAATTAAATGACAAAATTGATAATAAACTCAATGAGGATATGAATTATCTTCAAAAAGAGTTTTTTATTGAAGATCTAATTAAAGTCCTATCACAAAAGAAAAAAATTGATATCAATGAAGAGGTTGTAAATCTCGAACTTAAAAGAAAATATCAAATTGATTTATCTAAAATGAAAGATGAGCACAAAGAAAGAATTGATAGTTTAAAAAAACTCACAAGTGAGAATATTCAAAAAGATGTTCTTTTTTCTGAATTAGTAAAATTTTTAAATGTAAAAGTTGAGCAGAAAGAACTCCAAGAGTATATTCAAAAATATTATGGTGAAAAAATTGATCAAAGAACGGCAGAAACTGCTTATGGTACTCTTCTTAGAAATAAAATAGCAGATGAGTCTATGAAAACTTTTAAAATCAAAGAAACTAAGTTAAGCTTAGAAGAGCTAATGAAAAAAGGATCTCAAAATAATGAATCTAGTACCCATAGTCATTGAACAATCTGGTAAGGGGGAGAGATCTTTTGATATTTTCTCCAGATTGCTCAGAGAAAGAATTATTTTTTTGACAGGCGCCATCAATGATGAGACTGCCTCTTTAATATGCGCTCAACTGTTATTTTTGGAATCTGAAAATCCCGAAGAACCAATTAATCTTTATATTAACTCACCAGGAGGTTTAGTTACTGCTGGTTTAGCAATGTATGATACTATGCAATATATTAAATGTCCCGTTCATACTGTTTGCATAGGTCAAGCTGCCTCTGCAGGTTCATTAATACTCGCTGCAGGAAAAGAGGGCAACAGGTATGCTTTACCACACTCTAAAATAATGATTCATCAACCATCTGGTGGTTTTTCAGGACAAGCGAGTGATATTAAAATTCATGCCGAAGAGATATTAAAGACAAAAAAAAGACTCAATGAAATATATCAAAAGCATACCAAAATAAGCATTGGTGAAATAGAAAAGGCAATGGAAAGAGATAGATTCTTTGACCCTGAAGAGGCGCAAAAATTTGGTTTGATAGACAAAGTAATTACTACTAGAATTGAAAAATAAAAATGTCTGATGAAAAAATAATCTCTGCTAATAGCTCTGACAAAAAAATATCATGCTCCTTTTGTGGTAAAAGCCAAGAAGAGGTTAAAAAATTAATTGCTGGACCTAATGTCTATATTTGTAATGAGTGTGTGGTTTTATGTAAGGATATACTTGTTGAAGATGATAAAATTGACACGAAGAAAAAATTTGAGATACCAAAACCAAGTGAGATCTATAATTATCTTGATGATCATATAATTGGTCAAGATCATGCAAAAAAAATATTATCTGTATCTGTTTACAATCATTATAAGAGAGTTCAAAACCCCTCAAAAGATATAGAAATTTCTAAATCAAACATATTACTTATTGGACCAACAGGTTGTGGTAAAACACTTTTAGCTCAAACCCTAGCAAAATTTTTAAATGTACCTTTTACAATTGCTGATGCTACCACGTTGACGGAGGCTGGATATGTAGGTGAAGATGTTGAGAATATTATTTTAAGATTACTTCAGCAATGTGATTATGATGTAGCCTTGGCTCAAAAGGGTATCGTATATATTGATGAAATTGATAAAGTGGGCAGAAAAAGTGAAAATCCATCCATAACAAGAGATGTATCTGGTGAGGGAGTTCAACAAGCTTTGCTAAAAATAATTGAGGGAACAACAGCTAGCGTACCACCTCAAGGTGGAAGAAAACATCCTCAACAAGAGTTCCTTCAAGTTGATACAAAAAATATATTGTTTGTATGTGGGGGCGCGTTTGAAGGCATTGATAAAATTATAAAAAATCGAGTAAATAAAAAGTCTATAGGTTTTAATAAATCAATTAACCAGGACCAACCAATGACTTCACAACTTGAAAATGACGATTTGATTAAATTTGGATTAATACCTGAATTAGTAGGAAGACTTCCTGTAAGCGCTAGCCTGAATGAATTATCTTTAGATGATTTAAAAGAGATTATTACAAGACCAAAAAATGCAATATCAAAACAATACAAGGCTCTTTTTTCTTTTGAAGGGGTTGAATTCGAGATAACTGATGATGGTAGAGAGCAAATTGCTCAATTAGCTGTTGAAAAAAAAATTGGTGCACGAGGCCTGAGGTCAATTATGGAAAAGCTACTTCTAGATTGTATGTATGATATTCCTGATAAGGATTCTGTGGATAAGGTAGTTTTAAGTAAAGATTCAGTAATCTCAAATAGACCAATAATCGTATATAAAGAAAAAGCAAAAATTAAAAAAAAAGTGGGTGAAAATTAAAAATTCCTCACTATCTTAATAGTATGGAAAATCAAATCATTGGACCTATTTTACCTTTAAGGGACTTAGTTGTTTATCCCTCTATAACCTCACCTTTATTTGTTGGACGAGCTAAATCTATTGATGCAATTAATTTTGCCATGAATAATAACAACAAGATTATTTATTTATTTACGCAAAAAGAACCAACGACTGATGATCCCCAAGTTAACGATGTTTATTCCTACGGAGTAAAATCAAAAATTATTCAGTTTCTTAAGTTACCTGACAATACATATAAAGTTCTTACAGAAGGCCTAGAAATAGTAAAGATAAAGTCTGCTGTTAAGGCAAATAATAACTTCCTCACAGCTAAAATTGAAACAGTAGTAATTAACAAAAAAAATTCAGTGGAATTAAAAGCTTCTTTAAGAGTTTTAAAAAATGAATTTCAAAATTATATACAAAATATAGGTAATAATAATGACATCCTTGAAGGACTTTTAAATATCGAAGATCCATATCAGTTCATTGATAATATTTATTACAACTTAAACATCGGAATTGAAGATAAACAAAAAAATTTAGAAATTATTGATATTAATAAAAAAATTCAAAACTTACTGAATTTCTTTTCAAAAGAACTTAACTTTTCTGCACTTGAGAAAAAAATAAAAAATAGAGTAAAAAGACAAATGGAAAAAACTCAAAGAGAGTACTACTTAAATGAACAAATGAAAGCCATACAGAAAGAACTTGGTGATGGTGAAGATGGTTCCAACGAATATTCTGAAATAGAGAAAAAAATTAATGAGGTAAAATTATCAAAAGAGGCAAAAGAAAAAGCTTTAAATGAATTTAAAAAATTAAAATCTATGAGTCCAATGTCTGCAGAAGCATCAGTTATTCGGAATTACCTAGAATGGATATTAGATATACCATGGGAAAAATTCTCAAAAGAAGTCATTGATATAAAAGGTTCTGAAAAAATATTAAATGACGACCACTATGGTCTCGAAAAAGTAAAAGAGAGAATACTTGAATTTTTAGCAGTCAAAAAAAGATCAAAGAAAGCATCTGGTACGATACTATGTTTTGTAGGACCTCCTGGTGTGGGTAAGACTTCATTAGGTAAATCTATAGCGAGAGCTACTGGCAGAGAATTTGCGAAGATTTCTCTCGGTGGAATTAGGGATGAGGCTGAAATTAGAGGCCATAGAAGAACTTATATTGGCTCAATGCCTGGTCGATTTATTCAGGCTATGAAGAAAACCAAAACATCTAATCCCATTATTTTATTAGATGAAATTGACAAAGTGGGTAGTGACTGGAGAGGAGATCCATCCTCTGCATTATTAGAAGTTTTAGATCCTGAGCAAAATAATCAATTTAATGATCATTATCTTGAGGTTGATTATGACTTATCAAATGTAATGTTTATATGTACAGGTAATACTTACAACATACCTGGTCCTCTACTTGACAGATTAGAGGTCATTGAAGTATCTGGTTATACAGAAAAAGAAAAAGTTGAAATTGCAAAAAAATATTTAATACCAAGAAAAATGAATAAAAATATTTTAAAAAATAATGAATTTAAGCTTGATAAATCATCTATTACAAAAATAGTAAGACACTATACAAGGGAGTCGGGTGTCAGAGGGCTTGAAAAAGTTTTTGATAAGCTATTTAGAAAACTTGTTTTCCAATTAGAAAAAAATAAATCAAGGTCAAAAAAACCATTTGTTTTTGATGATAAATCTATAAAAAATTTTTTAGGCCCGGAAAAATTCAAGGATAGTGTTTTAGAAAAGAAAAATTTAGTGGGCATCACCAATGGGCTTGCATGGACTCAGGTTGGTGGAGATATCTTAAATATTGAAGTTAATTTATCTTCAGGTAAGGGCATGATTAATGCAACAGGTAAACTCGGTGACGTGATGAAAGAGTCTATTACTGCTGCTTTAGGTTACATTAAATCCAATTCCGTTGAGTTCGGAGTAAATCCAAAGGTTTTCGATAAAATAGACATTCATTTACATGTACCTGAAGGAGCTATACCTAAAGATGGTCCAAGTGCTGGAATTACAATATTTACCTCATTAATTTCATCTCTAACTGATATTAAAATTAAAAGAGACATTGCAATGACTGGGGAAATTACATTAAAAGGAAGAGTTCTTCCAATTGGGGGATTAAAAGAGAAATTATTGGCTGCGATAAGGTACGGTATTAAAACTGTTATCATCCCAAAAGAAAATGAAAAGGACTTAGTTGAAATACAAAAAGACATTCAAAACAAGTTGATAATTAAGAAAGTCGAGTTTGCAAAAGAGGTATTGGACTTAGCTCTCGATGGAAAAATTAGTAAAATCAACAAAAAATTGGACTGGAGACACCTTGTTACAGAGTCTATGAAGTCAAAAAACCAGCAAAATCAAGAAAAAACATTCGTCAACTAGTATATTGTTATTGATTTTCTTACCTTTTTCTTACTACAATTAACTAATAGAATCACTAAGGAGGTTCGGTATGAACAAAAATGAACTCATTGCTGAATATAGTACGAAAAATGGTGTTGGAAAATCAGATGCAACTAAGGCTGTAGAAAGTTTATTTGATATTATCACATCTACTTTGAAAGCAGGAGGGGATGTTAAGATTGCCGGTTTTGGTACTTTTAAGGTAGCTAACACAAAAGCTAAAACTGGAAGAAACCCAAGAACGGGAGAGTCAATCCAAATTCCTGCATCAAAAAAGCCAAAATTTCTTGCTGGAAAACAGCTAAAAGAACTAATAAAGTCCACAGTCTAATTTTTTGCAAATTAGATAGGGCGATTAGCTCAGTTGGTAGAGCATCTCGTTTACACCGAGAGGGTCGGCGGTTCGAGTCCGTCATCGCCCACCATTCGACAATTGTCGGGGGTGTAGTTCAGTTTGGTTAGAACGCCTGCCTGTCACGCAGGAGGTCGCGGGTTCGAGTCCCGTCGCTCCCGCCACTTAAGAACTTTTGTTTTATTATTTTCAATTATTCTTTTATTTTCATGCTCATCTTATAAATCAAAAGATGTTTATGGATTAAAGACTCTTGGTATGAGTTTTGGCGATACGACAATTAAAGGTTTTAAAATTGATCCAGGTTGGAATTCTAGTTCTAAAGAAGAAATAAAAAAATATCAAAGAAAAAAAAACTTGGTACTTTTTCAACTCCAGAAAGAGAAAACAAGATATGGAGATACTGCTTTTTTTATCCAAGCACCAGGAGATGAGTGTTATAACAAATTAAAAGATTGCTCACGACCAAATGGTGAAAAACAAAAAAGAGTAGAGGTAGGAACCGATTATGGTTTTCAAGGAGAAATATGGTTATCTTATTCTTTTTTAATCACTGAAAATTATGAATTAAATAATGATAGCGCTATGAATAAATCAATATTGCAATTTCATAGCACAGAGAGTTTTTTTGGTCCTTTGTTTATGCTTCAGATAGATAAGAAGAGAGGTTTGCTTTGGAGACATGAGTCTAGTGAAGGAGTAATTATTATTGAAGGAGGGAATGATGATTGCTCACCTGGTGCTGGGGGCCCAGAAGATACTGATAAAAGAATTTTTTGTGAAGCTAGACATGATTGGTACCAAATAATCTCTGCTAAAAATTTACAAAGAAATAAATGGTATGATTTAGTCTTCAATATTAATTTTGATAAAAAGGATATTTCCAAAGCTTTTCATAAAATTTGGTTAAATGGAAGGTTATTGCATTACAGAAAAAACCAAACACTTTGGAAAGATCAAAAAGGTGTAAAAAACTCAGATAATTTGGCAAATTTTAAATTTGGTATTTATGGTTCAAGATTAGATGGCTCTTATCAATCTATTTATGCTGATGAAATCCACTTTGGAACTGAATGTGAGGACCTTTTAATAGAAAATATTGGCTATTATTGTAGTAATCTAAAAAAACAAACAATAAATGAATCATATCCTATCTTTACAGAAGATAGAGTTGCTTATTACTCCAAAGGATAAAAGATTTTTTTAATTTTTTTACACTCAAATATTACAAAATCATGTGTAAGACTAATGCGTCATTTTTATCGTCACTAAATACGTATTGTTTCTTATAATGTACTACGTTACGGAAAATCAAAACTTTTTATGTATAACCTAGATTATATTTTCATATTGATATTCATTGTTATTGGGGCAGGAATGGCAATCGCTATGTATTTGCTCTCAAAAATATTATCACCTAGCTCACCTGATACTGAAAAACTATCTGCATATGAATGCGGTTTTGAGGCATTTGACGACGCTCGATCAAAATTTGATGTTAAGTTTTATTTAGTATCAATACTATTTATTATATTTGATTTAGAAATTGCCTTTTTATTTCCTTGGGCTGTGAGTCTTAGCAATATTGGAGCTCTTGGTTTTTATTCAATGATGTTTTTTTTATTTATTCTCACAGTAGGATTTATATACGAATGGAAAAATGGAGCACTAGATTGGGAGTAGTATTAGAAAAAGACAAATCATTAAATATTGATGAGCTATTTGAAAAAAAAGGTTTTGTAACAGCCTCATTTGAAAATTTAATAAATTGGGCGAGGTCAGGATCTTTATGGCCTATGACTTTTGGTTTAGCATGTTGTGGTGTTGAGATGATGCACTCCTATATGAGTAGATACGATCTAGATCGTTTAGGTGTAATTCCAAGAGGTTCTCCTAGACAATCTGATGTAATGATTGTTGCGGGAACTCTTACAAACAAAATGGCTTCTGCTTTGAGAAAAGTTTACGATCAAATGCCTGAACCAAGATGGGTAATCTCTATGGGTTCTTGTGCTAATGGAGGAGGATATTATCACTATTCTTACTCTGTTGTTCGAGGATGCGATAGGATAGTGCCTGTTGATATCTATGTCCCTGGATGTCCACCTACAGCAGAAGCTCTCTTGTACGGCATTATGCAACTTCAAGATAAAATTAAAAAGAAAAAGAAGATTTATAGGTAAATTTCTTGTCCCCAAATATTTTACAGAAATATTCAACTGGTAACTTCCATTTTCCAATAAAATCTGGAATTGATAATATATTAGTTAATAAAGACTCCATACTAGAAGTAACACAAAAAATTAAAGAAGACGAAGATCTCCTCTATGAACAGTTAGTTGATATTACCGTAACTGATAATATGCTATCCAAATCTAGTTATTCAAATGAACGATTTACTCTTATCTATTCTTTTCTAAGTTTAAAATTTAATAAAAGATTATTTATTTTTACGAATATTTCTGAAGATAATTTAGATATCAATTCAATAACACAAATTTTTGAGTCTGCCGATTGGTTTGAAAGAGAATGTTACGATCTTTTCGGCATAAACTTTGTTAATCACCCAAATCTTCAAAGAATAATGAATGATTATAATTTTCAAGGTCATCCGCTTAGAAAAGACTTTCCTCTGACGGGTTATGAAGAGGTTCGTTATGATGAAAACTTAAAAAAAGTTGTTTATGAACCTGTAACATTAAAACAGGAATTTAGAGATTTTGACAATGAAAGTCCTTGGGAGGGAATGAAAGAAACAATTAAAGAGGAGCTTGAAAAAAAGTAATGCCAGAGAATTTTAAACCCGTAACTCTTAACTTTGGACCCCAACATCCTGCCGCTCATGGTGTTTTAAGACTTCTTGTACAATTAGAAGGGGAGGTAGTTAATAAAGCTGAACCTCACATTGGACTTTTACATAGAGGAACTGAAAAATTAATTGAACAAAAAACCTATACTCAAGCTATTCCATATTTTGATCGTCTTGATTATGTTTCGCCAATGTGTCAAGAACATGCCTTTGCTTTAGCTGTTGAGAATTTATTAAATATTAAAGCTCCTAAACGAGCTCAATATATCAGAGTTATGTTTGCAGAAGTTACTAGGATACTAAATCATTTATTAAATATTCCAGCATTTGCTATGGATATAGGCGCTGCTACTCCAATGTTGTGGGCTTTTGAAGAAAGAGAAAAAATGTTGGAGTTCCATGAAGCTGTATCTGGTGCAAGATTTCATGCAGCTTATTTTCGACCTGGTGGAGTTCACCAAGACTTGCCTGAAAATTTGTTAGAAAAAATGAAAAAGTACTTTACTAACTTTCCTAAATTCATAGATACGCTTGAAGAACTACTCACTGAAAATAGAATATTCAAACAACGATCTGTTGATATAGGTATTTTAAAAAAGGATGATGCAATAAGACTAAGTTGCAGTGGCCCTGTTCTTCGTGCTAGTGGCGTAGCTTGGGATTTAAGAAAATCTCAACCTTATGATGTTTATGATGATTTAGATTTCGACATACCAGTTGGAAAAACTGGTGACACCTATGATAGATATTTGGTGAGAATGGAAGAGATGAGAGAGTCAGTTAAGATAATCTTACAATGTATTGAAAATATTCCAGAAGGACCCGTAATGGTTGAGAATAATAAAATTACTCCACCTAAAAGATCAGAAATGAAAAACTCAATGGAAGCTATTATTCATCATTTTAAATTATTTACCGAGGGTTATAGGGTTCCTGAGGGTATTACATACAAAAGCGTAGAGGCACCAAAAGGAGAATTTGGTGTAGTATTAGTTTCAGATGGAAGTTCCAAACCATATCGATGCAAGTTGAGAGCACCAGGCTTTGTTCATTTACAGGCATTACATTTTTTATCAAAGGGCCACCAACTAGCTGACGTACCATCAATTTTAGGAAGTTTAGATATAGTATTTGGAGAGGTAGACAGATGAGTAGTAATCATCCAGGTTTATCAAATAATTTTTCTAGATCAGGCGAAAAATTTTCTTGGTCAAAAGATAATCTAAGATCAATTAAAAATATAATTTCTAAATACCCTAAAGGTAGAGAGCAAAGTGCAGTTATGCCTCTTCTCTATTTGGCTCAAGAGCAAAACAATAATTGGATAAGTATCGAATGTATAGAAACAATCTCTGAAACTTTAAATATGCCTAAAATAAGAGTCACAGAAGTGGCCTCATTTTATTCAATGTATAATACAAGACCTGTTGGAGAAAATCTTGTTCAGATTTGTAGAACCTCTCCTTGTTGGCTTAGAGGTTCAAATAAGATTACGAAAACTATTTGTAAAGAAACAAAATGTGAAATTAATGATACCAGTGACGATAATAAATTTACAGTTGTTGAAGTAGAGTGTCTAGGTGCTTGCTCAAATGGACCTATGATACAAATCAATAATGATTTCTTTGAGGATTTAGATGAAGAGTCTACAAAAAAAATTATAGATAATATTAAAGAGGGAAAACCAAATGTTATTGGTTCTCAAAAAGGCAGGAGAAGTTCAGAAAATGCTTAATGAAAAAGATAAAGTTTTTCAAAACCTTCATGGTTTTCAAGAACCCTTTATAGAAGGAGCTTTAAAAAGAGGCTCCTGGTCAAACACAAAAGAAATTTTGTCTAAAGATCAAAATGATATTATCGAATTAGTTAAATCCAGTCAGTTAAGAGGAAGAGGTGGAGCTGGATTTTCTACAGGTCTTAAATGGTCATTCATGCCAAAGAATACTGGTAAACAGCATTATTTGGTTGTCAATGCTGATGAGTCAGAGCCCGGTACTTGTAAAGATAGAGAAATTATTAGAAATGACCCACATACTCTTGTAGAAGGGTGCTTGATAGCTTCATATGCAATTCAAGCCACTAAATGTTACATATACATAAGGGGCGAATACCATCACGAATATGTCCAATTAGAAAAGGCAATTGAAGAGGCATATGAACGAGGCTTTATCGGAAAAAATGCTTGTGGTAGCGGATTTGATTTTGATCTTTATGTTCATAGAGGTGCTGGAGCTTACATATGTGGGGAAGAGACAGCTCTTTTAGAGAGTTTAGAAGGAAAAAAAGGACAACCAAGATTAAAACCACCTTTTCCTGCTGGTGTAGGTTTGTATGGTATGCCGACAACTATTAACAATGTGGAGTCAATTGCAGTAGTTCCAACTATTTTAAGAAGAGGTCCAGATTGGTTTAAGTCAATTGGTGCTGAAAATAATACAGGCACAAAAATTTTTTGCATATCTGGTAATGTTAATAAGCCATGCACAATAGAAGAGGAAATGGGAATACCACTTAAAGAATTAGTTGAAAAGCATTGTGATGGAGTTGAGGGAGGATGGGATAACTTAAAGGCGATAGTACCAGGAGGTTCTAGTACCCCAATGCTTCCAAAAAATATTTGTGAGTCAGTTCTAATGAATTTTGACGATCTAAAAGCTAATGGCTCAGGTTTAGGTACAGCTGGAGTGATTGTTGTCAACAAGAATAATGATATTGCTGAGGTAATTGAGAGGTTTGCTCACTTTTACAAACATGAAAGTTGTGGTCAATGTACACCTTGCAGAGAAGGAACAGGCTGGATGCATAGAATGATGCAGAGATTAGTAAGAGGAGAGATATCTCCTGAACAAATTGAGCTTTTAGAAAATGTTACAAAGCAAGTAGAGGGTCATACTATCTGCGCTTTAGGAGATGCAGCAGCTTGGCCTATACAAGGACTCATTAAAAATTTTAAATCAGAGTTAATAAGTAAATACAATAAAAAGTTAAAAGCTTCATGAGTGACGATTTAATAAATATTAAAGTTAATCAAAAAGAAATTCAGGTAGATAAAAATCTGACTGTGATGCAAGCCTGTGAAATCGCTGGTGAAGAAATTCCAAGATTTTGCTATCACGACAAACTCTCTATAGCTGGTAACTGTAGAATGTGTTTAGTAGAAATTGAAAAAGCTCCAAAATTAGTATCTTCCTGCACTATGCCTCTAATGGAGGGCATGTCGATAATCACCAATTCTGAAAAGGTAAATGCAGGTAGAAAAGGTGTAATGGAGTTTTTATTAATTAATCACCCCTTAGATTGCCCAATATGTGATCAAGGTGGAGAATGCGATTTACAGGATCAAGCCATGTACTACGGTTTCGACAAATCTAGATATAAAGAGAATAAAAGGGCTGTAGATAATAAAAATATGGGACCTTTGGTAAACACTATAATGACTAGATGCATCCATTGCACTAGGTGTGTAAGATTTGCCACTGAAGTAGCCGGAGTTCCAGAATTAGGTATGTTAGGTAGGGGAGAGAATGCAGAAATCACCACTTATCTTGAACAATCAATTACTTCAGAGCTTTCAGGTAATGTGATTGATTTATGCCCTGTAGGAGCACTTACGAGTAAGCCATATCAATTTAAAGCACGTCCTTGGGAGCTAAAACGTACAGACTCAATCGATATCTTCGATAGTGTTGGTTCTAATATTAGAGTTGATAGTAGAGCGGAGGAGATTTTAAGAGTTACACCAAGAACAAATGAATACATAAACGAAGAGTGGATATCAGATAAAGTTCGATTTAACTATGATGGTTACTACCAACAAAGAATAGACACACCCTATATTAAAGAAAACCAAAAATTATCAATATCAAATTGGGAAGAGTCTTTAAAAGTTTTAAAAGATAAATTAAAAACTTTAAAACCATTAGCTTTAATTGGTGAGCACGTAGATTTAGAAACCGGATATGCAATCAAAAAATTTATGTCAAATTATGGTATAGACAATGTGGAGTGCCGAACTGATAATCATGCTATCCTAGAAAGCTTAGATAGTTATCGTTTTAACACACCTTTGAACGATATAGAAAATTCAGATTTAATTATACTTGTAGGAACAAACCCAAAAATAGAAACACCAATTATAAATCATAAGATATTTAAAGCTTACAATAATGACGCAAAAATATTTAACATTGGTGAAAATATATCTTTGAACTATAAAACAGAGTATCTAGGAGAAAGTTTATCAAATTTAAATAATGAAAATTTAATCAAAGCATTAAAAAAATCTACTAACCCTCTTATAATTATTGGCTCTGCGTTTTTAAATAAAATTAAAAATATTAAAACTATAAAATCTATTTTTTCATACGCTGATAAATACAAAGTTATTACAAAAGAAAAAAATAATCTAAATTTTTTAAATCCATATGCCTCACGTGTGGGCCAACTGATTATAGGTAATACTACTAGTAACCTTTGTGAGCCGTTTTCTAATTTAAAAAAAGATAATTTTGAATTGGTTCTTTCTTTTGGCTCAGAACATATTGCCAACGAACAGTTCAATAACTGTTTTAAAGTTTATTTTGGCCATCATGGTGATGATGGAGCAATGGGGTCTGATATTGTTTTGCCAACACCTCTTTATACAGAGAAAAATGGTACTTTTGTAAATATTGAAGGCAGACCTCAAGAAGCAAAAAAATGCCATAATCCAATTGGATCCGCCAAAGAAGAGTGGTCGATACTAAAAAAACTATCTGATGAATTATCTTTTGATTTTATCCCAAATACATTTGATCAATTAAGATCTGAGTTATTTGATAAACACCCAATTCTTTCTGATTATCATGAAATTATTGCTGTTGAAAATTCAACTTCTATTACACCAGATATTGAATTTGAAGATTGTAAGGCAGAATATCCTGTAAGTAATTTTTATATGTCAGATGTGATTTCAAAAAATTCTGTCACTATGGCTAAATGTGTTGAGGAAATAATTTCAACTCCATCTCTTTTGGAGAAATCAGCATAATGACAAGTTTATCCTTTGAGTTAACAATTGGTATTTTAAAAATTTTTAGTTTTGTTGTACCTGTACTAGTTTCTGTTGCATTATTAGTTTACTTAGAAAGAAAAGTGCTTGGTGCTGTTCA
>QCJF01000012.1 GCA_003216195.1 Pelagibacteraceae bacterium AG-404-P08
GATCAGGAAAGATTGTACCTTTTGGAAAAGAATTACCAGATCAAATTATAGAGGTTGGTATTGCTGAACAAAATTTAGTTGGTGTATGTTCTGGGCTTGCAGCTGGAGGCAAAATTGTCTTTGGCGTTTCTCCTGCTAGTTTTCTAACAGCTAGATCTTTAGAACAAATTAAAAATGATGTGGCTTACTCAGATCAACCCGTAACTTTAGTAGGAATAAGTGCTGGAATAAGCTATGGCCAACTTGGCTCTACTCATCATTCTTTACACGATTATGCAGTATTGCGAACGATAAATAACCTGACCATTGTCTCGCCGGCTGATAATTTTGAAGCATCTGAAGTTATCAGAAGAGCTGTATCTTTTAATAAACCTCTATATATAAGGTATGGAAAAAAACCAATGATCAATCTTCATAAAAAAGGCTCTAATTTTGAGATAGGTAAAGCTTCTATTATATGTGAAGGAAATGATATAACGATTATTGGAACAGGTGAAACTGTTCAAAGAGCTTTTTTAGCAAGTAGGATACTTAAAGAAGATGGAATAAATGCAGAAGTCATTAGTATGCACACCATAAAGCCTTTTGATGAGGATGCATTAATGAAATCAATTAAAAAAACTAACTGTTTAATTTCAGTCGAGGAACATAGCATATATGGCGGACTTGGCGAGTGTTGTGCAAGCCTTATTTCACAAGCAGGATATAATACAAAATTTAAAATTTTAGGTATACCTGATGAATATATGATCAATGGCTCTCAAGCTGATGTATTAGATCATTATGACATGAGTCCAGAAAAAATTTCTGACATATCTAAATCTTTACTCAACCAATGAGTTATATCACTGTTGACTCAAGCACTTCATCTACAACAGTTTTAGTATTTGATGAAAAATTAGAAATATTAAAAAAATTTCAAAAAGACCACTCCCAAATAGTTACTCAGGAAGGTTACATTGAACACGACCTAGAAGAGATTTATCAGAATTTATTAAAATTAGTACAAAAAGCTTCAGAGATATTACCAAATCCAAAATTTATCAGCATCACAAACCAAAGAGAAACTTTTACATTATTCAACGAAAAAGATGGGAAACCCTTACATAACGCTATTGTATGGCAATGTACCAGAGGTCAAAGTATATGTGAAAAAATTTTAAACGATGTCTCAAAGAGAACAAAGATCATCAACAAAACAGGATTAAAACCAAATACTTTTTTTTCAGGTAGTAAATTAAAATGGATTTATGATGAAAAAGAAGAAATAAGAAGAAAAATTGATAATGGAGAAATACTATTTGGAACAATTGAAACGTATTTAATTTATAGGCTTACTAATATGGAATCATATGTTTCGGACACAACAAATGCATCAAGAACTCTTTTATTTAATTGTTTAACTAATGAATGGGATCAAGAATTATTAAATATTTTTGATATAAAAAAAATTAAACTTCCAAAAGTTATTAATAGTTCAAATATCTTTGGAGAGAGTAATTTTAATAAAATTTTTAATAAAATAATACCTATCATTGGAGTAGCTGGTGATGCACAAGCATCATTATTTGCAAATTTTTGTTTCAACAAAGGAGATACTAAAATAACTACAGGCACAGGTTTTAATATTCAAACAAATATTGGTAATAAAATGTTTATTGATGAAAAATCGCTTACTTCTCTTGCATTCACTCATGAAAATAAAAATATCTATGCACTTGAATGTTTAAATTCCTATGCGGGAGGAACAATTTCTTGGTTAAAAAATAATTTAGGATTAATTAAGACAGTTGAAGAAAGTGAGATGTTTTCTAAAAAAGAAAAAGATAATAATGGAGTATATTTAATTCCTGCGTTTTCAGGTTTAGGCCCACCATATTGGAACTCTGAGGCCAGAGCCGCCTTCTTTGGAATTAGTGCTTCAACTAATACTAATCACTTAATCAGAGCAGGTCTTGAGTCTGTAGCATATCAAATGGTTGTTTATCTCGAATTCATGAAAAAAACTCAAAACATGGAATTAAATAATCTATCCATCGACGGAGGGATGGTTAAAAATAAATTTTTTCTCCAAATCATTAGTGACTTGTTAGAAATTGATTTAAGTATCCCTGAACTTGAGGAAATGTCCTCGTACGGAGCTCTTCTTTTTGGAATACAGCATTTTCATAACATAAAAAATCTAGAGGATTTAAGGGATTTCAAAGTAAAAAAGGCAGTTATAAAACCAAATACTAATAACGTTATCAAACAGTCATATGCAAATTGGAAAGAGATTGTGGATAAACATTTTGTAAAAAATCAAGAGTAAAAATTTAAAATTTAACTAGCAAGTTATAGTGCCAATGAGATATTGTATCTAAGACTATATATAGGAGGAAATAACTATGAGAAAATTATCTCTAGTTCTAGCTTCACTTATGGCTGTTGCTTTTACTTTTGCTACTATGCCAGCAAAAGCAGGAAGCCATGCTGTTGAAGCTTGCTTAATTACAAAAACAGACATCAATCCTTTCTTTGTAAAAATGAAAGAGGGAGCAGAAGCGAGAGCTAATGAATTAGGTGTCAAATTATCATTCTTTGCGGGTAAAGTTGATGGTGACCACGAGACTCAAGTAAGAGCTATTGAGACTTGTATTGCTTCAGGTGCAAAAGGTATTTTAATTGCTGCATCTGACACAAAAGCTATTGTTACTCCATTAAAAAATGCTCAAGACAATGGTTTACTAGTCATTGCTCTTGACACACCATTAGAGCCAATTACAGCTGCAGACTCTACTTTTGCAACTGATAACTTCAAGGCAGGTGAATTAGGTGGAGCATGGGTAGCTGCAAAGTTAGGAGCAGATGCTGCTAATGCCAAAATTGCAATGTTAGACCTTAACGAAAGTCAACCTTCTGTTGGTGTTCTTAGAGATCAAGGTTTCTTAACTGGATTTGGAATCGATGTAAAAGATGTTTCCAGATGGGGAGATGAAGATGATCCTAGAATTATCTGTAATGAAGTTACAAACGGTAACGAAGAAGGTGGAAGAACTGCAATGGAAAAATGTCTACAAAAAGACCCAGACATAAACGTTGTGTACACTATTAATGAGCCAGCAGCTGTTGGTGCCTATGAGGCATTAAAAGCAGTTGGAAAAGATGATGGTAGTGTTCTTATTGCTTCAGTTGACGGAGGTTGCCCAGGTGTAGCTGACGTTGAAAGAGGCATTATAGGTGCTACATCTCAGCAATACCCATTATTAATGGCTTCACTTGGTGTTGAGGCTATTAAAGCTTGGGCTGAAGATGGTTCAAAGCCTGAAAATACTCCAGGTCTTGACTTCTTTAACACTGGTGTGAACTTAGTTACAGATGATGCTGCTAGTGGAGTTCCTTCAATTAGTGTCAAAGAAGGTATGGATAGATGTTGGGGTTAATCCAATAATTTTATTATTCAGGGCAGATTATTCTGCCCTGAAGTCATGATTTTTTTTAAATGAATAAAGTTTCTGATGACATTTCTAAAGATCTAAAAGATCAACCCAAATTCACAACTGATATAGGTGAAAAAGATCAAGATCATCACTCTTTTGATTTAGGTGAACAAACTACACTAAAAAAAATTCAACATTTTCTTCACGGTAATCCAACAATAGTTCCTGTAATTATTTTAATATTAAGCGTTATTGCATTTGGTTTCATAGCTGGAGGAAAATTTTTCTCTGCTTTTAATTTATCTCTGATTGTACAACAAGTTACAATTGTCGGTATTCTTGCAGCAGCTCAAACTCTAATAATATTAACTGCTGGAATTGATTTAAGTGTTGCGGCAATGATGGTTTTAGCATCAGTGTTCATGGGTAAGCTTTCTGTTGAAATGGGAGTTCCGACCCTACCAGCAATAGCAGTAGGGTTTATCTCTGGTATTGCAACAGGTGCTTTTAATGGGTTACTGGTAACACGCTTAAGATTGCCCCCGTTCATAGTTACTTTAGGAACTTGGAATATATTTTTTGCACTAGTAATTTTTTTTACTGGATCTCAATCTATCAGAAGCTCTGATATTGAAGTAAATGCTCCTCTTCTACACTTTTGGGGTGAAAGAATTAATCTTGGAGGTTTTGTATTCACTTACGGTGCGTTCCTCATGATTGGTATTTTTGTTTTTCTATGGTTTTTACTCAATAAAACTGCTTGGGGGAGGCATGTTTACGCAATTGGCGATGATAAGGAGGCTGCTGAGTTATCGGGTATTAGAACTGACAGGATGTTAGTTTCAATTTATGCTGTTGCTGGGCTTGTTGTTGCGATTGGAGCATGGGTTTCAATAGGGAGAGTTGGTTCAGTGTCTCCAACATCTTTTTATGAGGGTAACTTAGACTCCATTACAGCTGTTGTTATAGGTGGAACTTCTCTTTTTGGTGGAAGGGGCACTATAATTGGCTCTTTATTTGGGGCTTTGATTGTGGGAGTATTTAGCTCAGGTCTGTCCATAGCAGGTCTTGATGTATTGTGGCAAAGATTTGCTTTAGGTTGTCTTATTATAGTGGCAGTTGGAATAGATCAATGGATAAGAAAGGTCTCAGCGTAATGCAGCCAGTGTTAGTAGCAAAGAAGTTATCAAAAAAATACGGTAAAGTTGTTGCACTTGATAGTGCTGATTTAGAGCTTTATCCAGGTGAGGTTTTGGGAGTAATTGGAGACAATGGTGCTGGAAAATCTACTCTAATTAAGGTTCTATGTGGCGCTGTTATACCTGATAGCGGTGAAATATTGCTTGATGGTAAAAATGTTACTTTTACATCACCTATAGAAGCAAGAAAATTAGGTATCGAAACTGTTTATCAGAACCTGGCACTTTCACCTGCTTTATCAATAACTGATAATATGTTTTTAGGTAGAGAAATAAGACAAAAAGGATTTATGGGTAGTTTTTTAAAATTTTTAGATAAAAAAGCAATGGCAGATGAAGCTAGAAAACGACTGTCTGATCTTGGTCTATTAACCATACAAAATATAAATCAATTAGTTGAAACATTGTCTGGGGGTCAACGACAAGGTGTTGCAGTTGCAAGAGCAACATCATTTGGAACTAAAGTCGTTATTATGGATGAGCCTACTGCAGCTCTCGGAGTTAAAGAAAGTAGAAGAGTTTTAGAGTTAATTGGTGAGGTGAGATCTAGAGGAATACCCATCATATTAATTTCACATAATATGCCTCATGTTTTTGAAGTAGCTGATAGAATACACATTCACAGACTTGGAACCCGATTATGTGTAATTGACCCTAAGAAACATGAAATGTCTGATGCTGTCGCATATATGACAGGTGCTAAGCAACCACCTCAAAATTAATTTATTAAATTAAATTCAGCAGAAATACTTTTACTAATAACATTTAACCCATTTGGAAGATCATTTTTATAAACTTTATTTTTAATTTGATCATTAGGTAGTCCAAAACTTTCCCATCTTTCAATTAATCTTTTTTCTAAAATATCTTTATTACAATCAATCATTATAGTTGTGTTAAAAAAATTATGAATTTTTCTCCATGGTTCTTGATCAAGCAATAAATAATTGCCCTCTACTATTATAATTTTTGTATTCTCAGATATGACTAATGCAGATGATCTCGATAGTTCTAATGATCTATCAAAGATAGGGACAATTACTTCACCCTCGTTTTTTAATCTTAATAAACAATTTAATAAACCTAGTACATCAAATGTTTCTGGTGCCCCTTTTCTCTCAATTAATTTTTTTTCCTCAAGTATATTATTATCAAGGTGGAAACCATCCATTTGAAGAACACTTGATTTGTAGTTATTTAATATTAGTTCTGACTTTATTTTTTCAGATATTGTGCTTTTTCCAGATGCTGGTGCTCCTGATATTGCAATAAAATAACGACTTTGATTAATTTTAATAACTTTTTCTAATATTTTTTTTACTAATTCAGGGAATTCTATTCTTTGGTTGCTAGACATTTCTTCCTAAATAAAAGTTTTTCCACTTTAAAAATCTGTCTTTTAAGATACCTGTTTGAATTTCATTTTTACCTATAATTTTTTTGACTTTTGGAAGACTAAGGGCTTCACTTGGTTTTAAATTATTGTAACCAAGAAATGCTATTCTAGCAGCTCCAAAAGCAGCCATTGTGTCTGAAGCATCAGTTATGGATAAATCTCTCTCCATCAATGAAGCTAGTATTTGTATCCAGCTCTCATTTTTAGAACCACCTCCTATTACAAAGATATTATCTAACTTTATACCTGTCTTAACTAACGATAAATAATTATCATACAAACCAAAAGAAATACCTTCTATTAAACTGTAGATTAATGTATTTCGATTGGTGTCTATACCCATTTCGTGAAAACTTGCTCTTACATGAGGGTCATTAATTGGTGTTCTCTCACCAGTGAGATAAGGAAGATAATAAGGATATCTATTTACATCAGAAAAATTATTTAAAACAAAATTTAACACTTTATTAATCTCATCAATTGATGAATTAAAATTATTTATAAACCAATTAACATTTGAAGTGCAAGAGAGCATCACTGACATGAGGTGCCATGTTTCTGGTAAGCAGTGACAAAAGGAATGTATCGCATCATCATAATTTTTTAAAAAGTTTTTTGTTGAACCAAAAATAACACCAGAAGTACCTAAAGATAATGAAGCATTTCCCTCTTGGTAAAGCCCTAATCCAACAGCGGCTGCAGCGTTATCTCCTGCTCCACCAAAAACTTTGCAGGAGCTATTAAAGCCATATTTTTCTGCAATCTCTTTTTTAATTACACCTGTTTGATCGGTCCCCTCACAAGTTTTAGGCATTTGCGAGATATCCATTGAGCCAATATCTAAAAGTTTATTAGACCAAGTTCTATTTTTAACATCTAACCAATAAGTGCCCGCTGCGTCTGATAAATCACTAAAAAACTCTCCGGTTAAATAAAACCTTAGATAGTCTTTTGGTAATAAGACTTTTGCAATTGATTTAAAATTTTCACTTTCGTGTTCTTTCATCCATAAGATTTTTGGTGATGTAAAACCAGGCATGGCTATATTTCCTGCTATATCCATTACAGTTTCGTTAGCCATAATTTGACTACATTGCCTGAAACTGCGTGTATCATTCCAAAGTATACATGGCCTTATGACCTTATGGTCTTTATCAATACAAGTTGCACCATGCATGTGTCCGGAAAAAGATACAGCTTTGATTTGCGATAAATCAAATTTTAAAACAATTTGTTTGATACACTCATCTAACGCTTTTATCCAAAATGATGGATCTTGTTCTGACCAGCCATTTTGAGGAGTGGACATTGGTATATCTTCACTATTCACACTCAACAAAATTTCTTGTTCTTCTCCAAGTAGCAAACACTTCATCGAAGAAGTACCAAGATCAATACCTAAATACATTTTTATATTATATAGAGAATAAAACTATTTTCTATTTTTAGAATTGAGTATAATCAAATTATGAATAAGACTTTAGATCAAAAAATTCTTAGAATAAAAAATAATAAATATTCTCCGAAAGACTTCATTATAGCAGATGCTAAAGATGGCGATCTAGCAATGGGAATCACAACACCTGGATTAAAAAGAAATGAAAATGGAAAAGTACTAAAAGGGTATAAGAAACTAGTAGATTACAAAAATGCAATGATATCGATGACTAAATCTAATTTAGTAGATATTATGCTGATGTCTGCATCAGTTGGTGAGGATCTTGTAAAAAGAAATTTATTTAAAAATTCAAGTATTACACCTGCTATTAGAATGAATGATACGACTGATATCTGGCTGATGAGAAATGGAAATTATAGAAAAACTAACCCTAGACCTTTTCGGTCTGCACAAATGAACAAAGTAAGTAAATTAGTTAATCTTGGTTTATTTTCTGTAACGTTTTCTAATAATGTTGACTATGACCTTGCAATGTTAAATGCGTATAAAGAATTTAGAATTGAAGCTTCTAAATATAAATTTAAATATTTTTTAGAAGTATTCAATTCACCTATTGATCTAAATATGAACATAAGACAAATGGGTGATTACGTTAACGATTGCATTATAAAAGCAATAGCTGGGCAGACTAAAGATGAGAGACCTCTTTTTTTGAAAATAGCTTACAATGGTCCAAAAGCAATGGAGGAACTAGCTAGCTTTGATCCTGAAAATCTTATTGTTGGCATTCTTGGGGGTAGCAAAGGCACAACAAGAGATTGTTTTGAATTAATTAAAAAAGCCAGTCAATATGGTGCGAAAGTAGCTTTGTTTGGGAGAAAAATTAACTTAGCTGAAGATCCTACCTTATTAGTAAAAATTATGAGAGAAGTTGTTGAAAATAACATTAAAACTAAGGATGCTGTTAAACTTTACCATTCAGAATTAAAGAAAAATAAACTCATACCCGACAGGAAGCTTTTAAAAGACGTTGAAATCACTGAAAAAGTTTTAAAATTATAATTTAGATATATTTGGTAAATTTCCAGAAGAGGCATTAACTTTCATCATAGATGTCCCAGCTGCATGAGCCTTTTTGAGAGTTTTTTTTATGTCCCAATTTTCGTGTATTCCAAATATAAACGCTGCACAAAAAGCATCTCCAGCTCCAACTGAATTTATAACTCTGCTTTTTGGTAAAACCTTTGATTTAGTAAAGATTTTTTTTGATCTATCAAAATAGATCGACTCAGTTGGACTATGAATAACAACTCCTATAATAATACCTTTTTTGAAAACTTTATTGATTAACTTAGTTAAGATTTTTTGATTAAGTTTTTTATTGAAGTCATGAATTTTTTTATTAAATAGTATCTCTGCTTCAATTTCATTCAAAAGCAAATAATCGGTGAATGGTAATGAGCTTTCAATAATATTTTTGTATTTAGGGTGCTTATTTGAAACTAAATCTAAGACTGTTATCAGATTTTTACTTTTAGCTTTTTTTAAAACTTTTGATAAACGAGTTTTTTTGTCAACATCAAATTTGTCCAATTTACCTAATAGTGTAATATATCCGACATAAAGAACTTTAGGTGGAATTTTTAATTGGTTAATTTTAAAATGTTTTTTATCAAGTAAGCTGTTTGCCCCTGGATAATATAAAAAAGTTCTTTCCTTTTGATTTTCAAACATACAAACGGTATGAGAAGTAGAAATTAGCTTTGATACAATTAAATATTTAGTCTCTATTTTATTTTCTCTACAATGTTTCTTTATAATTGATGCATCTGTATCAAATCCAATTGATCCCATTGCGTACATTGGATGTTTAAATCCTAAAGAATTTAAATCTGTCAAAACATTTGATGGACCTCCACCTACGCATTGAAAAGTATTAGAAATTGGTTCTAATTTACCTCTCTCAGGTAAATTATCTATTTTGTATGTGGTATCTACACACCACATTCCAAGGCCAATTATACCTCTTTGCATTATATTTCATTCCAGAGAGGATGTATCGCAACTTCATCTTCTTCAATTTCAGTAAACCTTCCCACACTTTCTAAAAAATAATTATCTTTATTATCATCATTGACTTGAGAAACCTCTCCTGCCATAACCATTCCTGAGCCCTCAGCTGAGTAAAATTTATGATATATGTTTCTTTCAACAGTTACGCTCTGACCTCTTTTTAAAATCAATGGTTCCCTTGGTGCAATGGAAACTGTTTCACCATCAACAAGAACGTCAATTTTAGAGTTTAATTCAATTTGATTTGAGTCAACTTCTAAAAATTCAATTACTAATTCCCCACCTCCCCGATTTATTATATCTTCCAGTTTTACCTTATGGCTATGAAAAGGAATTTCTTGACCCTCTCCCATAAATAATAACTTTTCTGCATAAGGTTTATCGTCGTTATTGCCCTGTATTCCATTTCTTATACAAAACAAGGTGATACCTTTTTTATCAAATTCGCCTTTACCAAAATCAGTAACATCCCAGCCCATTTGATGATTTTTTAAATAATTTTTTAAGTTAGGATTATTGTTGTACTCTTCTTTAGACCAATAGCCCCATTTAGGTAGAACCCACGAATATCTATCGATCATGTCTTTAGCTTCAGATATTGCGGCATTTATTTCAGATCTTTTCATTTCAACTTAGATTATCAAAAAAATAAATAATTGATATAATCAAGTAATGAAAACAATAATTGTTGATCCTTTTCCAAGACAAATGGATCTTATCTTCTCTAAAGATAAGCTTGTTTATTTAAAAAAAAATTTCAAACTTATGAACGCACCTATTAAAAATAAAAAAAAATTTTATGAAAACAATATATCAAAAGCAGAATTTATAATTGGACAACCTGACCTTCCAAATTCAATTTTAAAAAAGGCAGCAAAACTTAAAGCTATATTCAATGTTGAGAGCAACTTCATGGACAATATGGATTATGAGTATTGTTTTAGAAATGGTATATATATTCTATCTACTGCTCCAGTATTTGCTCAAACAGTTGCTGAAATTGCAATTGGTTTTACTTTATCTCTTAAGAGGGAAATTCATCAATCACATATAGATTTTATTAATAATAAAGAAAAATATGGATTAGAAAGCAACATGAATTGTAGTTTATTGCAGAATAACACTATCAGTTTTATTGGTTTTGGAGATCTGGCCAAAAAGTTAAAACCCTTGTTAGAGCCTTTCACAAATAATTTTCTTGCATACGACCCTTGGATTCCAAGAAAATTGCTTGAGGATAATAATTGTAAAATGAATTCTCTTAATGAAATATTTAAAAAATCAGATGTGATATATGTTCTAAGTTCGATCACGACAAAAAACAAACATATGATTGATAAAAAGCTACTGAAACTGATGAAACAAAATTCTTGTTTACTAATTTTAAGTAGGGCTAATGTAGTGAATTTTAAAGACCTATTAAAAATTTCAAAAAAAAGAAAAATAAAAGTTGCAACAGATGTATTTCCTGAGGAGCCAGTGAAAAAAGATGATCCCATACGTAAATCTAAAAATATTCTTTTTTCAGCACACAGAGCGGGAGCTTTAGAGTCAGTATTTTATGAAATGGGCGAAATAGTGTTTGAAGATTTAAAACTTATGAATAAAGGTCTTCCTCCAAAGTTGTGCAGGAAAGCAGAGCTAGAGACTGTCAGAAAGCTAAGATCAAAACCAGTAAAGATAAATTAATTAAGTTGAATTTAAGGGATTAATTTAGTTCTATATAATATGCTTATTAAAATTGATCCTATTCTTAGTCCAGAGGTTTTACATACTTTAAGAGCTATGGGACATGGAGATAAATTAATTTTATGTGACTCAAATTTTCCCGCCTATTCGATGAACTCCAAAGTTCATCGTATTGATGGAGTAAATGCTGCAAGGGCTGCCGAAGCTATACTCTCCGTATTCCCACTAGATAGCTTTGTTGACTCTCCTATTCAAAGAATGGAAATTGATGGAAATCCAGATCAGTTAAATGAAGTTCACCAAGAAATAATTGACATAACTAAGAAAATCTCAGGAGAAAATTGGAAAATTTCATCTATTGAGAGGTTTAAATTTTATGATGAAGCCAAAAAGGCATTTGCCATAATAACAACAAACGAAACTAGACCATTTGGATGCTTTATCTTAACTAAAGGAGTTGTTAAACCTGATGGTACTGTTTGGATACTAGATAATTGAGTATTTGTGTATTTGGGATATTTGTTGCAGATCTATGTTTTTTTGCAAATGATATTCCAATACCAGGTCAAACGATATTAGGAAAAAAATACATCATCGGACCAGGTGGTAAAGGATCTAACCAAGCAATAGCAGCAGCAAGAGCTGGAGGTAATGTATCATTTATAAGTAAAGTAGGTAAAGATAGCTATGCCGATCTTGCAATCTCTTTATATGAGAGAGATAAAATAAATTATGATGGTTTGGTTATCTCTGAAAAGGAGTCAACTGGGGCTGCAGGTATTTTGATTAATGAACAAACTGGGCAAAATGCAATCAATGTTGTTCCAGGAGCTGCAGGTACAATCGATGAAAAGTTAATCGACTCAAAGCTAAATATAATAGAGTCTTCTGATGTTTTTTTAACTCAGTTAGAGACGCCAAAAGAGGTAACACTATATGCTCTGAAAAAAGCGAAAAATTTTAATTGCACAACAATTCTAAATCCAGCACCCGCTAGTGAAATAACTGATGATAACTTTCAATATTTTGATTTTTTTACTCCCAATGAAACGGAGGCAAGTTTTTATTTTGGTCAATCAATTAAAAATGAGGAAGACTGTAAAAAAGCAGGAAGTTTTTTTTTAGATAAAGGAATTAAAAATATAATTATTACACTTGGAGAAAATGGTTGTTATTTTAAAAACAATAAAGAGGAGTTTATAGTACCTGCTTCTAATCTAAAAAAACCGGTAGTTGACACAACAGGTGCTGGAGATGCATTTAATGGTGCTTTAAGTGTGGCAATCTCACAAAATAATAACTATAAAGAAGCTATTGAGTTTGCTAATCTTGTGGCAGGTGTTTCCGTTACAAGGGAGGGAGCAGCAAATTCAATGCCATACAAAGAGGAATTATTTTAAAAATGCCGTTTATTTCAGACAAAAATCGCTATCAAAAAATGCATTATAGAAACTGTGGTGATAGTGGTTTAAAACTACCTGTTTTATCAATAGGTTTATGGCATAACTTTGGGGGCAATGGGATGGCCTCAGAATCAAAAAAAATTCTTTTTGAGTCTTTTGATGCAGGAATAACACATTTTGATTTAGCAAATAATTATGGACCACCTTATGGCAGTGCTGAGTCTAATTTTGGAAAAGTCATGAAAAGTGATCTCGGAAAATACCGTGATGAATTAATTATATCGTCTAAGGCAGGTTACGATATGTGGGATGGACCATATGGTGAATGGGGTTCAAAAAAACATGTAATTGCTAGTTGTGATCAAAGTTTAAAAAGGATGAAACTGGATTATGTAGATATATTTTATTCTCATCGTTTTGATCCAAATACACCTCTTGAGGAAACAGCTGATGCTTTAGAAAGTATCTATAAAGCTGGTAAGGCCCTGTATATTGGTGTCTCTTCTTACTCCTCCAATAAGACAAATAAAATGATTTCAATTTTAAAGAGCAAAGGTATCAAATTATTAATTCATCAACCTTCTTATTCATTAATCAATAGATGGATTGAAAAAGATTTAACAAAAACTCTCATAAAAAAAGGAGTTGGTTGTATTGCCTTTTCTCCACTAGCCCAAGGTTTTTTATCTAATAAATATTTGAAAGGAATTCCCAAAGTTTCAAGGGTTAGTGAAAATAGCTCTTTCAGCAAAGATTTAATAACGAAAAAAAATACTAAAATTATTAATGAACTCAATAAAATTGCAAAAAGAAGAAATCAATCACTATCCCAAATGGCTATAGCATGGGTCTTAAATAATCGTGCAATAACATCTGCTTTAATTGGAGCTAGAACCGTAAAACAGCTTAAAGAAAACTTAGCTGCACTGGATAATTTAAAATTTTCAAAAAAAGAAATTAAAGAAATAAATAAAACTGCAAAAGAGGGTGATATAAATATTTGGGCTCCTTCTAGTGCCCATTGATTAATTCGAATTTTTTATTTTCTCACTAATAAGTTAAATTTTAATCCACTTTTTTTTCTTGATAGACATAAAAATGGCATCTAATACCTTCATATTTTTTTTTGCATCTAATAAGTCATAATCTACTTTAGTCTTATATAATAATTCATTTGAAAATTTTGTAACTTGATGCTCATATTGATTAGTAGCTGGGAAGACTTTTATTGTATTATCTTTACGATAAATTGATTTTCCATTGTAAATAACAACTGTTGTTGGTTTAGTTGCAATCGCATTAAAAGGATTTTCTACTATCAAAGTTTTTTTTGTGCCTAAAATTATTACCTGTTGTGAAAATGTACTTTGAGTTGCAACAATAAAAGATGAGTATATCTCTCCAAAATCTAAAACTACAGATGAGAGTATGTCTGTTTTAAATTTTTTATCATTTTTTGCTAATCCAAAAACTCTCTTTGGTTCTTTATCTAATAAATATCTTGATATAACAGTAGGATAGCATCCAATATCATAAATAGCTCCTCCTCCAAATTTTTTAATATTTCTTATGTTTTTAGGATTTTTATTATTGTATGAAAAAACTGTTGAAATACCTGATATTGATCCTAGTTTTCCTGACTTCATATATTTTTTAATCCATTGCCATTGAGGATGATGTCTAACCATAAAAGCCTCTTTTATAATAACTTTGTTTTGAGAAGCATATTTTATTAAAGGATCAATATCACTTGCTTTGAGCGATAAGGGTTTTTCCAATAAAATATGTTTTTTATTTTTACATGCCTCGATACTTGATTTTATATGTAAATGATTAGGTAAAGGGTTATATACGACATCAATTTCTTGATCTTTATAAAGCTCTTTATAAGAGCCATAGCTTTTTGCGATTTTAAATTTTTGTGCTAATTTTTTTGCTCGCAATGTGTTGCGGCTTGCAATAGCAACTAATCTGCTATTTTTAGATTTTAAGATAGCAGGTATTACATGCTCCCAACCAATTTTTGCTGTGCTAATAATACCCCAATTTAACATCTTCTTTTTCATATAAAAAACTTACACTTGTTTAGATGCTATTTCTAATCAAATTAAAGATTTTAATGAAATGTCAAAAACATATAATGTTTTAAAAATTTATCTAAATTATGAATTATAAAATAGGCATTGATTACGGTGGAACAAAAATTGAGGGTATTCTAATCAATGATAAAGGAGAAGAAATACTTAGAAAAAGGTCAGGTTATGAAAAAAATTATGAGAGCGGTGTTAAAACTATAAAAACTTTAGTTGAAGAATTTGATAAGCACACTAATTCTAAAAGTTCAGTTGGTGTTGGTATACCTGGGTCTTCCTCTAAAGAAAATGGTTTGATTAAAAATGCAAATAGTATTTGGTTAAATGGAAAACCTTTCAAAAAGGACCTAGAAATGAGTCTAGATCGTGAAATTAAAATCATGAATGATGCAAATTGTTTTGCATTATCAGAGGCAATTGACGGATCTGGTGCAAATTATAACACTGTTTGGGGAGTAATAATTGGATCTGGTTTTGGAGGGTCTTTTGTTCATAACAAAAGAGTAGTTGAAGGAGTAAATCAGGTTGCGGGAGATTGGGGTCATCAACCATTACCCTACCCTAGAGAAGAGGAGTGGGATTTAAATTTGAAATGTCCAGTTGATAATTGCGGCAGGCCTTTATGTGCAGAACAATTTATCTCTGGCATTGGATTTACTAAGATTTTCAATAAAAAATATAAAACAAATTTTACAACTAAAGAAATAGTAGATTTAGAGTTAAATGGAGACGAACGCGCGAAAAAAGAATTTGAATTATATGAGGATAGGTTTGCGAGGCTAATTGCTGTTATGATCGGTATAGTCGACCCTGATGTAATAATTTTAGGTGGGGGTATGTCTAATATTGAAAGATTGTATTCAAATATTCCAAAACTACTTCCCAAATATACATTTAGTGATAAAGTAAGAAATAAGATCTTGCGAAATACTCATGGTGACTCAAGTGGAGTGCGAGGAGCAGCATGGTTATGGGACTCAGATAAATTTTAAATGAAAAAAATTGGAATTCTAACAAGTGGTGGGGACTGTGGTGGTTTAAATGCAGCAGTAAGATCGATATTTTTTAGGGCAAAGAATACATACCAGATGGAAGTTATGGGAATTCGTGACGGTACAGTTGGTTTAATGCAAAGACCTGTAGCTTTTGTTCCATTAGATTATCAAACTTTTAGCGGTTCTCTTCTTAGACAAGGAGGGACATTTCTGGGAACAACAAGTAAAGGTAATCCTTTTAAATTTCCAATGCCTGATGGTGGATATAAAGATAGATCTCAAGACATTATTGATGGCTACAAAGAGTTAGAGCTTGATGGACTTATCGTTATAGGAGGTGATGGAAGTATGTCGATATTAACTGAAATTGCCAAAAGGGGTGATTTAAATATTGTGGCTATACCCAAGACTATTGACAATGATGTCGGGGCTACTGAAAGCTCAATTGGCTTTAATACTGCTGTAAATGTTGCTACTCAAGCACTTGATAACTTACAAACAACTGCTGCTAGTCATCAAAGAACAATGATTTTAGAAGTTATGGGAAGAGATGCAGGGCATATAGCTATTAATGCAGGTATAGCCGGTGGAGCTGATGTAATCCTAATTCCTGAATTAAATTACTCTATAAAAGGTATAGTTAATAAACTAACAGAAATGAAAAATAGAGGAATTGTGCATTCTCTTATTGTTGTAGCAGAAGCAGTGAAAACCGAAAGTGGAAAGAGTTATACTGTTGAGTACGCCGACGGTCAAAAAAGACTTGGTGGTATAGGAAACTATTTATCAGAAGAAATAATGAAAAGCACTGACATAGAATGTAGGGTCACTTCTTTAGGTCATGTTCAAAGAGGTGCACCTCCTACTCCACGTGATAGAATTTTAGCAAGTGCGTTTGGTGTTTATGCTGTTGATTTAATTGCTAAAGGGAAATTTGGAAGAATGGTTGCTTGGAGAGATAGAAAAGTTGTTGACGTTCCCATTAGTGAGGGCATTTCAACTTATAAAGTAGTAGATAGATCTGATCCTCTGATTGAAACTGCTTTAGCACTTGGAGTATATGTTGGTGATATAAAGTGAATGTTCACACCAATTGAAAAAATTTCAAATCTTCAAGAATTTAAAAAAAATATTTTCGAAGGACAAATTTTTGTATTTCAAAAATCAAAAACATCTAATGAATTAGTCACACAAATAAAACAAAAAGTACAAGATATTTATGAAGGTGAATTAGAAAAAATACATTATTTAAAAAATTCTGAGGATATAAGTAAAGATATTGTATCAAAATTAAAAAACCATGAAACTTTTAGAAAACTATTTACAAACTTTTTAAATGAAATTGGATATCATAAAGGTAATACTTTTTGGGATCGTTTCGTCGTAAGGGTAGCACCAGCAGAAAATAACTTACCGTACAGAGAGGCATCTAGAATAAATATTCACCGTGATACTTGGGGTACCAATTTGTATCAACAAATTAATTGGTGGGCACCAGTCAGTAATGTGGAGAAGAAAAATACTATTATTTTTTACCCAGATTATTTTGATGTTCCGGTTAAAAATACTACTTCGACTTGGGACTTAAACATTTATTTAGCCAACAGAAAAAAAGGGGATTTTTCTTACCCTTCTGCACCACAATTAAAACAGGACTTGCCTAGCGATATTAAGAAAATACCAGTAACTATAAAACCAGGAGAAATTTTATGTTTTTCTGGTGCTCACTTACATAGCTCATCAAAAGAAAAATCAGAAAATACAAGGATAAGCTTTGAAATTAGAACAATATGTGAAAACGA
>QCJF01000013.1 GCA_003216195.1 Pelagibacteraceae bacterium AG-404-P08
TAAAATTTTCATCAAATCCGTTGAATTTATTGGTTAATTTATCACGTATCCTGGTTAATTTTTTAAAATCAAAACGTGTTCCTTTTACATTCATTACCCTACCAGTTGGTATATTTTCAGAATCATTTTCTAAGTACTGATTTGAATTGATTTGGACGTAGTGATCAAAAATATCTTTTTTAATTTTATCTAAATTCCAATAGGCGTGATTTACTAAATTAACGTGAGTAGTTTTTGATGTTTGTGCACTTATATTGATTTTGAGAGTCGAATTTACAATTGAGTAATCACAACTGGAATATAATTCTCCTGGGAAACCCTGATCTTTATCTGGTGATATACAATAATAGCTAATATGAGATTTAGAGAAGCTCTTAACTTGCCAAATTTTTGAGTCAAACCCTTTTTTACCGCCATGCAATATATTTTTTCCCTCGTTTTTAGTTAATTTGTATTTTACTCCTTTGATCTGAAATTGAGCTTTTTTTATTCTATTTGCATACCTGCCACATGTTGCGCCTAAGTAATTTTTATTATTTTTATATGATGAGATATTTCCTAAATTAAGAATTAAATTGATTTTTTTCTTTTTGTAAAAAACTTCAAATAATGTTGCACCAATATTAAGAGTCTTAACTCTTAAAAACTTATTTTCAATTGTGTGTGATTTAATCATTAATGATTAAATTTTTGAAATATTCTCTAAAACTTTTTTTGTTACTTCTTTTAATCTTGGGATAGTTGAATTGATTAATTTAATACGGTCATAAGTATTTGGATCTTTTACAATTTCCTCTCTTAAAGTATCGCCAAAAGTTTTTCTAAGTTCAGTACCGATATTAAACTTACAAACATTCGTTGTATTTGCTATCGTTCTTTTAAGTGTATCGTCGATACCGCTACTTCCGTGAAGCACCAATGGTACTTCAGTTAAGGTTTCTATCTTCTTTATAACTTGCATATCAATAGAAGAGGATTTATTTGTCTGTAAGTGTACGTTTCCTGCACTTATCGCCATAGCATCACATTTGGTTAATTCAGCAAATGTCTTCGCTTCCTCTGGATCTGTGCTTTGTGACTTAGCACCATCATTGTAACCAACAAATCCAATTTCTCCCTCAACGGAAATATTTTGTTTATGAGCTAATTCAACGATTTCACTTGTTTTATCAACGTTTTCATTAAGTGAAAGCTTGGATCCATCAAACATTACAGATGTAAATCCGTTGTCAATTGCCTCTAAACACTCTTCTTTAGTATAACCATGGTCTAAATGGCAAACTATTGGACTAGATGATTGCTCAGCCAAGTATCTAAACATTTTACCTAAAACTGGCAGAGGTGTGTTTGCTCTACAACCTGGTCCTGCTTGAAGTATCACAGGCACCTTGAGTTCTTCAGCTGTTTCTGCATAACATCTTGCATCTTCCCAACCTAGTACTACTAATCCTGCTACGGCATAATTATTTTTTTTTGCTTCTTGTAAAACTTCTGAGAGGCTAGCTATAGTCATTTATATTTTGCTATCATATCCTTAATTCCTGGGATTGTTTCTAATTGGTAAGCATGGGTTTTTTGGAAAGATTGAATAAGTGATCTTTGAGAAAGACCTACTAGAATTGTAAAATAATACATCTCATATCCTGGGGCAACCACACATGGATGATATCCTTTATTAATTGCAATAGTAGAGCCATTAAAAAGTTGATAACCGTGACCCTCTTTTTCATCTTCTGATTGCATAATTTGAACACCAAAACCATGTCCAGGTTTAAATCGATAATTATAAACTTCATCATGACGAGTTTCTTGAGGGAGATCATCTGTGTCGTGTTTGTGAGGAGGGAAGCCTGACCACCCTCCAGCGCCAACAGTATATAGTTCATTTACTAATAATCGACCAACTTGATCATGATGTTTTGCACCTAAGATATGTTTAATTTTTCTGTGAGTTTTAGTATCGTCCGAGCCATATTGAACAACATCTAGTTCTTCTTTTAAAACGAGAAATGGCTCTAATTTTTTTTCATAAATTCCACCAGCTATGAAACACTCAGAGGAGTCAGATAAACAAGTAATTTTACATTTTGAATTTGTAGGAATATAACTACCCTCAGGTTCACCATCCCAAACATCAGTTGTTCTTTTTCCAATCTGTCCTAACTTATTATCCTCCACGGTAATCTCGACGATACCTGTTGCTGGGACTACGCTACTTTCATGTTTTGATAGTTGGTATTCATGGGACTCACCTTTTTTTAAATTGATAATATTGAAATAAACTAAAGGTACTGTTTTATTTGTTTCTCCAAATAAAGCTTGATTTTTATTATCTGAATAAGGGATGTGCATCTATAACTCCTTTTGATTTTGGTTAATAAATTTTTCTAATTCCTGATTATTGGGCATAGCTGAGGAACATCCTACCCTTGTTACAACTATTGCAGCATTTGCGGAACCCCGAATTACTGCATCCTCTAAACTAAGGCCATTGTATAGGGAACTTATAAAACCTCCATTGAATGCGTCGCCTGCACCCGTAGGTTTAATAGCTTTGACATTAAATATCCCGTATTGGCTCTCATTTTCTTTAGTAAATACTTTTGATCCCTCTTCGCCCATTTTATAGACAATCACTGATGGTTTTTTTTTAATATACACTTTTGCTAATTCAAGTCCATTTGTGGAATTATCAGCCACATTAAATTCTAAATCGTTTCCAATGATAATATCCATTTCATTCATAATTTCTTTATATACATCTGATTTGATTGTATCAGACTCCCAGTTGTAAGGCCGATAATCAAGATCGATTATTAATGGTATCTTGAGATCTGATGCTAGTTTTGATGCAACCAAAACAGCACTCCTTGAGGTTTCTCCTGAAAGCGCAGTTCCTGAGATGAATACTGCAGAGTAATTATTGAAGTTAATTTTATTAATATCCTTTTTATTCAGTTGTAGGTCGCAAGGATTACTTCTATATAGAATAGATTGATTATTTTTTAAAATAGTTTCAACAACAGCTATTTGAGTTTGATAGGATTTATTGACTTTTCTACAATGTTCTACACCAACTTTGAATTCATTAAGTTTATTAATAATATATTCACCGATTGCATCGTTAGATATACAAGTAAGTAAATCAGTGCTGACTCCCAATTTTGATAGAGCAACACAAGTATTTGCTGCCGAGCCTCCTAAATGAGAGGAAAAGTTATTTACATCTGAGATTTTTGTACCAGGTGGTTCTGGATAAATATCTAATCCAGCTCTCCCTATTACAAGAATTTTTTTTGTATTATCAAATTTCATTTAATGAAAATTAAGTCTAGAGGAATTATTGGAATTACTTAAGAATTTTTTGTATTTCCTCTAGTGAAAAATAATCTGCCTTGTTAAAAGTAGTCTTTATCTCTTGGGGTGTTTTGGTGTCTGCTGCCTTCATTGTTGATTGAATAATATCCAAAACATGTAACGATAATTCTCCGCTACATCTGTGTTCAATTTCATTATCAATACAGTATGCCATTTCAGCTAATCCGACACCACGGTAGTTCGCATTAGTCGGCGACTCATTAGCCCTACCACTGTGAGATGTAATATTAATTTTACCAAGGGGCATATCATCAGTGTTGTGCTCTTGCCAAACACCACTATCATCAGTGCTTGTGTATACTGAACCTCCAAACATATTCGGATCAGGCACAATCATAGAACCTTTATCGCCGTAGAGCTCGATATGATTACGTTGATGAGCTACAACATCAAACGATAAAGTTATTTGAATTAAAGCCCCATTATGAAATTCTAAATTAACTAAATAGCTAGTTTGACATTCCACATCAAACTCCTGATCTTTTTTTGGACCTATGCCTATAACTCTTTTATCGAAAACTTTGGTAGAAATACCATGAACACTTTTAGCAGGGCCAAGTAAATTTACTAAGGCTGTTAAATAGTATGGTCCCATATCTATAACTGGCCCCCCTTCGTTATCGGCAAACCATGGTTCAGGATTAGGGTGGTAAGATTGGACTCCTGGGTAAGCAAAGATAGCATTTCCAAGTCTGACATTTCCAATTTTATTTTCATTTATTAATTCGATAGATTTTTGAATTCCACCACCAAGAAACGTATCAGGAGCATTTCCTATATACAAATTTTTAGACTTTGAAATTTCTAGTAATTTTTTACCATCAGAAAAATTCACAGCCATAGGTTTCTCACTATACACATGTTTGCCGCTCTCCAATGAATTTTTAGCAACTTCATAGTGAGCTTTTGGAATTGTAAGGTTTAAAATAATTTCAATTTTAGGATCATTTAATAATTCATCAACTGTGCAAGAAATAATGTTATAGTCTTGTGCACACTTATTTGATGCTTCCTTATTTAAATCAGCGCATTTAATTATTTTAAAATTGTTAAAGTATTCATGACCTCGAAAATAAGTTTCAGAAATATGACCACAGCCAATCAAACCAACATTGAAAACTTTATTCATGAGTAATGACTATTTGTCTAAGCCACACATATTGATGTATTTGATTTCAAGGAAGTCATCTACACCATACTTAGAGCCCTCTCTACCGAGACCAGACTCCTTAATTCCTCCAAATGGCGCTTCTGCCTTTGAAGTTAAACCTGTATTTACACCTACCATGCCATACTCAAGTGCTTCGGCCACTCTCCAAATTCTACCTATATCTCTTGAATAAAAATATGATGCAAGACCATAAGGAGAGTTATTAGCTAATTCTATGACTTCATTTTCATCTTTAAACTTATAAATGGGAGCTACTGGACCAAATGTTTCTTCGGTTGTTATTTTTGCTTCAGAGCTTACACCTGTTAAAATAGTAGGCTGATAGAAGTTCATTCCTAAAGAGTGTCTTGAACCTCCAATTGCTACTTTAGCTCCATATTGGATTGCATCCTCAACATGTTCTTCAACTTTAGTTAATGAGTGTTCATCAATCATTGGGCCGGAGGAGTTTTCCTCATTTAAGCCATCTCCAACTTTCATTTTTGAGACCTCTTCAATAAATTTTTTACAAAATTCTTCGTGCACTTTTTCTTGTACATATATTCTATTAGCACAAACACATGTTTGCCCTGTATTTCTAAACTTACTTTGCATTGCTCCAGCGACAGCATCATTAATATTTGCATCATTGAAAACTATAAATGGAGCATGTCCTCCGAGCTCCATGGAAACTTTTTTTACAGTGCCAGAACACTTTTGAAGGAGAATTTTTCCTATTTCAGTGGATCCTGTAAAGGATAATTTTCTGACAATTGGATTAGTAGCTAATTCATCTCCAATCTCTGAGGCCTTACCTGTTATGACGTTCAGGGTTCCTTTTGGAAAGCCTGCCTCTTCTGCTAATGCGGCTAAAGCTAGAGCAGAGAAAGGAGTTTGACTTGCAGGTTTTATTACAACTGGACAACCTACTGCTAGGGCTGGAGCACACTTTCTGGTAATCATCGCATTTGGAAAATTCCAAGGCGTAATAGAAGCGACAACACCGACGGGTTGTTTCAATACTACTATTCTTCGATCAGTCATAGGATCAGGTATTGTATCTCCATATACTCTTTTTGCTTCCTCGGAAAACCATTCTATGAAAGAAGCTCCATATCCAATTTCACCTCTTGATTCATTTATAGGTTTGCCTTGTTCGATTGTCATGATCTGAGCAAGTTCTTCTTTATTATTCATGATTAAATCAAACCACTTACGTAAAATATCTGATCTTTGACGTGCAGATTTTGCTTTCCAATCTGGCCAAGCTTTGTTTGCTGCTTCAATAGCTTTTTTTGTTTCTGATGTACCACATTTTGGCACAGTTCCAATTTCTTTAAGATTAGCAGGATTATTTACTGAAATAGTATCTCCAGAGTCAGCTGTAACCCATTTACCGTCTATATAATTTTTATCTCTAAAAAGTTTAAAGTCCTTAATGTTCATCATTCAATACTAACAGTTTTAAATACCTTTCTGTAGTGACATTTTGTTTCCAAATATATTAAAATTAATCAAGATTAATTTTTCCATCAGGTTTTGGTGGTGAAAAAGGATAACCTCCCCAAACTGATTGATCAAAATTTACAACAGAACCAGTCATCATACCCGAGTCATCTGAAGCTAAAAAAGTAACTGCTTTTGCTACCTCTTTAGGGTCCAAGAGTCTCTCAAAAGGTTGTTCTTTTGATGCATCATCTAGCCAATCTTCTTTAGCTCCATGAAACTTAGTTTGAATTTCGTGCTCACCATCAGAGGCCATCCATCCTATGTTAAGTTGATTTACTCTTATTTTATTATTCAATAAAGCAAACGCGGTATTCCTAGTTAATGTTGCTAAAGCTCCCTTAGAAGTTGAGTAAGCGGAAATAAACGGCTGCCCAGTTAATGCTGAAACTGAACCAATGTTTATTATTGAACCCTCAATATTCTGCTTAATCATTATTTTTACTGTCTCTTGAATTAAAAAAAATGGGCCTCTTAGATTAACAGCTATCATCTTGTCAAACAGTTCCTCAGAAGTATTGACAATATTACCTCGATCGGTAAGGCCTGCCGCATTGACTAATATGTCTAATTTACCAAAATTTTTTAAAGCTACTGCTACTGCATTACGGCACTGTTTCACATCTGATAAATCAGTTTTGATGAATATTACTTTACAACCAGTCTCGTCTTGAATTTGTTTTGCTACATTATCTCCTTTTTCCTCTTTTCTTCCAATTGTAATGATACCTTCGGCTCCGTTTTCGGCAAAATTTTTTGCAATCGCAGCTCCTAATCCTTGTGTCCCACCTGTTACCAAAGCAAACTTTCCTTTTATACTATTCATCGATATAGTTTTCTATTTCATAACCATAAATAATTAGACAATCTACTAATTCTTTATTTCCAATTTTAGCGTATTCAAATGGATTTGCTTTTGAAGGATCTTGTTCAGCTTCAACTATAAACCACCCCTCATAGTTATTTTCGTATAAAGCCTCAATCACCTCTTTAAAATTGATATTTCCATCCCCAGGCACTGTAAAGGCTCCCTCTAGAACAGCATCTAAAAAACTTTGTTTTGAATGATCTAAATTGTTTATAACGTTCAAACGAATATCTTTGGCATGGAAATGATTAATTCTGTTTGCATATTTATTGATTACAGCTAACGAGTCACCCTTTGCAAATGTCATGTGACCTGAGTCAAATAAAAGTTTTACCGCTTCACCAGTATGACTCATCAACATATCTAATTCGTGCTCTGTTTCAATTGCTGTACCCATATGATGATGGAAAGAGATTGGAACACCGAAGTCTGAACAAAATTCAGCAAACAATGTAAGCTTTCTCCCATACTCCTTAAATTCCTCAGCGTGTATTTTTCTTTTAGTGTTCAAAGGCGCATGTCTGACATTTTGTATAGTTCCTGAGGTTTCACCATACGCTAGAACCGAAGCTCCCAATTCCTTAAAGAGAACCAATTGTTGAAGAACTCTATCTTTTTCGTTTTCTAAATCATTATCAAGAACTGTCCCTGAGTACCAACCTGAGGCTAGGTGAAGTTTGTGGTTTTTTAAAATAGGACCAAGTTCTTCAGGTGTTTTTGGAAATTTTCCTCCAGTTTCTACTCCTATAAACCCTGAGAGTTTTGACTCAAGAAGACAGGTATCTAGAGTCGTTTCTCCTCCTAATTCAGGTAAATCATCATTTGACCAAGCTATAGGTGCTATACCCAATTTTGCTTTCATTGAACCCTCCTGATATGAGATTATAAATAAATAAATCATTTAGAGAATACATAAATTATAAATATGAATTATTTTTGTTTTTAATATCAAAAGAATATTATATTTCTGAGTTATGAATAAAGTAAGAATAGCAGTTATTGGATGTGGTCGTATTGGTCAAATGCATGCAAGAAATATCGATCTTCACGAAAAAACAACACTTAGTTGTGTTTATGATGTTAATAGTGAATTTGCAGAAAAAATTTCAAGAGAATTAAATGTCTCTTCTGTTCAAAATGTTGAAGAAATTTTTAATAACAATGAAATTGATGCTGTTCTTGTATCATCTCCCACAAATACACACATAGATTTTATAGAAAAGTCTGTAGCTGCAAAAAAACCAGTTTTATGTGAAAAGCCTATTGACCTTGATATTGATAAAGTCAATCAATGTTATGAAAGACTTAAAGGAAATACTATACCTATACAACTGGGTTTTAATCGAAGATTTGATCCTGGTCATCAAGCTGCAAAACATTCTTTGATGAATGGAGATATTGGGGAGTTGCATCAGTGTATTATTACCTCAAGAGATCCTGGTTTACCATCTTGGGATTATCTCAAAGTTGCTGGTGGTCAATTTAGGGATATGACAATTCATGATTTTGATATGGCTCGCTTTATGTTGGGAGAAGAACCAGTAAAAATATTTGCAATATCTAATGCTTTGATAAATCCCAAAATAAAATCTGAATTAAATGATAGTGATACTCTTATGATTATTATGGAGACTGCTTCGGGAAAACAATGTCATATTAATAATTCTAGATCTGCTACATATGGCTATGATCAACGAGTTGAACTTTTTGGAAGTAAAGGAATGGTTATATCTGATAATAGGAAACCACATGAATTAAAAAAGTACAATTCAGAATATGTGGAAAAACAGGAGCCCTATTTAAATTTCTTTATAGAAAGATATCAAGAAGCTTACATGAACTCTATTACATCATTTGTTGAGACTATTCTGGAAAAAAAGCCAGTATCTGTAAGCTTTGATGATGGAAGAAGAGCACTTATTTTAGCAGAAGCTGCTTACAAATCTGTAAAAAGTGGGAAGTTTGAAAATATTGATTAAATTTATGCATTTATTTATGAATAATAAATAATTGTTATAATTAATTATTTGAATATTTTTATAAATTAAATTGAATGATAGATAATAAAGTAATTGCTAAATGGAATAAAAAAGAAGTTGTGCTAAATAGCTTTTTATCAATACCAAATACTTTCACTGCTGAGATAATGTCCGAGCAGGGTTACGATGCCCTTACCATTGACTATCAACACGGGATGATTGGCTTCAGCGACTTATTAACTATGTTGCAGAGTATTAGAAATAGTGGTGTTACTCCAATCTGTAGAGTCTCCAGTTTAGATCATGCAGTAATTTCTAAAGTTATGGATGCTGGAGCATTGGGAATTATTTGTCCAATGATTAACAATAGGAAACAAGCAGAACAATTAGTTAAGGATAGCAAATATCCTCCTGTAGGTATTAGAAGTTTTGGTCCTACAAGAGCAAATTTTACTGTTAGCTCAAATTATTTTTATGAATCTAATGATGGGACATTCTGTCTAGCAATGATAGAAACTCAAGAAGCTTTTGATAACCTTGATGATATTGCTTCCACTCCTGGTTTAGATGGGCTTTACATCGGGACAGCTGATCTGACAATAGGGCTCAACCAAGGAAAGTTAACCCCTGGGTTCGATCGAGCTGAACCAGAGATGATTGAGTCAAAGAAGAAAATATTAGAAGTTGCACATAAACATGGAAAAGTGGCATGTCTTCATTGCGGAACTCCAGAGTATGCTGCCAAAGCAACTGAATGGGGTTTTGACCTTGTGACTATCACCAATGATGTGAGGTTATTATCAGGCGCAGCTGCCGCTCATGTAAGAAAATTTAAAGATCTTACTAATCAAAAACACGATGAGTCTGATAAAGATAATAATCCTAGTTCTTACTAATTAAAATGTTATACGGCCTCAAGCTCTTTAGCTAGATCGCCTATTTGAGCACCGCCAGCCATTAAACGTTTAACATCATCTCCACCTAATTCTGACGACTTTCCAGATCCTATTACTTCACCCAAGCTTAAGAATGTAAATCGATCAGCAATTAGTCTCGCATGGATTTCGTTGTGAGTAATCAAAATAATTGCGATATTCCCTAATTGTTGGACCTTTTTAATAGTTTTTAAAACTTCCATTTGTTGTTTTTGTCCAAGAGCTGATGTTGGCTCATCCAAGATTAATATTTTAGCTCCAAAGTATATCGCTCTAGCAATCGCCAAAGTTTGTCTCTGTCCTCCGGACATCGTACCTACTAACTGAGTCGGATCAGAGATATTTATTCCTATCTTACCCATCTCAGCAATAGTAATTTCATTCATATTTTTAAAGTCTAAAATTCCAAGTGGTCCTGGACCTTTTTTTAACTCATTGCCCAAAAAAAAGTTTCTAGTAACCGAAGTAAGTGCGTTCAGTGCTAAATCTTGATAAACAGTTCCTATGCCTGCACTCGTAGCTTCTCTTGGAGATCCAAATTTCACTTCACTTCCAGCAACTTTAATAACACCAGATGTAGGTTTGTGAACACCAGATAAAACTTTTATCAAAGTTGACTTTCCTGCACCATTATCACCAAGTAGTGCGTGAACCTCTCCAGGTAAAACATTTAAGGAGACTCCGTTCAGTGCTGTGAATGTACCAAACTTTTTAACTAAATTTGTAATTTCAATAAATGGAGCTTGATTATCTTGATTCATTATATGCTTCCTATGATTCTTTTTCGGATATTTTCATTAGTTAGTGCAGAGGCTATGATCACTAACCCTAAAAATACTCTATAAAATGATCCATCAATTCCAGGTATATAGAAGAAAGCCTCTTTTGCTATTCCAAAAATAAATGCACCAACACATATACCTAAAATTGTTCCAAAACCACCTGTTAATACGACACCACCAATAACAGCAGCAGCAATCGCCTCTAATTCTTTTAAATTTCCTTTAGCTGCATCTGCGGTATTAACCTCGAAAACTTGGCAAGTTGCAAATACAGTTGCACAAAAAGCAGAAAACATAAATAGAGATACTTTAACTTTATCTGTGGGCACACCATTAGCTTTAGCGGCACTTAAGTTTCCACCAGTAGAATAAATCCAGTTACCGGCCTGTGTTCTACTTAAAACAACATAACAGATTATGGCTATAATAAGCCAAATCATTACACACGAGTATAACCCAGGAGCAAATTGATTTCCAAAATTATTGGTATTCCAATCAATTGGAAAATATAACCAATCAAATACAGGCTCTAAAATATCTCCACCAAAAAAGTTAGCGACAGGTTGAGCTGAGTATAATGAGTCTATATAAACCCTTGCTATATCAACATCTGTAACAGTTTTTGCAACAACGGGATCAATTTGAAAGTTAGCAATTTTTTCTTGTATCATCCCAACCATATATTCGTTTCCAGTAGCCTGAGCATTTACTAGAGCTTCTTGCAAAGGTTTGGTACCTTTATCCACCAAAATTTGAGTTTTGGCATCTGCTACCCTTTGATATGTATATTCGAGTCTTTCAGTTATTGCTGCGACTGTATCAGCTGGTAATGTTTGAGCTAAAGATACAAGGTCAGCTTCTGGAAGTGCTTTTGCTTTTTCACGAACCATTTCACCATGTCCGGGAACATTTACAATATTTTTAATATCTGGGATTTCTGTAACTGTTGTAGCGCCTTTAGCTTGATCTGGTCTATGATTGAAAGAGCGAAGAGATACTTCTGTAAGTCCTCTTAAAAAAAATAATCCACCAAGGGTAACAATGAAAGAAGGTAAGCCTGATCTAACTACAATGGTACCTTGTATCCATCCAAAAAAAAGTGTGAAACATAAAGTAATAAAAATTGCTAGTATTGGGGATACATCAGCAATGTGGAAAACCGTATAAAATTCTATATGGAAACCTCCCTCAAAAGATATGTAGGGCACAATAAATGAAAAACCCCATCTAAGGATCATTGCCATACAGGCTCCTGCGAAACCAATCATGGATCCAATAGATAAATCAAACTCACCTGCTATGATTAATAGACCAGCACCAATTGCTATGATACCAAGTTGAGATATAACTCTTAGAAAGTTTCTAATACCTAATGCATTAAAACCCTCGCCTGTAAAAGGGTTCCAAGACATTTCACCAGTAGGGATAGAGAAATAACCAAGCATTCCAAATAAAAGGAGCATAACTCCGATAGGTCCAATTTCTGGTCTTGAAACCAGTGTGGTAAGCCAAGTTTTCTTTTGATGCCTATCAGACTCTTGTCTTTGGGGAGTAGAGGTTGTTGCCATATTTTATTTTATATAATTTTAATAAAAGTCATTCAGTTTAATTTTACTTAAATTTAAAAAAAAAGTGGGCAGTTTAATACCCACTTTTCAAAGTTTATAAGATTATACTATCTATCAATACCTGCTAAAGCAGCAACTGATGAAGCATTTGACTTGTCAACAAATCCTGGACCTGATGGAATATTTGCACCAGGTAAAAGGCCAGCACCGTTGTTGTATAAGTGTAATACTACAACAGGCATATAACCTTGTAGACGTTGTTGTTGGTCAATTGTGAAAGCAACTTTACCCTCATTGATTAAGTCCATAACAGGTGGGCTTAAGTCAAAACAAGAGTGGTGTACTGACATACCTAACTCATCGATAGCTTGTTGAACTCCGACACAAACGTGCGGACCAACTGACAATACTGCATCAACATCTGGATTTGCTTGTAAACCAGCAGCAGCTCTTGTAGGGATAGTAGCTGGATCGTTTGAACTATCTACTAATTCAGTAGGAATAGCTTCACCGTAACCACCACATCTATCTGTTAAAGCTGTGTTGTATGCTTCTTGAATCATGCAAAGAGCTTTTGTAGCGCCTTCTGCTTTTGCTCTTGCACCTGCAGATTGACCAGCAAGATATTCAGGCTGACCAACGTGCATTAACGCACCAAGAGAAGCAGATGACTCAAGACCTGAGTTCATAGTAATAACTGGAATACCAGCAGCAACTGCGTCTTTAATAGCTTGACCTAATGCTTCAGGGTCTGGAAGTGAAACAACCATTCCATCAGGCTGAGTTGCAGCTGCAGCAGCAATTGATTTTGCCATGTCGCCCATATCGCCTGAAGGGTTGAAGATATATTCAAAGTCTGCACCTACGTGTCTAGCAGCATCTTCACCACCTTTTTGCACAACAGGCCAGAAAGGGTCTTTACCCTCACCGTGTGTTACCATCACATATCTTTCAGCAAATGCGGAAAGAGATAAGAATGATACAAGAATTGTAAGAATTATTTTTCTCATAAATTCCTCCTTAGTTTTAACGAGAGCATGATAATCAATTTTGAAAGTAAATCCAAATAAATGTGAGGAGAAATCTATGTTTTTTAGGCATTTGCGTCAAAATATCTAATTTAATCTGTTTTTGACTTTGAATTTGTCATACATATAAGCCATGAAACGATTGAATTAATAAATAGATAAATTTTAATAAATAATAGAAAATATAAATATGGGTAAACAAGAATTTGGAGCAGGTATTTGGCATTTTGCAACTTATCTTGATAGATACGCTACAGATGGATATGGCGAACCAAGAAGTGTACTTGACGCTATAGAGCTAGCTGGACAAGTAAAAGATCTTTCTTATGTAGATCTTAATTTTCCATATTTTGGAGGAAGTTATTCAAATGAACAGATAAAAGATGCTCTCGACAAAGCTAATCTTAAAGTAATTGGTATCACTCCTGAAATATACACAAGACAATTTTCAAAAGGTGCATTTACAAATCCAGATCCAGGTGTGAGAAAAAGAGCACACGAGCTTATTACTCAATCATGTGAAGCTGTAAGATTTTTTGATGCAAAATATGTAAAACTTTGGCCAGGACAGGACGGATGGGACTATCCATTTCAAGTTGATCATAAGTCTTTATGGAAGAATTCAATGGATGGTGTAGGAAATTTAGCAAGTGAAAATTCTGATTTAAACTTTGTTATAGAATATAAACCAAGAGAACCGAGAGTGAAAATGAGTTATGACTCTGTTTCCAGAACTATTCTTGGTATCGAAAAAATTGGCCTTCCTAACATTGGTCTTCTTCTCGATTTTGGTCATGCAATTTACGGTGGAGAGTCAGCAGCTGACTCAGCTCAATTAGCTATTGATTATGGTAGGCTATTTGGAATGGATGTTAATGATAACTTTAGATCATGGGACGATGATCTTCTAGCTGGCAGTCTTCACCCCATAGAGCTTTTTGAATTTTTTTATGTTCTAAGAAAAAATAATTGGCAGGGTGTTTGGCAACTGGATCAGTTTCCATTTAGAGAAGATAGTGTAGTAATGGCAAATATGGCTATAGATTTTTTAAAAGCTGTTGATAAAGCCCTAGATGATTTAGACATTGAAGCATTAACAAAAGCTCAAGCAAATCATGATGCTATGGCTGCCTTAAAAATTGCTCAAAAAGCTCTTTATAAACATTTAGCTAAATAACAAATTTCTTTACTACCAACAAGTAAAGCCACCATCAACAACTAAGTCTATACCTGTACAAAATGAAGATGCCTCAGTTGCTAAAAATATTGCGGGACCAACAATCTCATCAGGATCAGCCATACGATTCATAGGAGTACCACTTTCGAAAAGCTTTACTTGATCAACCATTTCTGGTCTTAAATTCATGGGTGTTTTTGTGTATCCTGGGCTAATGGAGTTTACTCTTATTCCATATTCAACCCAATCCATTGCCAAGCTTTTTGTCAAATGAATAACGCCAGCTTTTGACGAGTTATAATGTACTTGCTTAAGTCCTCTGTTTACAATTATTCCAGACATTGATGCAATGTTAATTATTGAACCTTTTTTTCTCTTGATCATTGTTTTTGCCTCTTCTTGGCAAGAATAGAAAACACCAGATAAATTTATATCGAACATATTTTGCCACTGATCTTGTGACATCTTCTCAGCTGGATTTGCATTTGCAATACCAGCACAATTAATTGCAACCTCAATTGGACCGAGTTCTTTTTCAGTTTTAAAAATTGCTTCTGCAATACTTTTTTTATCTCTTACGTCAACTATACTTTTAATAAAATTTTGATCTTTGATTTCACTTTCTTTTAAAATAGTTTCTGTTTCGTTCATTCCTTCTTCATTTTGATCGCATATTGAAACATTTGCTCCACAATTATAAAAACCATTTGCAAGACTCTGGCCAATCCCTCTCCCACCGCCAGTAATGAAAACAACTTTGTCTTTTAGATTAAATAAAGCTTTAAAATCCAAATATGATTATCTTTCTTTTTTCTTGAAAGTATCTAAGGCAACAGCAAACACAATAACTGCACCTATGACAACTCCTTGAACGAATGGAGAGAACCCTAGAAGGTTAAGACCATTTCTTAAAACACCTATGATAAAAACGCCAACAATTGTTCCTGCAATACCTCCAACTCCACCATTTAGACTGGCACCGCCAATTACGACTGCTGCAATGACATCAAGCTCATATGTAAATCCTGCTTGAGGTACACAGGTATTTAACCTGGCAGTAAGTAAAATTCCAGCTATTCCACTTAGAAAACCTGAAATAGTATAAACAACAACTGTTGTTCCCTTAACATTTATACCAGATAATCTTGCTACTTCTGGATTACCGCCAATTGCATAGAGATTTCTTCCCTCTTTTCTATATTTTAGTAAAAACCAACATAATATTGTTAAAAAAATAAAGACTAACATTGTTACAGGAATGAAACCAAAGTGTCTTACAACAGATAAGTTGGTAAGCCATTCTGGGAAACCATAAATTTGCTTTCCATCAGTAAAGATATTAGCCAAGCCTCGGGCAGCAGAAAGCATAGCCAAAGTGGCTATAAATGCGGGGAGTTTCAAATATGAGACAAGTAGACCGTTAATTAATCCAGCAATTGAACCTATGAATATCCCAATTAGGCATGCATAATGTAAAGGGACACCAAAGGCATCCCAAACCCAACCAGTTACCATCATTGATAATGCAAGAATAGAACCTACCGATAGATCAATTCCTCCGATTATAATCACTGCCGTCATACCGAGGGCCATAATTCCCAAAACCGTTACTTGGTCCAGTATGTTAATAAAATTTCTAGCAGAAAAGAAATAGGGCGAAGCTAGGGAAAAAAATATTGTTAAAACAATTAAACCCAAAAATGTTCCTTGGGTGCCTCTAAAAACTCTCTTTGTATAATTAATAATATTTTCCATTTTATTAAATCCTAATTGATTTAGGACATTATTAATCCTCCATCAACATTTATAGTTTGACCAGTTATATAGTTAGCGTCATCAGATGCTAAAAATGATACTAATGCAGCAACGTCTTGTCCAGTTCCAACTCTTTTCATAGGAACATTCTGCTGAACCCAACTATTCATGAGCTCACCTTTTTTATAACCTCCTAAAATTTCTCCCCATTTGGAGTCGTTGTACGCCCACATGTCAGTATCTATTATACCTGGGCAAATTGCATTTATGTTTATACTCTCTGTTGCAACTTCTTTTGCTAAGCTTTGGGTGAGGCCCACAACTCCAAATTTACTAGCTGCATAGTGAGGTGTATATATAAAGCCATCTCTTGCTTGACCAGAAGCCATATTAATTATGCTTCCTCCCTTTTTACTTTTCCTCATTCTCATAATCGCTTGCTGGCAGCAAAGAAAAACACCTTTTGTGTTAACATCTAAATTAAAATCCCATTCCTTTTCAGTCAAATCCTCAACTTTTGCAATTGTAATTACACCAGCATTATGAACAGATATATTTACCTCTCCATATTTTTTTTCTGCGAAATCGAATAGCTCACTTACATTTGATTTATCAACTACGTCCGCTTCAAAAGATGAAGCCTCATAACCCATGTCTTTAAACTGTTTGCAAGTATCATTTACAAGAGCCTCATTGGATGAAAGAACAACATTAGCTTTTTCTTTTGCAAACCTTAATGCTATTTCTTTACCAATACCTCTACCAGATCCAGTAATAATTACTGTTTTTCCCTCAAATCTTTGCATTAATTAGTTGCCTGTTTCATTATCTCAACTCTAGAAATGTTATCACTGTTTGTCAGTATATTTTTTTGAACACCTCTACTTAATATTAACATTCTATGTGATAAACCCACTACTTCCTCTAAATCAGAGCTTACAACAATAATTGATATTCCACTCTCTGATAATTGTTTCATAACTTGATAAATTGAGTGTCTTGCTCCAACGTCTATACCTCTTGTTGGCTCATCGAAAATTAATACTTTGGGCTTTCTTGATATCCATTTCGATATAAGGAGTTTTTGTTGGTTGCCACCAGATAATTCGTTAGCGTTTTGGTCAACACCTCCTTTGACACCCATTAATTCAATACCTTTCTTTGAAAAATTTTTTATTTTTTCAGGTGAAACCCAACCTGATTTTAAAAAAACATCAAAATTAGCTATAGATATGTTTTGAGAGTTTGATTGCTCGAGTAACAAACCAAGGCTTTTCCTATCCTCAGGCACCATCACAATTCC
>QCJF01000014.1 GCA_003216195.1 Pelagibacteraceae bacterium AG-404-P08
CAAATTAAGATAACTGGAGGTATTGGAAGACCAAAAAATTTTCCATTTAATGAAGCTAGGTTTTTTAACCAGTCTGGAACAACGCCGAACACAGTTCCACCTGTAACAGTAGGAAGTGATACCAATATCTGTACTCCACCTACTACCATGAAGCCAACTCCAAGCGTGACTATTAATGATTGTCCTTGGAGATTAAAACTTATCAAACCATTGAAAAGCCCAACAATTGTACCAAAAGCAAGAATAACTATAAACGCAAGCCAAGGAGGGACTCCAAGTGAAATAAGTGACATTAATCCTAAATTAGTCGCTCCGATTAAAAATGGTATTGATAAATCGAGGCCGCCTAACATCACAACTAATGTTTGTCCAATAGTTGCAAGCCCTAAGAAAGAAGCAAAAACCAACATAGATTTAATATTCTGCAATGATAAGAAGCCATCAATAGAAACTGATCCTATTATAAAAAGACCAACTAGCACGGCGACTCCTATTATCACGCTCTTATTAATATTTAAAAATTTGTAAGCAAGAAATGCTAAGATTAAAAAACCTAATAATATGATTGCTGATACGACTGTTCTACCTGAGAAGAACCCGGGTACCAAAAAACACAGTAGTATAAAAAGACCTAAAAGAAGTAAAAATCCTGTAACAGCTATCCAGTTCTTTGCAATAAGGTCCCAAAAAAGGCTTCTTTTACTTGTGGTTTCAGTAGTTTCAGGAGGTTGAGATCCATCTTCCTTTACTAAAGATCGATAAGACCATCTAACTAAGAAAAAATGCCATCCCCAAAGAATAATGGCAACAACAGCTATAGAGTAAAATGCAACCTGTATCCAATCAGTTCTATCTACATAACCAAGAACTGCGGTACCTATCCCAGCAGCGACAGCAAAAAGAATTCCAAGTCCTTTTAAAAAATTATGAGTTCTTTTCTCCATTTACTAAACTTTTCTATCTTCTGATAGACCTCCCCATTTTTCAAGTCCTTCTTGAGATTTTAATTTTATTTTATAAACACCAAACGCTTGCCATATCAGAGGAGAAATAGCTATTCCAATTGCAGTAATTAAAATCATTTTCCAATAAGGATAACCAATTGCGAAGAACATCGCTGACCATGTTAATGCAGCTATACTTAAAATAGCAATGTAAGGTCTGAACCTAGCAAATGATATTTTTGCTCCCATTGTTAAATATGTAAAAAATTGAAATACAAAAATTGCAAATATAATTAGAGCTGCTTCTTTAAGCCAAGTTACTTCACTTGTGATAAATTCACCGCGGATAGGTCTTGTATAGTTGATTGATGATGTATCGCCAACAATTAATTCTGTAATAATTGGAGAGTAAAACTTACTTCCATCATCAGTAATAATTGTTCCAGATGGTGAGGCTAAAAAGTATACAGCGAGTATTGCTAATACACCGAGGAAAATAATGAAAACATTATTCAAATTGATATTCGAGAAAAGAGTTGGTGCCGTGAGTAAAAAAAGTAAAAATAAAATTAGTATTACAGCGTATCCATCTATGCCGAAGAAACTCTGTCTATTTGACTCAATTCCGTAATAAGATATTGCAGCAAATACAATAAATGAAATTGCTATTGCAAATAATACCAGTGTTTGTGTTTTGATTTCTTTTCTAAATCTTGGCATAGCAATTATTACTATTGCAGATGTAAAGAAAACTATTCCTCCTAAAGTTGCGACAGCGTAAGCGAGGCCAACCAAAGCACTCGAGGAAGATGAAAAATCAGGCAATCCAGCACCAACTCTTAGATATTCAGATGTAAAATACTGAGGAGCATAATTTAAAATATATTGTAAGTTGGTACCCAAATCAGCGTTAACAAAATAAGCCTCTCTCGTGCCACTCCAAACACAACCGAAGAAAATAACAATTGCTGCAATAATAAAAGACACTGTTGGGCCATCTCTATGTTTAACAAGCAAATAGACGAGATAAATCAAGGCTGCTATTCCGATAGCAATAAACATCCACACTGTAGAATTTCCACCCTCTGCGCATGCCTTACCTGTGATTAGACAATCACTCCCGGACTCAAGAGCTTTTTCAAAAATCTCAGCATCTTTAGATTTACCTCCAAAACCTCCCACAGTCCCTCTAGTTACTTGATCAAATTTCATATGAATTTGAACAGCAGCAGCACTTAATGTTCCAATAATAAAAAATACAAAAACTGATAAATTTTTGAATGCTTTTTGAATATAAGGAAGTGCAATAAGTATTAAAAGAGAAGCCACCAATACCGCACCGTATGATAAGTCTGTTACGAAACTTTGAAATCTTTCAAACCTAAAAGTTGATAGAATAAAATTTATCAAATAAATGTTAACTGAACCTAGAATAGCTCCAAACGCACCGCCTCTTCCACCAATTAAACTTGACCCACCTAATACAAGTGCTGTAACTGCCATCAACGTATAAGTAGTACCTTGAGTTGGGTCTCCAGAACCAATTAAGCCTGTAAATGCAATAGCTGCGAGTGCAGCGTAAACTCCACCGATAATATGAGCGCCAATTCTTACAACGTAAATTCTCACTCCACTTGTATAAGCAGACTTTTCATCTGAACCCATTAATTTTAAATGTTGCCAGTATGCAGTATGAGTTAGTGCATACCAAATAAGTGTCGAGAAAATTAAAAGTATTAGTGTGGGCTGTACTACCTCAGTTCCAGCACTCCAAGATAACATCCAATCAGGCGCTCTTCCTCCTGGTCTTGGTAAAATAACTAAATTGATACCAGAGAAAGCAAGAAACATACTTAAGGCAACTATTATTGGTTGAACTCTAATAAAAATTACGATTAAAGCATAAAGAAATTGGTAAATTACTCCTATTGCTAGAGCACATATGAAATACGCAACTGGCGATTGAATATAACCTGCAGCATAAAGTTGTATTGTTGTTACATTTATAAACCCAATAAGCGGTCCTATAGATAAATCGACTGTAACTCTACCGGCTAAAGCCAACGCAGTAAGAGCATAAGTAGCGAGAATAAGGGGTGTTGAAACCATAATTGCAGTTCCAATACCCGAACCTGAAATAATTTGTGGTCCTCTAATCATTGCAAAAATCATTAGGGCAAAAAATATAAATATTGGGACGATTAAGTATTTTGTTGACTGAGGATCAGAACCCGGAATTTGAGAGGGTTTTATTGCTGCTACAAGTTGATTAACCATTATTATTAGTCAAAATATACGACTTTGATACCCCCTCTGTCAGACTGCGATCTTCCATGCCCTAATTTAAGCTTATCTGTTTCAACAATTTTAATTCTCTTTGAGTCCAAATCAATATTTTTAGTAAAACCATTTTTAAAAGATGTCTTACTAATAAGAGTGTTTAAATTATTTTCGATATATTTTGTGTTGTGTTTACCATCTATAAAGTTTTTGTCTTTGAGAAGACAAATTAAAAAGGGGATGTTTGTCTTAATCCCTTCAATCTGGGTACCCTCTAAAAATTTTATTAATTTGGATATAGCATCGTCTCGAATTAAGTCGTGAGATATAATTTTTCCAATCATCGGATCATAATAGAAACTTACTTCATCTCTTTCATCATATCCCCAATCTAATCTTATGCCATTTGGTATTTTAGGAAATTTTAATTTACTTATTTTTCCCGGGGATGGTAAGAAATTTTGAGAAGGATCCTCTGCATAAACTCTGCACTCAATTGAATGTCCATAAGTTTTAATTTTACTTTGATTTAAAAATTTATTTTTTCTATTAAAAGCAAAATTTATTTGCATGGAAATTAAATCATTATTTGTAACTAACTCTGTAACAGGATGTTCAACTTGAATTCTAGTATTCATCTCAAGAAAATAGTATTTCAATTCTTGGACATCATATATAAACTCTACAGTACCTGCTCCTTCGTATTTTACATCAGAAGATAATTTTACAGCGGCTTGAGCCATACTGTTAATTAATTCCCTATCTACTTCTGGTGCCGGAGACTCCTCAATTATCTTTTGATATCTTCTTTGCATAGAGCAATCTCTTTCGAACAGATGCACAGATCCTTTTGCACCAAATCCAAAAACTTGTATTTCAATATGTCGGGCGTTGGTGATAAATTTCTCAATAAAAATATCTCCGTTACCAAAAGATTTTGCAGCAAGATTACTAGTTTTTTCAATTGCATTAGCTAGGTCTTTAAAGTTTTGGACGACGCTCATGCCTATCCCCCCACCACCAGCACTTGATTTTACAAGTAAAGGGTAACCTATTGCTTCACATTTTGTCTTTAGTTGTTCATCGCTTAATTTATGGACATTATTTATACCCGGACATATAGGTATATTGGAATTTAGGGCTAATTCACGAGCAATATCCTTATTTCCCATTGATTTTATTGATTTTGGTTTAGGGCCAATCCATGTAATACCTCTGTTTATGACCTCTTGAGCAAAAGTGTCGTTTTCTGATAAAAAACCAAAACCAGGATGAATAGCATCCACATTTGATTTTGTAGCTATTTCTAAAATCTTATTGTAAGAAAGATAACTTTCCTGAGCTTTACTAGGTCCTATATAATAAGACTCGTCAGATAATCTTACATGCTTTGAATTCTTATCTGCATCTGAATAAACAGCTACAGATTTGTGACCTAATATTTTACAACTTTTTATAATTCTATTTGCTATTTCACCGCGATTAGCAATTAAAATTTTTTTCATTTCTTATCAACGATATAAGGCATTTTGGTATGATTGCCGTTTGAAGTTTTTTGTGGAATTTTTTTATCAGAGGAAATTTTTTCTCTCAGAGCTTTTAAGATTTCTACAGCATTAGGAGTGTCAGAGTGAACACAAATTGTTTCACATCCTACAACTACATCGTTTCCTTGAACAGTTTTAACTTTATTTTCATTCATTGCTCTTAAACAACGCTCCACAGCTCTATCAGTTGGATAATATTTATTTCGACCCTTGGCTATAACTAAATAACCTGTTTCATCATATTCCAAGTCAGAGTAAAATTCTCCGTAAAATTTTATTCCTCTGTCTTTGTATACTTTTTCGTGAAAAGTATTAACCATTCCGAAAATACCAACATTAAAAATTTCAGCTGCATCAGCAATTCCATGAGCCACATCTTCCTCTTTCGCGGAGACACCATATAAAGATCCATGAGGTTTGATATGGTTTAATGGCATTCCATACTCATCTAGAAAGGCTTTGATGGCACCAGTTTGATACATCACAAGATTTTTGATTTCATCACGTTTCATTTTCATCGGCCTTCTTCCAAATCCTACTAAGTCAGGATAGGCAGGGTGCGATCCAACTTTCACATCATATTTTTTTGCAAGCTCAACAGTTTTCCTCATTGTGTTTGGGTCTGAGGCATGAAACCCACAGGCTACATTAGCAGCATCAATATAAGGCATTATTTCTTCGTCATCTGCGAAGGAGTAAATACCAAAACCCTCACCCATATCGCAATTCAAATCGACCATGAATAATAAATTCCTCTCATTTATAATTTACAGAAAATCAGGCTTTTATGTGAAAATCTTTTCCACATGTTGGAACAATTTTGCTTATATTTTTCAGAATATAGGTATTATTATAATCACTTATATATAAGTAAGGAGGATAAAACTATGACATTGCTTAAAAAGTTCATAGCTATTTTAGCTGTTAGTTTTGTCGGTGTCGCAGGTAACTTAAATGCTGACATTTTAGACGAAATTCCAGCTGATATTAGAGACTTCGTTTATAATCCTGACTTTATGGATCCTAACCAACCGCTTGGTGAAAGTGTATACAGAAATTGGAAAAGTGATAGACCACTTCCTTGGACTATCGGTTATGCAAGTTCTTACGCAGGTAATCTATGGAGAAAAGGTGTGATGGAGAGATTGTACGGTGACTATTTACCAAAAATGAAAGCAGCAGGTATTCTTAATGATATCGTTGTTACACAATCTAACCTAAAAGACGCGGTTCAAATTCAACAAATGAGACAGTTAACTGATCAAGGAGTTGATGGATTAATAGTCTGTTGCTCAAATCCTGTTGCATTAAATCCAACTATTGAGTATGCGTATGGAAAAGGTGTTCCTACTGCATCAATGACAGGATACTTAACTTCAGAATTTGCTATCAGTACATCTGTTAACTATAAATTAACCGGATATTATATTGCACAATGGTTAGCAGAAACTATTGGTGGTGAAGGTAATGTTGTTATCATGGAAGGAATTCCTGGAACATCAGCATCTGACTCACAGCACCAAGGTATGCTAGATGGATTTGCAGAATATCCAGACATTACCGTTGTTGCTGAAATTGCACACATGTGGACACCACAAATTGCTCAAGCTGAACTTCAAAAATGGTTATCAGCTAACACAATTGAAGTTGACGGATTTGCTGTTCAGTCTTCAGGAGAGTCCGGAGCACTTAACGCTCTAGAATCATCTGGAAGACCAATGGTGCCTATGGCTTTGGGTGGAGAAATTGGTGCATTCTGCTATTGGAGAAATAATCCAGACTTTATCGACAGAGCGGTCTATGCATGGCCTCCAGGAGATGATGCAGAGTTTGCAATGAATGTTCTTCTAAGAACTATGTATGGTCAGGGTCTTAAAATCCAGTCTATCTTAGTTCCTCCATATGAAGAAGATGTTGAGACTATTCAGTCCTTTGTTCCTGAAGATTGTGACAGAAACTCAAGTGAGTTTAGAACTGTTGGGATTGAAAACTGGGCTAGTGATGAATACTTAAATAATTTCTTCGATCGTGGAGAAGCGTTACTTTAATTTAAGTAATTAATGAATGAAGAAAAAACTTTGGACAGTGCCCCAAACGGGAATGGGGCACAGTCTAACTCCTATAAGGTCGGAGGAGATATTTATGTTCAAGATGCATCAAAGTCCTTTGGTGTTACAAAAGCCCTAAACGGTGTAAATTTCAAAGCTAACTTTGGTGAAATACACGCCATTGTCGGTGGTAATGGATGTGGTAAGAGCACATTGGCAAAGGTTATTTCAGGAGTTTTACCATTGGACAAAGGAAAGGTCTCTATTATGGGGCATTCACCCAATTCCCCAATTGAAGCTCAAAGAATCGGTATCGCAACAGTTTTTCAAGAAGTGATGATAGCTGAAGAGGCTACTGTTTATGAAAATTTATTTATTGGATATGACTCTTTTTTTGGGAAAAAATTAGCACATCGAGATAGGGTCGAAAAAGCTGCCTCAATAATGTTAGAGTTATCCGGTGAATTTGTCGATCCATATACAATAGCAAGTCAATTATCACTTGGTATGAAAGCTTGGATAACAATTGGTAGAGCATTTTTAAGAAATCCTAAAGTATTAATTTTAGATGAATCATCAGCTGCTCTCGATTTTGACTCTACAGAAAGACTTTTTGCAAAAATGAGAACATTAAGAGATCAAGGCGCAGCAATCTTTATTGTAACTCACAGAATTGCAGAGCTAGTTAGAATAAGCGATAGAGCAACAGTTATGAGAGATGGGGTTGATGTTGGAGTTTTAGCAGGAGAGGAAATTACTGAAAAAAATCTTCTCGGACTTATGACAGGTGATAAAAAATTTTCTACAGCATCAGAAATAAAAGCTACACCTCCTGACTCAATCTCAGATGAAATAGTTTTGTCTGCTAAAGATTTAAAAGTTTGGGAAAATGGAGATGTTATTAACTTTGATCTTCCAAAAGGTGAGATACTTGGAGTCACAGGACTTGATGGGCAAGGACAAGATAATTTTGTTAAGGCTCTGGCAGGTATCGATCAACCACTTAGCGGAGACGTAATTGTTAAACAGTCTGATGAGGAAAGAGAAAGAACCAAGAAAGATTACACTACTGTTAATAGCTTGTTAGATGCCAAGAAAAGTGGAGTTGGATATGTATCTGGAGATAGAAAAAAAGAGGGTATTTTTCCTAACATGAGCATATATGAAAATATGGTCATACCTTTATATAAAGGAAAACAAGCTAAAACATCAGGTGGATTTATTGGTTTTATTAAATGGATGGAATTAAACGGTATTTTTGATTGGGAAGTAGAAAGATTAAGTATTAAGACAGGTCCAAAGAATAATCTAATTACCTCATTGAGTGGGGGAAATCAGCAAAAAGTCATGATTGCCAGAGCTTTCACAACAACTCCAAAAATACTAATACTTAATGATCCAGCGAGAGGTATTGATGTTGGCGCAAAACGAGACTTATATAAACACTTAAGAATTTTTGTAAATGAAGGTGGTACAGCGATATTTCTATCAAGTGAACTCGAGGAATTTATAGGATTATGTCATCGAGTTTTAGTTTTTAGAGATGGGAGCATATTTGAGACCTTTGAGAAAGAGGATATTAATCCAAATACTATTCTTGAAGGAATGTTTGGTCATACTCAAAAGAAATCTAATGATAATAATTTATCAAGTGCGCAAAATTCAAATCAAAAAGCTAATACTAATGCAGAAATTCAAAATAAAATTATTAAACCGACTGTGCCTACAAATGTCAAAGTAGTAGATTTTACAGATAAATCTAAGAGCAAAGAAAAAATTAAAGTTAAATATTTTTAAATTCAATGGTTCAAGAATATAAAAATACAGATTTAGATTTATTTCAAAAAATAGATTTAACCAATCCTAAAGATGAGTTATTAAAAAAAAATAAGATAGGATCATCGCAACAAGAAAACAATAATTTAAAATTTAATTATTTAAATCACGAGATTTCAAAATTTGAAAATTTAGAGAGTCATTTATCTCAAGATAAATCAAAAAAACTTGATGATATTTTATTCTCTCAACTTGATGTTGACGATTATGCTAGTTTCAAAAATATGTATCCTCATAATATTTCTCAACCTAAATTAAATGTAAGTAAACTCTCTGTAAAAAAACATATAAACGAGGATGGCACTTATCCCAATTTAGTTTCAAAGAATACAAAAGATAAAACCTCAGAGATATTTCAGGGAATTTACCCTGAGCCAAAGTTTTTACCAGGCGGTGATAAGTATTTATTAATAGAATTTGGTAATGTGATGAATTTAGAATTGAACTTTAAAGCTCAGGGGCTATCAAACTTAATTAAGACAGCAAATATAAATGGAGTTTACGAAACACTCCCATGTTTTGCCTCAATGATAGTTCACTACAATCCGGATGATATAGGCTATCAAGATTTAATTAATGAATTGAGATCATTGCTTAAAGATATGAAAGATAATGATGATACTGTTGTAAATAGCAGACTTTTTCATTTTCCGACTGTCTATCTTGACAAATGGTCAAAGGAGGCAATTGAAGACTATATAGCTAAAATCACAATGAAAAAGCCAGATCCTGAGTTCATTACAGAATTAAACCAATTAGATGACGTTAATCATTTTGTTAGAGTTCACTCTGGAACTGAGTATTGGGTGGCTTCGCTTGGTTTTTGGCCTGGTTTACCATTTACAATGCCGCTTGACCCTAGGTGCAAATTAACCGCTCCAAAGTATAACCCACCTAGAACATGGACACCAAAAGGAACTGTGGGTATGGGGGGATCGTCCACAGCTATTTATCCTGATAGGCTACCTGGAGGTTATCAAATTTTTGGTAGAACCCCTGTACCCATTTGGGATCCTGACAAGAATTTTGATGTTTTCAAAGATAGCATTTGTCTATTTAGGCCGGGAGATAGAATTAAATTTGTACCTTGTGATTATGATGAGTTTGAAATGATTGAAAAAAAAGTTGAGGATAAGTCATATCGATATGATTTAATTGAGGAGCATAAATTTTCTATCAAAAAATATAAAAACTGGTTGTCTAAACTAGATTATAATAAGAAGTTTTAAATGTTTGAAGTTATTAAACAAGGACTAGAAACATCAGTGCAAGATTATCCCGGGAGAGTTGGTTATCTTAACCAAGGGTTTCCTCCCTCAGGGCCAATGGATAGTTGGTCTTTTCGGCTAGCCAATTTACTTGTAGGTAATGAGGAGAGTTTTGCAGCGCTTGAGTGTCAGTACACTGGTCCAACTTTAAAATTTGAAAAAGATCATGTCATTGCGGTCTGTGGTGCTGATATGCAGCCCAAAATAAATGGTAATTCTATTCCTATGTGGGAGAGTGTTTTAATAAAATCTGGACAAACTCTTGAAATGGGATTTACAGTATCTGGTGCAAGATCTTATGTGTCTTTTGCTGGAGGCATTGAGTCAGAAAAATGGCTAAACTCTCAATCAACTTTTCACAAAGCAGGCGTTGGTGGCATTGATGGTCATGCTTTGAAAGACGGTCAAAGAGTCCCTTTAGGTCAAGCTAATGGAAAGATCGGTAGAAAAATTAGAACTGACTCAATTCCAGAGATTAGCAATAGTGGTATTTGGGAAATTGAGGTTGTTCGGGGACCAAATGATGATTGGCTTGACGACGAAGGATATGATACTTTTATTAAAGCAGAGTGGAAACTTCAAGCAAGAAGTGATCGTACTGGATTTAGGTTGGATGGACCCACTTTAAGTTTTACCGAAAAAGCTACAAATAAATCTCCCGAACATGGCTATGAACCCTCAAATATAATAGATCAGGGCTACCCAATTGGTGGTATTAATTTGGCGGGTCAAACGCCGATAATACTTGTAAATGATGGGCCTAGTATGGGTGGTTTTATTGTACCTTTTACTGTTCCATCAGCCTCTTTTTGGAAATTAGGACAAGCTAAACCAAATGAAAAATTTAAGTTTAAAGAAATAAGTGTGCAAGAGGCACAGGAAATGAGATCTGAACAAACCTCCATCTGCTCAATGGGAAGTGTAATATAATATGTCTACAGAAGTTTTAACGTCAGTTCCAGGTAACATATGGAAAGTTTTAGTAGAAGTTGGTGATGAAGTAAGTGAGGGTGATATATTATTTATTATGGAAGTTATGAAATCAGAGGTCAATCATAACGCTCCAGTTAGTGGAACGATAACTCAAGTTAACATAAGGAACGATCAAGAGGGTGTAAGCCCTGGCACTGTTGCTATAATCATTGATTAAATGACAGACACTCCACTTTTATATAATGGGCCTACTTCTCCTTTTGGAAGAAAATGTAAAGTGTCTGCTCTTGTATTAGACGTTGCTCATAAAGAAGAAAAGATAAATATTTATAAATCAAGATTTCTAGATGAATTTAATCCATTAAGACAAGTTCCTACTTTAATAGTTGGTAATAAAACGATCACAGACAGTGATAATATTTGTTTGTACTTTGATAGTATTTCAAAAAAAGACTCTATATATCCAAAAGATCGTTATTGGGAAAGTATGACAATGATAAGTGTTTCAAATGGAATTATGGAAAATGCAGTTAATCGTTATATAGAAATGTCAGCTATACCAGAATTAGAGCAAAGACATAAATCAATAGAACGTTATGAGAAAAAAATTTTAAGATCCATTGATTGGATTGAAAGAAAATATGATGAGTTCGTGACTGACAAGTTAACGATTGATCAAATATCTGTTGCCTGTGCATTAGACTATACATCTTTTAGATTTACTGATGCTTGGGGAGAAAATAATATTAAATTAAAAAAATGGTTAGAAAATATTACCAAGAATGATTTTATGAAATCAACATTACCTGGAGAGAGTTTTAAGTATGAATAAAAGATTTAGAAAATTTTTTCTACAAATGATACATTATAAGTTGATGAGATATATTTTTGTGCTTCTTTTAAGTTTGCCATTATTATCGGTGAATTTGAATGCAGAGTATGAGATGCATATCCCAAATTGTACTCAAAAAGGTGTTGAAAATTGTGGTGGTTTTTTATTTGATAATGAAACTGGGGATGTACTTTTTTGCGGTTCTGAGAGTTGTATCGATTTAAAACTACCAAAATCTTGGAAGGCAAAACAGAAAGATAAACTATCAAAACAAGATCAAATATTAGAAATGCTCTCCAATATTCAGGTTGGATCTGTCAACACAGTTCAAAGTGTTGAGCCTTCCTCAGATACAAAAATTGTAAATCAGGAAGTAAAATCAGAAGAAAAGAAAGAAGAAAAAGAGATTGTCAAAAAAGAAGAGAAAAAAGAGAAGAAGATAGAAAAGTGCGACAAAGAAAAGAAAAGTTTGTGTAAAGGTTCTGGTGGCATGCAACTTGGAGGAACCGGAATGAAACTTAAGAAACCAACAAAAAAATAGTTTGAAAAAAAAACAAAAGAGATCAATAGCCTCTTTAATATTAATAAGAGAAAAACTTGCCCATGACCTATGTAATGAAATTTATATGACTAAAGATGAAGCTTATGAAATTATAGACTTTGCTTTCCAGCTTAGTGATAAATTACCTGAAACTTATGATCAGCTGAAATCAGAAATAAAGTCTTATATAATTATTAATATGTTATCTCTAGTTACTAAATTCCACTAGTATCAATTTCTTCTTTTGAAATATTTTCTTTATTTTCATCAAGTAAATTTTCATAGTTAGAATTTTCATTACTCAAATAAGTACTATCAGTTAAAATTATATCCATTCTCCTATTATTAAAGCTATAATCACAAGTAACTGAGAAAATTAACTCTCTACTATTAGATCTATTTCTAAGATAAATTTCCCAAGTTGTTTTACTTTTAAGTTTATTTGGAAACTGTTTAACTTCAGTTTGAAATAATTCGGTGTTTTTCTTTTGAAATGAATTAATAAAGCTATCTTGAATGTCAAGGCACTCAACAGGACTGAGTTGCAATTGATTATTTGAGCCGTGAATTTCGTAAATATTTCCTGTTTTTGTTGATTTTAATGTGTATTCAGTAAGATATTTGTTTGCTATCAAGACGTTGTCCTCTTTAATAGAAATGCTCTCAATATTACCTTTCTTTAATTTTATACTCCCATCATTTTCATACCTAAGAATGTCCTCGTACAATTTATAACCAAAAAGCTCAATTGATTGTGCATTCAAACAAAAAAACATGCTAACCGTGAATAATGTCTTGAACATAGGGAATTTTAACATTGATTTAGTTCTTTGAAATAGTGTTGAGCGGATATGGAACATCTTTGATAGAAAATTTATGACAATATTCAACACCCTCTAAAAGTTTGGACCATAGTTCGTTTGCATCCTTTTCTAATTCTGGGATTGAATATGATGCTAAGCTTAAAAACCATATCTTAAAAGAGTCCTTTGATAGTCTATCGACATTTGAATTGACTAATGTGGAAAAAGTATCTTTCCACTGTAGTAAGAGAACATCAGCTTCTTTTTTTGATAAATTCTGTGGTGATGTAAAGTATTTTTTTTGAAGCGTTGATTTATCTTGTTCTAGGATAGATGTTTTAAATTGGAATGCATTATCGAGAATTGATGCTTTTTCTTTGCTATCATTTATTTCAATCCAATTAATAAAACCTTTCAACAATCTTGAGCATATGTCATGGAGTTGCGCATTATCTATTTCTTCATTCATATAATTTATTAAAATTTAAAATTTCAAGAATGACTGAATCTCTTTTGCTAGAGCCAACATTTCTAAACACCCTTTTCCAGTTCTTTGTTTTTCTACTACTGTTAACCCTAATCCCATAGTTGATACAAATATTTGTCTATTACCCAAAATCGTCTTTGCTTTTTTAACATTCATTTTATTAACAAATTTATGTGCTTCTTGAATAAGTTTAGATTTAGCATTTGCTCTATTAATAAGAATTAATATCTCTCTTTTTTCTCTTTTTGCTAATTCAATTATGGACTCCGTGGCCCAAAAATCCACTTGAGAGGGAGATATCGGTATAATGACAAGATCAGCTATTTCAATTGCTGGTCTTCCATCAGCGTCAATTTTGGGAGGAGTATCAATTATTACTAAATCAGATTTTTCTTTAAGCGTTTTAGCCTCATATTGTGCGCCCCAGAGGCTTGCTGTTTTAAACTGTATCATATTTTTATTTTTAAGTTTTTCATTTCTGGTAAGAAACCACTTACCTAAACTGCCTTGAGGGTCTGTGTCGAGTAATGTCGTGGATAAATTATTTTTTAAAGAATAAACAGCAGCTAAATTTGCAGCTATAGTGGTTTTTCCAGAGCCTCCTTTTTGTTGAGCGATGGTAATAACCTTAGACACAATTCAAGTATAAAAGTAAAAAACTCTTAAGAAAGCCTTATTAAAAAAAAGTTGTGGGTTGATAGGTGCTTAGAATAGGTTTCTTAAAAATATATAGGAAATAAACCCCATATCATTTATATTGCTATCGTGAAAGCGTTTCAATTCAATACTACTCCTGGAATAAGATTTGGAAGTGACTATTCAGTAAGCACGGCAGAAGAAGTTTCTAAAAAACTTGGTAACAAAATACTATTTGTAACTGATCCGGGTTTAGTAAAAATTGGATTACACGAAAAAACAATTACTGAGCTTCAAAAATACTCTGAGATTTTAATTTTTGATAATGTTGAAGCTGACCCATCTATAAAAACACTTATGAATTGTGTTCAACAGGGAAGAGATTTTGATGCAACAGGTGTAATTGGATTTGGTGGTGGATCATCAATGGACGTATCAAAATTAACTGCACTTTTGATTGGCTCAGACGAAAATATTAATGAAGCTTGGGGAGTGGCTAATGCTAAAGGGCCTAGGCTCCCTCTTGCTCTTTACCCAACAACATCTGGTACTGGTTCTGAAGTAACTCCAATTTCTATTATCACACAAGAAGATTTAGAAAAAAAAGGAGTTTCCTCTCCTGTTATACTTCCAGACCTTGCAATTCTTGATCCATCATTAACAATCGGTCTTCCCCCTCACATTACTGCTGCTACCGGTATTGATGCAATGGTCCACGCGATAGAGTCTTATGCTTCAAAAAGTGTGAACAATAATTTGATCTCCCAAACACTTGCAAAGGAAGCATTGAAGCTTTTAGGTAGTTCAATAAGACAAGCAGTCATTAAAGGAAAGGATATTGAAGCAAGATCAAATATGCTTGTTGGCTCTATGTTAGCAGGTGTCTCCTTTGGAAACTCTCCAGTTGCTGGCGTTCATGCTTTGGCATATCCGATTGGAGGGACTTATCATGTCCCTCACGGTCTTTCCAACGCACTTGTCCTGCCATATGTGTTAAGATTTAATATATCTGATCAAAATGCATCAAAACTTTACAGTGAAATAGCCCCAATTGTTTTTCCAGATATTGATACAAGCACCAGCACTCAAGATATTTCTTCAAAATTCATTGAAAAGTTGTCAGATCTATCAAGCGAATTAGGTTTAGAACAAAGATTAAGAGATCTCGACATCCCTGAAACTGCATGCGAAACAATGGCTAGAGATGCTATGAAACAAACCCGATTACTAATCAATAATCCAAGAGAAATATCTGAAAAAGATGCTTTTGATATTTATAGGTCTGCATGGTAAAAACTTCATCTGATAAGAGATGGTAAATTTATCATCTTGAATTATTAAGATTTTAAACTAAATAATATGAAAAAATGTTAAGTGTAATAGATATTTCTAAAAATTTTGGCGATTTTACTGCCATTAATAAACTCTCTTTTGATGTCAAAGTTGGTGATGTGATGGGGTTCCTTGGACCTAATGGTGCTGGCAAAACAACTTCAATGAGGGTAATAACAGGTTATCTGAAATCTGACAGTGGAAACGTTATTATAAACAATAAGGACATTGAAATAGATCCCATTCACACAAAGTCAATGATTGGCTACTTACCTGAAGGTGTTCCCCTTTATTTGGACTTTTCGCCATATCTTTACCTAGACTACGTTTGCCAGGTAAGAAATATAAAAAATTCAAAAGCAGCAATCAAAAAAGTAATTAATGATCTACAACTAGAAGAAGTAAAAGATGTTCCCATTGAAACTTTATCAAAAGGTTTTAAAAGACGTGTTGGAATTGCTCAGGCTCTTATACATAATCCCAAATTACTGATCTTAGATGAGCCAACTGATGGATTGGATCCCCTTCAAAAATTTGAAGTAAGAAAATTAATTAAAAAATTATCTAAAACAAAAGCAATTATAATTTCTACACATATTCTTGATGAAGTCCCAGAGGTTTGTAATAAGTGTCTTATTATTAATGATGGACAAAAAGTCTTTGAGGGAACTCCAGCACAGCTTAAGAAAAAAATTGGTAAATCCCTAGATGAAAAATTTAGAAAGTTAGTAAGCTAATGTTGGCGCTAATTAAAAGAGAACTTAAATTATATTTTATTACTCCTGTCGCCTATATTTTTACTGCAATATTTATTTTGACCTCTATGTCCTTGACATTTTATTTTGGCTCGTTTTTCTCCTCAGGAGTTGCAGACTTAACGGTTTTTTTTAGTTTTATTCCATGGGTTTTTATTTTCTTTGTCTCTGCAGTTACTATGAAAAGTTGGTCTGAGGAAAAAAGACTTGGTACTATTGAGTTATTAATGACTTTGCCAATTCCTTTGTGGAAGATAGTGTTGAGTAAATTTTTTGCAACTTGGGCTTTTGTTGTATTCTCAGTTGTTTTGACGTTTCCTATTTGGATTACAGTAAATTATCTTGGAAACCCTGATAACCTTGTAATTATTGGCCAATATCTTGGTGTTATTATCATGGCAGGTGCTTATGTCTCTCTTGGAATTTTCTTTTCTTCGTTAACTAACAATCAAATAATTGCCTTTATTTTATCTATTTTAGTCTCATTTCTTTTTACCATAAGTGGGTTTCCTCTTATGATTAATTTTATAACTGGGATTTTACCTATTGAAATAGTAGAACTCATTTCTAGTTTTAGCTTTTTGACTCACTTCTCAAGTATCCAAACGGGTTTCTTCTCAATTAAAGGATTGTTTTTCTTTTTATCCTTTATTGCTCTTTGGAATTATTTAACAATTATAAAATTTTTAAATCGAGACTAATGAATAAATTTTTACAAAAAAACTATCTTATAGTATCTATATTAAGCACTGTTATTTTATTTTTGTCCTTTAATTTTATAATCCAAAAAATCAATTTT
>QCJF01000015.1 GCA_003216195.1 Pelagibacteraceae bacterium AG-404-P08
AGCCTGACAACATTGGTTTATTTAATTTTTTTTCTAAAGAAGTGGCTTGAACATTAAGAATTACTTCAAAAAGTCCATAACAAACGCCAAAGATAAGACTGAGTATTGCCATTAATGTGAATGAGTGGGCAAAAGGTATGAGCATCCATAAAAGACAAATTAAAAATCCAGATAAAAGAGATATTTTTTTTGATGGATAGAGTTGCATTATTTTTGGCATAGCTATCATTGTCAGAACAGAGCCAATTGAAAAAATTACAAAGAGATATCCCATACCACTATAGTCAACGTTTATTTGATCTTTTATATCTGGAATTCTAATTGCCCAAAGGCCTACAAAAAAAGAAATAGAGAAAAAAAGTGCCTTACATGCAGTAATTTCTGATATCTGTATTTTCAATATTAATTATAATTTATTAAATTACTACCAACCACCATCGTCATCTAATTTTTTGTCTTTTACAGTTTTCATAGATGATGTTTTAACTAACTTCCAAATACCATTGCCTGAAACAATAATTTCATTATTTGAAAATACTTGGCATTTAGCAAAACAAAGTGTTTTTGTCATTCTTTCTATAGATGGAATTCCAATGAGCTCATCTCCTTTTTGTGCAGAAAAAGTAAAGTGAGTATTCATTGATATTGTTACACATGGTCTATTACCAAATGACTTATAGGCAGCATTACCCATAACATTATCCAAAAAAGACATTAAAAAGCCACCATGGGCAAAGTTTCCAGAATTTAAATGCTTCTCAGAAACTGTCATTCTATATTTATGTTGATTATTTTCTAATTTTGTTTCTAACTCTCCAAGTAGTTGCGAGTACGAAGATTTTGATATTAACTTCCAGGTCATATATAACTTTATAATGCAATCATTTAAAAAAGAAATAATTTATGGAATGATCTAAAATTATTATTTGTAATGAATAGATCTTATAGAATAGAAGATAATAGCTCTAACAGTTTTATACCTAGTTATTCTGGAACTAACGGTGCTATAGCAACTCATTCAAATTTATCATCAATTACTGCATATAATATTTTAAATGATGATAAAGGTAATGCCTTTGATGCAGCAGCTGGAGCTATGTTAGTTGAAGGCCTCGTAAATCCTCAAATGTTTGGTATGGGAGGTGAAGGAGTAATGATTTTAAAGCCCAAAGACCAAAATCCTCTTGTCTTAAATGGAAATACTTTATCTCCGAGAAAATTTAATTTTTTAAATTTAGTTACAAGAGGTTACACAGAAGTTCCTGATGAAGGAATTTTAAGTGCCGGAGTTCCTGCAGCCTTTTCTAGTATTTTTAGAATGCTACAAATATATGGAAAGCTAGATTTTAGGACTATCTCTAAATATGCTAAAGAATATGCAAAAGAAGGATATCCCTTACACACTGGTATAGTAAACCAAAATAAATTTGGATTAAAAAGTCTAAAAAGAAAATTTACAAAAGAGTGGAAAAATTCTGCAAGATTATATTTAAAAAATAATAAAATTCCAAAAGTAGGTAGTTTATTTAGGAATTCAGCTTACGCAAACTTAATTGATTACCTCAGCAATTACGAAAAAAAAATTTCAGGATCTCGAAACAATAAATTTAATAAATTACATGATGCTTTCTATAAAGGTGATGTAGCAAACTCAATTTTAAAGTATTCACAAAAAAATGAAGGGCTTCTATCAAAAGAAGATTTTGAAAATTTTAATGTAAAATTTGAAAAAACAATTTCAGAAAAATATGGTGATTATCAAGTTCATAAAACTAATTTCTGGGGACAAGGATTAACTAGTTTAATGATGTTGAAAATGCTTAAAAAACAAAAAATTAAATCTTTTAATTCAGCAAGTGATATTCATAAATTTATTGAAATTTTAAAATTAACTTTTGCCGACAGAGAAATGTATTTTTCTGGCAAGCTAAATACAAAAGTCAAAGCCAATCATTTATTAAATGACTCTTATCTTAATAAAAGAATGCAATTAATTAAAGAAAGGGCAATTGGTTCTATAATACCAGGAAACCCTCTATCCAAGGATTCATTACTACCAATTGAAAGTGACATAAAACCATGGGGAGCAGGTACAGTTCATATAAGCATCATAGACAAAAATAATAATGCTGTTTCTTGTACACCAAGTGGTGGTTGGATAAGGTCTAACGAAGTAATTAATGAATTAGGATTTCCCCTAGGTAATAGATTAATGACATTTTATTTATCAAAACCAGGGCATGTAAATTTTATTAAACCTAAGCAACAACCAAGGACAACATTAAGTCCTACTTTAATTATCAATCATAAAAAGAGAGAAATTTTAAGTTGTGGGACAATGGGTGGTGACGCTCAAGATCAGTGGCAAGCACAATTTTTAATGAATTATATATTTTCGAGTAAGTCTATTGACCAAGCATTAAATGAACCAAGAGTTTCATCAGAGCATTTACCTGCTTTTTTTCACCCACATGATCCAAATTTAAAACAATTACTATTAGAGGAGCGACTTTCACCCTTTATTTCGCAGTTAAATAAAAAAGGACATAAATGTCAAAAAACTACAGATTGGAGCGAAGGTTTTATATTATGTGCTAGAAAACAAGATAAAATTTATGATGCATATGCAGATATTAGAAGTTATAAGAGTCAAATATTTCAAGCACAGGCATTAGCATGGTAAAAAAACAAAATAAATTAAATGATTTAATTGATGTAGTTAAAAGACTAAGAAATCCAAAAAATGGATGTCCTTGGGATATACAACAAACTTCCAAATCTTTAGCAAAGTATACTTTAGAAGAAGCTTATGAAGTTATTGAAGCAATTGAGTCAAATAATAATAAAGAGCTAGAGGGGGAACTTGGCGATTTGTTACTTCAAGTTATATATCATTCAGTTATTGCTGATGAAAAAAAGAAATTCTCAATTGAAGATGTCATTGATACAAGTGTAAAAAAAATGAAATCACGTCATCCTCATATTTTTATGCGCGGTCATTCAATTAAAACTGTTCAAGATGTTAATGATTTTTGGGAAACACAAAAAAAATTTGAACGAAAAAAGAAGGGTGCTAAATCTGTTTTAGATGGTGTTAGTGTAAATCTCCCTGCTGTTACACGATCACTTAAGCTTCAAAAAAGAGCTGCAAAAGAGGGATTTGATTGGAAAAATGCTAATGGAACATTAAAGAAGGTAAAAGAAGAATTAAATGAACTTTCAAATGAAATAAGGTTCAAAAATAAAAGAAAAATAAAAGAAGAATTAGGAGATTTATTATTTTCTTGTATTAATTTATCAAGAAAATTAGGCCTTGATACTGAAACAGTTATTAGGGAGTCTAATAGGAAATTTGAGAAAAGATTTAAAAAAATGGAAAAAATAATGATTAAAAAAAAATTGAAATGGACTTTAAATAATTTGGAGAAAGAATGGCAAAAATCAAAATAATTTTCTTAAGCATATATTTTTTATTTTTTTCAAAAGTTATTTTATCCTATGAAATAACTGATTTAATAAAAATTCTTGTTGAAAAAAATGAAACAAACTCTCAATTTAAGTATGATAATTTGATCGACGATAAAAATTTAGAGTTAGCTGATACTCTCTATATACCAGAAATAGATTATTCATTTTCTATATCAAACAGTACTACTAGCACTAACTCTACTTCTACAGTAAACACAGACACTCATACATTAAGTGCTACGGTTAACCTTTATAATGGTGGGTTTAGTCAGTTAAATTTAATAAATACACAAACTAGAAATCAAGCGTTTGATTATTTAAGAGAGTATCAAAAAGAGTTACTAATTAAAGAACTCCTTAACGGTTATAGTAATTTACAGACATTAATCTTCAAAAAGAAAAATCAACAGTTGAATTTAGAATTCTATAATAAGAAAGTGTTAGAGGCTGAAATATTATTTAAAGCAAACAGAATTACAAAAACAGATGTATTAGATTTAGAAAATGAACTATTGGAAGCACAATCTTTGTCATTAGATTATGATAGAAAAATAGATAATTTAATGCTTCAAGTTAGTAAGTTACTTGATTTAGAAATTTACGATGAAGATGTAAATTTTGATTATGTAATAGACGTATCTAACGCACAAATTAGTAAGAAATTATTTTCAGAATTGATGAGCTCCTCATATGGTCAATATCTCTCTTTTATTGAAAAAACATATTTACCTGAACTAGAGATGAGCAAAAAAGATTTGAGACCCTCAGTAGACCTAACCTATTCTTTAAGTGAGAGTGATAATTATTCTGCAGCAATTGATCATAGAAGATCCTCATCCTTGTCACTATCTCTAAGCATTCCTATTTATGATGGATTTAAAGATGAAAATAATTTTGATATTGAGGAATATAATTATCAGAAAAAATTATTAGAGCACAAAGACTTAAAGAGAGACTTACTTAATACTTACTTAGAGTCTTGGAACAATTATGATTTTTATTTAAATAAAATAAACAACCAAGAAAAAATAATTGATAGCTTAGAATTAAAATTACAAGGAAATGAAATTTTATATAAAGCTCAAAAAATAGACATTACACAGCTTATTGAAAGTAAGAATGATTTAAATAATGCCCATAACATTTTATTGGATTTGAAATCTTCAAAAAAATATTATTTAATAGACATTCTGATACTAAACGGGGATCTAAATACAATTATTAATGGATTGGGATAGACTAAAAACATTTTATCACGTAGCTACAGCAGGTAGCATCTCTAGAGCTATGGATACTATTCACCTTAGTCAATCTGCTATTACTAGACAAATTCAATCTCTTGAGCATAGTTTAAAGACCAAACTATTTAAAAGACACACAAAAGGTATAACTCTCACAGAGCAAGGTTCTTATCTTTTTGAAGAAACTGAAAAAATTTTTGCTGATTTAAATTCTATAGAAAAAAAGATAGTTGAATATAAGTCAGTTCCCACTGGTAACCTCTCCATTAATACTACAGTTGCTTTTGGATCGATGTGGCTTAGCCCAAGAATAAATGAATTTATTCATGAATATCCAGAGATTAATCTTAAACTAAACTATTCTGAAGATGAACAAGATATGCTTCGTCAAGATTATGATATTGGTTTATGGATGCGAAAACCACGACATTTAGATTTAGTTTCAAAGCACATAGCAACAATCAAATATCATATTTATGGATCAGCGAATTACATAAATGAAATGGGTATGCCTTTGAGAAGATCAGAACTTAATAGTCATAGATTAATTACATATGGCATTGGAAAACCATCCCCTCTTTCTGACACCAATTGGATACTGAAGACTGGTGTTAAAAAAAACCAAAAAAATAGAAGACCTCATATTACAATTAATAATCTATATGGTTTATTAGTAGCCGTTGAAACTGGTGCAGGTTTGGCTGCATTACCTGATTATATGGCTCAACATAAAGCCCATCTTGTTAAAGTATTACCAGATATAGAAGGACCAAGTTACGATGTTCATATGGTTTATCATGAAAACCTAAAAGGAAGTTTAAAATTAATAGCTTTTAGAGATTTTCTTATGAATAAAATAAGCCAGTGGAGATTTTGACTATCAAAATTTTCTTTTTTTATTAAAAATATAAATAAAAAAACATGAATAACTTATTAAAAACATACAAATTTAGTAATTTTAAAGTGGTAAAGGGTGATGGTTGTTATTTATACACCTCTGGTAAAAGAAAATTATTGGATTTCTCAGCAGGTGTTGCAGTCAATTCTCTAGGTTATAATCACCCAGTAATTAAAAATAGCCTAAAAGCTCAACTTAAAACAGGAATTACTCACTTATCAGGATCACAAATACATGAATTCAAAACTAAATTATCTAAGTTACTATCTGATAATTCTAATAAAGGAGATGTATTTTTTTCAAATTCTGGTGCTGAGAGTATTGAGGCAGCCCTAAAAATTGCAAGAAATTATGGAAGTAAAAAGGGTAAAGATGAAATCATCGCAATGACCTCCTCTTTTCATGGAAGAACAATTGGGGCTTTATCCGTCGGAAGTAATAAAAAATATAAATCTAATATTGGTCCAGTTCCTGGAAAAGTAAAGTTTTGTAAATTTAATGACGTTTCCCATCTTAAAAAACTTGTAAATAAAAAAACAGTAGCAATAATCATAGAATTTGTTCAAGGGGACGGAGGTATAAATATTTGCAGTAAGAATTTTGCAAAAGCTATAAAAAAGATATGTAAAAATAAAAAAATTTTACTTATTGGAGATGAAATACAAGGTGGTATAGGTCGAACTGGTAAAATATTTGCTTACAAACATTACGGTGTCAATCCAGATATTATAACCTCTGCAAAAGGCCTGGGTTCAGGCATTCCCATAGGTGCTACAATAGTAAAAAAATATATATCCAAAATTATTTCTACTGGTTTTCATGGCTCAACTTTTGGTGGTGGTATGCTACAAACAAGAGTTTCCTATAATGTATTTAAAACTATAAATACTAAAAGATTTTTAAATAAAGTACTGATTAATGGTAATTTACTATCTAGTCTAATTAAGAAAATGCACCACCTACATAAAGATAAAATAGTTGATACAAGATGTTTAGGTCTTATGGCAGGTGTTGAGTTTAAAAATAGTCAAATAGCATCGAAAATATATGAAAAAATGTCAAAAAAAGGCCTTATTTCTACTTTAATACAGGGAAATATAATCCGTCTTACACCTCCATTAATAGTTTCTAAAAAGGAAATAAATAAAGCTATAAATATAATTTCAGAGTCACTTTAGGAATATTAACTTATCTTAATAAGGGTGATTTTATGATCACCCTTATATTTTTTTAGTTTATAAAGTGATTACTTGATCTGGAGGATTACCACCAAGTGCATTGTATAATTGAGGAAAACATCCTGCCACTACACCATCAACCAAACCCCTAGCTTTTACATCACCACTTCCGCATTGTTCAAGTGTTCCTTCAGCTAAATTTCTTCTAACTGCACAGGCATCACAAACCATTAATAACATTTTTTTTTCAATAGCTATTTTTGACAGTTTTTCACCAATAGGATCACCCTTTTTTAAACAAAATATGTTGTCATCGAAGAAAAACATACCTGCAACATCAACACCATGAGAATTTCTCTCCAATTGTGGTAAAATCATCGTTCCTAGTTGAAATGTGCTCGACATACTTGTTTTAAAAACATAAGCAATTTTCATAATATCTCCTTTTTTATAGCTTTCATGAAATGTAATAATATTACATAAAAATGTAATAATATTACATTTTTAATTAGTCAAGTACTTGTTTTAAAAAACTTTACCAATACCGTCTTATGTCTCTTATAATTTAGAAAGAATAATAACTCATCTAATAACAAACAAAAAAATATAAAATTGGTTTAGATATAATCTCAAAATCGTTATAATTTTTTCTTTTATTTATAGAATATTAAAAAATATTAGTTCAATGATTAAGCTATTAATTTTAATTCTATTTTTATTTCCAAAAATTTCGATAGGTTTCACTGTAGGTGATGATGGAAAAATCTCTAATCCCTTAGAAGATTCAACATCTAATTTAACAAGTAATAAAAATAGGGATGTTTTTCTTTTAAAAAATGCAGGACTTTCAAATCAAGATACTACTTTGAATATTCCAAATGGTTCAGAACTTGGTAGCAAAAATATAAGAAATAGATACTCAATTTATAAAAATATAATGAAAAAGCTAGATTACAATATTTTATCAGTCATAACTGATGACACTAGGTTTGGTGAAACAGCACTTATTTTTAGATTGGGAGAAGATTGTATTGGTATAAAAGGAGACTGCGAAAGGTTAGAAGGCGCTTATACTAGAGCAGAATTTTCTCCTATTAACTATTATGGAAAATTTAAAGATAATGTTTGGACATCTTACTCTATCAGAATGGTGAGTGAACCAGATGAATGGTCTCCTGAATTTGTAGCTATTCAGCAATGGCATACGAGAAATGAATTTACGCCACCTATGTTTATGTTTGGTGTTAGGAAAGAAATTGGACTTGTTATGAGAAGTGAGGCTAGTATGGGTCTGCAAATTTTTAATGACAATAACACAGCTTGTCTTGGAGATAGATATAGTGGCAGAAGTTATTGCCCAGTAAGAGCACTTGAACTTTTAGCACTAGAATGGAATGACTTTAAAAAAGGTGAATGGATTGATGTAGTTCAAAATATTAACTTCGATGATAATCCAGAAAAAGGATATTTTAAAATATGGATCAATGGTAATTTAATAATCGATCATAAAGGCCCTACAAATTGGAGCAAACTTAAAGGCTTTAATACTAATGAAGATTTGGTTTGGGATTATAAATATGGTTTATATACAAAATCTAAGAGACATGAAATGGCCGTTGCCTATGATGAATTGAGTTTAGCGAGGTCTTGCGAAAAACTTAAAATTGAGAATTTAGGATATAATTGTAATGAACTTAAAAAACAAACAGCACCCAAATCATTTGCTGTGATTGATATAATATCGGATTATTCAAATAATAAAAGAGTTACTGTAGCTAATAATTCTCAAGTGTATATAGATAAATCAAAATACCAATCTATCGCATCAAATGAAAATTTTGAAGAGGGAGATTATAAATTAATGTGGCATTGGATAATATATGATGATGATGGGAAACTTGAGGAAAATAGATATTTGGGATCAGATCAAGCCACTATTAAAAATGGAATACTCACTTTCACTGAATTAAATAAATCTGTTGAAATGGAACATGATATACAAAGTAAAAATAGAGAAAAAATAAATTTCAAATCAGAAGATGGCTTGATTTTAATAAGTGCAAACTTAGACCTAGCATCAAAGGGTAAAACTATACCAATGGCAATTATTGGCTCAACATCAAAAGATAAAGACGGTAATTATTATGCTGAGGGTATTTGGGCAGATAATGAAAATATTGCTATAGTATTTAAATTGAAAAACTAATATTCAAGTTCATTTTTTTGAAATACTGTTCCTATACCCTCTTCGGTTTCAAGCTCATTTAATAAAGCATTTTTTATTTCCCCACTAATAATATGAATTTTTTGAACACCTTGATTTAAAGCCTTTAATGAACTTTCAACTTTTACAATCATTCCATTAGATATAATTTTCTCATCAAAAAGCTTTTTTGCTACGTTTTCATCAACTGAAGAAATTCTTTTTCCATCAGTGTCCTTTATAAATGGAACGTCTGATATAAAAATAAGTTTACTTGCAGACAAATTAATTGCTAGTTCAGTTGCAATAGTATCTGCATTAACATTTAATACTTCAGAGGTATTTTTATCTAAAACTAAACTTGGCATAATTATCATATCATGTTCTTTAAATAAGTTTTTAATTTGTAAAGCATCAACAGACAAAACATCCCCGACTTGACCATAATCAATCTTATCTAATACTTCTCTTCTCTTTGCTGCTATAAAGTCTTTTTTTGAAATAGGAATTGGAAAATTTCTGATATTATATCGTGAACTCAAACTAAAAATATCTATTAAAATTTTACCAGATATTTTTTTGGCAGCCTCTATATCTGTAGGTGAGGTTACTCTTCTACCATTTATTTTTTTTGGCTCAATACCATGAACGTTGATCATATAATTATCAAGCTGTCGTCCAAATCCAAAGACTAAAACAACTTTTAACTTTGAAATAGAGTTTAATAATTCTTTTATGTCGCTTATAACATTATCAATACTACCTTGATGATCACAAATTTTACCACTGACTTTAATGACAAGTATGGAATTTTGTAATATTGATTGGTAAAAACTTTGATTTTTCATTATAGATATAACGGTATCATTTGTTTCAATCCTAATGATTGATCAAGATCAAAAATTATATTCATACACTCAACAGCATTACCTGAAGCACCCTTTACTAGGTTATCTAAACAAGCCTCTACAACGAAGTGCCTCTGATCTCTGAAAGACACTGAAATATCACAATAGTTTGAACCTACTACACTAGAGAGCTTAGTATTATTTTGTATTCTTATAAAAGGAGAAGATTTAAAACAATCAACTAAGCTTAAATTTAAAGACTCATGAGTTGCATCTTCAAATGTTTCTATGTGACTTGTTAGATATATACCTCGAGAGAAAGGTCCCGAGAGTGGAACAAATGATAGAGTCTCCTTTAAATTTGGAAAAGATTGATAAATTTCTGCTAAATGTCGATGTGAATTTATATTGTATGAAAAAATATCTTTAGACCTTGTCGAATGATGATTTTTATTTGAGGGATTTTTACCACCACCACTTGATCCAGTAATTGCAGTAATAGATACTTTTTTAATTATAGATTGAAATGGTAATAAAGACAGTTGAGCCGTTAGTGCAAAACAACCAGGATTAGATATGTTAGAAGATTTTTTTATGTCATCAATTGAATTTTCTATAAATCCATATTGAAACTTAGTTTGAATCTCAGCATCAAAATTTGTTTTGTAATATTTGTTATAATCCTCTTGATTAGAAATCCTAAAATCAGAACTTAGATCTATGATTTTTACTTTTGATAATAATTCTTTGACATATTCATGGGCTGAACCATGAGGTAAAGATAAAAAAACACAATCGAGATTTTTAAAATCATCAAGATTAGATGTTTGTAAATCTTTCAAATTTAATGACTGTAAATGTGGAAATTCCTCATCTATTTCCATTTCTCTTTGAAAGATTTTTGATAATTTAACTTCAGGATGTACAGAGAGAATTCTTATTAACTCAACACCTAAATAACCATTTGCTCCAATTATGCCTACTTTAATCATTATTAATCCTATTAATTATCTTAGCGAAAACATTGACATGGTTAGTTGAATTATAAATATTTAAAAAGTCTGAATTAGGTATAGAAAACTTATCAATTGATTGCTTATAAGCAGATAAATTATTAGTTACAGGGCCACTTATTATCAGTAGTTTATTATCTAAATTATTTGATTTTAAATTTTCTATAATATTTACAGCTCCTGACACGTCATAAGCACAAATTACAATTACTTCAATTGACTCTGTAATATCAGTATTTTGAATAATTTCTTTAGTACCATAATCACCATGATAACCATCACCTAATTCCATTAGAATTATCTCAGCGTCCTCAGACATATTGCTAATAATTGATGCTGAACAACTTTGTATGGTTTTTTTATCATTCATACAGGTACTAGGCAGACCATAATCTACAAAATCTGATGTTTTATAAGCACCATTATCCTCATAAGAATATAAATCTTTTTGTGAAGCGGTGCCTGCTAATTTACATGCATTAATTTTCTTAAAATAATTACTAAGAGTCTTGATAATAAAGGATGTGACAGTAGTTTTACCAGAGTCAATACCTGTTCCGATGACTGCAATAGATGGTACTTTATTTTTAATTTTCATTTCTTTAATTTTTGAATAATCAACTAGATTCAATTGTTTGTTACTATTATTTACAATTGATCCTAAGACTTCACATTCTGTAGCTGGCCCTAAAAGAATATTAAAATCTTTACAATTACCAATTACTCCTCCTAAATTTAAAATGTGAATTTTATCGTGTTTATTTAATTCAGTTGGAACAGAACCTGTCATTCCTGAAGAGGCTATTCTATTACCCAACGCACCAACGATAACATCTCCCTCAGTTAATTCAGTAATTCTTCCAGAGACTAACTCCAATTTATTATAATTCGGATTGACTGAAATTACTTTAACAGCAATTAATTGACCTTGATTACAATCAATTACATCTGAAATGCTCAATTCATCAATATTGTTGATATTTTTAAGAACAGAGCCTATTTTTTTTGTGTTAATCATCTTAAGGTTGGTTTTATATAATTATCAAGAATATAAGCAATATTTTATTTGATTTAAAATATAAATGAAAATAAGACTAAAGCTTTAGATTACGTACATTTTTAGCTGCTTGACGAATTCTTTGCTCGTTTTCAACCAGTCCTATGCGAACAAAACCCTCACCATATTCGCCAAAAGCAATACCAGGAGAAACAGCTACATCTGCTTTAACCATTAAATCTTTAGCAAATTTTAAAGAACCTTTATTTTGGTACTTTTTAGGAATTGGTGCCCATGCAAACATACTAGCCGCAGGACTAGGTATATCCCAGCCAGATCTTGACATAGACTCAACTAAAACATCTCTTCTACTCTCGTAAGTTGCTCGAATACTTGAGACACAGGTTTGAGGACCATTAAGTGCAGTAGCTGCTGCTACTTGCACTGGCGTGTAGGCACCATAGTCTAAGTAAGATTTAATTTTTGTAAGAGCCTCAATTAGTTTTTTATTTCCAACAGCAAAACCTATTCTCCAACCAGCCATAGCATAAGTTTTTGACATAGAAGTAAATTCAACTGCAATTTCTTTAGCTCTATTTACTTGAAGAATTGATGGGGGTGGTTTTTTATCAAAATATATCTCTGCATAAGCAAGGTCTGATAAAACATAAACATTATACTTCAAGGCCATCTTAACTATTTCTTTGTAAAAATTTAAGTCAACTACTTGAGCTGTTGGATTAGATGGGAAGGATACAATAAGAGCTACTGGAGATGGAGTGCTATTTCTTATAGATCGATCTAATCTTTCAAGATAAGTTTCAGGATCAAAAACTCCGTCTTTCATAGTCTGTAAATGTCTCAAAGAGGCTCCTGCTATAATAAATCCATAAGGATGTATTGGATATGAAGGGTTGGGAGAAATAATAATGTCTCCGGGTGTTGAAATTGCTTGAGCTAAGTTTGCTAAGCCCTCTTTTGAACCCAATGTTACAATAATTTCACTATCTGGATTTAATTTTACTCCAAATCGCTTCTGATAATACTTCGCTTGAGCTTTTCTTAGTCCAGGTATTCCTTTACTTACAGAATATCTTCCAGTTCCGGGTTTATCTGTAACTTCTTTTAGTTTGTCTCTAATATGTTTTGGGGTAGGCATATCTGGGTTACCCATACCAAAATCAATAATATCTTTTCCATTCTTTCTAAGTTTTGCTTTAAGTTTATTTATTTCTCCAAATATATAGGGAGGTAAACGATCTATTCTGTTAAATTCATCTTTCACAATTATAAAATAGTTTTTTTTATAAATATCTAAAGTATTAAATTATTCCCACTCGATAGTAGATGGGGGCTTACTGGTTATGTCATATAGAACTTTGTTGACTCTAGGAACTTTATTAATTATATGAGTTGCTACTTCAGATAAAGTTTCAATATCAATTTGTGTAACATCTGCTGTCATTCCATCAACCGAATTAATACATCTTAAAACACAAGTCTCTTCGTAAGTTCTCTCATCACCCATCACGCCTACAGATTTAACAGGAAGTAAAACAGCAAATGCTTGCCATGATTTGTTGTATAAATTCTTTTCGATTAAAAAATTAATAAAAATTTCATCTATTTCTCTTAAAGTATCTAATCTTTGTCTGTTAACCTTTCCTATACACCGAATACCCAGCCCTGGTCCTGGAAAAGGGTGTCGATTAACAAATTTTTGATCTAATTTGTAGAACAGACCTAATCTTCTTACTTCATCCTTAAAAAGCTCTTTAAAGGGCTCTATAACATCAAATTTAAGGTCTTTTGGTAAACCTCCAACATTATGATGTGATTTAATAGTAACACTTTCTCCCCCATGGTAAGAGTGACTTTCTA
>QCJF01000016.1 GCA_003216195.1 Pelagibacteraceae bacterium AG-404-P08
CAGAGGGTAAAAGTTTTTCGGAGACAGAAAAAATTCAAAAAACCATTATTGATGAAATTTCAAAAAAACTTGAAACAAGTAAAGTAAAACTTCTTTGGGGAACAGCAAATTTATTCAGCCACCGCAGGTACATGTCTGGTGCTGCTACTAATCCTGATCCTGATGTTTTTCAATATGCAGCTGCTCAAGTGAAGATGTGTATGGAAAATACAATGTTTTTAGGTGGACAAAATTATGTTTTATGGGGAGGCAGAGAGGGTTACGAAACAATTTTAAATACTAATATGAAACAAGAATATGATCAGCTTGGTAGATTTTTGAACATGGTAGCTGAGCATAAGCACAAAATTGGTTTTAAGGGCCTTCTCCTCATTGAGCCGAAACCCCATGAGCCAACGAAACATCAATATGATTTTGACTCTGCTAATGTTTTCGCATTTCTTCAAAAATATGGTTTAGAAAAAGAATTCAAGCTAAATATCGAGCAAAATCACGCTATTTTAGCAAAACATTCATTCGAGCACGAGATTGCATATGCACTTTCCAATGACATCTTTGGGAGTATTGATATTAACAGAGGAGACTACTTAGTAGGATGGGATACAGACCAATTCCCTAACAATGTAGAAGAATTAGTTTTGCCTTTTTACTATATTTTTAAAAATGGCGGTTTTTCCTCAGGAGGTCTTAACATGGATGCTAAGATTAGAAGGCAATCAATAGATCCTGAGGATCTATTCTATGCACATATTGGCTCTATGGATACTTGTGCTAGAACTCTTATTGCTGTTGAAAAAATGATTAATGATGGTAGTTATGAGAATTTTTTAAAACAAAGATATGAACAGTGGGCCTCTGAAAAACAACTAATGACTTCAATGTCTCTTGAAGATATTCATAAAAATGTCATTACTAAAAATATAAACCCTCAACCAAAGTCCGGTCGCCAAGAATATCTTGAAAATCTAATTAATTCTTTTGTCGATTAAGTCGATGAAAATTACAAAATTTCTATTTGATTTAGGTAATGTTTTTTTTGATTGGGATCCACTTTATGTATTTAAAAATATCATTCCTGATCAAACTAAAAGAGAATATTTTATGAATACAATCGCGTTTCCTCATCTAGATATGAGATGCGATGCCGGAGTAAAAATTGATGATGCAGTTAAAGATGCAATAAAAAATTTCCCTAATTATGAGAATGAAATAAAGCAATATTATCCAAATCATAGGAATATGGTTAATGGGGTTTATCAAGATACAGTTGATATTTTTCGAAAAATAAAATCAAGTGGTTACCCCTGCTATGTCTTGTCAAACTGGTCAGATGAGACTTATGAGGGTATGGAAGATCAACACCCATTCCTAAAAGAATTTGATGATAAAATTATCTCTGGTAGAGAGTTTTTAGTAAAACCAGACCCTGAAATTTATAAATTAGCGATTTCAAGATTTAATTTAACACCTGAACAAACTCTTTTCATTGATGATCGTATTGAAAATATTGAGGCGGCGCAATCACTTGGCTTTCAAACTATTCATTTAACTGACCCACTGACAATAAAAAGTCAAATAGCAAATCATATAATTGTTTAAATTAGACAATAAAATAGGCCTAGGATTGGCTTCTCTTGGGAGGCCCGGATATATAAACATTGGTCATAGTTCAGATTTAGGAAGCGACATATCAAAAAATTCTATGAGATCTCATTGTCACGAAGTACTTAGTCATGCTTACAAGAGAGGTATTCGATATTTCGATGCAGCAAGGGTATATGGAGATGCTGAGGAATTTTTATCTAGTTGGATTAGAGCTCAAAAACAATTTGGTGGTTTTGTGGGGTCTAAGTGGGGCTATGAATATTTAGCAAATTGGGAAGTTCAGGCAGATCAACATGAAAGAAAAGATCACTCAGTTGAATTTTTAAAACAACAATGGGTGGAGACAAGACTTAATTTAGGAAAAAGTATTGATCTATATCACATTCATTCTGTCAATTCAGAAAGTAAAGTCTTAGATGATATTAATGTTCTAAAGGAGCTTGAGACAATAAAAAAAAATGGAATAGAAATAGGAATCTCAACAAGTGGCCCAGATCAAGAGAAAACTATTAATGACCTTCTAATTAAGAATGAAAAACTTAATCTATTTTCTTATTTACAAACGACTATTAATATCTTTGACCAATCTTGTATTTCCATTTTAAAAGAAGTATCTGAAAAAAAGATCAATGTAATTGCAAAAGAGATTTTCTCAAATGGAAGACTAACTAATTCAAATAAAGAATTTCATCAAAATAAAATTAAAGAATTAAAGTCTGTTGCCTCATCTATAGATTTAACTTTGGAGCAATTGTCTTATCTTTGGGTTTATCAACTACCGTTTGTTAAAATTTGTCTAACAGGAGCATCAACAATCAAACAGTTAGATGAAAATTTAAGTTGTCTTGAAAAAATAGATACCGAATTGCCCTCTCTTGAGTCTTTTAGTTTGTCCACTCAAGATTATTGGGATACACGTAAAAAACTTAGTTGGAATTAATTGAAATTTACCCAGCTTGAATTTGATGAGCTTGAGGCGATTGACCTTTCGATAAATTTAATACCCTCTAATCCATCTTCTACACTTGGAAAATGATGATTTTCCTCATTAAATTTTCCATTTTTCTGATCAATTAGTGCATTAGCTACATCTGTATATATATTTGCAAAACCCTCTAAATATCCCTCGGGGTGTCCGGCAGGAATTCTAGTAACATCTCCCGCATCGCTCATAGCACCTGATCCACCTCTTGTAATTTTTTGTTTTGGTTCTCCAAATTTTGTAAAGTAAAGGTAATTTGGATCTTCTTGACACCATTCTAGTCCGGCCTTATTACCATAAATTCTTATTTGTAAATGATTTTCATTTCCTGGGGCTACTTGTGAAGACCAGATAGTGCCCTTTGCTCCTCCTTTAAATCGTAACGATATTTGAGCATTATCATCTAATTTTCTCCCAGGCACAAAAGATGTTAACTCTGCAGATATCTCCTCTGTATTGAGATCAGTTATAAACCTAATCAGATTGTAAGCATGAGTTCCAATGTCACCAATACATCCACCAGCACCTGATTGATTAGGATCAGTTCTCCAAGAGGCCTGTTTGTTTCCCCCGTCATTAATTCTATTTTCTAAATCTTCGGTCAGCCAATCTTGAGCATACTCTGCTTGAATTACTCTTATTTCACCTAAGTCACCTCTCTTACAAAGAGCTCTGGCATTCCTAATCATGGGATAACCAGTGTAGTTATGAGTTAAAGCAAAAAGAACGTTATTGTCTTTTTTACATTTTATAAGTTCCTCACATTGATTCACATTCATGGCAAGGGGTTTGTCACAAATTATGTTAAAACCTTTCTCCATAAAAGCTTTAGCGATCGGATGGTGCATATGATTTGGTGTCACTATAGCTACAGCATCTATTTTATCCTCTCTGATCAATTCTTTTTCGACCATTTCAAGGTAGTCCTTATAATTCCTTTCATCTGCTATTCCAATATCTCTGCCAGAGGCTTGAGCTTTTTCAGGATTAGATGACAAGGCACCAGCGACCAGTTCAAAGCGGTCATCAATTCTAGATGCTATACGGTGAACTTCTCCAATAAATGCTCCTGAGCCGCCACCAACCATTCCTAATTTTAATTTTTTGGTCATATTATCATTTAATTCCAAGCATTTTTTTGTTCGCATCTTGATCAGTACCAGCATCGGCAAAATCATCGAAAGCATTCTCGGTAACTCTAATTAAATGATCTTTAATAAATACAGAGCCCTCTTTAGCTCCGTCTTCAGGATGTTTCAAAGCACACTCCCATTCTAAAACAGCCCATCCATCAAAGTCGTAAGTAGTAAGTTTGGAGAAAATTGACTTGAAATCTACTTGCCCATCTCCTAAAGATCTAAATCGACCTGCTCTGTTTTTCCAAGATTGAAATCCACTATAGACTCCTTGTTTACCAGTGGGATTTAGTTCTGCATCTTTAACATGAAACATTTTTATTTTCTCGTGATAAATGTCAATATGCTGCAAATAATCTAAATGCTGCAAAACAAAGTGGCTTGGATCATATAACATGTTGCAGCGTTCATGATTACCCACTTTATCAAGAAACATTTCAAAAGTTATTCCATCAAAAAGATCCTCGCCTGGATGAATTTCATAACACAAATTCACCCCACACTCATCAAATTCATTAAGAATAGGTTTCCACCTTTTAGCCAGTTCATCAAATGCAGTTTCAACCAACCCGTCTGGTCTTTGGGGCCATGGATAAACATATGGCCAAGCCAATGCTCCTGAAAAAGTAACATGTTCAGTCAACCCAAAATTTTTCGAAGCCTTAGCAGCCATCATTAATTGATTAATTGCCCATTGCTGCCTTGCAGATGGATTTCCTTTAACCTCTGAGGCTGCAAAACCATCAAATACTGAGTCATAAGCAGGATGAACAGCTACAAGTTGACCCTGAAGATGTGTCGAAAGCTCAGTTAGATTTAAATTAAAACTTTTAAGAGTCCCTTTTATTTCGTCACAGTAATCTTTGCTCTCAGATGCCTGTTTTAAATTAATTAACCTCTCATCCCAACTAGGTATTTGTACACCTAAGTATCCCAAATCACTTGCCCATTTAGAGATATTTTCTAAATTGTTAAATGGAGCGTCATCACCAGCAAATTGAGCTAAAAATATAGCCGGACCTTTAATAGACATCTCTTAACCCCCTCCTGCGACAAACTATATTATTATAGTTAACTGCAATTTAAAATGTTTTTAAGGTTATGAATAATCTGCATTTAATAATATGTAAAAAGACTGTATAATCAGCAAGTTTTGTTATTAAAGAGGAGGAATAATAACATGAGAAAAATACTATCAGTATTTCTTGTTCCTGTTTTCGCCTTACTTTTTTCTTTAAATGCTAAATCTGAGTCTTTGACTTTGGGCTGGGCCGCTTGGGATCCTGCTAATGCCTTACAAGAATTAAGTAAAGAATTTACAGCTGAAACAGGCGTTGAAATGAACTTCGAATTTGTGCCATGGCCAAATTTTGCTGAGAGAATGCTTAATGAGTTAAATAACCAAGGTAAAACTTTTGACTTGTTAATTGGTGACTCACAGTGGATTGGACAAGGAGCCGAATATGGTCACTATGTTAAGTTAAATGATTTCTTTGATGCCAATGGAATTTCAATGGATGATTTTAACCCAGCAACTGTTTACGCATATTCAACATGGCCAAAAGGATCACCTAACTATTACGCTCTTCCAGCAATGGGTGATGCTTTAGCATGGGCTTATCGAAAAGACTGGTTTGATAGACCAGAACTTCAAGCTGAATTTAAAAGTAAGCATGGATATGATCTAGGTGTTCCAAAAACTTGGGATGAGTTATATGACATGTGTACTTTCTTCCAAGGAAGAGAAATTGATGGACAAGTAAGATATGGTGCAGCTATCAATACAGAGCGTGGATCTGAAGGTATCACCATGGGTGTAACAGCAGCCATGTATGCATGGGGTATGCAGTACGAAAATCCTGATAACCCATACGAGATGGATGGTTACTTCAACTCAGATGCCTCTGTAGAGGCTGTTGAATTTTATAGAAAAAATGTATGAAGACTGTGCACCTCCAGGGCATTCAGATGCTTATATGGTTGCAAATCTTGATGCATATAAATCAGGACAGGTTGCATTTCAAATGAACTGGTATGCTTTCTGGCCTGGCGTTTCTAAAGAAGACAGTGACGGAAGAGTTTCTGGTTTCTTTGCTAACCCATGTCAAAACGTATGTGCAGCTACTCTTGGTGGTCAAGGTATCTCAGTTGTGAGTTACTCTGATAAACAAGACTTGGCTCTTGAATACATGAAGTGGTTTGCAAAGCCAGATATTCAACAAAAATGGTGGGATTTAGGAGGATATTCATGTCATATGGATGTTCTTGGATCGCCTGATTTCGTTGACTCAGCTGTTTACGCACAAGGCTTCCTTGACTCAATGGGCATCGTCAAAGACTTTTGGCAAGAGCCTACATTTGTTGAATTAATGCTTCCAATGCAGGAGAGAATTCATGACTACGTTGTGAATGGAAAAGGTTCTGCAAAAGACGCATTAGACAAAATCATTGATGATTGGACTGAAGTCTTCGAAGACGACGGTAAAATTTAATCACTAAATTAATATAAAGGGTGGGATTAATC
>QCJF01000017.1 GCA_003216195.1 Pelagibacteraceae bacterium AG-404-P08
TTAAATAAATTAAATATACCCATCAATACAATAAAAAGATTTAAAGTTAATTTATTAATTTTCAAAAATAGAAATATCTAATTTATTTAAATACTTTTTACAAAAACTGAAATCATCGTCTAGATGAAATAATCCAGGATATGCGAAACATTCAATTTTTGCTTTATAAGCTGATATTGCACTTTCAACTGAGTCCTCTATTGCTATACACTCACTTTCTTTTACACCTAATTTTTTAAGGGCTTCAAAATAAATATCCGAGTAAGGTTTTACTCTTTTAATAAGTTTATTGTTTCCAATAAAATTAAAATCTGATTTTCTTATTTTATCTTTAAGTGTTGTAAAAATAGCATCTATATTTTCAATTGATGTTGTTGATGCTAGACCAATTTTAATATTATTTAACTTAGCATACTTAATAACCTCTAAAACACCATCTCTAGGATTAATAGTATTAGATTTTAAATATCTATTAAAATATTGAGTTTTTAGTTCTCTTATTTTTTTTGAGTCTACTGTGTTATGATTAATACTTGCAAAATATTCGACTCTATTTCTTCCCCCTGATTTTTTAAGTAATTTTTTGTAATTATTTTTATCCCAATACCAATCTAATCCCATTTCCTTAAAAGCATGATTAAATGACTGTCTTTGAACATCAGACGTTTCTACTAAAGTTCCAATAGATCCAAAAATTATTGCTTTCATAAAATTATTTAAATTTTTTAATTACTAATTTTATTTAGTAGTCCAACCACCGTCTACCACTATCGAAGACCCTGTAATCATTGATGAAGCATTTGATGCTAAATATACAACCGCAGTAGCTACGTCACTTTCAGTAGCTAATCTACCAAGAGGTATATTTTTTAAAGTTTCTTTTTTAAATTTTTTATTAATAAAAAACTTTTTTACCATTGGAGTTTCAACAAACGTTGGACAAACAGTATTGACACGAATATTTCTTGAAGCTAAATCTAGAGCCATTCCTTTAGTTAACCCTTCAATACCAAATTTTGTCATATTGTAAGTACTTCTATTTGGTGCCCCAACTTTGCCTAGCTGAGAGGACATATTAATGATACTTCCTCCATTTGTTTTTCTATTTTTAGACTTTAACATCTTTCTTGATGCTAATTGTGCCACATGAAAAGAAGCTTTCAAATTTAAATCAACCATATAATCCATATCTTCTTTTTTAATTTTGTTAAAAAACTCAGGTATATTTGTTCCCGCATTATTTACTAAAATATCTAATCTATTAATATTTAAAAAAACTTCAGTTATTTGATCAAAATCAAATAAATCGCAAACATAAAATTCACATTTTCTTTTTAATTTGTTTATTTCTTTTTTAACTTTAATTAGATCTTTTTCAGTGCGACTTAAAATTATTAAATCAGCACCTGCTTCTGCTAAAGCAATAGCTGAAGCTCTTCCAATACCTTTTCCCGCACCTGTCACAAGTGCTATTTTTTTATTGAGACTTAAACTTTTTAAATACATCACTTAGGTTTAATTTTAGATACTGGTTTTCCATAGGCTACATTAACACCACCATATCTCCTTGCTCTAACATTACATTGTTCGGCATGGCCTATAAAACCTTCTAAATATGATAATCTTGATCCATATTCTGCAATTTTTGTAGCTGCTTCATCAGTTGTAATTTTTTGATAAGTATGAGTTTTTATAAATTTACCAACCCATAAACCGCCTGTGTATCTCCCAGCTTTTTTTGTTGGTAAAGTATGGTTTGTTCCTATTACTTTATCTCCATTCGCAACATTTGTTCTTGCACCCAAAAAAAGCGCTCCATAAGATGTCATATTTTTTAAAAACCATTCATCTCTATCAGTCATAACTTGAACATGCTCTGAAGCTATTTCATTAGCTTTCATTAACATTTCATCATAACTTTCACACAAAATTATTTCACCATAATCTTTCCAGCTAACACCAGCAGTATCTTTAGTTGGTAAAATTTTGAGCAGTCTATCTATTTCTTTTATTGTTTCTGTTGCTAAATCTCTTGAATTAGTAATCATTATTGCAGGTGAATTATAACCGTGCTCTGCTTGTCCAAGAAGGTCAGTAGCACATATCTCTGCATCTACAGTATCATCGCAGATAATCATTGTTTCAGTAGGACCAGCAAATAAATCGATACCGACCTTACCAAATAATTGTCTTTTTGCTTCCGCAACGTATGCGTTTCCAGGACCAACAATCATATCTACTGGCTCTATGGTTTCAGTTCCAATAGCCATAGCTCCAACACCTTGCATTCCACCTAAAACGTATATTTCATGTGCTCCTCCCATTTTCATAGCTGTAACTACAGCAGCATTTGGTTTTCCTTGATAGGGTGGTGTTGTAGCTATTATTCTAGGAACTCCAGCAACTGAAGCAGTGACTACAGACATATGAGCTGATGCCACCATTGGAAATTTTCCAGCAGGAACATAACAGCCAACAGATTGAACAGGAATGTTTTTATGTCCAAGAATTACACCTGGTTGAGTTTCCACTTCAATTTCACTTAAACTTTTTAATTGTGCCTCAGCAAACGATCGAACTTGTTTTTGTGCAAATCTAATATCTTCTTTATCATTATCAGAAACTTCATCCACTAATTCACTTATTTCATCTTCAGATAATCTAAATGAACTAGGTGAGTATTTATCAAATTTCTCTGATAATTCTCTTACATAGTTATCTCCCTTTAATTCAATTTCCTTTAAAGTGTTCTCAACTACAGCTTTAACTTTATTGTTTTCTTCAGCTCTTTGTTTTTCATTTAAGCCTTTTTTGATAAATTCAATTGTCATTTTTATTTCTTATGAACTAATTTGAGCACATCTATTCCTAATTGAAATAAAATATGGATAATATCTATTGGTACCCAGTTTTCCCTGATAAGACCCTCATTATGTAAATAAAAATCCATTACTCTCATAGTAACTAATTTATTAGTTGGTTCATATCCCAGCCAATCACTTGAACCGTGTGTTGCTTGAATACTGTGCCAACCACCTGTCATAGAGTAATTACCATCACCTATTTCGATGTAATGACCAATTTTCCAATAATTTCTCTCTTTAAACGTCAATCTAAATGGTAGCTGATGATGCTCAATAAAACCTTTTAAGCCTCTAGCAGTGCCTATACCACATGGTCCATACCACATCATTTTCGGGTGCCAATAATCTTTTTGAGGATGGTTAATTAATTTCTGTCTAACACTATCTTTAGTAGCTCCAGTCTCAGTTTCTGGTTTTATATCTAAACTTCTTTGCATCGTAAGACCCTGATCAAGAGTTCTAGCTGATAAATCAGGATCTAGGTTTTCAAAGGTTGTTCCGTCTCCAGTAATGGGTCCTGGCCACATTTCTTCTATACCTAAAGATGAGTTAATTGGCCAATAACCTGCTTGCCTTATAAAATCCATTATATCAATTAACACATGAGAATTGATTATTTTTTCATTTTCTATTTGATGAACTTCACAAATTCGTAAATGAATAGTTTTACCATTGGAGGGAACTCCTAACCATGGATTGACAAAAGTGCCAGTCAAATGACCAACAGTTGAGACATAAACTCTATCTTGAAAACCCCCTCCAATTATTAAATTATCTCTTCTCTCTAAATCTGGAAAAGAATTCAGTAAAGGTTTCCAAAGGGTATTAATTATTTCATCAATGCCTTTTATATGATTTACAGGGTGGAATGCATAGATTTCAGCATCCTCATGATATGCATTCTTTATATTTTGACTTAAATCACTATCTTTGGACTCAGAAATTTTTTTGAGAAGATTTCTAATTTTTTTTTTATTTAATATATTTTCTTTAGGGTCCAAATTTATAATTTTTGCCCCACTTTTAATTGGAATACCGGTATCAAAATTTTTAATTTCGCTCAAGTTATATTGCCTCACCTATCTAATATAAATAAATATTACTTTGATTAACTTTATAATTTAAATAATATTTAACAAAATGAGAAAATTTAAAATCTAATTAATGACGCAGGATATCAACAGTCGTTTGGTAAAGTTTAATGAGCTTGTTCCTAGTAAAGTTCCTTTTGTAGAAGGGAAACTTAAAGGGCATCAAGATAGACTGAACTATTCTATAGTTGGCCCTGGAGTGAGCGAGGATACCAAGCAAAACGTCAAGATAGCTGAAGAACATGGTTTCAATATCGGTGCAGTAAGCGCCGCTCCAATGAACGGATCGGGACTCCATAGCCACACTACTGCAGAAGTATTTTTGATATTTTCAGGCTCTTGGCGCTTTTATTGGGGCACAGATGGTAAAGAGGGTGAAGTAGTTTTAAACAAAGGAGATGTTGCTTCATTTCCCACTAATATGTTTCGAGGATTTCAAAATGTTAGTGACGAAAATGCATTAATATTTGTTGTTCTAGGAGAAAATGATCCGGGTGTGATAACGTGGACACCAAAAGTTTTAGAAAAAGCAAAAGAGTCTGGAATGGTTTTATTAAATGATAATACCTTAGTTGATCTTGATAAGAATAAAATTCCAGATGGAAAAGTTGCCCTTGAACCTATTAAAGAAAAAGATCTAGAGTCTTTCGATCATTACACTTCTGAAGAAATTGAAAAATATGTAATACGTTATGAAAATAAGGATAAATATTTAAAAGATGATGAGCACTATGACTCTAATTCAATTTTAAATTACCTTGACCATTTTAATGTTCATAACAAAGATTTTGAGCCAAACATAGACCATAACACAGGTTTTGGTTTGACGATGTTAAAAGGTAATAATGCTCATATTCATCCTTACACATTAAAAGAGTCTGAAGTTTATTTATGTTTAGAGGGTGAATGGGAAGTAACTTGCAATGATCAAAAAACCATAATTGGACCAAACGACTCTTTCTCGTCTCCCAGAGGATCAAATAGAAGTTTAAAAAATATTAGCAATCAAGAAGGAAGTATCTTTATTATACGACAAAAAAACCTCTAATAATGAAAGGTTTTGATAATAAATTTTTAGATCTACCAGATTATATATTTAAAATAACATATCAAATTTGGGAAAATAAAGATGTTGAGTCAATTAGAGACTATTATGCTGAGGGTATTCCAGTTAGATCTCCAGACGGTGTAATATACGGCCCTGATGCTGTGGTTAGAGCTACTTATGCCACTTTGAATGAATTTCCAGATCGACAGTTATTAGGCGAAGATGTTATTTGGATTGGTAATGAAGAACATGGATATTTATCATCACATAGAATTTTATCTAAGGCGACGCATTTAAATGATGGTATTTATGGAGAAGCTACTGGTAAAACTCTCAAGTATCGAGTAATAGCTGATTGTGCTTGCAAGAATAACCAGGTTTACGATGAATGGCTTGTAAGAGACCAGGGTGCTATTGTGCGGCAGTTAAACATTGATCCTAAAAAACATGCAGCAAATGTGATTGAAAATCAAGGCGGTAAAGATAAATGCCCAGCTCCCTTTAATAACAATACCTCACATGAAGTAAAATATATACAAATACCGATCTCAACAAATAATACTGGAATAGATTATGCTAACATTTTAAAGGAAATATTTAATAATAATTTTAACATAATAGATAAAGTTTATGATCGATCAGTCAATCAAGAACAGCCTGGAGGCACAAAAGCATTAGGGGTAGATGAGGTAAAGAGTTTTTGGTCTTCACTAAGATCTATGTTTCCGGATTCAATTTTTAGAGTTGAACATGTAAGCTATTTAGAGGAAAAAAATGAGTATAAAAAGGCATCCATTAGATGGTCACTAGAGGGAATTCATTCAGGACCCGGATTATTTTCTGATCCTAGTAATGCAAATGTTCATATAATGGGAATATCTCAGGCTGAATTTGGTCCAAGAGGGATCAAAAATGAGTGGGTTCTGTTTGATGAAACAATAATTTGGAAACAAATTTTATTAAAAACTGGATAACAATTGAAACTACTAACAAAAAGAGAGAAGAAAATTATTGAATACATTAGAAATTTTGACACTCCAACTATTTCAAATTCACTAGAATTACTAGATCCGACTCTACGATCAAAAGGGCACACACAAAAAACAATGCATTGTCTAAATCCGAGTTTAAAACCAATTATTGGTTTTGCCAAAACAGCGAT
>QCJF01000018.1 GCA_003216195.1 Pelagibacteraceae bacterium AG-404-P08
TTTTAAAAAACCATTGAGAAAGCTCCTTTTGTTCAACAACAGCACCTGTTCTCCAACCTTTCCCATCTATCACTTGCTCATTTGCAAGGACAGTTTGATCAACTGGATCCCAATTTACTAAAGAATTTTTTTTATAAGCTAAACCTTTATTGTAGAAGTCTATAAATATCTCTTGTTGAAATTGATAGTAGCTTTTATCACATGTAGCTAATTCTCTATCCCAATCTAAATTTAAATCTAAAGTAGATAATTGTTTCTTCATCAACTCTATATTTTTAAGAGTCCAATCTTGTGGATGTGTCTTATATTCAATTGCAGCATTTTCGGCGGGAAGCCCAAAGGCATCCCAGCCCATTGGGTGAATAATTTCAAAACCTTTTAACTTTTGGTATCTTGCAAAGATATCCCCTATAACATAATTTCTTACGTGCCCCATATGTATATTCCCTGATGGATAAGGAAACATTTCCAGAATATATTTTTTATTTTTCAAAATTAGATTTATTGATTTTGAATTTTATATTTATTTGCTTCAGTCAAAATAGCTAGCGTGAGTTGTTTTTCTTCGTTTATATAATCTTGATTGTCATTAATCCATTCATTGTCACTCAATGTTTGACACACTATGTTTGTTTCAACTCCATTAGATACTAACTCAAGGCTAACAATCTGAATTTTAATCAAACACCTATTATTTGTATCTTTTCCATCAAATATCCAGTCAGTTTCTATATAGCCGCCACTTGAGTCAGCATTCTTAATTGAGTAATTAGATAAAACTTTCAAAGAACCATTCCATAACTCTTTATTGATTGTTTGTGCTAAAACCATTCTGCTACCACTATCTCTATCTAAAAGGTTATTAAAGCTTTCACCCAAACTAAATTTTTCAGACATATCACCATCAGGCCCCAAAGCTCTTTCATGATCTTTACATATGTTATAAGCAATACCTTTTTTAGCCATATCAGTTCGAGCAGGGTTGTCACAATATCCGTGTATCTTGTCCAATCTTTTTAGATTTTCCTGATGTTGACCACCTACAAATGAGTCACCACCACAAGCAGCTAAAAGCAATGATAACAAAAGAGTAATTATTGAAATGTTCTTCATATTAATTGAATATTTAATCTACTAAAAAAAAACTCAAACACCTAAATATTTTTGAAACCGATTAAAAAAAAAGGCGAGTAAAAAACTCGCCTTTTTAAAAGATATTAACTTAATATTAGAATGCTACAGTTGTACCAAATGACATGTTAGTACCTGAAGTACCTGTACCGTCATTGTTTTGAATCTCAGCATATACTGATACTCCACCACCTAGTGATCTTGAGACTTTAGCTTCCATTCTTGTTGAAGAACTAGAACCTTGTTCACCATCAGTGTAACCAATTGCATAGGTTGTGTCAGCGTCAAGTGATCCTGAGAATGCACCAGACATTGTTGTAGAGTCAGTTGACTCATCAGTGCTCTCATAACCAAGACTTAAAGTACCGCCTGCAATACCGTAAGAAACAGAAACACCATTAGTTGTTTCATCAGCAGTACCGTCAATGTTTGCATAACCTATACCAATTGTCATTGGACCCATTGGCATTGAGATTGATAGACCAGTACCATATTCGTTTGATGCACTTTCAGCGTTGTTCACACCTTCGTTTTTCACATCAAGCAAATAAGCAAGACTTACAGATGCTGAACCAACAGATGTTGATGCAACAAATCCGTAACCTTCTGTATCAGATACACCAGTAGCAATACCAGTTGCAGTGTAACCACCATTATCAACAGCGTCACTAGCTACGTTACCTACGTGACCATCTCCACTACCAACAATATCAACATCACCTACTGTGAATGTAAATCCGTCAGAAGCAAAAGAAACACTAGCTAAACCAGATACGCCTTTTGTGTTGTCAGCATCGTTACTATCTAAAGAGATACCACCACTTGATGATACAGTCATACCACCAGCAGTTGTTGTTGACATTGCGAATGATACACCAGCACCGTTCATAAATAATGTACCTGAAGTAGATCTACTATTCGCGGTACCATCAAGAACGTTTTTACCTGATGTAACATGTACACCCGCAGAACCAGATACGCTCACATCTGCTTTTGCAGATGAGAAAACAGCAGCTGTTAATGCAGATACCATAATTAATAGTTTTTTCATTATATTAGTCCTTTCGTGATTAATATTAATCGACTTTAAATATGCCGTTTTTATGATTAATTTGAATAAATTTATCGAATTGTTGAGTCAAATCCTCAAAATGTTGCATTTTTGCAACATTAAACTATTTAGAATCAATCCAGTATTCCCTTTGATTTTCAAGATAATTTTGAAATTCCTTTTTATAAGACTCAAAAGACTTTTTACCTATTGATGCAGTATGTACATCCTTATTTACTTGGTTTTTACTTGCAGTTCTTGCAAAAAAATTTTTTCTTTTTTCAGGGTTATACCTATGATTTATGCCACAGTAATTAAAAATTAATTCAGCCATCTCACTAGTATTTTTAACTAGATCTTCATATTCAATAGTAAGAAAGTCAATTTTTAGGGTATCTCCCCAATATCTAATCAATTCCTCGTGGTTAGCATATATAACTGCTATGTTAAAAAACGTTGATGAATAGGGTATATTAGAAATATAAAACTGTTTAAATAATGAAATAGCATTGTCCCAAGGGTCTCTTCTAACATAAATGATTTTAGACTTTGGAAAAATGTGTTTAATATAGCCAATTGATTGATAATTACCCGGAAGTTTATCTATAAAAAATTTATTTCCTTGCCTTATAAATTTAATTCTATTTTCATATATTGTTCCAGGATCCTCATGCAAAATACTATCTTCGTCTTTTTCGAGAGAAGCTTTAATTAAATCATAAAATGAAACTAGCTCTCCTCCTGACATTGTATCAGGAGCAGAAGCGACAATAGACTCAATTAAAGTTGTCCCAGATCTAGGCATGCCAACAATAAATATTAATCCCTCACCTAATCTCTTTTCAAACGGTAATTTTTCTTCACTTGAAAAAATTTCTTTAATTTTAAGAATTAGTTTTTGGTTTAAAAGAGGTTGGAACCTTTGAATATTTGCAATTTCTTTATTTGAGGATAAATAATATTCGTCTGATCTTTCAATATCCTTTTTACTTTCATAATATTTTGCAAGACCAAATAATATTGGACCTACTGTTTTTCCTTTTTCTACATGATTTTTATAACCATCAAACTTTAGTATCTTCTTTGCTGCTTTAATAAATTCATCAGAGATGGTTTCAGGACTAAATGTTGAGTGATAATAAAATATTTCAGGATTAAAGATTTTTTTATTTGCATAATTGATAAATTTCAAAGCCTCATCTCTTTTAGATAATGCAAAATATGTGTCCAAAATTATGTAAATCACATTAGGGTTATTAATCAGTTGTTCAAATTTTATTCTTTTAAGGATTTCAACTGTGTATGAATATGCTTTCTCGTAATCCCTCTTTCTTAAGTAGAGCTCTAACAGAGTAATATAAGATTGATAAGCAACCTCATTTAATTTTTGAGCTTTTTTAGCATAAGTATAAGATTTCTCAAATTCCTCAATTTTTAGATATAAATGTGCAATATTGTTTATTACATCAAAATCATTTGAATTTATTTTTTCAGCCTTTAAATAGAAATCAATAGAGCCGTTATATTTATTTTGTAGTAAAAGTGTCAATGCTAATGTCTTTATAATGTTAAAGTCAGTTTTATTTTGATTATAAAGACCCCAGGCTAGCTGTTCAGACTCATGAAATTTTGAATTATTGATATTTTCAATAATTTGGGACAGTAGACTATTTGACATAAAAAGTTATATTAGTAAAATTTATATGTTTCTTAATAAAATCAAAGATAAATATTATTATAACCTTTTAAATACATTTATTGAAAAGGGAGATGTAAGTGAAATAAGAACTTTATTAAAAAAAAAATTTATTTCTGATAAAAACTCCAATTTAAACGATTTTAATAAGTACATAATAAAATTTTTATCTGAACAAAAATTTGAAAAATTATTTAATAAAAATCTAATTTGGGTTAATAGCTTTGAAGAAACTTCCTGTGAATATATTAACAAGTTTTTAGCAAACATTTTATCACACAATAATGTGCTTTTTGTTGAACCATCTAAATATGTAGATGAGTTATATGATTTAATGAAAACAAGAAATATTTATAAAATTGATTTTGAAGATTTATGCAATATGAGCTATGTTTACCAATACTTTTTGTCAGAAAAAAAAGAAGATATAAGAATTTTAAACTCATGTGCATCTTTTTTCGAGACTGCAAGTAATAATTATTTCACCCATTATTTTTTAACTCGATGTTACATTTACATAATCAAAAACCCTTATGAAATATTTCAAAGAAATAAATTACAAAATATCTCAGATAATAAAATCAATCATATGCAAGAATTAATTGCTGGTGACACTAATGATTTTTTGCACAAATACGAAGACGACACTTACTCTATCTCAGAAAACAGGCAAAATTGGTCAACAAATGTCTCAAGTTGGACTAACCATAATGTAATAAGCACATTTCGTGGCTTTATTTTAAGAGAGGAGGATCTAGTGTCTGATCCACTCCAGAAACTCTCAGAAATAACCTCGCATTTGATTCAATCAGGTATAGAACTCAATTTAGATTACTCATATTTACAAAACTATATAAATGAAAATCCAATAAAAGTTTCACATAAAGATGAATATGTTTTTTCAAAAAAGGAGTTAAAAATTCTTGATCGTGATATTGGAAATGTTGCAAATAAATTTAATTATAAGCCTAAAATTTGACAGTAAATATAAAATTTTTTAACGAAATTACATCGTTATTATCTAATTATAAAGAATCGAAACTATTAGTCGTATCAAAGAATAGATCAAGAGAGGACATAGAGAGACTAATGATTGATGGTGCAAATTTATTTGGTGAAAACAGAGTTCAAGAGGCCAAGAATAAATTCACAAGTGAACTATATAAAAAATATAATTATGAATTACACCTTATCGGCCCTTTACAATCAAATAAAACTGAAGATGCTTTAAAAATATTTGACACA
>QCJF01000019.1 GCA_003216195.1 Pelagibacteraceae bacterium AG-404-P08
GCAATTAAACTATGTGATCATGAAGAGTTAGTGGCCCTAAGAAGGCAGCTCGATGAAAAATGTGATTTATATCAAAAGCAAATATCAAGATTAGCAAATAAATTATATCGAAAACTTCAATCAAAACAAAATAGGTCATGGAATTTTGATTTAGATGAGGGTGTTCTAGATACTTCTAAACTTACCAGGGTTATTACTAATTCAAATAGTTCTCTCTCTTTTAAAAAAGAAAAAGAAATTAAATTTGAAGATACAACTGTAACTTTGTTAATTGATAATTCAGGATCAATGAGAGGAAAACCTATTATGATAGCTGCTTTAACAACTGATATGATAGCCGCTACTTTAGAAAAATGTAAAATCAAAGTTGAAATTCTTGGTTTTACAACAAAAGCATGGAAAGGTGGAAAAACTCGAGAGCATTGGCTTAAAAATGGTAAGCAGAAAAATCCTGGAAGACTAAATGACCTAAGACATATTATTTATAAATCTGCTGACCAAAACTCAAAAAAATCTAAAATAAATTTAGGCCTAATGTTAAAAGAGGGTCTTTTAAAAGAAAATATTGATGGCGAAGCACTTCTTTGGGCTAGCTCTAGAATTTCTAAAAGGCCTGAAAGTAGAAAAATACTAATTGTCATATCTGATGGCGCGCCTGTAGATGACTCAACACTATCAGTAAACAACAGTAATTATTTAGAAAAACATCTAAAAAGCACTATTCTTGCGATTGAAGAGAAATCAAATATTGAACTATTGGCAATCGGTATAGGTCATAACGTAGGTCAGTATTACAGTAAAGCAATTACCATTCATGATGTAGAAGAGTTAGGTGGAATTATGTTTGAAAAGATAGAGTCATTATTCGACTAAATTAGACAAAATTTTATTCTTATACTCTTCAAATGTATCCTCATTTATAGATGATCTTATTTCTTCAAAAAACTTATTCATAAACCAAATGTTATATATTGATAAGATGGTCATACCGAGCATCTCATTAGCTTTAAACAAATGATGTATATAAGATTTTGAAAATTTATTTATTTCCTGTATTTCACATTTTTCATCAATACTAGAATGATCTTCTTTAAATTTTGAGTTGTTTAAATTAATTCCTTTACTACTTAATTTTGACATCATAATACCATGTCTAGCGATCCTTGTAGGTGATACACAATCAAATGTGTCATATCCTGAGCTTACACCATGCAAAATATCATCTAGTCCTCCAATTCCTAAAATATGAATGGGTTTGGATTTATCTATATAATTTTCACAGATAGAAAAGATATCATACATCTGATTTTTTGTACTCCCCAAAGAGCCACCTATTGCAAGTCCATCAAAATTTTTGGAGCATGTTTCTTCACATGCGATCTTTCTTAAATCCTCATAAACACCGCCTTGTATAATACCATATAGCGACTGTTTTCCTGAGGAACCAAAGGTTGAGTTATAGTTTTTAAATTTTGAGTCGAAAGAATTTTTACATCTTTCTGCCCAACGATGACTCATATACATAGACTTTTCCGTATATTTTTTTGAAACATTAAAGGGTGTACATTCATCTAAGACAAAAATCAGATCAGCGCCAAAGTCACGTTGTAATTCAATTGATCTCTCAGGTGATAAGAAAACTTTATCCCCATTTATATAATTTCTAAATGATGCACCATCTTCAGTTATTTTTATGAGAGATTTTCTCTTTGCATTATTGTTTTTTCCTTTAATTTCCTCTGAAACTGACCCATATCCTAGTGAAAATATTTGATATCCCCCACTATCAGTCATCATAGGTCCATTCCAATCAGTAAAACTCTGTAAACCCCCTTCTTTTGATATGACCTCTGGACCAGGTTGAAGCATTAAATGGTATGTATTTGAAAGAATAATTTGTGTTCTTGCTAATTTTAATTGAGAGGGGAGTACAGATTTGACAGTGGCCTTGGTACCACAAAAAATAAATGAAGGTGTATTGATTTTACCATGTGATGTATTAATTAATCCAAGACGAGCATTTGATAATTTTGAATTTTTTTTTACTTGAAAAAAATTAGTCAAGTTTAGATGGCAAAAAGATCTTCGCTAAATATATAAATATTGTGTCAAATAGACTTAATAGAATTCTAAGTAAATAAATACCTATTCCATAAGAAATAATTAGGTCAAATAAAGGCACTGGGTTAGAAGATAAGATATTAAATGCAAGAACACTAAATATAATATTATCAATAAATTGCGATATAATTGTTGATGCATTATTTCTAAACCAAAGGTTATCATTTTTATTTTTTAAATAAGAAAATATAAAAATATCAATTTTTTGACTTATAAAAAAAGCGCAAATACTTCCAACTATTATTGGAAACTGTGGGAGGAAGATAGTCATAATTGACTCATGCATACCATAGCTCCAAGACCATGCAGGATGCTCATCAGGATTAATAGGAGCCATAGATATTGTTAAAAACATAAGTACGGTTGAAAATAAGTATGCTGCAATACCAAGGTATATACATTTAGTTGCAGATTTTTTATCAAAATATTCATTCAATATGTCAGTACAAAGAAATATAGAAATAAATAATACAGTTCCTAGGGCCATAGGTTCAGGAAAGAAAGGAAATTCTACGACTTTAAGAACTTGAATATTAGCTAATATGATTGCAATCGCTACGTATACATAAATTCCTGTCTTTCCGAAGAACTTAAGTGAGAGTAAAATTGAAAGATAGCAAAATATGATTTGAAATAACCAGATAATTACAACTGAAGAATTATTTAAGCTATTTGATAAATCGAAAAAAAGTTCTTGAAACATTTAGCTAGCTTTTTTGCTAACGTTTTTTTCGATTTGTTTTTTGATTTTTAAGGCTTTATCAGTTAAAGATCGTGAGCTGGTTTTATTTAAATATTGATCTAAACCGCCATGTTTATCTATTGTTCTGAGTGTAGATGAGGCTATTCTTAGTCTAAATTTTCTTTGTAAAGACTCACTAAATAGAGTGACACTGTTTAAATTAATCATAAAACGCCTTTTAGACTTAATATTAGAGTGGCTGACGTTATGACCAGTTTGGTGTTTTTTTCCGGTAATATCGCAAGATCTAGACATGAAGAGAGTTTATAATATAAAAGTTCCCTTTTTACAATAATAGTTTCTTATAGTTTTAAGTCACTTATAGCGTATTTTGGTTTGTAATGTTTAATTAAATCTTTGATTTCTGGCCCATTAGTTAATTGGGATCTATGAATGCCATTTTTAATCCAAAGTGTATCAAATTTCATTTTATTACCTCCATCTATATCATGCCAAAGAGAGTCTCCGATTACTAAAACCTTGTTTTTATTTTTTATTTTAATTTTCTTCATTATATTTTCATAAATAGGTTTGTGAGGTTTGCCATATCTAAATACTACTCCACCTAAATCTGAGTATAAATTTGCGATAGTACCCCCACACATAGACAGATTATTTTTATTATGAACTAAATAATCTGGGTTAGCACATAACAAAGGTAAATTAACTTTCAACATTTTATCTAGTTCTTCTGCAAAGTCTAAAATTGTTAATCCATCTTTTAAATCAGCAATCATTGCAAAATTTGCTTTTTCGATGTTATTAGTACAGTCTAAATTAAAATAATTTATTTTTTCTTTTGTTAATTTTATAGGGAAACATTTTTTACCATATTTATTATAAATATCTTTTTCTAAAAAATTCAATGCTATTTGCCCACTAGTAATACAATAATCATACAAATTATTGCTTATACCTAATTTATCTAAATTTTTTATAGAAAATTTTGTTGGTCTTGAAGAATTAGATACTAGGATGACACACTTATTTTTCTTTTTTAAAAAAATTAAACATTCTTCTGCTTGAGGAAACTTACTACTTCCATTATGTAAAACACCCCATTGATCAAAAAGAAAATATTCATAATCATTGACAACCTTTTTAAAAGAAGAAATAGATTTCAAGAGTATTGTCCTATCACTTCGGAAATATTTCTAAATCCTTGTTGTTGAATTAGATTTATTAGATCGTAAGTCATTTTTTTTACATGATAAGGACCTTCATATGTAAAACTACTATATATTTGAATTAAGGAGGCCCCTAATTTCATTTTAGTTAAAATATCATTGGCGTCAAAAATACCCCCTGCTCCTATAATTTTAATCTTTCCTGAAGTAAGAGTATAAAAATCTCTAATTAATTCATTTGACTTTAGGAATAATGGTCTGCCACTTACCCCTCCTTCTAATTTTTTATTAACCATCGATTTATTAATTGTAGTATTAGTTAATATCAGCCCATCGACATCATTTGCCAGGCAAATTAAAGAAATGTCTTTTTTATCCTGTTCAGTTATATCTGGTGAAATTTTGAATAAAATAGGGATTTTTGAGTGTTTTTCATCTCTCAACCTATGAATACTTGTAACAATCTTATCAAAATTTTGAGATTTGAGGTTATCTCTCAATCCTGGTGTATTTGGTGAAGATAAATTGATCACAATGTAATCACCAAGTCTATACAGTCTATCGAAAAGCTTTTTGAGATCATCTAAAATTTCTACGGTATCCTTATTGTTTCCGATGTTTATGCCAATGATTTTATCTTGGAAGTTTTCTTTTAGGTTTGAGTTATTGATATTTCTTTCAAATACGTCCATACCTTTATTATTAAACCCCAAAGAATTAATTAATGCTTTTTGTGCAGGGAACCTATGAATTCTAGGTTTTGGGTTGCCTCTTTGAGGCAAAGGAGTCACTGTTCCCAACTCAGTAAAACTAAATCCTAAATTTAATATTGGATTTATGACCTCTGCATTTTTATCAAAACCTGCCGATAACCCTATAGGAGTTTTGAAAGTTCTTCCCCATATTGTTTGTTCAAGGATTTCTGTATTTTTACAAATAATTTTTGGATAAATGCCTAATTTTAGAGCTTTTATAGATATATTATGTGATAATTCTGGATCTAGCTTTTTGAGAATACGATG
>QCJF01000020.1 GCA_003216195.1 Pelagibacteraceae bacterium AG-404-P08
AATATTTTGATTCATATGTATTGGATTTTGGACTTTGATAACCTTTAGGAACTCTTTTTCTATTATCCTCATCGAAACTCCACTTATTTCCAATAGGTTTATTGTCTTTTACAAATATTTGAAAACTTTTCCGTACGTTACTATAAAAGTTAGCAAGTTGTGGTTTTTTTGTAGTAACAAAATCTTTATAATCGGTTCTACTGACAAGGAACATTGGAGATTTATGAAAAATTAGCTCAATTTTGTTACTTTTACAAAATTGCTCAAATTTAATTCTGAATTCTAAGTCTTCTATTTCGAAGATATTAATTTTAGAAATATTTTTTTTACTTAAAAAGCTTTTTAGACCAGCAAAATAGTCCTTGAAATTAGAAATATTTTTATCAAGAGTAACATAATTTACTTTAAAATTATTTTTTTTTAGATAGTCCCTGTATTCCCTCATTGATGCCAAAAAATAATAAATTTTTTGTTTGTGGTGTTTAAAGTAACTACAAAGGCCCATATCCTCTTGTATAAAAAAATCACATGAGTTTCTGAATTCTGTTAAGTACTTCTTATCAAATAGTTGATTTCCAAGAACTACAAAGCATTCCCTCATTTTGTTTTTATTATTTTGTGATTAAAGTTGATCTTCCACCGTCTAGTTGGAAGTTTTGTCCCGTAATCCATGATGATTTTTTAGACACCAAGAAAGAAGCCAAATTACCAATATCATCACCTGTTCCAAGTCTTGACATAGGGTGAAGTTTCCCAATTCCTTCAGCAACCTTTTCATTAGAAACCATAAAATTTGACATTTTCGAAAAAGATAGGCTAGGAGATATTGTATTGAATCTTATCTTCGGAGCATAGTCTGCGGCTAAAGAATTTGATAAACCAATCAATGCACTTTTTGCAGAGGAGATTGCTGTATGATTTTTAAAACCCCTAACAGCTGCTATTGATGAAAAAAATACTACTGAAGATGAATCAGACAGCTTAGTTATGCAATGATTAAGAAAATGAACGATATTATAAAAATTTTCATCCATAATTTTTTTAAAATCATCAACAGAGGTACTTGAAAAAGGTTTTAAGTTTATTGAGCCAATGGCAAATATTATACCGGATATTTCGTAGTTAATAGATTGTATGAAACTTTCTGTATTCGAGTAATCATTAATATCCAACACATTTTTTTCAAAATTACCTTCAACATCACTATCAAACTCACTTCTTGATATTAGAACTAAATCATTATCGTCTTTTAGGTTGTTAACACATGATTTGCCAACAGAACCATTTGCACCAATAACTAAAATTTTACTCATGCAGTTTATACAAAATGTAACCCTAATTAGATTTAATTCTTAAGAATTTGAAGGCTATAACAAGTGGCTGATACAAACAATAAAGTGCCTATTATTTGATGGATAGAACCTAAAGAGACTTGAACATTAGTCAAAACAACAAAAACTCCAATAAATAACTGAATTAAAACTAGAAATAGCACAATCAGGAAATGGATTTTTTGATATTTATTTTCAATTCCCCTAAAATGTTTAAAACACATATAAAGAATTGTTAAAAATGATAAATAAGCTAAGGCTCTATGAAAAAAATGAATGAAGACACTGTTATCAAAAAAACCAAAAAGTCGATCCTCAATAAATACTAAATTCTCAGGAATGTAATTATCTCCCATTTTGGGCCAAGTATTAAATGATTTTCCTGCATCTAAACCAGCCATAAAAGCACCGTAAATTACCGTAAAAAAAATTATTATATTAAAAAAAATAAAAAAAGTTTTATGTGAGCTAAAATTATTTTTATAAATTCCAATATTAAGCCTTTTTAAGAAAAGATAAGCAATAAAAGAGAGAATTATTTGAGCTATAATTAAGTGAACAGCAAGTCTTAAATGGCTAACGTATGGATTAATATCTAATCCACTTTTTACCATCCACCATCCGATAATACCTTGTGCCCCTCCAAGAAAAAGAAGAAATGAATAAGAGTATAGCTCTTCATTAGAAAAGTATTTTTTCAAAGCAAAGTAAATAAACGGGATGATAAAAATAATTCCTATTAGTCTTCCTAATACTCTATGTCCATACTCCCACCAAAAGATATATTTAAACTCTGATAGTGTCATGTTTAAATTTTTTATTTGATACTCAGGATATTGCTTATAGTCCTCAAAAACTTTTAACCAATCACCATGAGATAAAGGAGGAATTGTTCCCATAAATATCCTCCAATCAACCATGGACAAACCAGACTCAGTTAATCTTGTCAAACCACCAACAATGATCATCAGTAATATAATTGACATGAGACTTACAAGCCAAAGATTTATTTGAAAATTCACTGATTTATACATCTAATCTAAATTTATAATTTTTTAGAATATATTTAGTATATTAATTTTAGTCGCATTAAGCCTGTCTAACTGATAGATCTTATAGTCTAAATACTTAAAAATTTCAAAATGACATACCATATTAACGTTATAGATCATGAGGGTTCACCTCATAAAATTGAAGCAACAGTTGGTTTTTCAATAATGGAGATAATTAGAGACGCCGGATTAGATATTGAGGCTATATGCGGGGGTTGTTGCGCTTGTGCTACCTGCCATTGTTATGTTGATGAAAATTGGTTAGAAAAAATATCAAAAGCTGATGACGATGAGGAATCTATGCTTGACCAAGCTATGGATATAAAAAAAAATTCAAGACTCTCATGTCAAATTCCATTTACAGAAGAGCTCAATGGTATTACTCTAACATTAGCACCTAAATTTTGACTGATTATAACTCATACAAATCCTGGCCATTTAATGAAGCAAAAAAAATTGTAAAACGCTTTGAAAAAAATAATCCCAAAGACAAAATAATCTTTGAAACTGGGTACGGCCCATCCGGCTTACCTCATATAGGTACTTTTGGGGAAGTGCTAAGGACAAATATGGTAAGATTTTGTTATGAAAAACTGACTGGTAAAGAGACAGACCTCATAGCATTTTCTGATGATATGGATGGCTTTAGAAAAGTCCCTGATAACATCCCAAACAAAGAAAAATTATCTGACTACCTTGATTACCCTTTGACATCCGTCCCAGATCCTTTTGAGTTGTTTAATAGCTTTGGTGAACATAATAATTCAAAACTTAAAGATTTTTTAAATAGATTTAATTTGCCTTTTTCTTTTCAAAGTTCAACAGATGCTTATAAATCAGGATTGTTTAATGATACAATAAAGAAAATTATAAAAAATTATGATGAAATTATTAATGTAGTTCTTCCAACACTTGGTGAAGAAAGAAGAAAATCTTATAGTCCATTTTTTCCAATCAGTGAAATAACTGGTAAAATATTGCAAGTTCCAATTGAAGAAATTAATAATGAAGAATTTTCTGTTTCATATTATGAGGACGGTGTATTGAAGTCTAAATCAGTTTTAGATGGCAATTGTAAACTTCAGTGGAAAGTTGATTGGGCAATGAGGTGGGCTGCTTTTGGTGTGGACTATGAAATGTGTGGTAAGGATTTAACAGAGAGCTATACCCTATCATCAAAGATATGTAAGATAATCGGTTCTAAGCCTCCTGAAAATTTAATTTATGAACTATTTCTCGATGAAAATGCTGAAAAAATTAGTAAGTCAAAAGGCAATGGTATAAGCATCGATGATTGGCTCAAATATTCTATTGAAGAGAGTTTAGCCATGTTTATGTATCAGAGACCAACAACTGCAAAAAAACTTTATTTTGATGTAATTCCTAAAAACACCGATGAATACTTATCGCATGTTAACAAATTAGAGTCCGACGATCTGAACCCAGATAACCCTGCTTGGCATATTCATAAAGCTGAAAACCCATCATATAAATCTAAAATTAATTATAGTTTAATCCTAAATATTATATCAGTTTGCAAGTCTGAGGACTCTGATGTGATTTTTGGTTTAATAAAAAATTATCAATCTAATTTTAGTAAAGCAGAAACTGATCTTATTAATAGAATGATTGATTGTGGTATTAATTATTTTAGGGACTTTATACAACCAAATTTAAACTTTAAAATTCCAAATCCAGAAGAATTAATTATACTTAAAGAAGTTGTGTCTAAATTAAAAGAAGTAGAGTCTTCGGCTAATGCAGATGAATTTCAAACTGCAATTTTTAGTGTCGGAAAAAATTCTGTCTATAAA
>QCJF01000021.1 GCA_003216195.1 Pelagibacteraceae bacterium AG-404-P08
TATCTCATAAAGGCTTCCCTTTTTCCTACAATAAAGAAGTAATCCAAGATGAGATTAAAGATGTCTTACTAAATAAAATATTGTTTATTAAGGAGGAGATAGATGAAAATTCGCTAAGCGGGTTAGTAGAGGAAATTTCAAGAAAAACTTATAATAGAAATTTTTCATTAAAGCCTGAATTTTTAATACACATATCTTTGATATGAAGTTTTTATTTTTACTTTTTATTATCTGGTGGGTTATTTTTATGACAATATTACCTATTAAAAGATCTGATTTTGAAGAGGGTATGCCAAAAAAGTCTTATTTAGGAATAAAATTTTTAATTTCATTTGCTCTATCAATGATCGTATCTTTTTTTATAATAAAATATGAAAATAACATATTCGAATACTTTAAATGAAACTCTCAAATCTTTTATTTAACTCATTAAAAGAGTCACCAAAAGAAGCTAAAATTATTTCCCATCAATTAATGTTGCGTTCATCGATGATTAGGCAGCACACTTCTGGTATATACACATGGTTACCGTTAGGTTTTAAAGTTCTAAAAAATATTGAGAATATAATTCGAAATAATCAAGACGAGATAGGTTGTAATGAAATGTTAATGTCTACTATTCAATCTTCAGAATTATGGAAAAAAAGTGGTAGATATGCAGACTATGGAAAAGAGATGTTAAGAATTAATGACAGACATAATAACGATTTATTATATGGTCCAACTAATGAAGAGGTAATTACAGATTTATTTTCTGATTATGTAAATTCTTATAAAGGTCTTCCAAAATATCTCTACCATATTCAATGGAAATTTAGAGATGAAATTAGACCTCGTTTTGGCGTAATGCGAGGTAGAGAATTCTTAATGAAAGATGCCTATAGTTTTGACTTAACCGAAGATGCTGCTTTTGAAACTTATAAAAAATTTTTTAGAAGTTATTTAAAAACTTTTCTAGATCTAGGATTACAGCCGATTCCTGTAAAAGCTGCGACGGGTGCCATTGGTGGTGATTTATCTCATGAGTTTCAAATATTAGCTAATACCGGTGAAAGCGAACTTGCTTACGACGCTAAATTAGTTGATTCCAATTTATACGAAAAAAGTTATGAAGAAATTACAACTATGTATTCTGCATCTGACGAAATGATTGATAAATCAAAATCTGATGTGATAATTGGAAGAGGTATTGAAGTAGGCCACATATTTAATTTTGGTACAAAATATACTAAGCCATTAGAATGCTTCGTGCTAAATCAAGATGGAAAAAGAATAACACCATATATGGGATCCTATGGAATAGGAGTTTCCAGATTAACAGCAGCAATAATAGAGGCATTCCACGATGATAAAGGTATCAAATGGCCTATTAATATTTCACCATTTAAGATAAACATCATAATGCAACCAAACTCTGATTATATATCAGATGTGGAGAGTATTTATAATCTGCTTATCACTAAATATGATAATGTTAGTTTAGATGATAGAGATTTAAGTATAGGAAGAAAAATTAAAGACTCTGAATTGATTGGAATACCTTGGACGTTGATTATCGGGAATAATTTTAAAGAAAAAGGTCAAATTGAACTGATTAGTAGGTCTCACAGTGATAAGATATTCTTAAGTAAACAAGAAATTGAGAATTTTGAATTTGAACAATACACTCCATAAACTATCTTTCTCCTACATATTTAATTTTAAAAAAGATAAAGCATTCTCAGTATCGACAATTTTATCATCACTAGCATTAATACTAGGTATTTCAATTTTAATAACGGTAATGTCCGTGATGAATGGTTTTAGAGAGCAATTAGTTGAGTCATTAAGTGGTGTGAATGGAGATATTACTATTTATGATGCTAACAAAGATAAAATCAAAAAAATACAAGAAAAAAATCCTTCAATATCTTTTGTTGAAAATATTCAAAGTAGAGTAATCACAAGTAATGAAAATGGTATTGAGGGTCTATTAATGAAATCTCTTAATAAAGAAGACATCTATAAAATACCTAAAATTAATCAAAATATATTTGAAATAGAAAAAAATATCGACAATTGGGTTTTCATTGGAGTTGAACTAGCTAAATCTTTGAATTTAAAAGTAGGGATGCCTCTTCAAATTAATATTCCTGGAAATTCTATGACAATTTTGGGACCTGTTTTAAATTCAAGACAACTAACTATTAAAGGGATATTTAATACAGGAGTATATGACTTTGATAAATATTTTATTTTTAGCAATATTGATCAGTTTAAAAATAACATAAGCAATAAAGTTATAGATGTTTATTTGAACAATAAAGACATTGATTATAGCGATTTAGATGGTCTAAACTACTCAACATGGGAGGACCAAAATCAAACTTTAGCTCAAGCATTATCTACTGAAAAAAATGTTATGTTTGTTATTCTCTTTTTTATTATAGTAATTTCATCTTTTACAATTATTTCAAATCAAATTTTTTTTATTAAAGAAAAATATAAAGATATTGTTTTGTTAAAAGCACTAGGTATAAAACAATCAAAAATTTGCCTTATATTTTTTTTAAATTCTTTCTTTATATCATTTTTCTCTATTGTTATTGGGACTTGTTTAGGATTGTTGCTATCAACAAATATTGACTCTGTTGAAAATTTTTTATCATATTTGTTAAATTTTGAACTTTGGAATAATGAAATAAGGTATTTGGCATCTATGCCCTATAGTATTAAATTAAACGACATAGTTTTTATTGTAAGTATTTCACTTTTTTCAAGTTTAATTGCCTCTTATATTCCAATATTAAGAATATTTAAAATTAAACCAAACCTAATATTAAGATGAGTTTATTAGAATTAAAAAATATTTCTAAATCATACTTATCTAAGGTAGGAAACTTTCAAGTAATTGATAAATTAAATTTATCAGTAAATCATAATCAAAATATTTTTTTATTTGGTCCCTCAGGTTGTGGTAAGTCTACTCTATTAAACTTAATATCAGGATTAGATAATTCAGACTCTGGAGAAATTTATTTTGATGGAAAATTAGTAAAAAACCATTTTGACTTACTTAAAGATGATATTGGTATTATATTTCAAGATCATTATTTAATATCCGAATTAAACATTTTTGATAACATAAAATTAAAAAGTAGCGATACTAAAAAAATTGAAAAAATCTTATCCTATTTTAAGATGGGTCATTTAAAATATAAATACCCTAATCAGTTGTCTAATGGACAAAAACAAAGGGTTTGCGTTGCTAGATCACTAGTTAATAGTCCTAAACTTTTGATAGCTGATGAACCAACAAGCTATTTAGATAAAGAAAATGCTAAGTTGGTAATAGACCTAATATTAAATAGTTCTAAAAAATTTAATTTATCAACAATAATAGCCAGTCATGATATTTCATTTCGTCCACTTTTTGATAAGTCTTATACAATTGAAGATAAATCAATAAAAGAATGCTAATACCTTTAAGAAATTACTCAAATTATTCTATTTGTGAGTCAAATGTCAAAATAGAAGACCTTGTGAATTTTGCTGATAAGGAAAAATTACCAGCAATGGCAATAACAGACTACAAATTGTTATCAGGTGCTCTTGAATTTTCAATAAAATGTAAGAGTAAAGGTATTCAACCAATTATAGGGTTAGATGTTGATTTTATTTCGAAATTAAAACACACATCGCGAATTACCCTTTTGTCTAAA
>QCJF01000022.1 GCA_003216195.1 Pelagibacteraceae bacterium AG-404-P08
TAAAACAATTTCTACTAACTTCAAATTTGTAATCAATTTTATAAAAACAATTTATTAGCGAATTAATTGAATTAATCTTCTTATCTGTAAGTCTCATTGCAAATTCTTTTTGAAACATAAGTATTAAAAAATTGGGTGAATTTTTTAAAAGAGAAATTTTAGCAATAACCTGTGAAGAAATGTTATATGGAAGATTTGAAATTATAATATGGTATTTATCTTTGATATCTATTTCTAAAAAATCCGAATTTAATATATTTACATATTCTAATTTAGAAAATTTATCATTTAATATTTTTATAAGATCAAAATCTTTTTCAATCAAAGTTAATTTTTTTGGTTTTTTTTCAATAATTTTTTGGGTTAGTCTTCCATCACCAGGACCAATTTCAATAATATTTAAATTATAGCTAGGTATTAAGTTTGATATCTTTTTTTGAATATTACTATCAATAAGAAAGTTCTGTCCAAATTTTTTTTTTAAATTTTCATACATTCTAAAAAAGACTCAATTTGAGCCTTATTTTTATTTTTAATATCTCTTGCAGTGCCATGTGCTGGCGAAAATCTTCTAACTTTTAACCCAATAGTAAAATTAATTTGTTTCTTATTAAGTAGTTTGAAAGGTATCAGAGCTTGATCGTGAAAAGCCGATATAAATAAACTATCATTCTTAACATTCATAAAAGCACTATCAGCAGATACAGGACCTTTAAAATTAAAATTCTTAAATTTACCCTTAAGTTTTTTTATTTTAGATCTTAATAAATCATCCTCGTGTCCAATAGTTCCATTTTCACCAGCATGAGGATTAATACCTAGAAAAATTATATTCTTGTATAAAAAATTATTTTTAATTAAAAAATCAAAAAGACGATCAACATCCATTAATTCATTAATAAAATTATTAGAAACTTTCTTTATTGGTATATGAGTGGTAAGAGGTATGATTGAAAAATAATCTCCCATCATTAACATATAAGTTTTTGTTTTACTTATTTTTGCAAGAAATTCAGTAATTCCATTAAACTTATTTTTTTTCTTAATTTCATATTTATTAATTGGCATAGTAATTAAATCAGAATTTGTTTCTATTGCTAAATTATAAGCAATAGAAATATCGTTCAATAATTCATTTGAATATTTTTTTTTATAATTATTAGAGTCAATAATATTAATCTTTTTTGTCTCATATTCAGATATATTATTAATATTATTGATTAGTTTGTCTAAATTATACAAACTTAAATTTTTCTTAATTTCAAAACGATCTCCTACCACAAAAAAAATTATTTTTTTTTTAAATAAGGTAAGAATAGATTTTGATAAAATTTCAAAATTAATTGAGTCAAGTGAGCCAATACTTATAATTTTATTTTTTTTCATAAATAAATTTTAGAAAATCCTCTCTTGAATTTTCAATCATATAATTGTTAAATAATTGTATTAATTGATTAGTCGTTTTTTCTGATAAACAGACATCTGTTATTTTATTTTCATAATTTTTCTTAAATTTAAAATCGATTATTTCTCTGTTCAAAATATTATAAATTTCATCGATATTTAATTTTTTAATTGATATTGTTTGATAGATCGTCATACAATCGTTTTTTGATAATCCAAATGTAATATTCGTATTTTCAAAAATAGACTTTAATTTATTTTGATCGAATTTATTTGACATAAATTCTCTTGCAATATCATTTCTTACATTTACATAAAAAAGATATTCTTCTAAAAAATTTTGATCAACTTCCTCAATATAAAAATTTCTTGATTTTACATTGATCATTGACTGTTCGAAGTATCTTGGATTATTATCCTTTAAATTATTAATAGTTCTTTTAATTAACACTATTTCTTTAATTATGATGTTGTCATTTGAATAATTTAAATCTTTTTCTATAAGCTTATACTGCTCTATATCTTGTTTAGTTATTAATATATTATTTTTGTTATAAATAATTTCGCTACCATATAAATTAAAATTTATAAATAATATTAATAGTAATGAAAAAAACTTATTTGCCATATCCAATTTCACCCATATCTGTAAAAACATTATTAAAATTCTGATTGTAAGAAAAGAAACCTAGGTAATCCATTCTATATCTAAACGATATTGTTTCTTTTGGTTTTGTATTATTCAAATCGTTAAATCTTGAATTTTCATATGTAATTTCTAAAACTGAACAGTCGTCATATAAATTTATACCAATTGTTTGTGAATATGGTTGGTATTTATTTAAAACATCGAAGCTTGAGCTGTAATTCATATTTGCAAAATCACTAATTTTTTTCGAAAAAGACATACCTAAATTTTGAGACTCTCCTGAGTCAATAAATGAGTCATCATCTGTTTTATTAAAAAATATTGATATTTGTTGATCTTCTTGATCGATACTTAAACTTGAAAAAATTTCTTTGACACCATATTTTTTACTATCTGATCTAATTTTATTAGTAAAGCTCAAATCATTAGATGAGAATTTTAAATCAATAAGATAATCAGAAAAATTTCCATCATCTTTAACCTTATCTAAATACTCATTTTTGTTATTAAAATTATATGTCTGGCCAATATTTATAGTTTCTATTAAGTTATTTTTATCCCTATTTCTATACTCAATACCATAAGATAGTCTCAAATCATCGTCTGATTTATCATATCCATTTATTCTATTATTAGTGAATATACTATTATAATCAAAGGATATAGACTTAGAGTCCTCATTTAAATTTATATCTCTATTCCGATAATCATTAGTAAAAGTAAGTTTAATTTTAGGCTCAAAAATATTTCTATGTTTAAAATTGAAAGCTTTACTTAATTCTGAGGATAATATCTGGCTTAATAAAATACGTTCACCTTCTTTTTGACCCTCATCAAAATAATTAATATTGTTATATCTAAAAATAT
>QCJF01000023.1 GCA_003216195.1 Pelagibacteraceae bacterium AG-404-P08
GGTTTAAAAAACTATAAAAAGATTTTAGGAAAAGAAGAGATATGGGAAAAGATGCAGATAACTGCCCACTTCGTTTGTTGGACATTAGTCTTACAAGCATTAATTGGATTGGGTCTTGCTCTTCTTTTAAATAAAAAATTTAAAGGCAATGAACTACTTACTACTTTAATAGTTTTACCAATGATGCTTTCCCCTGCAGTCGTAGGTGTATTTTGGACTTACTTATATAATCCTCAAGTAGGTTTATTTAATTACGTAGTTAATTTTTTCTATGACTTTGGTATTTTTGATATGATTGGTTCAAGCACTTTAGCCCCTTGGTCAATTGTGATTGTCGATACATGGATGTGGACACCTTTTACCATGTTAATTTGTCTGGCAGGATTAAGATCAATCCCAAATTATTTGTACGAGGCTGCAGAAGTTGACAGAGCTAGTAAGTGGCAGCAATTTATCCATATAACATTACCATCTGTCCTTCCTTTTCTACTTCTTGCATTATTATTTAGAGGGATCGAGAATTTCAAAATGTTTGATCTGGTCGCTGAGCTTACTTCAGGGGGTCCAGGATCGGCGACTGAACTAGCATCAATCAATTTAAAACGTGAAGCATTCGAAAAATGGAAAACAGGTTATAGCTCTGCTTTTGCTGTAATATTATTTGTCACCATATTCGGTTTTGGAAATGTGTATGTAAAAGTTATGAACAAAATTAAAGAGCGATAATGGACACTTCAAGATCACCACTAGAGGCAACAGGATTTTCAAGAAAATTAGCTGCCACTATTATCATCGTATACATGATTGTAACCCTTATACCGATCACATGGATGGTTGCTACAAGTTTTAAAAGTGTTGATAGTGCTATCTCTTACCCTCCAGAGGTCTTTTTTGAACCATCTTTAGAGGGTTATGTGAATTTATTTACCAATCGATCAAGACAACCCAAGGACTATTTGGACTCTCTTCCACCACCAGATACATGGTATGAGGAGTTAGTTCGTAGTAGAGAAATGGTCATAACAGGACCATCAAAATTTTTACCAAGGTATTCCAATTCTTTGATAATTGGATTTGGTGCCACCTTCTTTTCAGTATTTTTAGGTTCCTTAGCTGCCTACGCTCTTTCAAGATTTAAAGTCCCGCTGAAAGATGATTTATTATTTTTTATTTTATCTACGAGAATGTTCCCACCAATAGCAGTGGCAGTGCCTATATTTATTATGTATAGAAAACTTGGTCTCGGTGATACTCACGTTGGCATGATTATTCTGTACACTGTTGTAAATTTAAGTTTGTCAGTTTGGCTGTTAAAAGGCTTTATGGATGAGATACCGAGAGAGTATGAGGAGGCTGCGATGATTGATGGTTACTCTAGAATGCAAGCATTTTTTAAAGTAGTCCTTCCGCAAGCAACTACAGGTATTGCAGCAACAGCAATTTTCTGCATGATATTTTCATGGAATGAATATGCATTTGCTGTTTTACTAACACAATTTAATGCGCAAACTGCACCACCATTTATCCCAACAATTATAGGAGAGGGTGGTCTTGATTGGCCTGCTATTGGAGCAGGGACAACATTATTTTTAATCCCAGTGATGATATTTACAGTTGTATTGAGAAAACATCTTCTAAGGGGAATAACATTTGGAGCGGTAAGAAAATAATGGCTGAGAAAAAAAGTTTATTGAGAAGAATTTTTAGAAGATCCATTTGGGAAAATGCATCAACTGTTCTAATTTTATTGGGTGTATTTATGCTGATGCAGCCTTTTGCTATGTGGATGTATACATATTCTTTTATCGTTATTTTAGTGGGAACCATTGGATTTGTGATTACAAGTCATTTCCCAGATTAGCCATGGCAGAAATAGAAATTAAAAATTTACATAAATCTTTTGGAGATTTCGTAGCAGTGAAAAACTCCAATCTTATTATTGAAAATAAAGAATTCTTCGTTTTACTCGGTCCTTCAGGTTGTGGAAAAACTACCACTTTAAGAATGATTGCTGGTTTAGAGCTACCAACTTCTGGAAATATATATTTGGATAAGGAAGATGTGGGCTATCTAAGGGCCTCTCAGCGAGATATAGCCTTTGTTTTTCAGCTTTTTGCACTCTATCCACACATGAATGTAAGAAATAATCTGGCTTTCCCACTGAAAATGCAAAAGCTCTCACGAAGCGAAGTAGATGCTAAAGTTCTGGAAGCTGCAAAGCTTCTTAGAATAGATCACTTATTAAAATCAAAAGTATCCTCTTTAGCAGGAGGTGATCGCCAACGTGTTGCACTCGGAAGAGCACTAGTCAGAAGACCTAAAGCATTTTTAATGGATGAACCTTTGGGCACACTTGATGCAGAATTTAGAGAATTGATGTGTTTGGAATTAAGAAAACTTCACGACGATATTGATGCAACGACAGTTTATGTAACACACGATCAACAAGAGGCAATGTCGATGGCTGATCGAATAGCAGTAATGAATGAGGGAGTGGTGTTGCAGGCAGACTCACCAAAAGTTATTTATAATAAACCTAAAACAA
>QCJF01000024.1 GCA_003216195.1 Pelagibacteraceae bacterium AG-404-P08
GAGAAATGCTAAACAGGAGAAGTAGAAAATTTCTATATTTGTTAAATCAGCTAATTGCTTAATATCTGATTTTAGATCTCCAAAATTAATATTTTTGTATAATAAGAGCATATATGATGCTCCTAAGATTACCCCAACAGCAGTAAAAAAAGTGAGATATACACTGACACTTATAGTTGACATTATAACTAAGAATTCCCCGACAAAACCACTGGTTCCAGGAAGACCTACAGATGAGAGCATAAAAATCATAAAAAAGAATGAATATTTGGGCATGACATTTGTTACACCACTATAATCAGATATTATTCTGGTGTGATGTCTTTCGTATACCACACCAACTATTAAAAATAGTGCTGCGGAAACGATACCATGACTTATCATCTGAAAATATGCACCATTAATTCCATCTTGAGTTAAGGTGAAAATTCCAATGGTGACAAATCCCATATGAGCAACAGACGAATAGGCAATCATTTTTTTCATGTCTAATTGTCTGAGAGCTACAATTGAGGTGTAAACAATAGCTACACAACTTAGTGCAAAAATCATTGGTTGAAAATAAATTGAGGCATACTCAAAAAAAGGTAAAGATAATCTAATAAAACCGTATGCGCCTAGTTTAAGAAGCACACCAGCTAAAATTACTGATCCGCTTGTGGGTGCTTGAACATGAGCATCAGGTAACCATGTATGAAAAGGAAACATTGGTACTTTTACTGCAAAAGAGGCAAAAAAGCATAAGAAGAGAATTAACTCAATTTGTTGATCAAATGTAAAGTCTGAAATTAACTCAATATTGCCTGATTTCACTTTTGAAATAATATAAATAATAGCAAGTAGCATTAAAACAGAACCTGCAAGTGTGTATAGAAAGAACTTGAAAGTAGCATAAAGTCTATTTTCTCCTCCCCATATTCCAATTATTAAAAACATCGGAATTAAAACTGCTTCAAAGAAAACGTAAAAAATTACTAGATCGATACTAACAAATACTCCAATAATAAAGCTCTCAAGCAATAAAAAATAAATAACAAATTCTTTGGCTCTATTTTGAATAGAGTTCATAGAGCACAATAAACAAATAGGGACTAAGAATGTAGTTAGTAAAATAAGTGGTATTGAAACGCCATCAACTCCAACATAATAATTTATATCAAATTTATCAAACCAGGTATGAAACTCTATGAATTGATAACCATTTTTGGATTTATCATAAAAAATTGGTAATAATAAACTAAGAAGAAATTCACCTGTTGTTATCCATAAACCTGATAGAAAAATTGTTTTGTTTTTAAGTTGCTTACTACTTGAAAGTGATAGTGTTAATGCTCCTATAATAGGAGTTAGAATTAATAGAGATAATATTGGGAAACTCATCTTAGGTTATGGATATATAAAAAATGATGGTTATAAAGAGTGTGAAACCAGAAATTATTATAAAAGTGTAATCGAAAATATACCCTGTTTGTATCTTTTTGAATGCTTTTGAAATTGTAGAAACTATCGAGGCACTTCCATTTGGTAAATACTTATCGATAATACCTTGGTCTATTTTAGTCCATAAAAACTTACCTAAATTATAAACTGGTAAAACAAAAATTTTGTTATAAAGTTCATCAAAATACCATTTGTTCAAAATAAAATTATAGATTGAGTGAAAACGTTTTTTTAAGTCAGCAAGTTTATTTAGATTATAACCATAATAATAAACTGCTAGCCCTACACCAAAAGCTACCAAAGATTTTGATAAAATTGGATAAAAAGAGGAGTAATATTGCTTATCTTGACTCAAAAATATTATGCCGTTCCAGAAATTTTTTGAATTATATCCAGCTAATAAATCGTTTAAGAAGAAGCCTGCTAGAATTGCTCCTACGGAAAGTAATAATAATGGAACTAAAATATATGGACCGGATTCATGAATTTTTTCATAATCATAAGATCCATTATAATTCCCATGAAACACCTTAAATATGAGCCTGAAAGAGTAAAATGCGGTCATGGCAGAGACTATAGCTAAAATTACATAAACCAATGGGCCTAAACTAATTAAGTTAAATGATGAACTTAAAATTAGATCTTTTGAAAAGTAACCAGATGTATATGGAAAACCTATAATAGCTAGTGTACCTATCCACATCATTACTGCGGTGATTTTCATCTTTGAAAAAAGATTTCCCATTTTATCCATGTCTTGCTCATCATGAACACCATGAATAACAGACCCTGAAGATAAAAAGAGTAATGCCTTAAAATAACCATGTGTTATTAAATGAAAAATTGCGATATTAAATGCACCTAAACCACAAGCCACAAACATGAAACCCAACTGACTACAAGTTGAATAAGCTATTACCTTTTTTATATCTTTTTGAAAAAAGCCAACTGATGCAGCGAAGAATGCTGTTAACAGACCTATAATTAAAACAAAAGTCATTATGAAGTCAGACATGACTATTAATTCT
>QCJF01000025.1 GCA_003216195.1 Pelagibacteraceae bacterium AG-404-P08
AACCTCTTCCATAAGTCGCCATAAAATTTATGTGTTCCGGCTTACAAAGAGATGCGGGTATAATTAAATCACCCTCATTCTCTCTATCCTCGCTATCAACTAGAATGTACATTTTACCATTACGAGCATCACTAATTATATTTTCAATATTTGTAAAATCTGACATTAATTTAATAACCTATGAATTTGAGGAGTGAGCGTATCTTGCTAGCATATCGACTTCAAGATTTAAAATTTCATTTTTCTTATATGTATGAATATCAGTATATTTGTAAGTATGAGGTATAATCATACAATGACATTTATTTGACTTAACTTCATTTATAGTAAGTGAAATACCATTTAGAGAAATAGAACCTTTTTGGACAATAAATTTTTTAAGATTTTTTGGGAACTTAAAAGATAAAAACCAACTACTTCCAACTTTATATAATTCTTCAACAGAACAAGTAGTATCAATGTGACCAAAAACAAAATGACCAGAGATCTCATCACCAACTTTTAAAGATTTTTCTAAGTTTATTTTTTTTCCAACTTTCCAATATTTAGCATTTGTTTTATTCATAGTTTCATAAGAAATATCAGCTTTAAAGGTATTTTTATTCTTTGATGTCACTGTTAAACAAATACCAGAACAACATATTGAAGAACCTAACTTATATCCATTTAAAGAGGAATGAATTTCAACTACCAAAGATTTTTCTTCTCTGGATAGTTTTTTAATTTTACCTTGAGATTGAATTATTCCACTAAACATTAATTTACAAATTTATAAATTGTATCCTGTCCATATTGATAAGAGGATTTTAATTTAAGATTATTTTTTAATGATTTCATTGATAAAAAGTATTTTTTACTAGAATTTTTTATAATCATATTTGATTGGCAGACTATAATCTCATCAAACAAATTACAATTAAGAAAATATTTAAAAGTGCTAATTCCGCCTTCGATTAAAATAGATTGAACTTGTAAATTTCTAAATAAAGAAAAATCCTCATTTAATAATTTTTTGTAATCAACATTAAGTGACAAGTAATTTTTAATTTTATTTTTTTTATTTGAGAAAATGATTTTTTGTATGTTTTTTTCAACCCCCTGTAATCTACAAGTTAATTTTGGTTTATCATCCAACAATGTGATCATGCCGACAGCTATAGCATCGTGTGATAATCTTATCCGATGCATAAAATATTGAGTTTGTTCAGAGGTAATATTTTTAATTGTTGGGCTTTTACTGAAACCGTTTTTGGATATAGCAATTTTGAGAGTAATAAATGGCCTATTTAATGTTTGGTGAGTATAAAAATATTTATTAATTTTTTGAAATTTATCTAAAGATTTTGGTGAATGAATTACTTTGATATCTTGTTGCTTTAAAAATTTGATTCCCTTTCCCTTTATATTTGGGTTTGGGTCTAGTGAACTTATAAAAACTTTTTTTATTCCAGCATTGGCAATTGCTTTTGCGCAACAGCTATTATTTTTAAAACAAGGTTCTAAACTAATATACATAACGGTTTTATTATTTATTTTATTTTGAGGTAATTTATTTAAGGCGTTGATTTCTGCATGAGGTCTGCCATTTTTTGATGTTAAACCATAACTTAGAACAATTCCTTTTGGAGATTTAGAGTAGTCAACAATCAGACATGCTACTGAAGGATTTTTCCCAGTTAATCCAATATTTTTTATTGATAAATTATTTACACTTTGTAAATAATTTTGATGAATTGCACTTAACAAATCTTATTTTTTATCTATTTTTTCTAAGAATTGCTCAAAATCTTTAGTTTCTCTAAAATCTCTATAAACGGAAGCAAATCTAACATAGCCGACTTTATCTAATGAATATAAACCTTGCATAACCATTTCGCCAATTGTGTTAGTGCTGACTTCATTTTCACCCATACCTTCAAGGTCTCTGACTATCTTTGAAATTAATTTTTCTTTTGTATCAATATCGACAGGTCTTTTTCTTAATGCCAATTCAACAGATTTGGCAATTTTATCTCTATCAAATATGGATTTTTCACCATTTTTTTTGACTACTAAAAATTCTCTAAATTGTACTCTTTCAAATGTGGTGAACCTCTCTTTTCTTTCACATCCACAAAGACGTCTTCTTCTAATAACACCACCGTCTTCTGTAGGT
>QCJF01000026.1 GCA_003216195.1 Pelagibacteraceae bacterium AG-404-P08
GTCTCAAATAAACTCTCCAATAAAAATTACTGTGATTGGTCATAAAGTAGAAAAGGAAAATAGTTTATGGAATTTGGTAAATTCAATTGCTGATAAGTTGGATGCAAAAGCTCCAGATAATATTATTGTTGGACTTGAACCAGGCTTCTACATAACCGCTGCAAATGTAAATATTATTAATGAAAAAAATGTAGTGACTGGCGAAACATTATATTTGTCTCTTCCATTAGTGAGGTTATACAATGAGAAAGAAATATCAGCAATTATCGGACATGAACTTGCACACTTTAAAGGAGAGGACACTCAATACTCTCTTAAATTCACACCCGTCTATATAGGGCTTCAATCAGCTTTACATAACGCTTCTGACTCACAATCAATCGTAGCTCTTCCAGGTGTCATCTTTTTAGACTCAATATTGTCTCTTTTTTCAACCTCTGTTTCAAAAATTAGTCGAGATCGTGAATTAGTTGCTGATCAATTAGGAATAGATGCTGGTGGAAAAGATGGCCTAGCTTATTCATTATTAAAATTAGCTATTTTTCAGGAGTCATGGAATACAGTACTTGATGATGCAATAAAAGAATGCAACCAAGGAAAATTTATTACAAACATGAGTAAGACATTTATGAATAATTCAAAGTTTGATTTATCTAATGAGTCTATTGAAAAAATACTTGAAGATATCGGTAGTGTATCCACTCCTCACCCTACAGACTCTCACCCACCAATTAGCGAAAGATTAAAACAATGCGATATTTCAACGTCCGAAATGTCAATCAAAGAACTAAATAATCAAGGCAATGCTAAAGATCATATTGATAATTTAGAGAGCATTGAGGAAGATTTGACATATTTTGAACATCTTAAATTAGTTGCATTAGGTCTTATTAAACAACCTGAGGAAAATCAAAGCGAAGAAGAAATCGAAAAAAATGAACAACAGAACTTTATGCTTAATGCTATATACCATATTGCCAGTGCAATGATTTACGCTGATGGGAAAATAGAAAAAGAAGAAGTACAAGTTGCTGAAACAATTGGAAAGCAAATAATGCCTAACTTCAATTCTAGTAGTTTTAGAGAGTACATAAATAGTGAGCCAAAAAGTGATTTATTTGAAAAACTAATTTCGTACTTTAATTTTATGAATACCGACTCGAAAAAGACAATATACGACTATTTAGAAAAAATTGCTAATGCTGATGGTGATATGGCAGATGAAGAAAGAAAATTATTGGATCTTGTATCAAAAAAATGGGATCTTAAATGAAATTCTTCCTAATCCTATTTTTCTTAATCCCTAATTTGAGTTTTTCTGATGATCAAAAAATTTATGATCAAGCATATAATCGTTATCTTCAAAATGACTATAAAGGAGCAATTGAATTATTTCTTAAGATACCTGACAATATTGATGCTCAATACTATCTTTATACGCTCTTTTATGATGAAAAAGATTTAGAAAAAGCACACTACTGGTTGGAATTATGTTCAAACAACGGTGATCCTGATTGCCAAAATGACCTTGGTTATTTTTATGATAATGGAATATATGTCAGTAAAAACAAAAAAAAAGCATATGATCTTTTTCTTAAATCAGCTGAACAAGGAACATCAAATGCATACACTACTATAGCCTCTTATTATTTAGATGGTGATGTAGTGAATCAGAGTTACAGCAAAGCATTTGAGTATTACAAAAAAGGTGCTGAAGCTGAGTTTGGGAACACAGAGAGAGCTTTATATGGCCTAGCGTTGATGTATGAAAAAGGGCTAGGAACTAAAGCTGACTATGAAAAAGCAAAACAGTATTATTTAGAGGCCCACGATCTTGGACATGAAGTGTCTTTAAATAGGATTAACGCACTTGAAGGTGATGCATTTTATGCTTTAGATCTTGCAGAAAAATATAAAACTGGATCTGATATTTCCATAGGCTTACCTATTGATTATGAGGATTCTGCTTTTTTTTATAAAATTGCAGAATATAAAGGCTCAGGCGACGGTGAAAGTTTTGATGAACTAATCGATCTAATAACAAAAGGGGGTTTTGATA
>QCJF01000027.1 GCA_003216195.1 Pelagibacteraceae bacterium AG-404-P08
AATATATGATAAAGTTTTAAAAGGGATATTTTCAAACTCATAAGTCACAAAATCACATTTTTTAATAAAATTATCTATCTCGTGAAAATTATCGTACTTTTTTATTAAAAAGTGATTTGCATATTTAATTGCTGGGGAGTCATCATTATCAGAGTATATATAAGTTTGAATATTTAATTTATTAGCCGCTTGGCATAACATCATACCTAGTTGACCTCCACCCAATATACCGATGATCATTATCTAGGTGTCATTTTAACTTTTTTTGTTTGAGCCAGTCTCCATTTTACTAAACTTCTTTCAATATTGGGGTCATAATTACTAATAATTGAAGCTGCATATAAAGCAGCATTTTTGGCTCCATTATCTCCGATAGCCACAGTCCCAACTGGAATGCCAAAAGGCATCTGAGCTATTGAAAGTAAACTATCTAAGCCTTTTAGTGTTTTTGACTCAATTGGTACCCCAATTACTGGAATATGAGTTATAGCTGCTATCATGCCTGGTAAATGAGCAGACCCTCCAGCTCCAGCAATAATAATCTTAATACCTCTGTCATAAGCTTGTTCAGCATACTCATAGAGTCTTTTGGGAGTTCTGTGAGCTGAAACTATTTTTTTTTCATGGACAATCTTTAATTCTTTTAGAATTTTAGCCGTATGCTTAAGTGTGGACCAATCGCTTTGGCTTCCCATTACTATTGAGATTTTAGGGATAGATATTTTCATTTTTTTGAAAACTTTTTTTCAGTGATTTTAAAATAAAGTTTATAAGGCAATACTTTACCAAATTTCATTATAGAATTAAAAGGAAAAGGGAACGATATTTCAAAACCTTTTTTATATATTTTACTATAAATAATCCTAGCTGCCTCTTTAGGTGACATTAAATATGGCATTTTAAATGAATTTACTTTTGTAGCAGGAGTTTCTACAAATCCTGGACAGATAAGTTTTACATTGAGATTATCATGCATTTCAGATTTTATAGCCTCGGCTAAATTAATTAAAGCCGCTTTCGAAGGTCCGTATAAAATAGACTTTGGGAGACCCTTATATCCAGCTGTGGAGGACATTATTGCCAAGGTATAATTTGAATTTAGCTCGAAATTTTTTTTTATTAGCTCTATTGATAAATAAATACTTAAAACATTGGTATCAAAAGTTGCCTTTGCATTTTCAAAGTTAAAATCATTAAGACTATCGGGGATATAAATACCTGCATTTAAAATAAATGTACTAATATTCACATTTTTTTTAAATACCTCATCTATAATTAGCTTACTTGAGTCAAAATTTGATAAATCTGTTTTTACAAACTCAAATTTTGGATTATCAATTGTTTCATTCGGTATTTTGGTATCATCTCTCGCTAAGCCTATCACATTCCAGCCCTGTCTGAGATACTCTTCACATAGTGCGTAGCCAATCCCACTACTAGCACCTGTTATAAAAACTACTCTATCTTGTGTATTCTTTGATGAATTTTTTTGCATTAGATATATGAGTACTAATTTTAGACTTGTCCATTTTATTTACAGTATAGTACATCATAGAGAGTCTCTGATTAGTTTTAAAATAATTTTTATTTTTATATATAAAATTCCAATATAAACCATCTAGTGTTTGTGTCCAATCCCCACGACTATAATTACTCATCTTTAGTAAGTAATTTGAACCGCATAAATATGGTTTTGTTGCAAAAATACCTCCATCGCTAAACATCCCCATTCCATAGACATTTGGTGTCATAACCCAATCAGATGAGTCAATGAATGTTTCCATAAACCATTTATAAACTTCAGATGGCTTTAATCCAGCTAAGTTCATTATATTACTAATTATCATCAATCTTGGGATATGGTGGACATATCCACTTTTTTTAAGATTTAATATCATGTCATTTAAAATAGGAATGTTTGTTGTACCCTCATACCAATGTTTTGTTAATTTTCTGTCATTTCCAAAAAAATTGCCTTTATTAAAATCTTTATAATAGTGAATATTTA